>JAYGHB010000103.1:0-78900 GCA_034931985.1 Halotia wernerae UHCC 0503
TAATGGTTAAAGCATCATCATCTCACCCTCGTAAATTGGCGAAGGTATTGAGATAGTTACAACCTTTGTCACCGTACAAGCATTCCAAGCGAGGAACAGGAATGATTTTCCCCAGCATTTTGATTTGGTTTTGTTGCCATTGGAGTTGTAGGCAGTGCTGATAGAGTTCGTTGGCTTGTTCAAGGCTCAAGAAATCGGGGTAGTAACTAACAGGTAAAACTGGTGAAGATTCTGGAAATAAATTGAGCTGTTGCATGGTGACTGTTCCTATGCCTTAAAAATTATTAAATGCAGGTATAATTTACTACCTGAATTGTTATTGTGTTGATGTTACTTCTATCCAAAGAACCATCTTTTAGGCTGATATTAGGCGTAAAATAACAGTGGACTAAGATTTTTTCATCCACCTCGTCCCCCTGTGAGGACGGGGTTTTTACTTGTGTAGTGGGTTCGCATTTTGGACAGATTCAAACAAACGCGTATAGCTGTTGCATCTCTTCTGGTAATGCGTTTCCCCGTCCTTGGTTGCAATCGAAACAAGCCAGTCGCAGGTTCTTGATCTTGTTGCTGCCACCCCGCGACAGTGGTACGTAATGGTCAATAGTCAGCGTTTCGGTAGTCAGTTTACAGTCGCACCAAAAGCACTGCATCCCGTACTTAGCAATGAGATGAGGTCTTTTGTTGCGCTTTTGACTATTGCATAAACGTTTGTGCTGACGAACGGAATTGACCCCCGTTGCGGTCGGAGGATTTGGTATTGTTGGAGTGGTCATACTTTTTTGAGTTTGTGGCTAAACTCCTGCTGAAGGGGCAAACTTACAGCAGGGGTAATAATTAATGCGATTATTCGTTGCTTGCTCCATTTCCAGATTGTCTGACAAGATAATCCAGAACTGAACTAATACGGTCAAGTGCGATGCTGGTAGTAGCCTCAAACTGTTGTAATTGGTTAACGTCAGTTCGTAACTCTCTAATTTCTGTGCGTTGTTCTCTAAATTCACGAGCTAAAATTTCAAGTCCTTGTTGGTGAAGATCTACGGTTGTCACTAATGCACTTACCGATGCAGTTAATTCACTTACTGACTGTCTAAGTTCATTTGTTGACTGTCTAAGTTCGGCGTTCACCACTACCTGATTATCAAGCTGCTGAGAGACGCGTTCTAATGTAGCTTCTATTCGGTCAAGTCTGTCTGGTCTGTCTTGGGTCATTTAAGCCGCCTGTTGATGTTGCACCAAATCGAGGAGGGGAGGGAATATCTTTGATTTGTCAGCAGAAACTAGCACAAAAACTACATTGCTAGAAATCGGTTCCCTAATATAGTTGTAAAGAATAGCAAATGCTCTGGTAGTCAAATAATGGGCATTTCTAAGCAAAACTACAACTTTAGAGCTTTCTACCTCTGCAAGCAACGCTTTTACTTGTTCTATTAGCGTTTCAATGTCTTGCGCTTCATAAGCATCGGTGGCTTCAAAATCTATGATTTGGTCACATACAAAAGATGTCATTGTTTTTCCTCTATGTTTTTAACTTTCTCAAAGGTTCCATCAGCGCGTCGCTGCCAGCCGTCTACAATCACATCATCTTCAGGATTGCGGGGCTTGGAGGGATCGCGCCAATCATAACCAACGGTTTCATTAGACGGTTTTGGATCTACAGGAGGTATTTTTTCCGGGTTAGACTCGTTTGTTTCGCTCATGCGGTTTTCCTATCAAATGGCAATACCAGTCCCACAGATCTTTTAGTGGCGGATGGATCAGTATTTTGCTTTATATTTGCTGCTAGATCATTAGTTACCTCCTGAGCTATCGCTTCTGTATGCCCATCATCATCTGGCATATAGTCAAGCAAATCTCCTGGAAGACAGTCCAGTGCTTTGCAAAAACGGTCAAAAGCATCCAAGGTTATAGAAGATACCCTTCCTTGCTCAATTTTTTGGATGTTTTGAACACTGTAACCAGTTATTCTAGCCAAGTCATTTTGGGATATCCCTTTTGCTTCTCGGACTTTTTTGAGCGTAATTAACACTGCCATATACCTAATTCATACTCCTAATGGTATCACTACTAATAGTTGTGGTGTTGCTTTTTGTGTATCTATCAGTGATAGAAATAGCTAATAGATAACGAAAGGTTGTATTACCAAGACTAATAGAAAATTAGCTAATTGAGTATTACCTATTACTAGTAGTTGTGATACTATAGATAGTAGTAAAGCACAAGCAAAAGGCGATCACCCTGCCTGAGAAACCGAGAGATCGCCTTTTGTAAAACCCAACTCATGTAAAGTTAGGAATACCATTATGACGCAACCCATCCACACAAAGCAATCCTTGGCTAACGTCAAGCTTCCCCAACTCAAGACAATAGCAGCTTCGTTAGGTGTAACACCAGCAGGCAGAAAGACAGAGCGTGAAGCTTGGATTAATACGATTATCGAGCATCAGGCAAGCAAGGTACAGAAGATTGCGGATGTTGCAGTAGAAAAGCCCGTTACCGTCACCTATGCATGGGATTTGACTCCTCCCGTGAACTACACTCCTGCTGCAATTTGTCCAGATTGTGATGGTCATGGATGTGGCAATTGTAATTATCGCGGGACTCGTTCAGTTGACTTGTGTACGCCAGTAGACGAATACCGTTTAGTGTACGCAGCAAAGACAGACACCCAAACTGCTTACAGCGCATACGTTGGGGATAAGTTTCTGGGCATGGTTTTTAAAGTCAGAAACATAGACGAGTTTTGGGAAAATACCCAGAAATCGTACTACTGGGAATGCGGCTTAACAGGACAATTTTGGAGTATTAGGGAAGTTTTTGAAGCACTGGAAAAACGTAGCACTAGAACTCCTGAAGTCGTTGAAACGCCAGTAAGTAAGCAACAGCACGAAACTTTAGCTCGTGAAGAAAGAGCCGCAGCTATCGAAGTGGTAGAAGAACACGGGAATAAGTTTGTGGTGCAGAACCGCGAAAATGGCAACTGTTATGTGGTGTGTCCCAACGAGATAGATGCACATCAACGCTGTGAGTGTCTTGACTGTTACCACCGAGGGGTCAAATGCAAGCACCAGATAGCTGTAGAACGTTTTATAAATTCCCAACGATTAGAGAATTTGACATCAATTAATACGCTGGAATCTCTTCTTGATAAGCCAGTTCATGAACTGACGCTTGAAGAATGGCGTTGGTTGAAAGAGTATGAGCCGCTTACTAAAAGTGAGGAGTTGGTAGCGGCGTAATTGGACATGGTGGGCTTGTTGCTGCCCACCTTTTCCACAGTCACAAAAGTTAATTATTCAGTCCACAAATCAATAACTTCATGCCCACACTGCGACAACTTCAGTCAACTGAACAACATCTGATGAATGAACTAAATAACTTGATCTCATCCCTAGATGAACTAAACTTATCGCCATCAGATGAGCAAACCCGAATTGAGGAGTTCCTTCAACATTTCCTTGCTAACGAGCAAGAATTGAAAGACAAAGTTAACGCTTCATGTTGGTATTTAACATCCTTACAGAAGGATGCAGATTACTACAGAGAGCAAGCCCAAAGAATGCAAGCAGCAGCGCGAGTGACTGAGAATCGCATTGCATCATTCAAGGCTTATTTGATGTACGTTCTTGAGAAGAAGGGCGGTAAATTGCCGACGAAAGATTTTCCTAAGCTGGCGATTCGAGGTACAGCTGCATCAGTGGAGATTGATAACGAGTATCAAGGCGAAATTCCTGATGAATATATAAAGGTTCGTGAACTATCGGATGTGGTGAATAAGAGCGCGATCGCAAAGGATTTGAAAGCAGGAGTAGAGTTACCATTCGCGCGATTGATGGACAAGGGTCAAGCTTTGTTTGGATTGAAATAGTCTAGAAGCGATCGCCTTCAAATGCTTTCTAAAAATCAATTTCACACCCTTCAACAATTCCGTTGTATGCCGTCAAAGGTTGAGTTTTCAGGTGTGGCGGCAACAAATCATCGTCAAAAGTCAGTGTAACAACGTGGGTGTCTTTAACACTGAGGAATGATTTCGTAATATCGCTAACTTTTGCGGATTGACCGTTGCGCGTACCTATTAAGTAACGTACTGGCTGACCAATTTGCAATTCTGATAATTTGATAGTCATAACTGGAGATTGGACTAATCTTAATTGTTAGGCTCTGGCTGAGATTAATTCCCTTAACGAAGATAAGATTTACTCTCTCAGGCGGCTAACTCCCCCAGTTTCTCTTCTATTTTCTTGTCAACAATCGCTTCAATTTCTTCAACCGATAATGGCTGCTTACGCTGTATGACAACCTCACCAGATTGGAAAGCCGATAAGCCAAGTCTCAACGCTTCAGTAACGATCGCTGTTTTGTCGGTTCCTTTATCTTTGGCTAAAGCTTCTATAATTTCCAAAATCTCCTCTGGAAGCCTAAAAGCTGCAAGTTTAGTAGCCATTTTAATAGCCTACATAAAATGATGTCTATTGATATCCATCAGAGTATAACACTTTTGTATAACAAAGTTAAACACTGTATTTAGCAATGTTTATTGCATAGATATTTTTTAATGTTGTTGGATCAAAGTGCATAAAACTCTTATGCTTGTTTAGCCTAAGTTCAGCTATATACAGCGTTATACAATGTTATACTAAAGATGTAGGCAGTGAGGGGGAATGTAATAAACTCCAATCTGCTCAATAAATCAAAGGCGATCGCCTGCCTGGAAAACCTGCGATCGCCCCTTACACCAAAAACATTGAGGTTCATGATGACTAATCAAACTGTAGCATTGACTAATATTGAAACTAAAGAAATTGCTAAAGAAGTTCGCAAAGAATTGAAGCAGTTGTACCCTAAAATTAAATTTTCAGTTCGCTCTGATTTCAATACTATTCGCATAGAATACACAGATGGTGTTACTGCTGATGATGTGGAAGCCGTAGCGAAAAAGTATAGTGGTCGTAGTGGATGGGACTCTAATTATTGTGATTACACGACTAACTCTCCTGTGGTGTTTAGAGGAGAGATGGTCTATACTTCACTGGTTTACGTCTTTGTAACCCGAAATTTTTCCCCCAGTTTCCTGCAAGAAGTAGTTGATTACGTCAAAGCGACTTACGCTAATCATGAAAGCATTGCAGTTCAAGTCCGTAAAGATGATACGGCTTATCTAGATAGCAACGATTGGGAAGTGCTATGCAAATACAGAGAAGTTGCTCACAGATGTACTGATTTGTTGTCGATTGCTATCCAAGAAAAGCTTAGAAAAAGCGGGGAAGAGGAATACCAAGATTGGAAGCAGCAAGTAGATATTGCAACCGCTCTACTTGAAGAGGAATTGCAACAGGAGGGACAAGCTGTCACTTTTCACAGTTTGTCAAAAAATAGCGACGAATAACCAATCATAGTCCCCGGATTTACCGGGGATTTAAGCCGCATAAAAAGCGCATTGAGTTCCCGTTGTCGGGTTTTATACCTACTCGGCGTTCTCTTCAAAAATTTTCACTAACCACAATTACCAATTTTAAGGACAAACGAGATATGTCTGATGATATTCTGCGGCAAGAAATTGACGGTATCGAATATTTTACCGTCGCCAGTACTGGAGAATCGGGAATGAGCCAACGGGGTTTATCTAGACTGTGTGGGATGCAGTTGAGAGCGATACAAAACATACTTGAAAACCTGACTAACAAAAAAGCTTCTGGTCAACTATTCCAGAAGCTTTTTTGTTGATTCGCAGCGAACCGTCCAAGACTAATTCGCCAAATCCACATCACTCCTGTAGGTTGTGGGTCTAGCTTTTCGTTTCCGCAGAGGTACTACAGAAGATTTCTTGGGTGCTTGTGGCGGTCGGCATCTTTCGCAATACAACGGACGAACCCCAAAAGTCTCACGCTGGGTTGGTTGATCGCACTGTTTACAGACGAAGTTAAAAGTGCGAGTGTGGATCTCGCGTTTGTGCGCTTTGACTGTGTACTCTCGGACGTTGATAACTTTACTGCTTGGCATTGATTACTTTGATTGGGTCATTAACTTGAATTTTAACCTTTGTAGCAGGGGTTTCAAGTGCTTATGTACAACTGGAGTTTAGACTAAATTGGTCATGTTCAAGAAAAAAAGGGAGTCTGATTGAATACAGTCCCCCTTTTGGCAGAAGCTGAGAAACGAACTACCATTACTCAGCTGCCAATATGAAACGTGCCAGATTAGAAGAATTCCGTCAAGCAGTCTACAAATATTTAGGTAGGGCTAAAGATGCAACTTTTGAGTTGACAGATGCCATATTGCTAACTAGAAATGTTTATTGCCTAGCAGAATTGTCCCTATCACCAGTATTTAGAAGGAAGTGGCCAAGTATCTATGAGGCACTACAAGATAGTAGGCCACAGCGACAGAAATTGATGCAGCTATATATTAAACAAATCCCCGCAGAGGGACGACCATTGTTAGCAGGAGATCACACAAACTGGTCACGCCCAGATGCAGTAAGGTTGCAAGAGCGAACTTATGAGCATAGTGGCACATCCATAGCGGGAAATAAACCGATTACCATTGGTCAAGGATATAGCACAATTGCCTGGATACCTGAAAATGAGGGAAGTTGGGCATTACCATTAAGACATGAACGGATCACAAGTGCCGAAAGTCCTATTGGGAAAGCAATTTGGCAACTCAAACAGGTGTGTAAATATTTGCCTACCAGACCGATTTCAGTTTGGGATAGTGAATATGGTTGTGCGCCTTTTGTCTTAAAAACTGCGAATATTCCAGCAGATATTCTCGTTCGGTTGCGTTCAAATCTGTGTTTATGGGGTGAACCTAGAGCTTATTCGGGAAAAGAGCGACCCAAAAAGCATGGTGATAAATTTAAACTGAATGAACCCACAACATGGAGTGAAGCGACATCTATGTTGGAAATAAATGACCCAAAATTAGGACGTGTGCGTGTGAGCTTGTGGGAAGATTTACACTTCCGTCAGGCTGCTACACGTCCAATGTTAATTATCAGGATTGAACGTCTGGACGCGCAAGGCAATGAACGAGTCTCCAAACCTTTATGGTTGGCTTGGGTAGGAGAAAAAATGCCACCATTAGAAGAAGTTTGGTGTCTTTACTTGCGTCGCTTTACCATTGACCATTGGTATCGCTTTTTGAAGCAGCGTCTACACTGGACAGTTCCAAACTTAAGCACTCCCAAGCAATGTGACAGGTGGAGTGACCTCATGCCTCTCATGACTTGGGAATTGTGGTTAGCCCGTGATATCGTGACTGACAATCCCCTCCCTTGGCAGAAATCTCAGAGTAATTTGACTCCTGGAAGAGTTGCTCAGGCTATGGGTGGAGTTTTCGCGGCGATTGGTACTCCCACCTCTGCACCCAAACCTCGCGGAAAGTCTCCTGGTTGGCAACCAGGAAAAAAGCGTCACCGTAAAAACCGATGTCCCATTGTTAAAAAAACAGTAGCACGACCACCTAAAGAACCATCTGTTGCTGTTTAATACCTAAGATTATTCATACTTTTGCTAAGTCTTTGATTAACTCAGCCCTGCTGGGTCATTTTGCATTGCTTAGTCTAAACTCCAGACTATTACCGGAATATCATCAATTCGCTCGGAATTAATTTTTACCTGTTCGTTTATCGCCATACGCACACCCCTCTCCAGAATATGTCTTACAGACTAACGGAAAATGGTGCTATTACTGCTTATCGCCCTATTCCTTTCTCCTCAAGGCATTAATTCCTCTCACTCTTCAAAAATGAGCGAACGTACAGTGATTAAGTCAATGTCTCAGAATTTGGCTTCGATTATTGTTTTCCGAAAGTGACAAAACAGGGTTAGGCATCACTTGCAGGGCAGTTATGGCTCATATTGATAGTCACAAGTATAAGTAGAGACAATTACAAATGTGCTTCGTCATTTTTGAGATAGTTAGGTTGTGTCGCAAAAATGTGAGTGATCCTGCTCCACGATATTGTTCAAATACTTCACCTGTCGCAGTTCGGTAGTTTCGGGTAGTTGGTAAGGCTGAACAACGACAACAAAGCTGACTTACCTTACCATCTCCTTCATCACTTTTTGCGACAGAACCCTTCTGTGTGCCTGTAATCAGATCACCTTATCTTCTGAGGATTTCTTATTTTCCTCTGCTTAGAGTGATGGAAGAGCGTTAGTGTAGAAATCGAATCAGGGATTTAAGTACATTTGTTTGTTGCTTACTACTTTTCCCTTGCGTCCTATCGGTACACACATCGGTGTCTCCACCACTGGGTCAGGAATAATCCGGCACTCCAACCCAAAAACTTCTTGAACCATTTCTTGAGTCATCACTAGCTTTGGTTCCCCAGCCGCAAAAATTCGACCATCTTTGACTGCAACTAAGTAATCAGCATAACGACACGCCTGATTTAAATCATGCAGCACCATTACAATTGTCCGTCCCTGATTTTGGTTCAACTCATACAACAAATCCAAAATTTCTATCTGGTGCGCCAAATCCAAAAAAGTAGTCGGTTCATCTAAAAGTAAAATATCTGTATCTTGTGCCAACGCCATTGCAATCCAAGCTCTTTGTCGTTGCCCACCAGATAAAGTATCTAATGCTCTGTCTGCCAACTTCAACAAATCTGTAAGTTCTAGTGCCTGCTGCACGATTTTTTCATCTTTTGCCGACCACTGCTGCGACCAATTTTGATAAGGATAACGTCCTTGTGCTACTAAATCTTGCACTGTTAACCCTTCCGGTGCTACTGGCCCTTGGGGCAAAATACCTAACTGCTGTGCTACTTCTTTGGTGGAAAGATTAAAAATAGATGTTCCATCAAGATATACTGTACCGCCACGGGGTTTAAGTAATCTTGCTAAACCTCTTAATAAGGTTGATTTACCACAACCATTAGCACCAACTAAACCACTAATTTGCCCAGTGGGGATTGCCAAATTCAGGTCACGGATAATCAGCGCACCATCATAAGCTAAAGACAGACTTTTGGTTGAGAGTCCTTTCATAAGTGAAACCATTTTAGATTTTGGATTTGTGAAAACCTGATTTTTGGGTTGATAAAATATTGTTTTTACCAAATTCTCAATCCCCAGTCTTCAGTTCCTTATTTTTTACGGTTACGAATCAATAAATAAAGAAAATAAGGCGCGCCAACAGCAGCCGTCACCACTCCGCAAGGAATTTCAATAGGTGCAAACAAAGTTCGTCCTAAGAAGTCTGCGGTGACAACAATTACTCCACCCAACAGTGCTGCGGTGGGAATCAACCCTTCATGGTTTGGGCCTACTAACTGTCTTCCTATATGCGGCGCAATTAAACCAACAAATTGAATATTACCAGCGGTGGCGACTGATGCGCCTACTAAACCTACACCCACTAGCACAAGTAAAGCACGTTGCCATTCCACCCTACTACCTAAACCTTTGGCGACATCATCTCCCAAATTCAAGGCGTTCAAATGCCTTGCAAATGTCAACGCCATCGGTAGAAAAACAATTAACCAAGGCAAAAAGGAAAATACCTGCTCCCAAGTGCGTCCGTAGACACTGCCAGCCAACCACACCAAAGCATCACTAACACTATAAATTTCGCCAAAGGTAATCAATAAGTCGGTGAAAGCATTGGCGATTTCTGATAAACCAATGCCTATCAAAATAAACAAAAGAGGAGAACTACCATTATTCCAAGCCAAGGAGTAAATTAAACCACCCATTAACAAAGCACCGAAAAAGGCTGATAAAGGCAGAGTGTAAATTGGTGCTGAGGGAAATAGCACAATGATTGTGACTGCTACTAAATTCGCCCCGGAATTGATGCCAATAAAAGCAGGATCAGCTAAAGGGTTACGTGTTAGACCTTGGAAAATCGTGCCAGAAATTGCCAGCGCCACACCCACCATAAAAGCTACAAGGGTACGGGGTAGACGCAGGTTGTGAATTACGAAAGCATGGTCTGGGTTGCCTGTATCTAAGCCCAATATAGTTTTCACGATATCTAAAGGCGAGATTGGATATTCACCCCGCCCTACATTCATTACCATCGCCACTGCGATCGCTAGCGCCAAACATACCAGTATGACTGGTACACGTCGGTCAATTCGGAAAGATATCGCCTGCGAACGAATGACTAGCCAATCAAAACTCATTTTTTCACCTTCGACTTAGCTAGGTAGACAAAAAAAGGAGCGCCAACTATTGCTGTCATTACACCTACAGGTAACTCCTGTGGTTTGAGCAATACACGGGCGGCAATATCTGCGACCAAGAGTAAAATTGCACCCAAAACTGCACAATAAGGTAATATCCAACGATAATCGGATTTAATATAAAATCTCACTATATGGGGAACGACTAAACCAATGAAGCCGATTGGCCCTGCAAGAGCAACAGAACTTCCTGCTAGTAAGACTACGCTGATAGCGGTAAATATTTTGATCCAAGTTGTCTGTTGACCCAAGCCTTTAGCGATATCTTCACCTAAACTCATGGTGGTGATTTGTCTGCCGAGAGCAAAAGCTACTACTAATCCCATACCGACGAAAGGCAGTAATTGTAAGAGTAAATTAAAATCTCGACCAGATAATGAACCAGCTAACCAAAATCTCACTTGTTCGAGTGTTTGTTGGCTGACAATGAGGATACCGGTGGTGAGGGAAGAAATCAAAGCAGTTAAGGCTGCTCCTGCTACCGTCAGATTAAGTGGGGTGGCTCCTCCCCGTCCTAGCGAACCAAGGATGTAAACTAACACCGCTGTTACTCCCGCACCCAAAAAGGCCACGAGGGCGTAAACACTTACGGATGAGCTGCCAAAAATAAAAGTTGCGACAACTACAAAGAGTGCGGCTCCCGACTCAATACCCAAAATACCTGGATCTGCTAAGGGGTTTCGCGTCAAACCCTGCATCAATGCTCCCGATACAGCCAGGGCTGAACCTACAAGGATAGCAATTAGCGATCGCGGTAATCTCACGGTCTGAATAACTAAGTGATCGTAGGAACCATCAAAGGCTATAAAAGATGTCAAAATCTTACCTAGAGGTATGTCTGCTGCACCTAGCGTCACACTGTACACCAAGCAAATTAGCAGCATACATAGTCCCAAAACCAGACCAAATAAGGCTGTAATTGGTGGCTTTTTCAATCCTCTGGGTGACACTGTGGTCGCTTTCATCATGATCCTGCCGTCATTTGAAGATATTACGCTCTGCTAGTTAGTTGTTTTTTCAATGGACATTCTCAATATTTAACAGCTTTTTAATCATGAGAGTTGATAATCTTTCTTGATAAATATATAGATTACATGATTGTGTATCCTTTATCCCATTTTTTAAACGGGATAAAGGATACCATTCCAACTTTGATATAATTTCTCAACAAAGTGGTATTGTTAGATCAACTTAAATCTGCTTTGTCAAAGTCACTTGCGTGCAGCTTTACAGAGAAGGAAGAAGTTAGGACTGAAGTTAGAAGAAGGAATAGCTAATCAAAACTTTAGTTCTGAGTTTAAAGCTCAGTCAAGACAAAGATGTTTTTTGAGGTTGCATAGCACGAAAAAACAGCGTCCTTGTTCCAATCCCACTTTTTGCTCATGTGGGTACTTCTTCCCTCTTCCCTCTTCCTTCTTCCTTCGTGAATTTGTTACCAAGAGGCTGCTCTTAGGGATTAGCAAGAAATAATTTACTACTACTTGTGGGGTGGAAATTTTATCTGCCCTTAGTTACGGGTGGGCAAGTTGGTCTACCCCACAAGAAGAGTTGGATGTTTTTTGATTTGGAAGTTCCTTAGCAGATGTGCAGAAGGGCAAAGGGAAAACTCTTCTCTCCTGCTTGTCTTTTGACCAATAGCAGTTTCAGTCACCAAGTGTTACATCTGTAAATGGTGGTGTTCATGAGGATTGATAGTTTACTAAGGGTTTACAAAAGAAAATCAATACGCGTTTTATCTTTAATACTCAGCTTGATATTGGTTTTGTTTGCCGTCAGCCGCACTGTAGCTGTACCAACAAAATCTACAGAGATATTATGGGATACCTACGGTGTACCGCATATTTACGGCAAAGATGACCAGAGTGCATTTTATGCCTTTGGTTGGGCGCAAATGCAAAGTCATGGAGATTTACTTTTGCGTCTCTATGGTCAAGCACGGGGACGCGCGGCCGAATATTGGGGAGAGGAATATCTGGAGTCAGATCGTTGGGTACAGACTGCGGGAGTACCAGAACGCGCTCGTTCTTGGTACAAAGCACAGAGTCCAGCTTTTCGTAGTTATCTTGATGCTTTTGCTAGTGGGATCAATGCTTATGCAAAACAAAATCCTAACTCAATTGACGATCAAGTTGAGGCGGTGCTACCAGTCAAGGCAGAAGATGTCATGGCTCACTTACATCGAGTCCTCAATTTTACCTTTGTGGTTAATCCAGAGCAAGTATTAGACCTGAGCAAAGAAAAGTTGCAAGCAGGATCTAATGGTTGGGCGATCGCACCAAGTCATTCTGCCAATGGGAAGGCTATGTTGTTAGCAAACCCACACCTCCCTTGGTCAGATTTATTTTTGTGGTATGAAGCCCAAATCACCGCACCAGGAATTGATGCTTATGGGGCAACACTTGTAGGTATTCCTGTATTAGCGATCGCCTTTAACAACAACTTAGGTTGGACTCACACCGTGAACACTTATGATGGTTGGGATGTTTATGAACTCACACTGACAGGTAATGGATACCAGTTTGATGACAAAGTTCGTAAATTTCAGACAAAAACCCTATCCTTAAAGGTGAAGCAGAAAGATGGCTCCTTGCAAGAGCAACCATTAGTAGTGAAAAGTTCTATCCATGGGCCTGTAGTAGCCGAGAAAAATGGTAAAGCTGTGGCACTGAGAGTTGCAGGTCTTGATCGACCAGGTGTACTCCAGCAGTGGTGGGATATGGCACGATCAAAAAACCTGAACCAGTTTGAAACCGCACTCCGGCGTTTACAATTATCGATGTTTACGGTGATGTATGCAGATCGAGAAGGGCATATTATGCACCTATTTAACGGTCAAGTTCCAGTCCGATCTAGGGGTGATTTTGAATACTGGGAAGGCATAATCCCAGGAAATACATCTAAAACCTTGTGGACAAAAATTCATCCTTACAAAGATTTACCACGCATAGTTGACCCGAAGAGTGGCTGGTTGCAAAATACAAACGATCCACCTTGGACAACTACATTTCCAGCCGCTATTAAAGCAGATAATTACCCGCCTTATATGGCTCCTCGTTTCATGGGTTTCCGTTCCCAACGTTCTGTAAGGATGTTGGCTGAGGATGACAAAATATCTTTTGATCAAATGGTTGCATACAAGCACTCTACCCGCATGGAACTGGCGGATCGGATTTTGGATGATTTAATTCCGGCTGCATGCAAATATGGTCAGGACTTAGGGCAAAAAGCAGCTAATGTTTTAGAAGCCTGGGATCGGCAAGCCAATGCAGATAGTCGCGGAGCCGTATTATTTGCCTTTTGGGTACAACAGATGGACTTAGATAAGGCGTTTAGTAAACCCTGGAATGAAAATTCTCCACGCACCACACCCGATGGTTTAGCTAATCCTAAAAGTGCAGTTGCAACTCTGCAAGCAGTCGCAGCAGAGGTAGAAAAGACTTATGGGGCGCTTGATGTACCGTGGGGCAAGGTTTTTCGGCTACGATTGAGTGATGTGGATTTGCCTGCTAATGGTGGGGATGGCAGCCTAGGAATTTTTCGGGTACTGAATTCTGCTACTGGAGAAAATTGGCAGTTCCAAGCCGTTGCAGGCGATTCCTATGTGGCTGCAATTGAATTTTCTAACCCTGTACGAGCAATGGCACTCACCAGCTACGGTAACGCTTCTCAACCCGGATCGCCCCACATTGGCGATCAGCTACAGATGTTTGCTAACAAAAAGTTGCGGACTGTGTGGCGCGATCGCTCAGATATTCTCGCCCATCTAGAAGAACGTAAAATATTCTGAGGTCAAAAGAAGCAGGGGAGCAGGGAGCAGGGGGAGAACTTGTACAAAATATTTGTTCTCTATTTATTTTAATCGTCCCATTCTTACTGCCTTTATTGTGCTTTTTTGGGGTCTGTCGTTCTTTTTCTGATGAGTGATTGTTCGTCAATCCTTTGGATCTGGCTTTGATGTCTGGCTGACCTTGTTCTCCTTTCAGGCGGTTGTTTTCATCTTTTAACTGCTGATTTTCTGCTCGTAATTCTTTGATTTCTGTTTTTAATTGCTCTATTAGGTTCAGTAATATTTCTACTGTCCGACGCATTGATTCATCTGCAATCCCTTTTGGCTCTACGGTTTGCAGTAATTCTTCTCCCGACTTCTTATACCAATTCTATGTGAGGCTGCACATAACGCCCGCAGGCTAGAAGCCTGGGGCGTCATGTCTCATATTTTATGATATTGCGTGTCCCTCACTGACTTTATTTTTTTCTCCTACCCCTACTTAGGGGTTGCTGAATAAGTCTCTTAAGCAAATCTAGAAGCCACACAGCATACGAAATAGTTGTTTCATCGCTCAGTTGACAAATTTACCCAGCGATCGCTAACGATTGTGCAAGGGTTTTGAGACTCTAGATGTTATAACCTTGCACTCGTTTGTTGGAAAAAGGCTTAAAACCCTTATCTGGTATATATTACACTTCTATTCAGCAAGCCCTACTTATTGAGCCGATACAAAACTACACTGGTTATTATCCAGAATCCGTTCATGTTGAGAAAATTTATCGCACAAGAGAAAATCGAGCTTGGTGCAAAGAAAGAGGTATTAGAATCAGTGGAGTTCCTTTAGGAAGACCGCCAAAAACTGTGAGTAAAGAACAAAAGAAGCAAGCTCAAGATTCAGAGAGGATTCGTAATTGTATTGAGGGAAAATTTGGACAAGCTAAAAGAAGATTTAGCTTGAGTAGAGTGATGGCTAAACTTTCTCATACAACTCTAACTGCGATTGCTATCACTTTTTTAGTGATGAATCTGTCTACTCATCTGTTGCGGTTGTTTCATGCTTTTTTATGTCTATTTTTCACAAATACATTTTTTTTCCAGCCTAACATTATTGATGCTTATATTTTGCTCAGTTGTAACCAACAAAAACTTATGTCTTCACCTTCCTTGAATAACTAATCAATCCTTAAACTGGCTTTTTGTTACTTTTTCAGCAAGCCCTATTTAACTTTGCTTGTACAAAGCATCTGTCAGTTGATGTTTTTGATTAAATAGGGATAAAAACGCCAGTAATACAACTCCTATGGTGGCGATCGCAGTTCCCGATGCTTGGGCAAAAATAATCACAATTTGGTAGCGGATAGCATCCGTAGGACTAGCACCAGCCAAAATCTGACCAGTCATCATTCCTGGTAGACTAACTAACCCCATCACCATCATTGAGTTAATTGTGGGAATCATCCCGATTCTTAATGCTTCTTTAATTGGTTGATGTGCAGCTTCCCAACGAGTTGCACCTAAAGTTAATAGTGCTTCTACTTGTTCTCGACGATTAATTAAATCCTCCATAAAACGTTCTAACGCCAGAGATGTACCAGTTAAGGCATTACCCAAAATCATCCCTAACAGAGGAATGAGATACTGGGGATCGTACCAAGGATGTACTTGAATAATCCCGCTAACAGTAAAGCCTGTAACTAGAAATGAACCACAAAAAAGCGAAATAAAATTATTCCAGTAAATACTGACAAACCGTCGGCGAGTCCGACTAACACTTGATATACTCGCCATAATCGTCATAGCTAGAGCTAAAGCTATAATTAATATTGGGTTACGAAGAGTAAATACCCATTGTAATAAGTATCCTACCAATAACAATTGCACTACCATGCGTAGTGAAGCAATTAAAAGGCTTTTTGCTAACCCTAAATTCAGAGCAAATGAAAGACCTATATTAATGAGAATAAATAAAGCTGCTAACGCAAGTTGGGTATAACTAATAGAAATATAACTGTCTGCCATTATTCGTTAGATTCTAAGTTAATTTGACGATGGGTAATGCGCTGCAATTGACCTGAATCGTGGCTTGTCCAAAGATATGCTCGTTGGATGTCTTCTTTTTGCCAAGCTACAACCAAAGCTTCTAAAAAATTGGCAGTTGCGACATCTAATGAGGCGGTAGGTTCATCAAGTAATAACACCAAAGGGGAAAGTTGCAAAGCACGCAGAAAAGCGACAATTTGAGCCTCACCACCAGAAATTGCACTCACAGGACGTTGTAAAAAATCAGCAGGTTTATGTAAAAGTTGTAAATAATTAAGAATTAGCTCGCGTTTGTAAACTTGATGTCGATGGGCTGCTAAACGATAAACTTGTTTGAGATTATCTTCTACAGTTCCTTCCCAAAGTGCAGGGCGCTGGTGGAGATAAACAACTTGAGAACGGTAATAGGGAGTGTAGTAAGCATCGATAGATTTTCCTTGAAAAAAAATGTATCCTGCTTGTATTGGATCAAGACTAGCGATCGCTCTTAGCAGCTGACTTTTACCAGAACCGGAAGCACCAACTACAGCAACACGTTCTCCTGGTAGAAGTTCAAAATTTAAATTTTGCCATAACCATTGATTTGGGATTTTTCTACCTAAGCCTTGTACTGATAAAATTGGAGCGTTAGTAAATGATTCTGAATTGGTGATAGAGCTTTTACTTAGTTGATTGGCCATTCAACTTGTTTGTAGTAGTTGTTTTATAGAGTTATTAGGAAATAACCCTCTTCTGTCACTGTAATAATGCCAATATACCCTTGAGTAAGGGGCTGTTATTTAGGTAGGTCTTCCCAATTACAGCCATTCTTAAGTTGATAGAAGATGCGATCCAAATATCTCTCTTTTTGTTCAGTTAAGCTGTCTAGTCCGCGATTTCGCAACAAATATTGAATGCTACTCTACTTCTACTAGATGAATAATACGATATTGCTTAATTTTTTCCAAGGGTTCATTTTCTCCCGAAGAAAACGCGGTCATTACATAACCACTGACTTCTATCTTGGCTTCATAAGCACCGCTTTTACTTCCATCTGTTGTAGTGAAATCAATCCGAACATCTGCCCATTCTTGATTAACTTGATCCTGAGCAATAACTCGACCTGATTTTTGGTATTTGAGCCAACTCCAGCACACTTGCATCCATATTTCTCTTTCTAAAATTTGCACGAATTTGGATAAACCACCCCATCCCCGATAATAAGGATAAAGTTCTTTGACGGAACCATGATTCCATATCAATAAATCCAAAATTTCTGGCTGCAAATGACCGTAGTAGCGTGCTTGAGGTAAATCAACTAGGGTAGGCGCAAACTGGTGACCACCAAAATGGCTACATCGCCAAACCCGCAAGTTGCTATTAGTTACAGCAGCATACTCAGAACGCAATTTTTGATAAAGAGGATAACCAAATCTACTACAAGCAGCATCAACGTTACCGTGGTTGCAAACAAGTAATTCTCTAAGATGATTACTTTTTTGCCGATACTGTTCAAAATCTGGTAGTTTTTCTGGTTCTTTTATTAAAGCCAGTGCTAAAGCACCAATTTCAGCATCAGGTATGATAAATTCTTGTTTCTCATACTCAGCAAATAACCCTGCTGGTCTATGGTAGTGAAATACGTGCTTGTAACCAGGTATAGAGTACTCCTGATCTGGAGCGATCGCCAGCTGCCGAATTGTTCTACCATGTTCCCACACAAAATTCAATGCATCCAACACTCCTTGCGGCATGGGTTCGGGTTCAATCCAAATCTCAACTGGCCAGGGTTGTGGAGCTTCAATAATTAAATATTGTTCAACTGCTATGGCAGAGCCAATAGGGTCTTCACCATTAGCTTGTGAAATTTCAGAACAGAAACGGCATTTGTTACGGGTCTGATTGATTACCATATTTAAATTGACCTACACACCATAAAACATAAAAAAGAGTCGCCAAAAAGGCGGCGGTCAGCCCACTTCTTCAAGGAGTGGGAGGAATAGCACCACTGCCCCGCCGCCGTCCGGTGTCAGTAGTCAGTGGTCAGTAGCAAAAACAACTGATTACTGACCACTGGCGCGAAATCCCGCCCCTTCAAGATGAGCTTAATCGGATTTTGAACAATGAATTTTTGGTACTTTACCTTTTGGTACTTTACCTTTTTGTACTGCTAAAGCCAGCAAATCATAATTTTATTGCAATTAATTAGCTCTAAATTACCTAAAAGGAATTATTGCTAGGTTAACAGTCGTTTTTATAGTATACTGCTTTTGCATAAGTTTCTCAATTAGCTTTGATTAAATTATAACTTTCAGGACAATCCTGGCTAAAATTTGGCGACGTTATGAAAATTGGTCTAGAACAGTTTTGGAATTTATTGATAGACTATCTCAAGCCTCAAAAGGGGCGCGTTGCCAAGTTTGCGATCGCTCTATTAGCTAGTATCGGCTTGCAACTCCTCAACCCGCAAATTCTACGTAATTTCATTGATACAGCTGTAGCAGGCGGCTCAGTGCAGAACTTATTCTCCGCCGCATTTCTATTTATCGGTGTAGCTTTAGTGATGCAATTAATGTCAATTGTGGCTACATACTACGGTGAAAACGTTGCTTGGACAGCTACTAATGCCTTACGTGCTGATTTAGTTGAGCATTGCCTGAAACTCGATTTATCTTTTCACAAGGTTTCGACACCTGGTGAATTAGTGGAACGAGTGGACGGTGATATTCAGAATCTTGCCAAATTTTTCTCGAAATTTAGCGTTTACATCTTAGGCAGTTTGCTACTGATTTTGGGTGTGATTGTGGTCATGTTCGCTGAAGATTGGCGAGCTGGTATAACTATTTCATTTTTCGCCCTCACAGCATTATCTATCCTAATTCGTCTGCGTTCCATCGCCGTTCCTCATTGGGGAAGCTATCGCCAAGTCAATGGAGAGTTTTTCGGATTTTTGGGTGAGCAACTAACTGGCATTGAAGACATAAGGGCAAATGGTGCGAAAACTTATGTTATGCATCGCTTCTACAAAATTCTGCAACGCTGGCTACCAACTTATCACAAAGCACGCTTTGCTGATACTATCCTCTGGGGTACAACTAACACTATATTCACGCTAGGTAATGTTATTGCTTTAGCTGTAGCTCTTTACCTTTGGAATCAAAAAGCGATCACTATCGGAACTGCATATATATTTTTTTACTACACTACTCTTCTGAATGAACCAATTGAGCAGATTCGCACTCAGTTAGAAGACCTTCAACAGGCAGAAGCCAGCATTTATCGTATTCAAGACTTATTTGGAGTACAATCACAACTGAGTGCAGGAGGCAAAGAGCGACTTCCTCATGGCGCACTTTCTGTTACATTTGAAAATGTCTCATTTAGCTATAGCGAACGCATCAAAAAGCAAGATAAAAAACCAGAATTGATACTGCAAGATATATCTTTCCATTTACCGCCCGGTCATGTATTGGGACTATTAGGACGTACAGGTAGCGGTAAAAGCACTTTAGCACGCTTGTTACTGAGATTATATGACGCACAATCAGGCACAATTCGCTTGGGGAATGTACTCATCAAGCAGACTCCCTTAACAGACTTACCCAAGCACGTCGGGTTAGTAACTCAGAATGTACAGTTATTCCAAACCACAGTCCGCAACAATCTCACCTTTTTTAACCAAAATATCAGCGACGAAAGCATCTATCAAACCTTGGAGATGCTGGGATTATCTGCATGGTTACATTCATTACCCAAAGACTTAAACACTGAATTAGGGCCTGATAGCACCGGCTTATCAGCAGGACAGGCACAATTGTTAGCATTTGCCCGTGTTTTTCTTAAAGACCCTGGCCTAGTAATTTTAGATGAAGCATCTTCACGCCTCGATCCCACAACAGAAAAACTCATTGAAAAAGCTATATCTCAGCTACTAATTGGGCGTACCGGCATCATTATCGCTCACCGATTAGCAACCGTGCAGAGAGCAAATCAGATTCTGATTTTAGACAAAGGTCGGGTAAGCGAATATGGTTTGCGAGAAGAATTAATTCAAAATTCTCATTCACGCTTTGCTCAGTTACTCAAGACTGGTTTGACAGATTTATTAGTTTAATTCTGGTTATACCAATTTACCTAATACTCTTCTTTTAATTATGAATTACGTAGGTGCAATCCTTACCGTAGACTATTAAAATTTACGAATTATTATGTTATCGACAACCAAAAAACCACAAGGCTGGAAATTATTATGGAACCTAATTTGCTATCAACCAAAACTCTACACAATTGATACCTGCTTCTGGATTTTAATTATGGGCTTGCCTGCAATTCCTGGGTTAATTATCCGAGAATTCTTTGATAGCCTGACAGGTAAAGCACAATTTGGGTTAACACCTTTAGCTTGGATTGCATTGTTGTTAGCTTTGAATTTAGGACACATTGGGACAATATTTGCAGGGCGCTTAACCAAAACTCAGCACCGTTTTACCATGAGTTCTTTGCTGCGACGCAATCTGTTAGAACGCTTGTTAAACAATCCTAATGCTCAACCTATAATTCTTAACACTGAGGCGGAAAAAGCTATATCTCAAGGTGAAATTATTAGTTATTTTCGTGATGATGCTCAACAAATAGAAGACAATGTAGCATGGGTATCGGAACTGCTTGGTGAAGGAATATTTGCTGTTCTTTGTTTGGTGATTTTATTAAGTGTTAATGTCCCAATGACCTTGTTTGTTTTTCTACCTTTGGTTGCGATGATCGCAATTATTCAAAAAGCAGAAATTTACATCAAACGATACCGCAAAGCTAGTCGCCAAGCAACAGAAAAGGTGACAGGAATTTTAGGCGAAATGTTTAGTTCGGTGCAAGCGATTAAAGTAGCTGGTGCAGAACAAGATGTGTTACATCATTTTCGTACTCTCAACGACAAACGCCGCCAAGTGATGGTGAGAGATAGCTTATTAAATGCCATGTTAGATTCAGTATTTCAAAACATGGTAAATCTAGGGACGGGTTTAATTTTGCTGCTAGCTTCTGTGTTAATTCAGAGTCAAACTAGTAAACTGACTGTAGGTGACTTTGCTCTGTTTATTTATAATCTTTCCTTTGTCACAGGCTTTTTCAACTCTTTAGGGAGATTCATGGCATTGTACAAGCAAACCGAAGTCTCCTTTGAACGGATGACAGCTTTGCTTTGTGGTGTGACAGCAGATACTTTGGTCGCCAAAAATCCACTTTATCTGAATAACCTGCGCGATGGGCTACGCCCCGCCGTAGGCGATCGCAAACAATTACTGCCACCCTTAGAACAACTACAGACCCAAGAAAGCGATAAGCCTGACGGCATGGCTAACGCTTACCGCTTACAATTGTTAACCATATCTAACCTCACTTACCACTATCCTGGTACTAACCAAGGAATAACAGACATAAGCTTTCAGCTACAGCGCGGTAGTTTGACTGTCATTACTGGTCGCATTGGTTCTGGTAAAACTACACTGCTACGAGTTTTATTAGGATTATTACCCAAGCAATCAGGTGCTATTTATTGGAATGGCTGCCTAGTAGAAGACCCTATTAATTTCTTTGTACCACCTCATAGTGCTTATACTCCTCAAATCCCCCAACTCTTTAGTTATAGCCTCAGAGAAAATATTTTATTGGGTTTAGATAAAGATGATTATGAAATCGAAAAGGCGCTAAAAATGTCCGTATTTGAGCAAGATTTAGCTGCCATGAATGAAAAAATGGAAACTTTAGTAGGAGCAAAAGGAGTTAGGCTATCTGGTGGGCAATTGCAACGTTTAGCAGCTGCCCGAATGTTTGTTCGGAAACCAGAATTGCTGGTTTTTGATGATCTTTCTAGCGCTTTAGATGTAGAGACTGAATTAGCTTTATGGTCACGAATATTTAACAATAAAAGTGAAGATAAAAATTGGCTGCCAACTTGTCTTGTGGTTTCTCATCGGCGTTCTGTTTTACGTCGCGCCGACAAAATAATTCTACTGAAAGCAGGTAAAATAGCAGCGCAAGGAAAGTTAGATGAAATTATTAGTAAAGGTCAAGAGTTAAATTTTTGACTCTATCAACTAAGCGATCGCCTCAGGTGTAGAAGGGATGCGTACTAGCAAATGCGATCGCAATTTTCCCGGTAGTTTCGGCAGTAAAACATACCCATCTTGGCTTTCTTGATAAAGCTGGCTGAATTGCAACAAGTCAGTTATGCTTTCCTGCGTTAGATCAACAAAATAGTATGTATATTTTTGTGGACAAACAAAGCTGACAGCACAAGAATATTTTTTAACGCAACTCCACAAACATCCCACAGGCTCTATATTGAGAGTGCTGTAAGCGGAATTATTTTTTTGAGTCTCTAGCAACTTCAGTAAAAGTTGATTTCCTTCGGCGCGATCGTCTGCTTGTTCGTGATCAAGAACAGCACTACACGATTTACAAACAAATAAGGTATGAACTGTCATGGTGATAATGATTTTTGCTTCTGCAAAATGTATTTATTGAGGTCATCCAAAATAGTATTTGCTGACAGGATATTGCCAAAAATCCAGTAACCAGAGTCAACAATATAAACTCTTTGATTTTTAACTACATTTAACTGTTGCCATAAAGGATTTTTCTCATATTGTTGAAAGTGTTTTTCCGATCCTGGATCTAATACGGCAAATAAAACATCTGCATCCAACAAATTGACACGTTCCATACTCAATCCTACACTGGGGAAGTTATTTTGAGTAAGCTTTTGTTGTATCTTTGGCGAAGCTAGACCGATTTCTGCAAGTAAATGACCAGGAAATGAAAAAATAGTCCGAAACTCACTTTCCAAACCCCTCGCATAGAAACGGCTGACAGAAACTTTTATTTTGCTTAGTTCCTCTCCCATAGCATTTTGAAATTCTGTAACTCGCTTTTCATATTTAGAAAGTATTTCTTTGGCTTGTGTAGATTTACCCAAAACTTCACCAATGTATAAAAAAGCTTCTTTCCAAGCAGTGACATGAAACTCAAATGTTACTGTTGGGGCAATTTGTGAAAAAATTTGGTATTCTTTTTCATTGACGTACTCTCCAAGGATTAAATCAGGATTCAACTGTACAATTTTTTCTATATTTGGCTGTGCGCTTTCGCCAAGGGAAATTATACCTTCAGCTTTATTTCCAAATTGCCTTCCTCTGCTGGCTACCCAGTTATGTTCTGTTGCTCCTACAGGTTTAATACCCAGTGCTAGTACTGCTTCTAAGGTTTCTTCTTGCAAAACAATTACACGCTTTGGATTTAAAGGAACACAGATTTCTCCAAATTTATGGCGAACTATTCGGCACTCAAATGATGTTAACTTTGTTTTGGTAGAGTGCAGATTTTGAATAGGTTTACCATGACAAGCAGTAACTAGAACAAACGCCAGAGTTAAGAGAAAAAATAGACTTAGACGTTTCTTCAAAATATAACGGCACAATTTCCAGAATTGGCGAAATTTCATCATTAAAATGTTACGGAAAAACTACCAATCACCGTTAATGGTGCGCCGGGTTCTACGGCAACTCTACCAAAATTTGCTCCTAGAAAATATTTTTCATTAAACAGATTTTGGATATTAATTCCAGCCCGCCAATTATCGCGTTGATAGTAGATTGCTACATCTGTTCTCAAATAGCTGGGGATAATATAGGTATTTTCTGTGTCACCTTGGCGATCGCCTATATAAAATAAACCTACACCAAATCCTAAACCTTGCAAATCACCGCTCTGCAATTCGTAAGTTGTCCACAGACTTGCTGTATTAAATGGGACATTCGGTGGTCGATTTCCAGCCAAACCATCATTATTTTCGGTAATCTCGGCATCAATATAAGAGTAAGATGCAATCACATTCCAACCAGGGCTAATTTCTCCTGCAACATTGAGTTCAATACCTTGGTTGCGTTGTTCTCCTATAGGAATGCTGGACTCTGAATCGTTTGGATCAGTTGTCGCAATGTTTGATTTTGTAATGTGATAAGCTGCCAAAGTAGCAGCTAATCTGCCATCCAAAAATTCACCTTTTACACCAACTTCGTACTGAGTTCCCCGTTCAGGCTCTAGAAATGAACCATCAGTTCTTGTAGCAAAATTCGGTTGAAATGATTGGCTGTAATTAGCATAAAGAGATATAGGTTCAATAGGTTGATACACAATACCCAGCCTTGGGGTGAAAGCTGTATCATATTGATTGGATTCAGAACCATCCAAAAAACTTTTGCTATTTTGATCTACGATATCTAACCGTCCACCCACAACTAATTTGAAATTATCTGTGAGCGCGATTTGGTCTTGCAAGAAAATTCCCAAGCCATCGCTTGTATCCTGGTTATCACGTACAACTACTGTTAATTCTTCTAAACCAGGTCTGGGTATGACATTATAAACTGGATTGAATACATTAATACTTGGTGTAAGTCCTGCTGGTAATCGCTTTTGAGTTCCGCCTGATGTAGCTCTAGCTAAGTCAACACCAAATAAGAGAGTATGATTAATTGAGCCTGTAGCAAACTTACCAACTAAATCAGTTTGTAGTGTGTAGGTTTCTTGATAGTCATCATTAGATCTAAAGTTCCGTGACAGAATACCTGTTGTTTCATTCAAGCTTAGAGGTTCAGCACGATAATCAAAATCATCAGAACTCGCATATCGAAAAGCATTACGGATTTTCCAGTTATCGTTAAAATTATGCTCTAATCGATAGCTTAAGCCTATTTCTTCCACTCTTCTAACATCATCTGGTTCGCCTAAAAAACGCTCCAAAGGAATATCAAGAATACCCTCACCAAAAGCTAAAAACCCTCGATCAAATGGACGCTCATCGTTAAGATAGTCGAATTGAAACGTTAAGTTAGTTGCTTCTCCAAGCTCCCATCTTAAAGTAGGTGAAACAAAAAATCGTTGAACATTTTGATTAAAATCACGGAATCCATCTGAATTTTCATAAACAGCATTTAGCCTATATGACAGAGCTCTATCGGGGTTGAGTGGCCCAGAAAAATCAATACTAGGGCGAAAAGTGTAGAAACTACCTAGTGATAATTCAGCATTATAGTAGGGGTCTTTTAGAGGCTGTTTTGTAACTAAGTTAATTACTCCTCCAGGTTCAACGCCACCATATAAAACAGAAGCTGGCCCTTTCAGAACTTCTATGCGTTCAACGTTTGCAGTCTCTCTAATACCACCTCTTGCATCTTTAAAACCATCAACTAAAATATTTCCACCAAAAAGTCCTCCGCCTGAAAATCCCCGAATGCCAATTTGGTCTGATGTACCAGCAAACCCACCATATTGAATTACACCACCAACATTAAGCAGGGCATCTCTTAGACGGGTGACTTTTTGATCCCTAATGACTTTTTCAGGAACTACTTGAATAGTCTGAGGAATATCTCGTAGTGGAGTGTCAGTTCTGGTTGCAGTGGAGGCATTAGGTACACGATATCCATCTTGTTCACCTGTAACCACTAGTTCGATTGGTTCTTCTTCTTGCGCTGATGGTTGTTCTGGTTGAGTTTCACTACTGGGTTGTTGTTCTGGTTGCGCTGGTGTTTGAGTAGTAGTCAAAGTTGGTACAACCCCAAAGATTAAACCCTCGTCACCATCAAACAACTCGACTTGCGGCACACCAGTTTCACCCGTCACTGTCACACGGACAGTGTTTGCATCTAAATTTGTAACTATAACTTCAGTAATTCCCGCGCTTGGTTTTTCTTGGCGGAATGTATCGCCACTAGGTAGACCCAGTTGACTGTTGGGTATATCTATAATGTAATTGTTGCCCTCACTTTTTACTACTGGTTGGAGCTTATCACTCTGATTGGTTTCTAAAATTACATCAAGTCCCTTATCAGTAGATTGTAATCTTACTTGGGGAATCACAATAGGTGATTGATCTGGCAATTGTTTGATTTTGCTTGCAGGGTTAAGATTATCTGCTTTTTCCTGTGTGCTGGTGTTTTTTATATCCTCGCCAATTGCAGGTATAGTAACTAAAATCCAACTCAAACTCGCCATCCAAATCAGTTGTTGCAGTTTTGCCATTCTCCTCACCCACCAATCAAATCAATTTTAGGAAAAATAAGTAAAAATCTTTCTCAATAACTCTACCGCGATCACAAAATATATTTGAAGACTAAAATTGCTTCAAACGGATTTTTTTCTTGTTCCAAAAGGAGTTTTTTGCTGAAAGTGAGAGAAGAGAAATTTTAAAATTTATTCCTTGTATTTTTTAACTTGATATGCTTTTGGGTTTAGACCAAATTTTTTCTTAAATGCAAAATTAAAGGAACTAGGACTAGCATAGCCAACTGCTTTAGCTACTTCTTGGACTTTCATTTTCTCTTTAGTTAACAGCATATATGCTTGCTGCATTCGATAATCGTGTAAATAGCCAAATACTGTTGTTCCAAAAACTTGACGAAAACCTTGCTTTAACTTGTAATCGTTCAGTTTTACTTGTCGGGATAATTCTAATAGTGAAGGTGGATTCTTGAAGTTATGAATTATGAATTCTTTAGCTTGATAAATTCTGTCAATATCATCAAGTTTTAAAGATGATTTAGAATCAGAATATGACTTAGTTTCTATAAACTGGCTAAACTTTAGCATCATCAATTCAATTGCCTTAGCTTCTAAATACAACCGTTTCATTAGTCCCTGGAAAGGACAATTTAAAATTTGTTGTAGAATCATGTGCATTTCTGGTGTCGTGATTCCCTGACAATAATAAGCTTGTATTTCACCATTAGCAGCGACTCTTTGTAATTCAGGCGGAAGCTGTTGTAATTGATTAACATCAAACTCGCTAAAAAATTTTGCAGGTTCAAGCAAAATTTGCACTCTGAAAACCTGCGTATTTGCTACATACTCATCCGTTTCTTTTCTATTTGGTAAAGATTGTAAATAATTACTACCTACAATTTCATTTGCCGAATCGGTTAGACCTTGTAAAACTGTTTGAGAGTTACCTTTTATAAAAAAACTTAATGTTATTCCAGTATCATTTTCATGCTCTGCAATTTCAATTAAATTATCTATAGGTTTAAGTTCATAAGTTCTAATATGTAAACCAGAGCGAAGCAGCATATAAAATTCCCGCCAATAAAAAAATATTTTGTGTTTGCTTCTGTATATATTTGATAAATATCAGGATTTGAGCCACACAGATGATTTTGTTGATGTTCGTCTAATATTTCTTCCCAATCTTAGTCAGACAAAACTATCGTCATAGTTATCAGCAATTAATATCTTACAGCTACAGTCAGTATTTTTGACTCTTATTGAGATTATTTCTCATTTTAGTCGCTATCTTTTGTAGCCTAGACAGCAATTACTATGAACTAACTCACCATAGCTATCCATCTTGAACCTGATTCTGGGTGTTGAATGTTTACAAAGATGATGGCTGAACCAGATATTTAAAAAGGTCATCAAGTAGCTTATTGACTCCAAAAAAACCGAATGTCCACCATCTATTTACTTGGACTTCATACACTTGATTATTTTGTGCTGCTTTGAGCGTAGTTAAAAGAGGACTTTTAAAAAAAGTATGTGCCAATTGTGGAGTATCATTCATTACAAATAAAACATCAGCATCATACTTTTTTAATACCTCAATACTCGATATTAAAGTATCTTCTTTTTGGTTTATTAGTGTAGGTATAAGTCTAATACCGATGTCTTGAAAAACTTGATTATAAGTTTCATTATCTGAATATGTAGCGATCAGACTTTCTCCAAAAAGATTAATCACTGATACTTCTATCTCTTTTAAACGATCGCCCATTAAATTTTGCAACTTATTAACTCGTTCATAGTATTCAGCAATAACTTGTTCTGCCTTTTCACTCTCACCTAGTACTTGAGCAATAAAGCGTAAATTTTCTTTAAAAGAGTAATTTAGACCCGGCAAATCTACGACAATTGTAGGTGCGATCGCTGATAATTGTTTGTAGAAGCTTTTTTGATATTCACGCATCAAAATTAAATCGGGTTTGAGCATGAGAACTCTTTCCAAATTAGGCTGATTTCCCACACCAACTATCTCGATACCAGCCGCTTCATCATTGGTTACACCACGAAATAAAAAGTCGTACTGTGGAAAAAAGCTGACTGTACCAATTGGTTTGATACCCAGAGATAGCACGGGATCTAAAAGACCAACATCATTTAATACAATAATTCGCTGTGGCTTGACAGGGATTCTTGTTTCACCTAAAGCGTGTTTGACTATGCGTGTAGCTACTGGTAATTGAGAATTTGCTAAGTTACTATCATTTTGTAAATGCTGATTTTGGAAAAGATATTTATGACTTACCCAAAGTAAAACAATAGTAACAATTCCTAGCAAAAACAGTTTGATAAAACGCTTGATTTTCATACTTTGGCCTCCACCGTTACGCCACTTACTAAGCAATAGAAAGCCTCTACGCGTCTCTAATTTTAAAGACAAACGTAGCGGCTTCTATAGTGTTGACTACAATTCAAAGGAAATTGTCCCAATCACTGTGAACGGTGCGCCTGGAATCACTGTATTTCTGCCAAAGTTAAATGACTCAAAATACCTCACACCAAACAGATTTTCGATATTGATGGCGGCTCTCCAGTTATCACGCTTGTAATAAATTGCAGCATCAGTTCGCAGATAACTAGGTAATGTAAAAGTCTCGTCAGATGTAAGGGTGGGAATATCACCACCTACTCTATCTGAAAGGTAGTATAATCCCAAACCAAAACCTAAACCTTGCAAATCACCTTGGAGAAATTGATAAGTTGTCCACAGGCTAGCTTTGTGTTCCGGTACTTTAGGAACTCTAGAACCAACTCTCAAAGCACCATCGGAACCGCTACTTTCTGTGATTTCGGCATCTGTATAACCGTAAGCAGCAATAATATTCCATCCAGGTAGGATTTCACCAGATATATCTAGTTCAATCCCTCGGCTTCTCTGCTCTCCAATTGGAATACTAAAGTTATCAGGGTCATTTGGATCTGGCGTAGCAATATTGGTTTTAGTAATTTCATAAGCTGCTAAAGTCGCTGAAAGTTTTTCATTAAAATCTGCTTTGATCCCTACTTCATATTGAGTACCGCGTTCAGGTTCCAAAAATATGTTATCAGCACTTTGAGCAAAATTTGGTGCAAACGAGCGACTATAACTGGTATAGAGTGAAATTGGTTGAATTGGCTGATATACAATACCAATTCGGGGAGTGAAGGCTTCATCGTACTGAATAGTACGGGTATCTGAGAGTCTATTGAACTGGTTTTGATCCACAGTATCAAAACGCCCACCTATCAGCAGCTTAAAATTGTCTGAAAATGCTATCTGGTCTTGCAAATAAATGCCCAATGTCTCTGTTTTGGAGTTACCATCTCTAACTGCATTGGTTAGTTCTGAAAGACCTGGCCTTGAGATAAGGTTGTAAACTGGGTCAAAGATGTTTATAGATGGAGTTAATCCTTCAAATCGCCTCTGTGAACCATCACTCTTTTGTCTGGCAAGATCAAGTCCAACTAAGAGTGTGTGTTGGATTGAACCCGTCGTAAATTTACTAACGACATCTGTTTGTAAAGAGTACCTTTCAGTGTAGTCATCATTGGATCGAAAGTTACGCGATAATTCACCAGTCCCCTCGTCAAGTTCTAGAGGTTGAGCGCGGTAATCAAAGCTATCACTTGAAGTGTATCGAAATGCATTGCGGAGCGTTAAGTTGTCATTAAAACGATGCTCTAGCCGATAGCCAACATTTACCTCTTCTACTCTGCGGATATCTCCTGGTTCACCTAGAAATCTGCTAGTGGGAATATCAGCAATTCCTCTTCCAAGAGCAACAATACCCTGGTCAAATGTGCGCTCGTCGTTGACATAACTGACATCAAACAATAGGTTGGTGTTATCACCAAGCTTCAAATCAAATGTGGGGCCAAAGAAAAATCGCTCACTATTGCCAAAATCTCGAAAACTACCAGCATTTTCGTAAGCAACATTCAGTCGATATAGTAATGATTTGTCTGGATCGAGAGGGCCAGATAAATCAATAGTGGGACGATAGTAATTAAAGCTACCTACAGAGAAATCAGCCGAATAATAGGGCGTACTTAAAGGTCTTTTCGTGACTAAATTAATGATTCCTCCTGGTTCAGCATTTCCATACAACACAGAAGCTGGCCCTTTGAGGACTTCTATTTGTTCGATATTGGCAAGTTCTTGCAATACATCGTTAGTTTCTCTAAAACCATTTCGGAAAGTAGAAGTAAAATCAAAACCCCTAATATTAAAATTGTCAATTGTCCCTGCAAAACTGTCGCCTTCTACAATACCACTAACGTTACGAATTGCGTCTGTCAGTCTAATAACTTGTTGGTCTTTTAAAACCTGTCTAGGGATTACCTGAATTGACTGGGGAATATCACGAATTGGGGTATCAGTTCTAGTCGCACCCGATGCTTCTGGTACGCGATATCTATCTTGTTCACCTGTCACAACCAATTCAATTGGTTCTTCAGTTTCAGGTGTCTCGGTTGTAGGTTGTTCTGAAGGCGTTTCACTGGTTGGTTGCTTTGTTGGTGGTGTCGGTTGCGTTTGGGGAGTCTCACTAGCAGGTTGTTCTGTTGGTGGTGCTTGACTAGTAGATGTAGTTGGTGTCACCGCAAAAATTAAACCTTCATTACTATCAAACAGTTCTACTTTTGGCGCACCGGCTTCACCCTTCACAGTTACCCGAATTGTATTCGCATCCAAGTTGGTGACAGTAACTGCTGTAATTCCTGCAAACGGGTTTTCTTGACTGAATACATCACCAGTTGAGAGACGCAATTGAGCGTTGGGAATATCTGCAATAAAATTATTTCCCTCACTTTTGTTGAGAAGTTGCAACTTTTCCCCTTGAGTCGTTTCTAAAATTATCTCCAGTTGTTTATCAACTGAGTTGAGTTTAACCTCAGTAATTTGTATAACTGCTGGTGCTTGAACTAGCTTTTGAGGACTCTTGGTTCTGTGTTGTAATATCTTTTTTGGCAGTCTATTGGCTTGATTTGTAGTATTTGCAGAAATAGCTGCTTGATTAGTAGAAGTTGTTTGTTGATGTTTTTTCGGAACTTGTACTTCTTCACTCCAAGCGGGAGTTGCTAACAATAAAGTACATGAGCCTGTAAGTAACAAGCTTTTAAGTAACAGCACTGATTTCATTATTTCCTCACACATGTCTAAGAAGCTGTTCATACCTTGATCTAATTGACTTGGCTAGATGCTTATTAAAATTTATTAGCACTAATCTTAATAAGATTAGACTATTACATTATCAAAAATTAGTTAAATTAAATACATTTTTTTTGCATATCTATCTCAATAAACCTGGATAATTTATAGTACTTAGACGTTTCTTTAATAAAGCGTATAATATAATACAATATTCTTGTTAAGTACTAAAACAAGATTCTGGGTAAAATTCTTTTAGGGCAAATTCAGGGTTTTGATGGATTTTATCGTGCCTTGATTATGGCTGGGAAAGCAATCCATTGATCAATAACAACCACATAACACTTTTCCAAAGAAGGATATTGCCTTAAAAAGCTGGGGTAACTAGGATAAAAATTTAATAGAGTTCTGTAAAAATAAAAATTAAAAGAGAATCATTTGCGTTAATGTGGTATAGATAATATTGAGAATAAATTGCAAGACTGTGTGATGAAATTTTTATTTATGACCTCTAGCGATCGCTAAACTCACCCTCAGCCAAGACTGTGTGCGAATTTGATTTAGTCAAGAAGTCTACAAATCGCTAGTACAGTTTCGGCTACACCGCTGATGAAAGTTAAACTCCAGAATTAGGTGTGCATCTCAATGCCTGAACATAAGAATACCCAAAGCAGTAATGCCTTTGAAAGCATTTGCGAATTTTCTACTGTTGTTGAACTTTTACGTTATAGAAGTAGCCGACAGGCTAAACAACTGAGTTACACATTCTTGGCCGATGGGGAAACAGAAAGCGATCGCCTGACCTATCAAGAGCTAGATAGATGTAGCCGAGCGATCGCATCTCAACTGCAAAGCTTAGGTTTAAGTGGAGAGCGTGCGTTACTCCTTTATCCACCAGGTTTAGAATATCTTGCCGCCTTTTTCGGGTGTCTGTATGCTGGAGTGGTAGCAGTTCCGGCTTATCCACCACGCAACCAACGCAATACCCCCAGAATTTTAGCGATTCTAGAAGATGCACAAGCCGCAATCATCCTGACGACAACAGGCATTTTGTCTCAGGTACAATCTTTGTTTGCCGATAAATTTGATATAGATAATATTCATTGGCTAGCCACTAATAACCTCGCTCCTGGTATAGAAGAGGGTTGGCAAGAGCCTCTGATCAATACAGACACACTGGCGTTTCTGCAATACACCTCTGGCTCTACCGGCACACCCAAAGGTGTAATGCTCAGTCATGGCAACCTGCTCCACAATGCTGTTGTGACTCGCCAATATATGGAACATTCTTCCAGTAGTAAGTTTGTCAGTTGGCTACCTGTTTATCATGACATGGGTCTGATTGGTGGAGTGCTGCAACCTCTGTTCGGCAGTTTTCCTTGTATCATGGTGCCGCCAGCTGCTTTCCTCCAACGTCCCTATCGATGGTTAGAAGCAATTTCTCGTTATAGAGGGACTACTAGTGGCGCTCCCAACTTCGCTTATGAACTTTGTATTGAAAAAATTACTCCCGAACAACGTTCAACCCTAGATTTAAGTAGTTGGAATGTTGCTTTTAATGGTGCTGAACCAATTCGTCAGGAGACTCTAGAGAGGTTTGCTCAAACGTTTGCTGAATGTGGTTTTCGTCCAGAAGCCTTTTACCCATGCTACGGTATGGCAGAAGCCACCTTAATGGTATCTGGAAGTGTAAAAAATGCTTTAGTAACGACGAAAACCTTACAAAAAACTGCTTTAGAAAGTAATCATATAATTGATGCGACTGCTAATGAAGAAAATTCAATAGCATTAGTTGGTTGCGGTCGATCTGTACCACAACAGCAGATTGTAATTGCCAATCCAGAAACCTTAACCCGTTGTTCTCCCGATGAAGTAGGGGAAATCTGGGTATCAGGCCCTAGTATTGGTCATGGTTACTGGAATCGTTCAGAGCAAACAGAGCGAACTTTCCACGCCTACTTGCAAGATACGGGAGTACAGCGCTCCGCGCATGAAAACAGCGAAGCGTTAGCGACAGCAGGAGCGTCAGGGCCATTTTTACGGACTGGAGATTTAGGCTTTTTGCATAATGGCGAACTCTTTATTACTGGACGAGCTAAAGATTTAATTATCATCAGGGGACGTAATCTCTATCCACAAGATATTGAGTTAACCGCAGAACGTAGCCATAAAACATTACGCGCAACAAGTGTTGCAGCCTTTGCAGTAGAGGTAGAAAAAGAAGAACGTTTGGTAATTGTACAAGAATTAGAGTTTCGTGCCAAACCTGATATAGATGAAGTGACGACTGTTATTCGCCAAGCAATTACAGAAGAACATGAAGTACAAGTTTATGCAGTTGTTTTAATCAAAGCCGGCACGATTCCCAAAACTTCCAGTGGTAAGATTCAACGTCGGGCTACTAAAGCAGGATTTTTTGCAGGTACATTAGAGGTTGTTGGTAGTAGTATTTTGGAAATTACTCAGACAACAGAAGAAGAAGATTGTCTGACACGCACAGAATTACTAGCAGTAGAAGCAGGACAAAGACAGCAGTTATTAAACTCCTATTTACAAAAATTAGTCACAAGGGTATTGAGGGTAGCACCTTCTCAGTTAGACTTACAGCAACCTCTAAGTAGTACGGGTCTAGACTCCCTCAGAGTTTTCGAGCTAAAAAATCGGATAGAGGTTGATTTTGGAGTAGCTATATCTGTAGCAGACTTCTTTAATGGTGCTGGTATTGCTGAGTTAGCAACCCAAATATTAGACCAAGTTAATAGTAATTTGACTAGTGCGTATCTGCCCATCTCTAAAGTCGAGACAGCCGCTAACCAACATCCGCTTACCTTCACTCAACAGCAGTTGTGGTTTATCAACCAACTCAAACCTGGGACAGCTACATATAACATTCCTGTAGCTATTCATCTGACAGAAAAGTTGAATGTCTCTGTATTGGTTCGCAGCTTCAACGAAATTATTCAAAGACACGACATCTTACGAACCAGTTTTGAGGTGGTGAATGGTGAACCCATCCAAAAAGTTGCAGATTTAGTCTCATTCACTTTACTAGAAGTTGATTTGTGTGATTTGGCTGATGAACAACAGGCTGAAGTGCAAAAGTTGTCTATGCAAGAGGCTCAGTCATCTTTTGATTTAGGACAAGCACCTTTGTTGCGGGTAAAACTGCTGCACTTGCAAGCAGAATCGATTTTACTTATAAATCTGCATCATTTGGTTGGTGATGGTTGGTCAATAAAGGTACTAGTTCAAGAATTATCTACGATTTATCAAGCTTTCTCTGTGAGTAAACCCTCACTTTTCCCAGAACTTCCTGTACAGTACACAGATTTTGTGTATTGGCAACGAAAGTGGTTGCAAGGTGAAGTTATAGAAAAGCATTTAGCTTATTGGAAGCAGCAGTTAGGCGGAAATTTACCTGTATTGCAACTACCTACTGACCGCCCCAGACCTCCAATACAGACTTTTCGGGGAGCGCAGCAGAAGTTTGTATTGTCTACAACATTAACTGAGTCAATCAAACAGTTAAGCCAACAGGAGGGTGCAACCTTATTTATGACCTTGTTAGCGGCTTTTCAAACTTTGCTTTACCGCTACGCAGGTCAAGAAGATATTCTTGTTGGTTCACCGATAGCCAACCGCAACCGTGCTGAACTGGATCAGTTAATTGGGTGTTTTGTCAATACTTTAGTATTACGTACCAATCTAGAAAACAATCCCACATTTACAGAATTGTTGGGACGAGTGCGAAAGGTGGCAGTTGAGGCCTATACTCACCAAGATTTACCCTTTGAGAAGCTAGTAGAAGCGTTACAGCCAAATCGGGATCTCAGTTATAACCCATTGTTCCAGGTGATGTTTGTGCTTCAGAATCCTGCTGCAAACAGCATCTGGAAAACTGAGGAACTTGAGACAAGAACAGCCAAGTTTGATGTACTTTTATCAATGATTGATAATGAAGAAGGATTGACAGGGACGCTAGAATACAATACCGATTTATTTAATTCAGATAGTATAGCCAGGATGGTAGGGCATTTTCAAACCTTGCTAGAGGGTGTGGTTAGTGATCCCAATCAGGGTATTTCTGAGTTATCAATATTGACACCTGTTGAACGTCAAACACTACTGGTTGACTGGAACAACACTCAGGTTGATTATGCTCAAGAAGCTTGCATCCATAACTTATTTGAGGTACAGGTAGAAAAAACACCGGATGCGATCGCTCTAGTCTTTGCTAACCTAGAACTTACCTATCGTGAGTTAAACAATCGAGCCAATCAACTAGCGCACCACCTACAAAATCTAGGCGTGAAACAAGATGTCTTAGTTGGGATCTGCATGGAACGCTCCTTAGAAATGGTAATTGGGATATTAGCTATCCTTAAAGCAGGGGCGGCTTATGTACCATTAGATCCTACTTACCCAACGGAGCGCCTTAGTTTCGTGCTAGAAGATGCTCAGTTAAAATTTATTCTCACTCAACAAAAACAAAACCACAAATTAGCTAACGATAAAACACAACTAATCTGCCTGGATACAGACGGGGAAATCATCGCTCAAGAAAGTACAGATAATCCCAATAGTCAAGTTATACCTGCATCCTTGGCTTATATTATTTATACCTCCGGTTCTACAGGTAAACCCAAAGGTGTTTTAGTCAACCACGCCAACGTTGTGCGTTTGTTTGCGGCTACTGATGCTTGGTTTAAGTTTAACCAGCAGGATGTGTGGACGTTGTTTCACTCTATTGCCTTCGATTTCTCAGTGTGGGAAATCTGGGGTGCTTTACTGCATGGTGGGCGCTTAGTGGTAGTTCCCTACGAAGTCAGCCGCTCACCCCAAGCTTTCTATGAGTTATTGTCTGAACAAAAGGTGACAGTTCTCAACCAAACTCCCTCAGCCTTCCGCCAATTGATACAGGTTGATGAATCTGTGCCTGCTGCTGAAAAATTAAGACATATAAGATATGTGATATTTGGTGGTGAGGCTTTAGAACTGCAAACTTTGCAGCCGTGGTTTGAGCAATATGGAGACAAGTCACCGCAGTTAGTGAATATGTATGGTATTACAGAAACAACCGTACACGTTACTTACCGCCCATTAACTTGTGCAGATGTAACTCAGGCGCAGGGAAGTGTGATTGGTAGACCTATTCCTGACTTGCAAGTTTACCTGTTAGACCAACATCAGCAACTTGTACCAATGGGAGTTCCGGGTGAAATGTACATTGGTGGTACAGGTTTGGCACGAGGTTATCTCAATCGTCCAGAACTTACACAGCAGAGATTTATTTCTCACTCATTTGCACTAGGAACACGTCTTTATCGTTCTGGAGATTTGGCACGATATTTACCTAATGGTGAATTAGAATACCTTGGTCGGATTGATAACCAGGTGAAGATTCGCGGCTTCCGCATTGAGTTGGGAGAGATTGAGACAACACTGAGCCAATACCCAAGAGTCAGAGAAACGGTGGTTTTAGTAAGGGAAGACATAGCAAATCATCGGCGGTTGGTTGCATACATAATTCCTGATCAAAAGTCAGCCCTTTGCCTGAATGAATTAAGGTATTTTTTGAAGGGAAAACTGCCTGAATATATGATTCCTTCTGCCTTTGTAGTTTTAGAAGCATTACCTCTTATCTCGAATGGAAAAGTAGACCGTCGTGCTTTACCTGCACCGGAGAACTTGCGTCCAGAGTTGGCAACTAATTACCAAGCTCCTCAATCTGAGGTTGAAAAAACAATAGCTAAAGTTTGGAAACAGGTACTACAGATAGAAAAAGTAGGTATTCATGATAATTTCTTTGACCTTGGTGGACATTCTTTACTAGTGGTACAGGTAAACAACCAAATCAGAGAAACATTGAAACAGGATTTATCAGTTGTAGAAATGTTTCAAAATCCCACTATTAAGTCGCTCGCTCAATATTTAGGTACAAAAGCAGAGACTGTTTATTCTTTGGAGTCAATACGTGACCGGGCTAAGATGCAAAGAGATTCACGTCACCGTCAAAAGAAACTATTGACAAAGCCATAGGTAGAGCATGAAGGATACAGTTTAGAAACCATTAATCTTAACTCTACAAGCTCTAATAATATTAATTTGAAGTCATGAAAATAGCAAAGTTGCAAAATAAATGATTTTATCAACCATTCCCAAATTACTTATGTAGAATACCAATCGTGTTGTAGTTATTTGTGCCTGTCAGTTATTCAGTGAAAAGGTATTAAATGATGAGAATTGAAGCATTTGGAAATAGCACTGCTCAGACAATTTATAATATTGAATATAGCAATATTATGGGATTGCCATTTCAAGAAGTTTTAGAGTTATTCAAGTCATGCGGTCTTATCCTTTTTCAAGGATTTGGAGTAACTTATGAGCAAATGAAAACGTTTGCAGAAAAATTGAGTTCTGGATTCGTCATCGATCCAACTAAAGACAATCTTGGTTCCCTTAATGGTTGGTTAATTCAGCTTGCAGATGGAGGAACACATCACATTGCGCCTCACTGTGAAAACGGCAGCACTCCTTTTATATCTGATGTGATTTGGTTTTGTTGTGACGTGCCTGCAATAAAGGGTGGTGAAACATTATTTTGGAATGCTGTAAAAATTTGGGAAGAGTTGAGTGAGCCGACAAAACAACTATTTTTTGCCAAAAAGGTTAAGTATTGGCGCAATGTTTCTGTTGAGGAGTGGCAGTCCTTCGTAGGAGAAGGCAGTACTATCACTGTCCTTAAGCAAATGCTGGACAATCTTCAAGGAATTACTTACCGGATTGAGGAAGACCAATCTATTTATATGGAGTATACTTGTTCAGCCGTGCGTAAAACAAAATATGATGGCAAACAAGCATTTGCTAACTCCATCATGTACGAGTATCAAAGGCAAAGAGTTTCTTTAGAGGATGGTTCATCAATACCTGATGAGGTTATCGAAGAAATCAAAGCTGTTCTGGATAAATTTACTGAAGCAATACCCTGGAAAACTGGTGATTTAGCAATGATTGATAATACCAAGTTTTTACATGGTCGCCCAGCATTGACCGATACTGAAAGGAAAATTTTCACTACGCAAACTTACATTTAGGCTTGACCTAAAAAACATCAAATTGAGTGAAAGTGAAATGTTTTCGGCAGTTATAAAGTAAAAATTTTTTAACCTATCATCAATAAATTTACCGCATCAGCAGTATTTTCTGCTGATGTTGGAGAAATCATGACGATCGCACTATCAAATTTCACTCAATAATGGGTAATAAATATTACTAAAATAATCAAGGTGGAATATTAATGATTTTGGATAAAAATGATGAAAATGTAATGGAGCATATTGCCATTATTGGTATGTCTGGGCGTTTCCCTGGAACTAAAAATATTGCGGAGTTTTGGCAGAATTTATGTGATGGAGTTGAGGCAATTTCTCGATTTAGTGATGAAGAGTTAATTGCTGCTGGGGTAGATCCATCATTACTCAATAATCCTAACTATATAAAAGCGGGTGCAGTATTAGAAGACATTGATTTATTCGATGCTGGTTTCTTTGGGTTTAATCCCAAAGAAGCAAAGATGACTGATCCCCAACATCGGTTATTTTTAGAATGTGCTTGGGAAGCTTTAGAAAATGCTGGTTATGACGCTCAAAGATGCGAAAGCCGGATTGGAGTTTATGCAGGTGCTAGTTTAAATAACTATTTGCCATTTAAGTTAAATATTGACCAAATTGGTTCAGCGCATAGTTTTCAAAAGCTAATTGGTAATGATAAAGATTTTCTGTCTACTCGCGTTTCTTACAAATTAAATCTGACTGGGCCGAGTCTCACAATACAAACCGCTTGTTCTACTTCTTTAGTAGCCACAGCTTTGGCTTGCCAAAACTTACTCAATTATCAATGTGATATGGCTTTGACTGGTGGGGCTTCAATCCGTGTACCCCAAAAAACAGGGTATTTACATCAAGAAGGAGGAATTTTATCACCTGATGGTCATTGTCGCGCCTTTGATGCCAAAGCAAAAGGCACAATTATTGGTAATGGCGTGGGAGTGACGCTGTTAAAGCGGTTATCGGATGCGATCGCAGACGGTGATCATATCTATGCTGTAATTAAAGGTAGTGCTATCAATAACGATGGTTCTAGTAAAGTCGGCTACACTGCACCCAGCGTCAACGGACAAGCAGAAGCGATCGCCGAAGCAATAGCCCTGGCTGACGTTGAACCTGAGACAATCAGCTATATCGAAACTCATGGAACAGGAACTGCTTTAGGCGATCCTATAGAAATCGCTGCGTTGACAAATGTTTTTCGGGCTGAAACTGAGAAAACAGGTTTTTGTGCGATTGGTTCTATCAAAACCAATATTGGACATTTAGACGCTGCTGCTGGGGTTACAGGCTTAATTAAAACCGCTTTGGCTTTACAACATAAGTTAATTCCTCCTAGCTTAAATTTTGAGCAGCCTAATCCAGAAATTGATTTTGCTAATAGTCCTTTCTACGTCAATACCAAACTGACTCAATGGAATATAACTTCTACACCGCGTCGCGCTGGAGTTAGTTCTCTAGGTATTGGTGGGACTAATGCTCATGTCATTCTAGAAGAAGCTCCTTCTGTGACGAGAGTGGAGAAGCAAAAGAGAGATTATCAGTTATTAGTACTTTCAGCTAAAACTGATTCGGCTTTAGAAACTGCTACTAAGAATCTTGCTCAACACCTCAGACTATATCCTGAGTTGAATTTGGCAAATGTAGCTTACACATTGCAAATAGGGCGTGGGGTATTTAATTATCGTCGTGTTGTGGTTTGCCAAAGTACCCAAGAAGCAATAAACGCCTTAGAAAGTATAGATCCTCAACAAGTATTAACTCACTTTGAGGAACCAACTCAACGCTCTATTACCTTCATGTTTCCTGGACAGGGTGTTCAGTATGTGGGAATGGGTAAACAACTTTACCAGACTGAGCCTATATTCCGCGAACAGGTGGATCATTGTTGTTTGCTACTCAAACCGCATTTAGGGTTAGATTTACGTTCAGTTATTTATCCACACGAGTCTGAAAAACAAGTAGCAGAACAACTCAAGCAGACATCTTTAGCACAACCAGTATTGTTTGTAATTGAGTATGCTTTGGCTCAACTGTGGATGTCTTGGGGTATCTTGCCGCAAGCGATGATTGGCCACAGTATTGGGGAATATGTAGCCGCTTGTCTTGCTGGTGTGATGTCGTTGGAAGATGCGTTAACTTTGGTTGCTGTGCGTGGGCGACTGATGCAGCAAATGTCTACGGGTGCAATGCTTTCTGTTTCCGCATCAGCAGCAGAGGTTAAAACTTTCCTCAACGAAGATTTAGCTTTAGCTGCTAGTAATGCACCTTCCTTGTGTGTGGTTTCTGGAAGCTATGACGCAGTAGACAAGATTGCTGAAAAACTAACAGGTAAGGGTATAGAGTGTCGCAGTTTGCATACTTCCCATGCTTTTCACTCCCAAATGATGGAAGCAATGTTAGAACCATTTATAGCGGAACTGAAAAAAGTCAAACTTAATCCTCCTCAAATTCCCTTTATTTCTAATTTGACGGGTACTTGGATTTCAGCGCCAGAAGCAACATCTCCAGATTATTGGGCGCAGCATTTACGTCAAACAGTACAGTTTTCAGATGGTTTATCAGTTTTGCTGCAAGAAAGCGAACAGCTACGCTGCGCCCCAAGCGATCGCATACTCTTAGAAGTAGGGCCAGGAAGAACTTTGTGTACTCTTGTCAAACAACACACCCAACAAGCAGCCGGACAAGTTGTATTACCTTCTTTACGTCATCCCCAGGAAGAAAAATCAGATGTTAATTTCTTACTCAACATTTTAGGGCGGTTGTGGTTAGCAGGAGTTGAGATAAATTGGTCTAGTTTTTATACCCATGAACCGCGTTACCGCGTACCTTTACCAACTTATCCGTTTGAACGTCAGCGTTATTGGATTGAACCAGAAATACAAACTCAAGTAGTTGATCAAGTTGACAGCAAGCAGGGTAAGAAGCCTAACATTAGTGACTGGTTTTATATTCCTTCTTGGAAACGAGTCCCCCTCGTCAAAACAAAAGATATTACCTCTGGTTATTCTCTAATTTTTGTAGATGAATATGGCGTAGGTTCACAACTTGCTCAACGATTACAACAACTTGGGCAAGATGTAATTACTGTTAAGATAGGGAAAAAATTTGATCAACTTGATAGCAATACATACGCTATCAATCCGGCTCAAGCGGATGATTATCAGAACTTACTACAACAGTTACGGGAACAAGAAAAAACTCCCAATACAATTACCCACTTATGGAGTCTTACCCAATCACAAACTTTATCTTGGGAAACAACCCAAAATTTAGGTTTCTATAGTCTTGTTTACCTAGCACAAGCGATTGGACAACAACAGATAAGTGATGCGATTCAACTTTTTGCTATTGCTAATTATCTGCACGATATCACAGGAAATGAAGAATTATATCCTGAAAAAACAACCATATCGGGTGCTTGTAAAGTAATTCCTCAAGAATATCCCAATATCAGTTGCCGTCTGGTTGATATTTTACTGCCTACATCAACAAGCGAAGATTTTATAGAGCAGTTATTGGCAGAATTAACAGCAAAATCAGAAGATTCAATAATTGCCTATCGGAATAATTACCGCTGGGTACAAACATTTGAGCCGATTTCATTAGAAGCCGCTACCGAAGATAAAATTCGGTTGCAAAAAGGTGGAGTATACCTAATTACAGGCGGTATGGGAGGTATTGGCTTAGTTTTGGCTGAATATTTGGCTAAAACTGTACAAGCCAAACTCGTTTTATTAGGACGTTCTCTGCCATCTGAAAACGACAAAATCAAACAATTAGAAGCATTAGGTGCAGAAGTATTGGTACTAGCTGCTGATGTTACTAATTATGAACAGATGCAGAGTGCGATCGCGCAATCTTTAGAACGCTTTGGTACAATTAACGGTGTCATCCATACTGCTGGTGTTGCTGGTGCTGGGATGATTCAACTCAAAACACCAGAAATTGCCGAAAGAGTTTTTGCACCCAAAATTCAAGGAACACTAACTCTAAATAATGTTCTGAAAAACATCAATTTAGACTTCTTAGTACTTTGCTCATCCTTAAGTGCAATTGAAGGAGGATTTGGACAGGTAGATTATTGTGCTGCAAATACCTTTTTGGATGCCTTTGCTCATTGGAATACAGCAAAAAATAATCGATTTACAATTGCGATTAATTGGGATGCTTGGCAACAAGTTGGCATGGCTGTTAATACTATTGTTCCTGATGAAATCAAAAACTGGCGTGAAGAAAGTTTAAAAAATGCTATTCTGCCAGCAGAAGGAACGGATTGTTTTAGCCGGATTTTGGCAACCTCTTTACCTCAAGTTATAGTTTCTACGCAAGATTTACAGGTAGGAATTGAGCAACTCAATCAATTAGCTTTATCATTAGCTCAAAAGCCAATAAATTCTTGTCAAATATCTGCAAGTAGACATTCACGTACTCTGCAAGAAAATACTTATGCAGCTCCTAGCAATAAAATTGAAAAAACTATTGCCAATATCTGGGAAGAACTCATTGGAATTGAAAAAGTAGGGATTTATGATAACTTCTTTGAATTAGGTGGACATTCTTTACTGGCAGTCCAAACTATTTCTCGTCTCCGAGAAGCTTTTCAAGTCGAATTACCACTACGTACCCTTCTCTTTGATGCGCCAACAGTTAGCGAATTAGCTAATGTCATCGTCGAAAAACAACCACAATCAGAAGACCTTGATGAAATCGCAAAACTATTAGCAGAAGTAGAAAACCTATCCATTGAAGAACTCCAAAGACAAATAGTCCAACAATCACCAGTTAGTTAAATCAACTTTAATTTTGTATCTCCTTCTTTGCGTCTATACTCCTACCCTGCGGGAAGCCGCTACGCGTCTATGCGCGAAACTTTCATAAAAATATGGAATTCAGCATCCTCTACTTTTCCGGCGATGGCTCAACAACCGAATCAGAGAAATATAAACTCTTGATAGAAACAGCTAAACTTGCCGATAAAAACGGTTTCACAGCAGTATGGACTCCCGAACGCCATTTTCATCCTTTTGGGGGTTTATATCCAAATCCCTCGGTAATTAGTGCAGCTTTAGCAATGGTGACAGAGAAAATTCAACTCAGATCAGGTAGTATTGTAATGCCATTACAACATCCTGTCAGAGTAGCCGAAGAATGGGCTGTAGTTGATAATTTATCTGGTGGTAGAGTTGGACTTTCTTTTGCACCGGGTTGGCACGCCGATGATTTTTTATTACGTCCAGAAAATTACGCTGAACGTAAAGAAGTTATGTGGCGTGACATCGAAGTTTTACAAAAACTTTGGCACGGTGAAGAAATTGAATTTGTTAATGGCTCAGGCAATAAAGTTCAGATAAAAACATTTCCCCGTCCACTACAATCTCAAGTACCTATATGGATTACTTGCCAAGCTGACAGTACGTTTATTGGTGCAGGTAAAATAGGTGCTAATGTTTTAACCTCTTTGTTGTATGCCACTATTGATGATTTAGCTCAACAAATCTCTCTTTATCGTCGTACTTTGGATCAGCATGGCCATGATCCAAAAAGTTGTAAAGTGTCTTTGATGATGCATACTTATATAGAAGATAATGAACAATTAGTGAAGCAACAAGTAAAGCAGCCTTTTTGTAATTATCTCAAAACTCATTTTGGCTTAGTTGAAAACTTAGCTAAACGCATTAATTTTCAATTCAATCCCGAAAGCTTTACAGAAGAAGACAGACAACAACTTTTAGAATTTGCTTTTGAGCGATATTTTCAACAAGGAAGAGTGCTAATTGGTACGCCAGAAAGTTGTCGTCAAACAATTGCACGTCTGAAAGAAATTGGCGTAGATGAAATAGCTTGTCTCGTTGATTTTGGTCTAGAGTTTGATACAGTGATGACAAGCTTAAATAAGCTAACAGACTTTAAGCAAAACTATCAGCTAAGAAAAGACACAAGTAAATATTCAACTTTAAGTTTATTTGGGTGATTAGTTGTGAAAGATATTAATGAAAGAATTGCTGCCTTATCTCCCGAACAAAGAGCATTGTTTGAAATGCGGCTAAAACAGAAAAACTTACAAGTTAAAAAATCAACATCAATTTCTCAAAGAACAGCATCAGATATTTTATATTTATCATTAAGTCAAGAGAGGTTGTGGCTGCTTCATCAGCTACAGCCAGATACACCTTTATATAATGAATCTAGTCTATTGCGTCTTACAGGTATTCTCAACACTCTAGCTTTAGAAAAAAGTATTAATGAAATTATTAAAAGGCATGAAATTCTCCGCACTAGCTTTCAGATTATAGATGAGCAAACTTTACAAGTAATTGCTCCCAACCTCACATTTACGCTGACAACTATAGAATTACCAATATATTCAGAAGCAAAAGTAGACCAGATTGTCACAGAAAATGCCCGTCAACCTTTTGACCTGAGCCAAGCGCCACTGTTTCGAGGTATGCTAATTCGTCTGAGTGAGCAAGAATATCTTCTCTTACTCACTAAGCATCACATTATTTCTGATGGTTGGTCATGGCAAATCTTTTATCGAGAGTTAGCAACACTATATCAAGGTTTCTGTCAGGATAATCTAGCAACATTGCCAGAATTACCAATTCAGTATGCAGACTTTGCACTGTGGCAAAGACAATATTTAAATGATAAATCGCACCAGCTGACATACTGGAAGCAGCAACTCAAAGATGCGCCGCCAATTCTCAACTTACCAACAGATTATCCCCGTCCTGCACAACAAAGCTTCCAAGGTGCGCGTGCAACTATTATAATTCCACAAGCGATCGCAGATGCACTCAAGTCTTTAAGTCAACAGGAAGGCGTTACCCTGTTTATGGTACTGCTTGCAGCATTTAAAACCTTGCTTTACCGTTACACAGGACAGACAGACTTATTAGTTGGGACTCCCGTTGCTAATCGCACTCACAGCGAAATTGAAAATTTACTCGGATGCTTTGTTAACACTTTAGTTCTCCGCACTGATGTATCTGGAGAACCAAGTTTTAGAGAGTTGGTGAAACGAGTGCGTGACACAGCCTTAGCAGCCTACACTCATCAAGACTTTCCCTTTGAACAGCTAGTACAAGAACTACAACCGGAACGGACATTAAGTCACACTCCTTTATTTCAGGTTATGTTTGTCTTCCAAGATGCGCCAATGTTAGCCCTACAACTGCCGAATTTAACGTTGGCTCCTTTAATGATAGACAACGGGACTGCTAAGTTTGATTTGACATTGTATGTAGAAGATACCAAGCAAGGGCTAATCGGATTTTTGGAATACAACAACGAGTTGTTCCATGCTGACACCATTAACAGGATGGTGGGACATTTTCAAACTTTATTAGAGAGTATAGTTGCTAATTGCGATAGCTTCCAGCGGGGCGAAGCACATCGCTCTATTTATAAGTTGCCATTATTAACACCCACTGAGCAACATCAGTTATTAGTAGAATTTAATCAAAACACCTTAAAAATATCTCATGGACAGCTTGAACAATGCCTGCATCATTTGATTGAAGAACAGGTAGAAAAGACACCTGATGCTATTGCAGTAGTCTTTGCGGATGAAAAACTTACTTATCGAGAATTAAATAATCGTGCCAATCAATTAGCACATTACTTACAGCTATTTGGAGTCAAAGCAGAGGAGCGTGTTTGCATTTGTCTAGAACGCTCCTTAGAAATGGTAGTAGGATTGTTGGGAATATTAAAAGCTGGTGGTGTTTATGTTCCAATAGATCCTAGTTATCCTCTAGAGCGTTTAGTCTTCCTTTTAGAAGATTCTCAAGCGCCACTATTATTAACACAGCAAGAAATATTAACCAAACTGCCAACATATCAAGGCCAAGCTATCTGCTTAGATACTGATTGGGAAAACATAGCACAATACAGTAAAGATAACCCAAATACCAAAATCACATCTGATAATTTGGCTTACATCATTTATACTTCTGGTTCTACAGGAAAACCAAAAGGAGCAATGAACACGCACCAGGGGATTTGTAATCGTCTCCTCTGGATGCAACAAGCCTATCAACTAACAGCAATTGATACTGTACTTCAGAAAACTCCTTTTAGTTTTGATGTATCAGTATGGGAATTTTTCTGGACTCTCATCACAGGCGCTCGTCTGGTAATTGCAAAACCAGAAGGACATAAAGATAGCGTATATTTAGTCAACTTAATTGCTGAAAAAAGTATTACGACTCTGCATTTTGTACCTTCAATGCTTCAAGTGTTCTTAGAAACACCGGGAGTAGAAAAAATAAAATCTCTCACGCGGTTTATTTGTAGCGGTGAAGCTTTACCTTTTGCACTTCAGCAACGCTTTTTTGATATTTTAGATGCCGAACTACATAATCTTTATGGCCCCACAGAAGCCGCGATTGATGTTACCTTCTGGAAGTGTCAAGAAGAAAGTGATAAATCCATAGTTCCAATTGGTCGCCCCATCGCCAACACCCAAATTTATTTATTAGATTCTCATCTGCAACCAGTACCTATTGGTGTTTCTGGAGAATTGCATATTGGTGGGGTTGGAGTAGCTAGAGGATATTTAAATCGCCCAGATTTGACAGATGAAAAATTTATTCCCAATCCTTTTAGTAATCAACCAGAAAGTCGCCTTTACAAAACTGGAGATTTAGCTCGATATTTACCAGATGGCAACATTGAATATTTAGGAAGAATAGATCATCAAGTGAAAATCCGAGGTTTTCGGATTGAGTTGGGAGAGATTGAAACAGTATTGTGCCAACATCTGGCTGTGCGGGAAGCTGTTGTCGTGCAGGAAAATCAATCTCTTGTGGCTTATGTCGTTTTTCATCAAAACACTGCACATTCTATTAATGAACTACGAAATTACCTACAGCAACACTTGCCAGAATACATGATTCCTTCTACCTTTATGCTGCTAGATAGTTTACCGTTAACACCTAATGGCAAAGTAGACCGTAGGGCATTACCCACACCAGAGCAAACTCGCCCTGAATTAAAACAAACATTTGTTGCTCCTCGTAACCCTACTGAGGAAATTTTGGCAGGAATTTGGATAAAAATTCTGGGAATAGAACAACTAGGTATTCACGACAACTTTTTTGATTTAGGTGGACATTCTTTATTAGCTACGCAGGTAATTTCCCAAGTACGAAAAGCTTTTGGGTTAGAAATACCACTACGTGATTTATTTGCATCACCCACAGTAGCTGAACTTGCCAAACATATAGAGATGCTAATAAAGGCTAAACTTGAATCAAATTCAGTCCCTTCTTTAGAACCTGTTGACCGAAATCAAGAATTACCACTGTCTTTTTCTCAACAAAGATTGTGGTTCCTTCATCAATTAGACCCCGACTCAACAGCCTACAATGGCTCTGACTTGGTGCAGCTGCAAGGGACACTGAACGTAGCAGCACTAGAGGAAAGCATTAACGAAATTGTCCGGCGACATGAAGTTTTACGGACGTGCTTTGCAATTGTTGAGGGGCGACCAATTCAGAAGATTATTTCTGAATTGAGAATACCTGTACCAATCGTAGATTTACAGCATTTACAAATAATTGAAATAGAACAAGAAGTGCAAAGGCTAGAAGCAGAAAATGCCCAGCAGCCATTTGATTTATCACAAGTACCGTTGCTGCGATTGGTGCTTTTGCGTCTCACTCAAGAAGAACACATCTTGTTAGTCACAATGCACCATATTATCTCTGATGCTTGGTCAGCAGGAGTGTTTATCAGCGAGGTGTCAGCACTTTACGAAGCTTTTGTAACTGGTAAACCTTCTCTGCTACCGCAGTTACTAATTCAATATGCGGATTATGCAGTATGGCTACAAAAATATTTACAAGAAGAAAGACTTTCAACTCAATTAACCTACTGGAAACAACAGTTAGAAAATGCCAAAACAATCTTAGAATTACCCACAGATAAACCGCGTACCCAATTACAAACTTCTTTAGGAGAAAAACACTCGTTCACTCTTTCTTCTACACTATCTCATAATCTCAAATCTCTCAGTCAGCGAGAAGGTGTCACTTTATTTATGACCCTGTTGACTGCTTTTAACACCTTGCTTTATTACTATACCAATCAAGAAGATATCCTTGTTGGTTCCCCAATTGCTAACCGTAACCGCAGTGAATTAGAAGGATTAATTGGCTTTTTTGTCAACACTCTATTATTACGCACTAATCTTGCTCATAACCCCAGCTTTCAAAAGTTACTACAACAAGTCAGAGAAACAGCTTTAGGAGCTTACGCTCACCAAGATTTACCATTCGAGAAATTAGTAGCCGAACTACAACCGGAGCGCAATTTAAATCATTCACCACTATTTCAAGTATGGTTTGTCCTACAAAACGCGCCAAAATCAATTCTGGAATTAGAGGGGCTTAACCTGAGTATTTTAGAAAGTGAAAGTGGCATGGTTCGCCATGATTTAAAGCTGCAATTAACAGAAACATTAGAGGGATTACAAGGCTTTTTTGAATATAAAACTGATTTATTTCAAGCTACTACTATTGCTCGTATGTCAGTTGTTTTAGAAGCACTACTAACAATAGTTGTGGAACAACCCAATCTGCCACTCGACCAGTTAGTAAAACTATTACAAGTAGCAGAAAAACAACAGCAAATGAGCCAAAATCAAGAATTACAACAAGCCCGAATTCAGAAGTTAGGCAAAATTGAACGCAAGGCGATCGCTGGTGAAATTGAAGCATAATTAGATACAAAACAATGAATCTAAAATCATTCACAAGAAAATCAATCACAGTCTCTTCAGTAAATTTGGTGAAAACCAATTTATTAGAGTCAGATCAACATCTACCTCTCGTTATTCAACCTGCTATCGATGGCGTTAATTTAGTCAGTTGGGCAAGCAGTAATCGTGATTGGATAGAAAAACAATTAATTCAATATGGTGGGTTACTGTTTCGCAATTTCCAAATTAATACCCATAGCGAATTTGCCAATTTCATGCAGGTTGTAGCAGGAGAATTAATTGAATATTCTTATCGTTCAACTTCGCGCAGTCAAGTTGATGGTAAGATATACACATCAACAGAATATCCTCCTGATCAATCAATTCCTTTACATAATGAAATGGCCTATTCTCTTAATTGGCCAATGAAAATTGCCTTCTTTTGTGTAAAGGCAGCAGAGCAAGGTGGAGAAACACCAATTGCTGATAGCCGTAAAGTATTTCAACGTATAGATCCAAAAATCAAAGAGCAATTGATTCAAAAAAAGATTATGTATGTCCGTAATTACGGACAAGGGATTGATTTATCTTGGGAAACTGTATTTCAAACTAACGATAAAGCCGAAGTCGAAACTTATTGCCAATCTGCTGGTATTGAGTTTACATGGTTAGACGGAAATAGACTTAGAACTAGCCAAGTTTGTCAAGCTGTTGCTACCCATCCTCGAACTGGTGATTCAATTTGGTTTAATCAAGCACATTTATTTCATATCTCAAGCTTAAAAGCTGAAGTCCGCCAATCTTTACTTACTATACTAAAGGCCGAGGAATTACCACGCAATGCTTATTATGGAGATGGTTCAGAAATTGAATCATCAATGTTAGAAGAAATTCAACAAAATTATGAGCAAGAAACAGTAACATTCTCTTGGCAAGAAGGGGATATTTTACTGCTAGATAATATGCTAGCTGCTCATGGGCGTAAGCCATTTACAGGCGCGAGAAAAGTTTTGGTAGGTATGGCCGAACCTTATACAGGTCAATAATTGAAATATATCTAAGTACATCGAATAATTATGCAAGCTCTATCAATAGAAGGCTTTCAAATTTCACCTCAGCAAAAACGCTTATGGTTATTACAGCAAGAAGCAAGCCATCAGCCATATCGGGTTCAGTGTGCAGTTTTAATAGAGGGAAACATTGAACATTCAATTTTAGAAAAAGCCATACATAATGTTTGGGCTAAATATGAAATTTTACGTACCAATTTTCCTACATTGGCGGAAATGGCAGTTCCTTTACAAGTCATTGGAGAGGAAGCGTCTATAAAGTTTAACTATTATGATTTGCATAATTTAAATACAGAAATACAACAAATAAATATTGAGGCATTATTTCAATATAATAATAAATTATGTTTTGATTTAAAAGAAGGTTTTACTAGCCAGATTGATGTAATTAAAAAATCTGAAAATCAATACCTTTTACTTATAGCAATCTCAACTATTTGTGCAGATAGAATATCCCTGCATCATCTTTTGCATGATATTAGTGTCACTTATGATACTTATTTGCAGGAACACGAGCTAGAAGATATACCTTTACAATATGCAGATATTGCTGCTTGGCAAAATGAGTTATTAATTGGACAAGAAGCGGAAATAGCAAAAGAGTATTGGCTCAATCAAAAAGTGTCTAATTCTCTTATAGATAAATTACCAAACGAAAAAAAAGTTAATCAAAAGCCAAAGTTTGAACCCAAAGTTATCAGCATTAACTTTGATTCTGCTATCACAAATAAGATTGCTGCGATCGCACAAAAATATACTGTTGATATCTCGACAGTTTTAATGGCTTGTTGGCAAATTCTCCTGTGGCGTTTGACTAACAAATCTGAAGCAGTTTTAGCTTTGTGTTGTGATGGAAGAAATTACCAAGAATTACAACCAGCAGTGGGTTTATTAGGTAAATATTTACCAATCCGTATTCAGCCACAAGAGGATAATATACTTTTTGATATATTAAAGCAGTTAGATAAACAATTAAATGAACTTTATCAATGGCAAGATTTTTTTGATTCAGAAGATTTTTTCGCTGAAAATAAAGATGGTTATGAATCATCATTTTTACCTTTTGCTTTTGAATTTGTATCCCAGCCTAGTAAGTATTTTGCTACTAACATATCTTTCTCGATTCAAAAAATCTATAGCTGTATTGAACGCTTCAAAATAAAATTATTATGCTGGCATCAAGGTGATTCACTTGCAGCAGAATTATATTATGATGCCAGCTTATTTGAGCCAAAAGATATTGAACGATTAGCAGCACATTTTCAGACTTTGTTAATCAGTGTAATTAACAATCCAGAGACTCCAATTGCTCAACTAGAAATCCTGTCTTCACAAGAACGCCAGCAACTACTAGTAGAATTTAAAAATACCAAAACCTTTCCTCATCCATATCATTGTATTCATCACTGGATTGAAGCACAGGCAAATAAAACACCAAATAACGTTGCAGTCGTTTTTGGCAATCAACATTTAACCTATCAAGAGCTAAATGCCAAAGCTAACAACTTAGCTCATCATTTGGCATCATTAGGAGTTAAACCGGAAACTGTTGTTGCACTTTGCGTTGAACGTTCCTTAGATATGATGGTTGCTATCCTGGGTATTCTGAAAGCAGGTGCAGCATACTTACCTCTGGAACCTTCTTTACCTGAAGCAGCATTAGCCTTCAGATTGCAGGATGCTCAAGTATCAGTGTTGTTAACTCAAAAGCGCCTTGTAGAAAAAATGAATTTCCAGGTGCAGGTAGTTGTTATTGACGCAGCTATAAGCGATTCGCCTCAAGGCAACATTCTTAAGCCTGTTAGCCCAGAAAACTTAGCTTATGTTATCTACACCTCTGGTTCAACAGGTCAACCCAAAGGAGTTGCAGTTGAACATCGGCAAATAGTCAATTATGTTAATGGTATTTTAGAAAAACTCGATTTACCAGTTGCTGCCAGTTTTGCCACTGTTTCCACCTTCGCCGCAGACTTAGGTAACACAGCAATTTTTTCAGCATTGTGTACAGGTGGATGCTTGCATATCATTGTAGAGGAATGCGCTACTGATCCAGTTGCATTTGCTGAATATTGCGATCGCAATGCCATAGACTGTTTAAAGATAGTTCCTTCTCACCTATCTGCACTCCTAGCCTCTGAATACGGCAAGCAAATTATCCCCCGCCAGCGCTTAATTCTGGGCGGTGAAGCTTGTAGCTGGAACTTGATTAAGCAAGTACAACAGCACGCACCACAGTGTCAAGTTATTAACCATTACGGACCGACAGAAGCTACTGTCGGCGTACTCACCTATGCAGTAGAAGTACCCAGTAGTTTCACATCAGAAACAGTTCCCCTCGGTTGTCCTCTTGCAAATACTGAGATTTATTTATTAGATGCCTATTTACAACCCGTACCCATAGGCGTACTGGGTGAAATTTACATTGGTGGTGACAGTGTAGCGAGAGGATATCTCAACCAACCAGAAATCACAGCCGAAAAATTTATTCATCATCCCTTTAGTGAAAATCCCACAGCCAGGCTTTATAAAACAGGCGACTTAGCACGTTATCACCATGATGGAAATATCGAATTTATCGGTCGAATTGATGACCAAGTTAAACTACACGGTTTCCGCATTGAGTTAGGAGAAATAGAATCAGTATTGCGCCAATATCAACAAGTAAAAGAGGTTGTAGTATTGGCGCGGGAAGATGAACCTAGTCAAAAGCGACTAGTAGCTTATATTGTTCCTCAGCAACAATCAAAAATAGATTTGCAGGAACTACGCAACTTTTTGAAACAACAGCTTTCTGAATTTATGATGCCTTCAAACTTTATACAACTGAAGGCTTTACCATTAAGCTCTAATGGTAAAATAGACCGAAAAGCGTTACCTGCTCCTGATAAAATACGTCCAGAATTAGAAGTTGATTATACTCCCCCACAAAATGAGGTAGAAAGAATCATTGCTCAAATTTGGCAAGAAATTCTTCAGATAGAAAAGGTGGGAATTTATGATAATTTTTTCGATTTAGGTGGACATTCATTACTGATAATTAAACTTACTAGTAAATTACAATCTGTATTTAACCGTACCATTCCAGTAACAGATATTTTTAAAAATCCTACTATACATTATCTCGCCAATTATATTAATCAAGGAGATAGTGAACAGACTTTTTCAGATGAGACCAAAAATCGAGTAACCATGCGTCAACAATTGATGAATCGCAGAAAATTATTTTAAGGCTCACGCAAAGTCTCAAAAATTAATGAGAGAATAGTTATGGTTAATAGTGACGGTTCAGCGAATTTAAACGATATAGCTATTATCGGTATGGATTGCCGATTTCCTGGGGCTAATAATGTAGATAAATTTTGGCAAAATCTCCGCAACGGTGTTGAGTCAATTTCCTTTTTTTCTGATCCAGAATTAGAGACAAATCACATTTATTCACATCTAGGCAATCACCCTAACCACGTCAAAGCTGCGGGAGTATTGGAAGATGTAGAATTATTTGATGCTGCTTTTTTTGGTTACTCTCCCAGAGAAGCAGAAATGATGGACCCCCAAGCGCGATTATTTTTGGAAACTGCTTGGAATGCGCTGGAAAATGCTGGCTATGATGCGGAAGCTTATCAGGGTCGAATTGGGATTTATGCTGGTACTAGTTTAAATACTTACTTTTTATTTAATCTTTTTTCTAATCCTAAATTATTAGAATCAGTTAGTCTTGAACAATTAAAGTTCACTAATCATCTGGATTTATTAACTACAAGAGTTTCTTATAAACTCAACTTACAAGGGCCAGCCGTTACCATTCAAACGGCTTGTTCTACCTCATTAATTGCCATTCACACAGCCTCTCAAAATTTACTGTGGGGTGAATGTGATATGGCTTTGGCTGGTGGTGTTTCTATAGCTTTACCACAAAAAGCTGGATATGTTTATCAACAGGGAAGCATTAATTCTCCTGATGGGCATTGTCGTGCTTTTGATGCTAAAGCGCAGGGAACCGTTGTAGGTAACGGTGTCGGTATTGTAGTTTTAAAGCGTTTAGCAGATGCGATCGCAGATGGTGATTTTATCCATGCAGTGATTAAAGGTTCAGCGATTAATAACGATGGTGCTTTGAAAGTTGGTTATACAGCGCCCAGTGTTGATGGACAAGCAAAAGTCATCGCTGAAGCACAAGCAATCGCAGGTGTGCATCCAGAAACTATTAGTTATGTAGAAGCGCATGGAACAGCAACAGCTTTAGGCGATCCGATTGAAGTAGCAGCACTTACACAAGCTTTTTCACTGCAAACACAAAAGCGAAATTTTTGCGGTATAGGTTCAGTCAAGACTAATTTAGGACATCTGAATGCAGCCGCTGGTATTGCAGGCTTTATCAAAACAGTTTTGGCGCTGCAACACAAGCAAATACCTCCGAGTTTGCATTTTCAAGCACCAAATCCCCAAATTGATTTTGCCAACAGTCCCTTTTATGTCAACCACCAACTTAGGGAGTGGAAAGCAGATAAGTATCCCAGACGTGCGGGAGTCAGTTCTTTTGGCATTGGTGGTACTAATGCTCATGTGATTTTAGAAGAAGCACCTTCTGTTAGAAAGCAGGGGTGCAGGGGTGCAGGGGTGCAGGGGAGAGGATATCAGCTATTGGTGCTTTCGGCTAAAACTGACTCGGCGCTAGAAGCTGCTACAAAGAATCTCGCTCAACATCTCCAACAAAATTCCCATCTTAACTTGGCTGATGTCGCTTACACATTGCAAGTTGGGCGCAAAGCTTTTAACCATCGTCGGATGTTGGTGTGTCGTGATCTTCCCGATGCGGTACAAGCACTAACAGCGCCAGAACAACAACGAGTTTTAACTAATTTTTCAGAAATCTGTAACCGTCCAGTCGTGTTTATGTTCCCCGGACAGGGAGCGCAATATGTGAACATGGGACGGGAACTATACGAAACAGAAGCGGTTTTTCAAGAACAAGTTAACTACTGCTGCGAACTGCTCAAACCCCATTTAAAACTCGACTTGAGAGATATACTCTATCCGACAGCCACCGCTTCACCAGAAAAACTCCAGCAAACTTCCCTGACGCAACCTGCCTTGTTCGTAATTGAATATGCTCTAGCTAAGTTGTGGATGGCGTGGGGTATCCAGCCGCAAGCAATGATTGGTCATAGTATTGGTGAGTATGTTGCTGCAACTCTGGCTGGTGTATTTACCTTAGAAACTGCCTTGGCGCTGGTAGCAATTCGGGGACGGCTGATGCAAGAACTCGCACCAGGGGCAATGCTTTCGGTTTCGCTTTCCGCCCAGGAAGTAGAACCAATGCTGAGTGCAGAACTTTCTTTGGCGGCGAGTAATGCGCCATCGCTTTGTGTAGTTTCTGGTATTATTGATGCGATCGCCGCATTCCAAACTCGTTTGACAGCGCAAGGAGTGGACTGTCGCCTTTTGCATACCTCCCATGCTTTCCATTCCCAGATGATGGAATCTATTCTGGAACCCCTTGCACAACAGATGAAAAAAGTCAAGCTGCAACCGCCGCAGATGGCTTTTGTCTCTAACGTAACTGGAACATGGATTACAGCTACAGATGCAACCGATCCTAACTACTGGGTTAAACATTTGCGGCAAACCGTTAGATTTAATGAGGGAATAGCCGAGTTGCTACGAGAGCCAGAGCGAATTTTGCTGGAAGTGGGGCCAGGATGGGTATTAACCACCTTAGCCAAGCGACAGCAAGCTTCTGTGCTGACCTCGCTGCGACATCCTCAAGAGCAAATTTCTGATGTAACATTTTTACTCAATACCCTCTCTCGTCTTTGGTTAGCAGGAGTACAGGTTAACTGGGCTGAATTTACAGATAGCAAGGTCGAAGACCATCGCCCTCAACGCATCCCCTTACCAACGTATCCTTTTGAACGTCAGCGTTACTGGATTGAGCCACAAGCAAAGGTAGAAAATGCTCGCAGATTAGAGAAAAATCCCAATATTAGCGACTGGTTTTATATTCCCACTTGGAAACGCTCTCTTTTGACTGGAACATCTTTGCAACATTCCTGTTGGCTAGTTTTTATTGATAGTTTGGGAGTGGGTGCAGAGATTGCCCAACAACTGGCGCTGCAATGTGAGAATGTAATTACAGTCAGTGTGGGCGAGCAGTTTACGAAACTGGGTAATGGTGCGTATACCATTAACCCTAAACGACCGGATGATTATACTGCCTTAGTAACAGAACTGCGCGATCGCCATCAAATTCCGCAAGCGATCGCTCATTTGTGGAGCATAACACCTAATCAACCAGCACAATCATCTTATGAGTGGTTTAGCAACTGTCAAGATTTAGGTTTTTATAGTTTGCTTTTCCTAGCCCAAGCACTGGGAAATCAGCAGATAAATGATCAAATTCAAATCCTGGCTGTCACCAACAATGCACAAGAAGTAACAGGTGATGAACAGTTATGCCCAGAAAAAGCTACAGTTTTAGGAATATGTAAAGTTATTTCCCAAGAATACCAAAATATTTCTTGCCGTAGTATTGATGTAGTTATACAAAGTATTGCCAATCTATCACGTCAACTTCTAGCCGAGTTAACTACTCAATCTTCAGACTCAATAATTTCCTACCGTAGCGGTTATAGATGGATACAGACTTTTGAACAAGTAAAATTAGATGCACCTACCTCAGAGAACATAGGCTTAAAAGCAGGTGGAGTCTACTTAATTACTGGTGGATTGGGAAACATTGCTTTAGTCCTAGCAGAATATATTGCCCAGACAGTACCAGCAAAACTCATACTACTAGGGCGTTCTAGTCTGCCTGAAAAAGCAGAGTGGCAAAAATGGCTTAACACTCACGATGAACAGGATAGTACAAGCAGCCAAATTCGCAAAGTCCAGGCAATAGAAGCATTAGGTTCCCAAGTATTGGTAATGAGTGCTGATGTCGCCTCCTTTGAGCAAATGCAAACAGCCGTCACTATTGCTGTGCAAGAATTTGGTGAAATCAACGGAGTTCTTCACGCCGCCGGGGTGAAGTCAGTCAACACTGTGCAAGCAATCACCCAAGAAGAATGTGAACAGCAGTTTTACCCGAAAGTACAGGGGTTGTATGTTTTAGAAGAAGTTTTAGAGGGTAAAAAACTGGATTTTTGTGTTTTAATATCTTCCCTGGCATCAGTATTAGGATTATTAGGAAAAGCTGCTTATCCAGCTGCACACATTTTTATCGATACCTTTGCTCATCAACAAAACAAAATAAATAATACACATTGGCTAAGTATTAATTGGGACAACTGGTTAATAGATTCAACCGCAGTGCTGGAAGGCTTTATGACTCCTCAAGAAGGTTGTGAAGCTTGGCGACGAATATTATCGTTGCCTACAGCTACTCAAGTCATTGTCTCGACAGTTGATTTACAAACTCGACTCCAGCAATGGATTGAACGTCAATCTCCGAAAAATCTAGAAAACTCTCAGCCAATAAAATCGCTAACACTACACTCACGACCAAATTTATCTACTAGCTACACTGCACCTACAAGTCAGGTTGAGCAAACCATCGCTGAGATTTGGCAGCAGTTACTTGGTGTTGAGCCAGTGGGTATCCATGATAACTTCTTTGAGTTAGGTGGAGATTCTGTTTTAGGTGTACAGTTTATTGCCCGTGCCAGCCAAGCTGGTTTAAAGCTAGTCACTAAACAAGTTTTTGAACATCAGACCATTGCCGAATTAACAGCGATCGCTCTCACACAGCAACTCAACCAAGCTATTCAAGGTGTGGTAACGGGTTCCGTACCCCTTGCACCTATCCAGCATTGGTTCTTTGCACAGAATCAGCCAGAACCCCATTACTGGAACCAATCGGTAATTTTAGAGGTACTCCAACTTCTGGATGTGTCTTTATTCGAGCAAGCCCTTGGGTATTTACTGAGCCATCACGATGTCCTACGTCTGCGATTTATACAATCTAATTCCAGTTGGGAACAAGTAAACGCTGAACCTGATGAAGTAGTGCCGTTAACATATTGGGACTTTTCGGCACTGTTAGCCGCAGAACAGAAAGCTGCAATGGAAGATGCTGCTAATGAACTACAAGCCAGCCTGAATTTATCTTCAGGGCCACTCCTGCGGGTAGCTTTGTTTAACTTAGGGGCAAATGTGCCTTCTCGCCTACTGCTAATCGTTCACCATTTAGCGGTGGATGTGACTTCTTGGCGGATTTTGCTTACAGATTTGCAAACAGCATATCAACAGTTGAGCCAAGGTCAGGCGATTCAGTTGCCAGCGAAGACAACTTCCTTTAAACAGTGGACAGAAAAATTAAAAAAATACGCCAGCATGCCAGAGTTAGGGCGAGAAGTAGATTACTGGCTGAAAGCTTCCCGAAATCAGATATTCCCTCTACCTAAAGATAATCCCAACGGCACTAATACAGTAGAACAAGCCAGAACTGTATCCGTAGCCTTGAGTGTGGCAGAAACCCAAGCTTTACTGCAAGAAGTATCTAAGGTTTATCGCACTAAAATTGAAGAGATATTACTAACAGGGTTGTTACAAGCATTTAGCAACTGGACTGGCGAATCTTCCCTACTGATTGATCTGGAAGGTCAAGGACGAGATGTCGTGTTTGCAGACGTTGATCTGACGCGGACAGTGGGTTGGTTTACGACGATTTCTCCGATACTTTTAGAGTTAGGCAATGCGAAAAACCCAGGCGAAGTCTTGCAGGCGGTCAAAGAACAAGTCCGTGGTATTGCCAATGAGGGTATTGGTTATGGACTGCTGCGATATCTGAGTGAAGATGAGGCAATTAGACAGAGAATGCAAGGACTGCCGCAACCAGAGATAATTTTCCTTTATCTCGGTCAGTTTGAAGATAGTTTGCCGGAATCTTCTTTGTTTAAACTGGTACGGGATTTAGAAACAAGCGATCGCTCTTCCAAAACCATTAGACCACACCTACTTCAACTCACCGGATTTATCCGTGGCAATCAGCTACAAATCAATTGGATGTATAGCGATATATATCAACGCTCAACCATTGAGAATTTAGCGCAAGGATTGATCGCTGCAATCCAGTCGCTCATTACTCACAGTCGCTCATCTACAGCCGGAGGCTACACGCCTTCAGACTTCTCGGCGGTAAAAATTAGCCAAAAAGATTTAAGCAAGTTATTGACTCAAGTACGTATTTCTGGAGGTGGTAAAGATGGAAATAGATAAGATTGAAGATATTTATGAACTTTCACCGATGCAGCAAGGTTTGCTGTTTCACACCTTAACGGCTCCCAATTCGGGTACGTATTTTGAGCAATTAAGTTGCACCTTGCAAGGAGAATTTAATGTTGCGGCTTTTAGGCAAGCTTGGCAACAAGTCGTAGATCGCCACCCGATTTTGCGTACCGCCTTTTATTGGCAAGGCTTAGAGCAACCTTATCAAGTAGTTCATTGCCAAGCGACATTGCCTTACGAACAGCTAGACTGGCGCGACTTATCTGCACAGGAACAACAAACACAATTAGAAGAACTTTTAGTGAGCGATCGCCAGCGTGGTTTTGAACTGTCGCAACCAACCTTACTCCGCCTCACCTTAATTCAACTAACTGACGACACCCATCAATTTATTCGCAGTCATCACCACATCCTACTAGATGGTTGGTCTTGGTCTATCCTTTGGGAAGAAGTTCATCTCATATACCAAGCTTTATGTCAAGGTAAAGATATCAACTTAGCACCAGTCTTGCCCTTTCGAGACTACATTACTTGGCTACAGCAGCAAAACTTAGCTGGTGCAGAGACATTTTGGCGGCAAAAACTTAAAGGCTTTACTGCGCCAACAAAGTTGATGTTAGATCAAATTCCTAATAGTCTACCCAGCCTGGGTGAAGATTTTGACAATCAACATATCTTTCTATCGCAGTCCTTAACAAATGCCTTACAGTCTTTAGCCCGTAGGCATCAGCTAACATTGAATATCCTCATCCAAGGAGTTTGGGCTGTTTTATTAAGCCGCTATAGTGGTGAGCAAGATATAGTTTTTGGTGCTACATCTTCTGGTAGACCGCCCGAATTACCAGGAGTAGAATCAATAGCTGGATTATTTCTCAACACTTTGCCGCTACGAGTCGAAGTATTGCCAGAAGCTTCACTGTTAAATTGGTTCAAGCAGCTGCAAACAGAACAAATAGAAACACGTCAGTATGAATACAGTGCGCTATCACAAATTCAGCGTTGGAGCGAAATTTTACCTGGTCTACCTTTATTTGAGAGTATTGTAGTTTTCAATAACTTTCCCTTAGATCAAGCCAGATGGAAATTAGGGGAAAGCATTGGCTCTAGTAATTATCGCTCCTTTGAAAAAACCAACTATCCCCTCACCTTCACAGTAGTACCGGGTTCACAAATAAAACTAGATATTGGCTATGATACCCGTCGCTTTAGCGCTGCGACTGTTGCGCGATTTTTAGAACATATCCAATCTTGGCTAGAAAACATTGTTACTAATCCCCAGGGGCGACTGCTTGACTTGCAGCCTGTTACAGATAAAGAAAGATATCAAATACTACAAGAATGGAATAATACTACAACTGAATATCCACAAGACAAATGCATCCATCAGTTGTTTGAGGCGCAGGTAGAAAAAACACCAGATGCTATTGCAGTTGTCTTTGAAGAGCAATATCTAACTTATAGCCAACTAAATCAGCAAGCCAACCAATTAGCACATTATTTGCAAAAATTAGGTGTTAGGCCAGAGTTATTAGTTGCGATTTGTGTAGAGCGATCGCCGTTAATGCTCATTGGAATTTTAGCGATTCTCAAAGCCGGTGGTGCTTATGTTTCTCTTGACCCCGATTATCCCCAAGAACGCTTGGGCTTTATGTTATCAGATGCACAAGTGCCAGTGTTGCTTACACAGGAATCTGTCTTGGCAAAGCTTCCAAATACTCAAGCAAAAGTTATATGTATAAATAATACAGAGTTAATAGCACAGCGATCGCAAAATAATCCTGTTAATCAAAGCAAGCTGGAAAATTTAGCCTATGTGATCTATACATCCGGATCTACTGGTAAACCCAAAGGGGTAATGATTGAACATAGGTCATTGGTGAACTACACGCAAGCAGCTATTGAGGAATATGAAATAAGTTTCAGCGATCGCATCCTACAATTTGCCTCAATTAGCTTTGACGCAGCCGCCGAAGAAATTTTTCCTTGTTTAGTACAGGGAGCAACCTTGGTACTACGAACTGATGAAATGTTAAATTCAGTACCTACTTTTTTAGAAGAATGTCAACAACAATCACTGACTGTATTAGATTTACCTACTGCTTTTTGGCAGCAATTAACTTCTGAATTACCTGCACTCAGATTAACTTTACCGCCATCTCTACGATTAGTTATTATTGGTGGTGAAAAAGCTCTACCAGATAAAGTATCTACTTGGCAACAGTGTGTAGATTCAAAAGTAAAGCTAGTCAACAGCTACGGACCAACAGAAGCCACAGTAGTGGCCACAACTTGCGATTTATCAGCACAAAATTTTACCAAAGAAATACCCATTGGAAAGGCTATTGCCAATATTCAAACTTATGTTTTAGACCGATACTTGCAACCAGTTCCGATTGGTGTATCTGGTGAATTATATATTGGCGGTACAGGTGTAGCACGGGGTTATCTCAATCAACCCCAATTAACATCTGAAAAATTTATCCCTAACCCATTTAGCTTAAAAGCTAATTCTCGCCTCTACAAAACAGGAGACTTAGTACGCTACCGCAGTGATGGTAATATTGAAATTATTGGTCGGGTAGATCACCAAGTAAAAATTCGCGGATTCCGAATTGAGTTAGGAGAAATTGAAGCGGTACTTAGCCAACACCCAGCCGTACAAGCATCTATAGTTATTGCTGAAGAACAGCGACTAGTTGCTTATTGGGTGGCAAAACAACAACCTCTACCTGCAATTAGTGAATTGCGCCACTTCCTCGGACAGAATTTGCCCCAGTATATGATTCCGGCTACATTTTTGCAGTTAGCAACCCTACCACTGACACCAAATGGCAAAGTAGATAGAAAAGCATTGCCAGCACCCGATTACGTTAGGTCAGAATTAGGCAAACAGTTTATAGCTCCCCGTAACCCAATAGAAATCAAATTAGCCCATATTTGGGCAGAAGTTTTGCGTTTAGAACAAGTGGGGATTGAAGACAACTTCTTTGAGTTGGGTGGAGATTCAATTTTAACTATTCAGATAGTTGCCAAAGCTAACCAAGCAGGTTTACGACTGACTGCAAAACAGTTATTTCAGTACCAAAATATTGCTGAATTAGCTGTGGTCTGTCTTACTACTGAGGAGACTACACAAGCCGAGCAAGAGATTGTTACAGGTTTAGTACCTCTAACACCCATCCAACATTGGTTTTTCCGTCAAAATTTACCAGAGTCGCACCATTACAACCAAGCTGTTTTATTGGAAGTTCAACAAGCGATCGCTCCAGATCTGTTAAGCCACAGTATACAGCATTTATACATCCATCACGATGCCCTGCGGCTACGGTTTGAGCAAACCGAGTCTGGCTGGCAGCAGGTAATAGCACCACCGGAAATAGAAGTAACGTTGACACGATTCGATTTTTCTACACTACCAGCAGGAGAACAACAGCCAGCTATAGAAGCAGCAGCTACCAAATTACAAGCAACTTTCGATTTGTCCAGTGGACTTTTAATTAAAGTAGCATTGTTTGATTTGGGTACTCATCAGCCAAGCCGTTTATTGATTATTATCCATCACTTAGCTGTAGATGGTGTTTCTTGGCGAATTTTGCTGGAGGATTTACAAACAGTTTATCAGCAGTTTAGTCAAGGCAAAACTGTTGAGTTACCAGCAAAAACTACTTCCTTTAAACAATGGTCATATCATTTACAGGAGTATGTAAAATCAGAAGCCTTAGCGCCAGAACAGCATTACTGGTTAACTTTGTCTCAAAAGGAAATGTTCGCTCTGCCAATCGATTATCTTAATGGAGAAAACACAGAAAACTCTAAAGATATCGTATCAATAGAATTAAATGTCCAAGACACTCAAGCACTCTTAAAAAAAGTGCCACAAGCATATAACACTCAAATTAATGATGTGTTGTTAACGGCACTGGGGCAAACTTTTGTTCATTGGGCTGGAAATCAATCTTTATTAGTAGAATTAGAAGGTCATGGACGCGAAGAAATTTTCGATAATGTAAATTTATCCCGTACCATTGGTTGGTTTACAAATATCTTTCCAGTCCACATCGATTTAGAAGCAGCTTTAGACCCAGGGACAGCTTTAAAGATAGTCAAAGAAGAACTGCGAAGTATTCCCAATCGAGGTATTGGTTATGGAGTAATGCGCTATTTAAGTCATGATCAAAAAATAACAGAAATGCTGAATAGTATCCCCAAAGCTGAAGTACTTTTTAATTACTTGGGTCAGTTTGACCAGACATTTTCTCAGTCTTCTTCGTTTAAGTTTGCTCAAGAATCTAGCGGATTAACTCTGAGCCGGCGAGGTCTAAGGAGCCATCTTTTAGAAATCAACGCTTTGATAACTAACAGCAAGTTACGAGTGGATTGGGCTTATAGCAAAAATCTTCATCGTCAAACTACAGTCACATCTCTAGCCGAAAAATTTAAGGAAGTGCTGTGTGAACTCATTGCTCATTGTCTATCTCCAGAAGCTGGGGGTTATACTCCTTCAGACTTTCCTGATGTAATGCTTGATGAAAATCAATTAGAAAAAGTTCTCGCTGAAATGGGTTTAGGTTAGGAGAAAAATGCCATGAATAAGAAAAATATTGAAGCTATTTATCCATTGTCTCCAACCCAGCAAGGGATGTTATTTGAGACTTTATTTGCTCCCAATTCAGGTATTCATCTTGAACAGTCTATCTGCACTTTACAGGGAAATGTGAGTGCGTCAGCTTGTGAGCAAGCTTGGCAGAGGATTATTGCACGACACTCAGTTTTAAGAACAGGCTTTGTCTGGAAGGAGCAGGAACAGCCACTTCAAGTAGTTTTGCGACAAGTAGCAGTCCCATTGGAGCAGCAAGACTGGCGAGAATATTCTTTACTAGAACAACAAGCACAACTGCAAGCTTATCTTCAGAGCGATCGCGATCGCGGTTTCAATTTATCTCAACCATCTCTCATGCGTTTGGCACTTTTTCAAACTAATGAAAATACTTATCAATTAGTTTGGACTTCTCATCATATTCTTATGGATGGCTGGTGCGGCCCGTTATTATTTCAGGAATTCTTATCTTGTTACCAAGCTTTAAGCCAAGGTCAAGATTTACACCTTAAACCAGTTCGCCCCTACAAAGATTATATTGCCTGGCTCAAGCAACAAGATGAATTACAAGTTAAAGAATTTTGGCAAAAAAACTTAAAAGATTTTACCAAACCCACCCCATTAGGAATAATAGCAGAACCTCAAGGTGATATTGCTAATAAAGCAAAATATGGTGAGCAACAAATATATTTCAATGCCACAAACACAGAAATTATCAAATCTTTAGCAAAATCTCATCGCCTAACATTGAACACTATAGTTCAAGGAATTTGGGCATTACTTCTTTGCCGCTATAGTAGTGAAGATAATGTAGTTTTTGGGATTACAGTATCCGGTCGTCCAGCAAATTTACCAGGAATTGAATCAACTATTGGGCTGTTTATTAATACTTTACCTTTAAGAGTAAAAATTGATCAACAAGAAAATTTATGGTGCTGGCTCAACAATATCCAGAATTATAATCTTGAGTTACGCCAATACGAACATAGCAATGCAGGACAAGTTCATCAATGCAGTGAATTACCAGGACATTTACCTCTCTATGAAAGTCTTTTAGTTTTCGAGAACTATCCTGTAGATATAAGTACATTACAGTCTGCTGATCTAAAAATTAACATATCTAATTCGCGTTCCATTGGCGCACAAACTAAATATGCTCTCACCTTTTTAGCAACTGTTAATTCAGAACTCCATTTTAAATGCGTTTATGATCAACATCGTTTTGATATTGCTGATGTAGAGCAGATTTTAGAACATTTTTTAACATTATTAAATAGGATTATTTCTGAACCAGAAGTAACTTTACAAACACTTTTAGAGCAACTTTCTCTGGAGCAAATCCCAAGAGTTAGACCTGTACAACAATCTGCACCAGTTACAGAAAACCAAGTTCTACAAACTCAACACACTCCTATGGAAGAGGTATTAGCAGGGATATGGATAGAAATTCTTGGTAGAGAATGTATAGGTAATAATGATAATTTTTTTGATTTAGGCGGACATTCACTGTTAGCGACTCAGGTAATATCTCGCCTCCGGGACGTTTTTAAGATAGAGATACCGCTAAGTTATTTGTTTGAGTCGCCAACCATAGCAAAATGCGCCCAGAGGATAGAAACTAAAATCAGAACAGGGGAAAAATTGGAGACTCCGCCAATAAAACCTGTTAGTAGGAGTGAAAATTTACTCTTATCTTTTGCTCAACAAAGACTATGGTTACTCGATCAATTAGACCCAGACAATCATACTTATAATGATCCTACGGCTGTGCGCTTGACTGGTTCACTTAACATCACAGCCTTAGAACAAAGTCTAAAAGCAGTCGTAAGTCGTCATGAAACCTTACGCACAGTTTTTACTACAGTCGAAGGGCAACCAGTTCAGAAAATTCAACCGATTACGGATATTACTATAGCAATAGTAGACCTCAGAGTAAAAGAGCGATCGCTTCAACAACTAGAAGCACAAGCAAAGCGCCTTGCACTCGCAGAAGCACAACGCTCATTCAACCTAGCTCAAGGGCCACTACTACGAGTCGTGTTACTACAGCTAGACGAAACAGAGTATGTATTACTGCTGACCATGCACCACATCATCTCCGACCTGTGGTCAATGGCGATACTCATTCGGGAACTAGCAGATTTTTACGCAGCCTTTAGCCAAGGGAAATCGCTGACACTTCCAGACTTGCCAATTCAATATGCAGATTTTGCTGTTTGGCAGAGAGAATGGATGCAAGGAAAAGTGTTAGAAACCCAACTAGCTTACTGGAAGCAGCAACTTCAAAACGCTCCCACAAAGCTAGAGTTACCCACAGACAAACCTCGACCTTGGCAACCAACTTATACTGGTTCAACCCAATTATTCCAGTTACCCAAAGACCTCAGCGATACACTGAAATTACTTAGTCAGCGAGAGGATGTTACCCTCTCAATGACCCTGCTAACGACGTTCAATGTTTTGCTCTACTACTACACCAAGCAAGAGGATATCCTTGTCGGTTCGCCCATTGCTAACCGTAACCACAGTGAAATTGAAGGATTAATTGGCTTTTTTGTCAATAGTTTAGTTCTGCGGACAGACCTTTCAGGAAACCCTAGTTTTAGTGAATTGCTGCGTCGGACACGCGAGGTAACTTTAGGGGCATACACCCACCAGGATTTGCCCTTTGAAAAGTTAGTCAAAGAATTGCAGCTAGAACGAGACTTGAATTATAATCCACTGTTTCAAGTGTGGTTTACTTTACAGAATATAGCCACACCGGATATTCAAAAACTTACTTTATCTTTACCTGATCTCATCCTTAGCCCCTTCGAGACCAACAAGCAGAGATCTCCGTTTGATTTAGGACTCCTACTTTCAGAACAACCGGAAGGTATTAGCGGTTGCTTTGAATACAAAACGGATTTATTTGAACCTAGCACTATAGTCTGCATGACAGAACAGTTAGAAACGCTTTTGCGGTCTGTGGTTACACAACCAGATATCCAACTCAACCAACTAGTAGAAAAACTCAACGAATCTGACTATCAAAAGCAACTGACTCAAGAAAAAGAGTATAAAAACACAATTCGCCAGAAGTTAATCAAGATTAAACAAAAATAAAACATTAGCAGCAACTTATAACTTTAACTCTTCATTACTCTCCGCGCCTCTGTCTGAATAAAATCCTGATTTTCAAATATTATGCAAACGCAAATTCTTAAAGGTGTCCGAATTTCTCCACTCCAGAAACATCTGTGGTTGTTACAGCACACAGATACAGATAAGCAAACGCCATTTCGCGCCCAAGGAGCAGTTTTAATTGAAGGCAAGCTAGACATAGCTAACCTTAAAGAAGTGTTAAAAAATGTTGTGAATAAGCATGAAATACTTAGGACTAAATTTCAGTGCTTATCGGGGATGGAAATTCCAGTTCAAGTAATCAATGATGGTAGCATCTGCTGGGAAGACGACTATGATTTAAGTGGCTGGCAACTTCAGCGACAAGAAGCTAAGATTAACGTAATTTTTCAAGAAATGCTTTATTTGGCTTTTGATTACGAAAAAGGTCAAAGTTTGCATATCTCCCTAATAATTTTATCACCGCAAAAATATATATTAATTTTGAGCTTACCCGCATTGTGTGCGGATTCTACAACTCTGAAAAATTTGGTGCATGAAATCAGTAGTTCTTACGAAGCTTGTTTACAAGATAAAGAATTATCTGATGAAATCCTCCAGTATGCTGATATTGCTGAATGGCAAAATGAATTACTTGAATCAGAAGATACAGCAATAGGTAGAGAGTATTGGCGTAAACAGGATATTGCTCACCTTTTGGATTTACATTTGCCTTTAGAGAATCAACTGCAAGTCAATCAAGAGTTTCAGCCTCAAGTTATGAGCTTGCCGATAAATCCTGATTTTACTAATGAAATTAAAACTTTAGCTCATAAAAATAATACTGCTGTTTCTGTATTATTATTGGCTTGTTGGCAAGCCTTGCTGATGCGTTTAACTGGGCAATCGGAAATAGTTATTGGTACGGCTAGCGATGGTCGTAATTACGAAGAATTAAAATCATCGCTAGGATTATTTGCTAAATATTTACCTTTACATAGTCATTTAACATCAACTAGCTCTTTTAGTGAAGTTTTACAGAGAACTCAAGATCGCCTGCAAGAAAATCATGAATGGCAAGATAGTTTTAATTGGGAAATTATTAAATTTAGCAAGGATATAACTATATCATATTTTCCGTTTTGTTTTGATTTTGAATCACAAAACTATAAATATACTGCTGCTAATATTAGCTTTTCAATTTACAAGCAGTATGCATGTACAGACAGGTTTAAAGTAAAATGTTCCTATTTGGAATCCAACGATTATTTGACTGTAGAATTTCACTATGATGCTAACTTATTTAGTTCTGAAAATATAAATCGTTTAACGGAAGAATTTGAGACTTTATTGCACAGTATCTTAAAAAATCCGTTATCGGCAATTAGTGAATTAGAGATATTACCGCCAAACGAGTTACAACAACTACTGGTTAATTTTAATCGTACCCAGACTGACTATCCCAAAAATAAGTGCATTCATCAATTATTTGAGGAACAGGTGAACCGCACACCAGACAATATTGCTGTTGTGTATAAAAATCAGCAGTTAACTTATAGTGAACTTAACACCCGCGCTAACCAACTAGCCCATTACCTACAACAATTAGGAGTTAAGCCAGAAGTACCAGTGGGGATTTGTGTTGAACGCTCCTTAGAAATGGTCATCGGCTTATTAGGTATTCTCAAAGCAGGTGGAGCATATCTACCAATTGAGCCAACCTATCCCAAAGAACGTCAAGCATTTATCTTACAAGATGCTCAAACACCTGTACTGCTAACTCAACAACATTTAGCAGCAAACTTACCGATAGAAAAAACCCAAGTAATTTGCTTAGATACTGATTGGGAAACTATTACCCAACAGCCAACAGATAACCCAGTCAGTGAGATTACAACTCTCAACCTGGCTTACATCATCTACACTTCTGGCTCGACAGGCAAACCCAAAGGTACATTAATTCACCATCAAGGACTAGTTAACTACCTGAGTTGGTGTACCCAAGCTTATAATGTTGACCAAGGTACAGGAACAATCGTTCACTCTCCTTTAGGATTTGACCTGACGATTACCAGTCTTTTCTCTGGGTTACTGGTGGGGAATCAGGTAGAAATTCTCTCAGAAGACCAAGGTATTGAAGCTCTGGGTAATGCTTTACGCGATCGCTCTAACTTAAGCTTGGTGAAAATTACACCCGCTCACCTGAAGTTACTGAGTCAGATCTTATTACCGCAAGAAGCCGCAGGTCGCACCAGAGCCTTCATTATTGGTGGTGAAAATTTGTTGGCTGAAGATATTGCTTTCTGGCGGGAGTTTGCACCAGATACAATGTTGATTAATGAATATGGGCCGACAGAAACAGTCGTCGGTTGTTGCATTTACCAAGTACCGATAGGAGAAAATCTTTCTACTTCAGTCGCAATTGGTAATGCGATCGCTAATACCCAGTTATATGTGCTTGACCAATACTGTCAACCTGTACCGATTGGGGTGGTGGGTGAGTTGCACATTGGAGGCTTGGGATTAGCTAGAGGTTATCTCAATCAGCCGGAATTGACAGCACAAAAGTTTATTCCTAACCCATTTTCTGAAAAACCAGGAGAACGGCTTTATAAAACTGGTGATTTGGTGCGTTACCGACTAGATGGGGTTCTGGAATTTCTGGGACGAATCGATGACCAGGTAAAAATTCGCGGTTTCCGCATTGAACTAGCAGAAATTCAGTCTGTAATTTTAGAGCATTCAGGGGTAAAGGAAGCCGTAGTCATAGCACGGGAGGATGTTCCAGGTAACACTTGTACTGAGCGTAGTCGAAGTAAACGTTTAGTTGCATACATTGTTTGGAATGCAGAATCGCCCAGTTCTATCAATGTTCTGCAAAGCTTTTTGTCAGAGAAGCTGCCTGATTATATGGTTCCTTCGGTCGTTGTAGCATTAAAGGCTCTGCCTTTGACAACTAATGGCAAGGTAGATATAAAAGCATTGCCAGCACCAGAACAAATTAGAGCCGAGTCAGGTACTTTTGTGCCTCCGAGTACGCCAACTGAAAAATTATTAGCAGACATTTGGACTCAAGTGTTGCGTGTGGAACGCTTAGGTATCCACGATAACTTCTTTGAGTTGGGCGGCGATTCTATCTTGAGTATTCAAATTATTGCTAAAGCTAATCAAGCTGGTTTGCAATTGATTCCCAAGCAGATGTTTGATAACCAAACAATTGCAAAATTGGCAGCAGTGGTGGGTACGGTTCGCACTATCCAAGCAGAACAAGGATTAGTGACAGGTGATGTATTTCTCACCCCGATTCAACAATGGTTTTTTGAGCAAAATCAACCTGAGCCACACCACTGGAATCAGGCAATTCTGCTGGAAATGCGGCAAAATCTCGATACAGAGATTTTACAGCAGGTGATGCAACAGTTAATATTGCACCATGATTCACTTCGTCTGTGTTTTGTCAAGGGAGTTTCTGAATGGCAGCAATTTATCGCTACTCCTACAGATATTGTGCCAGTGAGACGCTGCGATTTTTCTACATTGTCACAGCAGGAACAAGAATTAGCGATCGCCTCTACCGCCAGAAAATTACAAGCTAGTTTCAACCTCTCAGAGAGTTCGTTAGTACAAGCGGCTATGTTTGACCGTGGTGCAAATCAGCCCAGCTACTTACTACTAGTCATTCACCATTTAGCTGTTGATGGTGTTTCTTGGCGCATTCTACTAGAGGATTTCCAAACTGTTTACGCCCAACTACAAGCGGGTGAGGCAATTAAATTACCAGCTAAAACAACTTCCTTCCAGCAGTGGGCGCAAAAGTTAAAAAACTACGCCCAGTCAGATGAACTTCAAAAAGAACTAGAATACTGGTGTGCCGCATCGCGTTGTCAAGTTTCTCATATCCCAGTAGATTTACCTGGAGGTGAGAACACAGAGGCTTCGGCTCGTACTATATCTGTTTGCTTGAATGTGGCAGATACTCAGGCTTTGTTGCAAAAAGTCCCTGCTGTTTACCAAACCCAAATTAACGATGTGTTACTAACAGCACTGGTACAGACTTTTGCTGAGTGGCTGGGAGAGCCGACACTACTTTTAGATTTAGAAGGACATGGGCGGGAAGAAATCTTTGATGATGTGGATTTGTCGCGGACTGTAGGCTGGTTTACGACAATTTTCCCAGTATTATTAAACTTGCCGGCAACATCTGACTCAGCTACGACGGTAAAAACTATCAAGCAGCAGTTACGCGAGATTCCCAATCGCGGTATCGGCTATGGTGTACTGCGTTATCTCAGCAGTAATGAATCAACAGCAGAAAAACTGCAAACCCTACCTCAAGCTGAGGTGCTGTTCAACTATTTGGGACAGTCCGATCAAGTCCTTTCAAAATCATCGCCCTTTGGTCTAGCTGGCGCAGACATCGGCGCTGCACACAGTCCCAAGGGAAGCCGTTGTCATTTACTAGATATCAACGCGATTGTAGTTGCAGACCAATTACAAATCAGTTGGACTTACAGCAATGCCATTCATCGCCAAACCACGATTGACAATCTAGCTAAGAATTTTATCAAGGCATTGCGATCGCTAATTCACCAAGTTTCTGAAAATAACTCGCTCCCAGAAAATTTATCTGACTTCCAGTGGAGTGAAACAGACATGGAAAACATCATTGCAGCAATTGGAGACGTTTAAAATGGGTATGCAAAATGTAGAGGATTTTTATCCTCTTTCACCAATGCAGCAGGGATTACTTTTTCATACCCTATCTGCACCAGATACAGGAGTTTATTTCAATCAGTTAGTGTGTACCCTTTCTGGACAATTGAATATTCCTGTATTTGAACGGGTTTGGCAGCAGGTGATTCAGCGTCATCCAATTTTGCGGACTTGTTTTCGCTGGCAAGGTTTAAAAGAACCTGTACAAGTGGTGTTGCGTCAGGTGCAACTGCCTTTAAAACATTACAACTGGCAAGGTCTTTCATCTACTGAGCAGCAAGAAAAGTTAGCAGCTTTTTTAGAGAGCAATGGGCTACGCCGTGATCGCACTTTAGGTATTGATCTCACCCAAGCGCCGTTGATGCGTTTGGCATTAATTCAACTGAGCGAAAATACTCACCAATTTGTCTGGAACACCCATCATCTAATTACCGATGGTTGGTCTACATCGATGTTGCTGGAGGAAGTTTTTAAACTTTACACTGCCTTCTGCCAAGGTGAAGAATTGCGGTTAGAGCCTCCCCGTCCCTACCGGGACTATATTAAATGGCTACAAAAACAGGATTTGCCACAGGCTGAGACTTTTTGGCGACAGACGTTGAGTGGTTTTTCTGCTCCTACTAATGTCCGTATTAAAAAAACACTTAGTAGTACATATAGCAAATTATCAAACCATGCAGCCCAACAAATTAAACTGTCATCTAGTCAAACCGCAGCAATGCGATCGCTCGTGCGTCAGCATCAAATCACCCTCAATACTTTAGTACAAGGCGCTTGGGCTTGGCTTCTTAGCTATTACAGTGGCGAGACAGATGTAATTTTTGGTGTCACCGTCTCTGGTCGTCCGGTAACGCTGGCGGGTGCTGAATCTATGGTGGGATTATTCATCAATACCTTACCTCTAAGGGCGAAGGTATCATTAAATACTTATGCTCTAGCTTTACTAAAACAGATACAGGCTCAACAGGCAGAAATTTCTCAATATGAATATAGCCCCTTAGTACAGGTGCAGGGGTGGAGTGAAGTACCGAGAGGGATGTCTTTATTTGACAGCATCTTGGTATTTGAAAATTACCCGGTGGATACTACAAAACGGCAAATTGACAATTTGGAAATCTCAAATGTTGTCGCTGATGAACAGACAAACTACCCTTTAACTGTTACAGTCATACCTAGCCAAGAGTTATCATTAGAAATTGCTTATGATCGCGATCGCTTTGATGATGATGCCATAACTCGGATGTTAGGGCATTTGGGCAATTTGTTAGCCGGTATGGTTGCAAATCCCCAGCAGCGCCTGTCAGACTTGCCTCTGTTGACAGAAGCAGAAAAGCAAACTTTATTAGTTGAGTGGAATAATACTGAAATTGATCACCCTCAAGACCAATGCATTCATCAATTATTTGAAGCACAAGTAGAGAAAACACCTGATGCTATAGCAGTAGTATTTCAAGAGCAATCTTTAACCTATCGAGAACTAAATCAAAGAGCAAATCAACTCGCCCATTATCTCCAAAAACTGGGAGTAGGACTAGAGGTCTTGGTGGGGATTTGTGTAGAGCGTTCTTTAGAGATGATAGTTGCACTCTTGGGTATTCTCAAAGCAGGTGGGGCATATCTTCCACTTGATCCAAATTACCCCACTCAGCGTTTAGCTTTCATGCTCCAAGATGCTCAAGTAAAAATACTGCTTACTCAAGCATATTTATTAGAAATATTACCTCCCGATCAAGCCGAAGCAATTTGTATTGATAGAGACTGGGAAATTATTAATAATGAAAGCCAAGAAAATATCAATAATCAAGTTTCACCTATTAATAATGCCTACATTCTTTATACATCTGGCTCAACGGGTCAACCAAAAGCAGTTATTATTGAACATCACAATACTATTGGCTTAATATATTGGGCAAAAGAAGTATTTAGCGACCAAGATATAGCTGGTGTTTTAGCATCAACCTCCATCTGTTTTGATTTATCAGTATTTGAAATATTTGTACCTCTAAGTTGGGGTGGCAAGGTAATTGTTACAGAAAAATTGTTGCATTTACAGACTTCAGTTGCTGCTCAAGAAGTAACTTTAATCAATACCGTTCCATCTGCGATCGCTGAATTACTAAGAATTGATAGTATACCTGCTTCTGTACGTACCATTAATTTAGCAGGTGAACCTCTGCCTCAAAAATTGGTGCAGCAATTATATCAAAGGACTTCTGTGCAAAATGTCTTTAATCTTTATGGACCTTCTGAAGATACGACCTATTCTACATTTTCTTATGTTAAGGCAGAAGATGATCTAATTACCATCGGTCGCCCAATTGCCAACACTCAAATCTATTTATTAGATACTCAGTTACGACCATCACCGATTGGGATACCAGGTGAAATATACATTTGTAGTACTGGTCTTGCACGAGGCTATCTTAACCGCCCAAAATTAACAGCGGAAAAATTCATTTCCAGCCCCTTTAGTAATCAACCAGGCACGCGTCTGTACAAAACTGGCGACTTAGCCCGTTACTTATCTGACGGTAATATAGAGTTTCTTGGACGTGTGGATCATCAAGTGAAAATTCGAGGTTTCCGCATTGAACTAGGAGAAATAGAAGCCAAATTAGTTCAGCATTCGGTTGTACAAGACAGTGTGGTTGTAGCTAGGGAAAATAACCCTGGTGACAAGCGTCTAGTAGCATATATTGTTCCTAATACTGGCAATTCTGACTCATCAAATAATAGTGACCTAATACCACATTTACGCAAATACTTAAAAGAAAATTTACCAGATTACATGGTTCCTTCTGCTTTTGTACTTCTGGAAAAATTACCACTTACACCGAATGGTAAAGTAGACCGTCGGGCGCTACCTATACCTGATCAAACTGATTCTAATATTGGAACAAATTATATAGCACCACGTACACCAGTTGAAGAACAGCTAGCAATCATTTGGACTGAGTTGCTCAAGGTTAAACAAGTTGGCATCGAAGACAACTTTTTTGACTTGGGAGGGCATTCCTTACTACTAACACAGCTTATTTTCCAGATTCGACAAACTTGGAAAATAGAACTACCTTTAAGCAGTTTGTTAGAAATGCCGACAATCGCTAGTTTAGCGCAGAGTATTGAAACGGCTCAAAAAATGGGTTCTTCTACTCTTGCTATTACTTTGAATAATCAAATCGATTGGCAAGCAGAGGCTGTTCTTGATTCTACGATACGTCCTGAAATCTGCTGTAAATATGCAACTGAGCCTGCTACTAAAATTTTATTAACTGGAGCTACAGGTTTTATAGGAGCATTTTTACTTTATGAACTCCTGCAACAAACTCATACAGAGATGTATTGCTTAGTACGTGCTACTAATGCAGAAGAAGGTAAAAAAAGAATTCAAAGCTGCCTCGAATCATATTTACTTTGGGATGAATCTTTTAGTTTCAGAATTATTCCCGTTTTAGGAAATTTGTCTGAACCACTTTTAGGACTTTCGAGACAAAATTTTCAAGGATTGGCTGAATTAATTGATGTCATTTATCACAATGGTGCATGGGTTCATCATACTTTCCCATACTCCACACTTAAGGGGGCGAATGTATTAGGAACTCAAGAAGTTTTGAGGCTAGCAAGTCAAGTTAAAGTCAAACCTGTACATTTTATATCAACTAATGGGATGTTCTCTCCCAAAGGTTATTCTGGCGTAAAAATAGTTCAAGAACAAGATAACCTCAATGATTATCAAGTGCCATCTGGCGGCTATACACAGAGTAAATGGGTTGCCGAAAAGCTAGTTAACATTGCACGCGATCGCGGTTTTCCTGTATCTATATATAGACTAGGACGTGTTTCTGGACACAGCAAAACCGGAGTATTCAATCAAAATGACTTTTTATACAGATTAATCATTGGCTGTATAAAACTTGAAAAAGTGCCAGATGGTAATATGATTGAAGATATGGCTCCTGTAGATTATGTGAGCAAAGCTGTAGTCCATTTATCCAGGCAAGAAAAATCTATAGGTAAGGCATTTCACTTTGTAAATTGCCAACCTTTTCATTCAATTAAGCTGATCAAATTACTCCGCTCCCTTGGCTATCCACTGCAACAAATTTCTAATGACCAATGGCAAGCAAACTTGATTAACATTGCTGAACACTACCCAGAACATCCACTATATCCACTTGTACCCTTGCTTAGTGAACAGAATAATAACTCGGCAGTACTAAAGTTTGATTTTCAAAATACACTTGATGGACTAGCAAATACCTCTATCGTTTGCCCGCCAATCGATGATGATTTGCTTAATACTTACTTGTCTTATATTATGCAAAAAGGATTTTTGGAGGCTCCCAAACATAAATTGATAAACATCTAATGTTTTATAAAATTCGCCACACATTAATACTATGCAATTAACAAATTCAACAACTACAGCCAAGGTCAATCCTCAACAACAGTATCTAGAAAACTTTATTGCCCGTTACACCAAACGGACACAAACATCGAAACAGCTAACTCAAGCATATCGTTCTATGCTTGCAGATAGAAGAAATTCTATCGGATTTAACAAAAGCATCAAAGAAATGGTCTATCCCATTATTGGCAAACGTGCTTCTGGTTCTAAAATTTGGGATGTTGATGGGAATGAATACATAGACCTTTTGATGGGCTTTGGAGTAAGTTTTTTCGGACATAATCCACTCTTTATTAAAGAAGCCATACAAGAGCGACTAGAGCAAGGTATACATATAGGTACCCAATCAGACCTTGCTGGTGAAGTTGCACAGTTATTCTGCGAACTAACCGGTATGGAACGGGTTACTTTTAGTAATACAGGTACAGAAGCCGTAATGACGGCAATACGTCTAGCACGCGCTACAACAGGTCGTCAAAAAATTGCCATGTTTGCAGGCTCTTATCATGGACATTTTGATGGCACTTTAGTTAAAAGACAGAAATCAGACGGCGATTTAGTTGTAGTTCCACGTTTTCCTGGTGTCTTACCTAACGTAGTTCAAGATGTTCTAGTTTTGGATTACGGTGATTTTAAATCGTTAGAAGTAATCAAAGCTTATCAACATGAATTAGCTGCTGTTTTAGTCGAACCTATTCAAGATGAAAGACCAGACATACAGCCTCAAGAGTTTTTATTGCAGTTAAGAGAAATCACCCAACAATCAGGTACAGCATTAATCTTTGATGAAATGCTCACAGGCTTCCGCATTCATTTAGGTGGAGCGCAAGCATGGTTTGGTATTAAAGCAGATATAGCAACTTACGGAAAGATTGTAGGTGGCGGTTTGCCTATTGGAATTATAGCTGGCAAAGCAAATTACATGGATAGAATTGATGGTGGGGTGTGGAGCTACGGGGATGCTTCTTTTCCTCAAGTAGAAACAACATTTTTTAGCGGCACTTACTGCAAACATCCCTTGGCTATGGCTGCTGCCAAAGCAGTACTTAACTATCTAAAAAATCAAGGGACTGCTCTTCAAGAGAAAGTAAATCAACGGACTTCCCAGTTTGTAGAAAAACTGAATCATTACTTTCAAGCAGATGGAGTACCAATTCGGTTAGCAAATTGCGGTTCGATGTTTAATTCTATTTTTTTAGAAGATGCTTCTGATTCTGGAGATTCTACTTCAACGAGTATGGACTTGATATCCTATCATCTTCTCTATCAAGGAGTTTTCCTAGTAGGAAATGGTGGTTTATTATCGACAGCCCACACCGATGAAGACCTAGAAGATGTGATTCAAGCTGTTAAAAATAGCATCAAAGAACTGCGAGAAGGTAGTTTATTACCATAGCTATAAAATTGATAATTTTAATTGGAAAATAAGAAACTAATAGGAGGACAGGTAAATGGTTACAATCGATTCTAATCCTCAATATGACTCTTGGGCTAGGATTTATAATGAATATTGGGGTCTAAAGTACTGCAAACATAATTTGCCTCCTTTTGAAAAATTACTACAACAATACAAGATTCCTGAAAAAGCAAATATTCTTGATTTATGTTGTGGCACAGGACATATAGCACAACAATTAATCGAGTAAGGCTATCAAGTAACGGGTCTTGATATTTCTGAACCAATGTTGCAATATGCTCGTGAAAATGCACCTAATGCTAAATTTATTCAAGATGATGCTAGATTTTTTAATTTGCCGCCCACTTTCCACGCAGTTATTTCTCCTAGCGCTAGTCTTAACCACATGATGAGCATTGTAGACCTGCAAAAAGTCTTTATGCAGGTGCATGATAGTCTACTAGTTAATGGGATTTTTTTGTTTGGATTAAAACTGGAAGATGGCTACAATTCTTGGAATGGTCAAATTGCTGAGGGTGATGTGAAACATGATTTCGCTTGGTCTTGTCACTATAGCCATAATCTCAAGGAAAAAACAGGAGAATTTACGATTACTATTTTCCAACCACTAGGAGAAAAATGGCAGCGTTTAGATATTAATAATGTGGTTAGAGCTTATTCTAAAGTAGAAGTTATATCTGCTCTTGAAAATGTAGGCTTTACTGATATTAATGTCTACGATGAAGAGGGAAATATAGCAGATTATCAATGTAATAGCTATGCTATTGTTTCAGGGCGGAAGCAATCTCAATAAATCATAAATAAATATTTGGAGTAAAACAAACAATGAGTAGCGTAGATACAGAAGACCAAACAATTTACAAAGTTGTAGTTAATCATGAAGAGCAGTATTCTATTTGGCCTGCTAATAGAGAAAATGCGCTTGGTTGGAGAGATGCAGATAAAACTGGACTCAAATTAGAATGTCTGGAATACATCAAAGAAGTATGGACTGATATGAGACCCCTAAGTTTACGAAAGAAAATGGAGGATTTATCTAGTAAAACTTAAGTAACTTCTCAATAACCACTGCAAAATGAGCAAGTAATTCTTGCTTAGGTGATAATAGTTGCTTCTATCTATAGAGTCAGTAGATATGCTTAAATACTCAATCCGCTTGTTACTTCAGTATTTAAAGTATAGAGAAATACTCGTAATTCACTGATTCATCCCGCATTTATGCAACGCCTAATTTTAATTGCAAATAATCCTAACGTTCAAAATATCTTGATTGCAGATTAGACATCTCCAAAATAGTATATTTTGTGGTACAAGAACATCATGAGAACTTTTT
>JAYGHB010000104.1:0-78212 GCA_034931985.1 Halotia wernerae UHCC 0503
TTATTTCTTTCAATTTTTAATCTTTAATTTTTAATTCTTAATTAAAACTGGTCAATACCCAAAGCTCGTAATTGTGCTGCTAATTGTTCGGCACGTTGTTCGGCAGTCTCAGCACGTTTTTCTGCTTGCTTTGCCCGTTCTAAACCGGTGGGTAAAATATTACCTTCTTTATCACACCAACGTAACCAAATATCTTGCTTACCTTCAAACACACCTTCCCATAAAGTTAATCCTAAACCCACTTCTTCCAGCCAGAGGGTTTCCATTTCCACATATCGTTTGACTACCAGCTGATATGTACGGAGTATTTCGTTCCCTAAAAGTTGCAGAGGGTCAAAAACAATGTAGTAGCCTGCTCCCATCCGGGCATAATCTCTCAATTTACTGCCTAGTTCATTACCTTCATGGTTAGAGACAATTTCTATCACCACATCTGGAGCTTTGCCAAACTCCCAGATAAAATAGGTACGATTCTTTTTCTGTTGCCAGTCTTCAGGCATGGTAACATCCAAGCTGAGAAACACATCTGGTACTAGTGGGGGTAAACCGATACCGTAGAAAACTCCAACATTTGCAGCTACGATAAATGTTTCAGAACCTGTAGAAGTCAGCCAAGAACTATATAAAACTTCCGTTAATAGACGTTGTTGTTTTTCCGAACGAAAGTTATCCACAGGTGTATCATCTTCAATAATCAGATGGCAAATATCTGGAGTCAAAGCGATGTCATCTGATGATAAAGCTTCTTTAACCATAAAAGCGATCGCCTCCTCAATCAGGTTGCTGCTTCTATACTCTAATAGAATAGAAATAGAAATAAAATTTAGATACATTACGCTGACTAAGCATAATTGCCCATGACCACTTCTAAACGCCGCTATCACATTACTACTTTCGGTTGCCAGATGAATAAAGCCGACTCCGAACGCATGGCTGGCATATTAGAAGACATGGGTTTGGAATTTTCTGAAGATCCGAATCATGCAGATGTCATTCTCTACAATACCTGCACAATTCGAGATAATGCTGAGCAAAAGGTATATTCTTACCTCGGCAGACAAGCCAAACGCAAACATGAGCAGCCCGATTTAACATTGATTGTTGCTGGTTGCGTTGCTCAACAAGAAGGTGAAAGCCTTTTACGGCGAGTGCCAGAATTAGACTTGGTAATGGGGCCACAACACGCCAACCGTCTCAAAGATTTACTAGAGTCGGTTTTGGAGGGTAATCAAGTTGTAGCAACCGAGTCGGTTCACATCATGGAAGATATTACCCAGCCGCGACGAGACAGCAAAGTTACTGCTTGGGTAAATGTGATTTACGGTTGTAATGAACGCTGTACCTATTGTGTGGTTCCGAATGTGCGTGGTGTTGAACAATCTCGCACACCAGAAGCTATTCGCACCGAAATGGTAGAGCTAGGTCGCCAAGGTTACAAGGAAGTCACCCTACTCGGTCAAAATATTGATGCTTACGGTAGAGATTTGCCTGGAACGACACCAGAAGGTAGGAATCTACACACATTTACAGATTTGCTGTATTACGTGCATGATGTTCCAGGAATTGAACGGTTAAGATTTGCGACCAGCCATCCTCGTTATTTTACTGAGCGATTAATTAAAGCTTGTGCCGAGTTACCCAAAGTGTGCGAACACTTTCACATTCCTTTTCAATCCGGGGATAACGAGATTTTAAAAGCCATGTCACGGGGTTATACCCACGAAAAATATCGCCGCATTATTGATACTATTCGGAAGTATATGCCAGATGCCTCAATTAGTGCCGATGCGATCGCGGGTTTTCCTGGGGAAACAGAGGCACAATTTGAAAATACTCTAAAATTAGTCGAAGATATCGGCTTTGATTTGTTGAATACAGCAGCATATTCACCTCGTCCAGGCACACCCGCAGCTTTGTGGCAAAATCAGTTGAGTGAAGAAGTTAAAAGCGATCGCCTACAACGATTAAACCATTTAGTCAATATTAAAGCATCCGAGCGATCGCAACGCTACTTTGGACGCATTGAAGAAGTATTAGTAGAAGACCAAAATTCTAAAGATCCAACTCAGGTAATGGGACGCACAGCCGGTAATCGCTTGACTTTTTTCCCTGGTGACATCCAAAAATTGAAAGGACAATTAGTTAAGGTAGAAATTACCGAAATTCGTGCTTTTAGCTTGACAGGTGAACTAGTAGAAGTACGGCAAGTGATGCCAGTCTAGTAATAGGGTATAGGGGACAGGGGACAGGGGACAGACTTGAAAATCTTTTAGTGTAAGTGTTTTATAATCAGTTTATGTTCTAAACTACCTGGCGATAACTATAAGATGATGCGAGTGTGTTTTAGATGACTGCTTCCCTACCTCAAATTCTGACTCTTGAACAATTCCTTCAACAACCATACTTAGAAGAATCTCCAGCATGGGAATATATGGATGGGGTTGCTATTCAAAAGCCAATGCCCAAAACCAGACATTCAATATTACAAAAACGGCTATTGGTGGAAGTTGACAATCATAGCGATGATTACACAGCCCTACCTGAATTGCGATGTACTTTTGCTAATCGCTCTGTTGTGCCTGATATTGCAGTAATTGCATGGAATCGGATTCAAATCAATGAACTTGGAGAACCAGAGGATAATTTTACTGAAGCGCCTGGTTGGTCAATTGAAATTCTTTCACCTCACCAAAAAGCAAATCGTGTCATTGATAACCTCTTGCATTGTCTACGTCATGGCTGTAAACTGGGGTGGATGCTTGATCCAGATGATTACTCTATTTTGATTTTTGCTCCGCAACAAGAACCTGATGTTTGTAGAGGAAATCAGCAACTTCTAATCCTAGAAGGAGTTGACTTGACATTAACAGCAGAGCAAGTCTTTGAGTGGTTAAAATTAGGTAAGCATTGATAATTTAAAAAAGCAGGAAATCGTCTACAAATATTAAATTGTTAGCTGGGGAAGTTGAGAAACAAAATTCTTATATCGTTATTTTTTGTTGCTTAATTCAGAAGTTTTCTATTGAGCAAGAAAGAAGACAAATAGTAACTATTAATATGAACTTGATTATTGTAGGTGCAAGCCCGGAGGGTGTCTCTTTAGCAGAGTTGGCACTAAAAGATGGACATAACGTAGCGATTATTGAAGCTTCAGAGGAACGTGCTTTAGCAGTTTTACAGGAATATAATATCAAGGTATTTCACGCCAACATTACTCAAGGCGGGATTTTAGATGAAGCCGGAGCAGATCAAGCAGATGCCATAATTGCTACAACCAGTGATGATTCAGCCAATCTCATGACTATGTTTCTGGGCAAAGAGCGCAATATCCCCACCTTAATTAGTATGGTACATGAAAAGGAACATAGAGGACTGTTTACCAAAATAGGCGTACACGTCATCGTTGACCCAGAGGTTATTATTGCCCACCATCTCTACAACCTGCTGCCACAAGCGTGAAGATTAAGATTCGTCCTTTGAGTCCTCATGTTGGGGCAATTCTGCACTATGTAGGTTTATTGCTACACGTACCCGGTGTAATGGCACTGGCTTCTTTGCCTGTGTGTATTTGGTTTGGCGAATATTATGCTATTTGGCCATTTTTAGGAACAGCGATCGCCTCTTGTGCATTAGGTCAATTATTTTACCGAATGTTCAGTGAAAGTAAGAGAACTTGTCTGCGCCATTCTATGCTGATTGCTGCCATCAGTTGGGGGATTATTCCCCTTTTAGGAGCAATTCCATTTTGGGCGATCGCAAATACAACCATTTCTACTCAAACACCACGAACTATACTAGAATTTCAGCATTTTTGGAATGCTGTTTTTGAAGCATTTTCGGGATTTACCAGCACAGGACTAACAGTGACACTACACGAAAATGAACTACCTCATAGTTTGCAGTGGTGGCGTTCTTTAACTGAGTGGATTGGTGGAGTAGGGATGATTGTTCTAGTTCTTTCTGTTCTAGAACCCAGTAAAGATGCCGATCAGCTTTATAAAGCTGAGGCTAGACAGCAGCGTATCGCCTTAACTGTAACTGCAACGGTACGCCGTATTTGGTGGATTTACTTAATTTATACAGGATTAAGTATTTTATTGCTACATATAGCCGGAATGCCTTGGTGGGACGCAATTAACCACGGTTTCACCGGCATTTCTACAGGTGGTTTTAGTATCCGCGATCATAGTTTGGGTAGTTATAGTCCCGTAATCCGATTGGCTGCTATTCCAATCATGATTGCTGGAGCAATCAGCTTTCCCATACATTACCAGTTAATCAAACAACGGCGATTGTCTGCACTTTGGCAAGATTCACAACATCGGGCTTTATGGCTACTATTGTGTTTGGGAACACTTGTACTATTCCTAGAAAATCGTTGGTTTAGTGGTGCATTTTTGTGGTTAGATTCTCTATTTCAATGGGTTTCTGCTTTAGGAACCTGTGGATTTGAAACTGTTGATTTACAAACTTGGAGTCCTGCTGCAAAACTGCTGTTAACTTTGGCGATGATAGTAGGTGGGGCTTCTGGTTCTACAGTCGGAGGACTGAAGTTGAAAAGGTTAGTATCTTTTTATAAAGGCGTATTGTGGCGTTTTCAACGACTTATTCTCCAACCCCATCAACTCATGCGCTATCAGTTAGAAAATAAAGTATTAACTGAGGTAGAAGCAAATCGCATCATTGAAGCGGCTGCTATATTAGCCGTACTTTGGCTAGGAGCGATCGCACTTGGAGTTTTTGTTTTACTCCATGTTGCTCCCGAATATGACTTGATCAATGTACTTTTTGAAGCCACTTCTGCTCTAGGAAGTGTCGGTTTATCAGTGGGAATTACTAGCCCAGATTTACACTGGTTAGGTAAACTAACTTTAATTTTGTTGATGTGGATGGGAAGGTTAGAAATTATTCCAGTTTTAGTCTTATTTGCTTCGCTGGTGAATTTGGGTAGGAATTTATCGGGCTACGCCCCGCTTCTCTACGAGACGCTCCGCGAACGCTAACACGCAGAGGCGCAGCGAAAAGTTGTCATAGCGAAGCGTTAGCGAGTCTGCGAGCGTCGGAGGGTTTCCCTCCGTAACAAACTTTTCAAGACAGAGGCGCAGAGAGTAAGATTTGAGCAAGTTAATTTTTAATTTTTAATTTTTAATTTTTAATTCCCCCACAGGGGGCTGACTGTGCCAGATATTAATTCTCCCATCAAAGCCACCACTAGCTAAAGTTTGCCCATCGGGACTAAAAGCGATCGCGCTTACCCAATCGGTATGTCCTCTCAATGTATTTATTAACTCACCTGTGGTTAAATTCCACAATTTAATACCATCTCTACCAGCACTAGCAAGGGTCTGTCCATCGGGGTTGATCGCTATAGCATTCACCCAGTTGTCGTGTCCTGTAAGGGTGCGAACTGGGTTTTTAGAGTTTATATTCCAAAGTTTAACAGTGCGATCGCGGCTAGCACTAACTAATGTTTGTCCATCTGGTGTAAAGCCTACAGCCGTGACAACATTAGTATGGGCAGCAAATTCACTGATTAATTGACCAGTACTTAAATTCCACAGCTTAATTACACCGTTATAGTCACCACTGGCCACAGTCTGACCATCAGGACTGATTGCTACTGTATAAATCGAGTTATCAAAGCGTACTAAAGTAGCTAATGGACGCTGTTGGAGCAAATCCCATAAACGGATTCCGTCTAAAGCACCACTGACGAGAATTTTACTATCGGGAGATACAGCTAAAGACAACACATTACTGGTGTGTCCTACAAAAGAACGGCTAAACTTATTATTTTTGAGGTTCCAAAGGTTAATTGTGTTGTCATTACTACAGCTGGCTAGGGTTTGACCATCTGGCGAAATTACTAAAGATTCCACAGATGTTTTGTGTGCTTTGCTAATATTCCCCAGTTTTTTGCCGGTTTCTAGATTCCATAAACGGATTACGCCCTCGTTATCAGCACCGCCACTAGCCAGAACTTTGCTATTTGGGCTAAAAGCCAAGGATTTAACAGTTCCTTTGTGTCCGAGGAGAGAGTAAAGCACCTGGGGATTGTTAAAGCTGGTTCGATTGGGAAAGACTGGTGTTACTTCCAGAGCAGCACGAGCAACATGAATACTAAACCCTTGCCAGATAGTGACTGGAAGGGCAACTGCTGTCATCAATGCCAGGATTATATACGGGCGTAGTACAGAATTACCTTCACCACCTTTTCCCTCACTCCTCACAAGTTTTCCTCACTTTTAAAATAGTTATGCCAATCAACTTTTTATACTTGAAGTTTACCGCTAGGGTAACTAACACCACTAAAAGGGTGTCTAAAACTTGGCAAAACCAGATGTCAGCCGCCTGTATTTGGCTAACCTTGACGTAGTTCCCACAACAAATTAAATAAGTAAGCCGTAGAGGTATCTACAGCATTCAGCAGTCCTTACTGGGATGGTTTTTTCTTGGAAATGGTCAGCATGGGTAGAGTCGGACTAGATGAGCGAGAGGGCAAGTAATGTTGCACTACAGGCTCCTCTGGGATAGGACGACGTTGCTGGATACGCCAGAACTTAAAGACAAGGGTTATGCCTGCCATACCCAAGCCAAAAGCGAACAATGACCAGCTATCATCTAACCCACCAATCAGGGCATCTACCACACCCATCGTTATTAATACACTGATTAGTGGTTCTTTCCTGTAGGTTGACTTCAAAAAACGAGGTAATACAGCATTCATCACAGCTTGGTTTGTCCAGATCACCTTTTGTGTCAATTTACCGAGAATACCTCACCTGAGAGTTGCCTTTCTAATCTGAAGAAGCATCCAAATATTATCAATATTATAATGTTCTTCAGTAGAGTAGGAAGTGTGGTTATTAACCCTCTTGCTGTGTTATTTGCAAGTTTAAGTTAACATTGACACTCTCTGGTGTACCTCATAGTTAGTTACTCAGACGGCAAATCGTGCGAGATAGTTCACTATCAATTGATATAGTCAAAACCAGCTGAGTGTTTCAACTGGTTAAAACTCTTCTAATTACTAGCTTACAACTTATAGCCTATGCTTTTTAATGGCACTACTTCAGACCGAGCCATGATAGCACGCCTTGATTGGTGACGTATTCAATTACTACCATTAAGGCAAAGCCAATCATTGCAGCTCGACCATTCAATCGTTCAGCATATTCATTGAAGCCAAATTTAGGCTCTTCTAGCTTGGGCGTAATCGTTGGCTGTGGTTGTGTCATTTTTAAGGAACCTTTTTTTGGCAAACAGGATTTGTCAGTGAGAAGTATATAAGCGTTTCCGCAGGGTGCAGATATTTCTTTTGATTAGAACTTCGGCAGATTTTTAGCCGATTGCGTTGCTGGAGTCCCAAGGTAGCTTGAGCAATTCAGCAACACTGTCCTGACAAAAAGCTATACAAACGCTTTTTTCACAAAATGTAATTATTCTTTATATATTGTAGAAATCTTGGGGTAATAGTCAAGTGTAAGAGTTTGCAGCTTTGCTAATGGGTTTAAGAAATCTAGGGTGGTATGCAGTTAAGTTGAATACGGAAGTGTCAGTCTGATACTGGCAGGCTAAAGTTGAACAAAAAAATCATCAGAGGCAGTACATGGAAATCGGCGTTCCTAAGGAGACTAAAGATCAGGAATTTCGGGTAGGGTTAAGTCCTTCTAGCGTGCGGGTGTTACGGGAAAACGGTCATAGCATTTTTGTCGAGACACAAGCAGGTAGTGGTGCTGGATTTATGGATGATGACTACAGGGGGGCTGGGGCAGAGATTGTCCCCACCTCAGAAACGGCTTGGAATCGGGAGTTAGTTGTCAAAGTTAAAGAACCCCTCAAAACCGAGTATGAATTTTTACAAAAAGAGCAGGTATTATTTACTTATCTACATCTAGCAGCCGATCGCAAATTAACCGAGCATTTAATTGATTGTGGCACTTGTGCGATCGCCTACGAAACTGTAGAACAACCCGGTGCTAACAAACTACCCTTGCTCACTCCTATGAGCGTTATTGCTGGTCGGCTAGCAGTACAATTTGGGGCTAGATTTTTAGAACGCCAACAAGGTGGTAGAGGTGTACTTTTAGGCGGTGTTCCTGGAGTCAAAGCAGGTAAAGTCGTAATTTTAGGTGGTGGCGTTGTCGGCACAGAAGCAGCTAAAATCGCTGTAGGTATGGGCGCTACCGTACAAATTTTAGATGTGAATGTCGAGCGTTTATCCTACCTAGAAACTTTATTTGGCTCCAGAGTCGAATTACTTTACAGTAACTCTGCCCATATTGAAGCCGCAGTCCAAGAAGCCGACCTACTAATTGGTGCAGTTTTAGTGTTAGGGCGTAGAGCGCCAATACTAGTATCCCGCGAATTGGTCAAACAAATGCATCCCGGTTCTGTGATTGTTGATGTTGCCGTTGATCAAGGTGGTTGCGTAGAAACCTTACACGCCACATCCCACACTAACCCGGTATATATTGAAGAAGGTGTTGTACATTATGGCGTTCCCAATATGCCAGGGGCAGTACCTTGGACATCAACCCAAGCACTTAACAACAGTACATTACCTTACGTTGTGCAGTTGGCAAATTTGGGCATCAAGGCATTGGAAGTCAACCCAGCATTAGCCAAAGGTGTGAATGTGCGAAATCATCGCCTAGTTCATCCCGCTGTGCAAGAGGTATTCCCTGATTTAGTAAATTAAGATTTTTCATAATTCCGCCAAACTAAGGAATGAGAATACAAGTTTCTAAATTTGCATAAATTCTTCTTAGCTCTGTGTTCTCTGCGTCTCTGTGGTTAAATTAATTTTAAACCGCAGAGACGCGGAGGAGGACACTTGTCTGGGCGGGTCTCCCGACTTGAGCAAAGTGTCCGTAGCGCAGAGAGAAAAAAGAGATTTTACCAATCACCTTGAAAAGGCTAGTACCGCTGTGCGGAAGTCAAAAGTCAAAAGTCAAAAGTCAAAAGACTTGTATTATCGACTTTTTTACCATTTTTAATGGTCTGTTTATTTACGCCGTGCTGTACTAGTAGTCTGTCAAAATAAGTTTGCTGGGTTAATGGTAGAAAAATCAAGTTCTTTTCTCCCCCTGCTTCCCCTGCTCCCCCTGCTTCCCCTGCCTGCCTTCACCCGTCATTTTTGGATTGACATACCACTAGTTCTAGATTTGTAATAATCCCTCTGGATTCACCGATAAAAGCGATCGCCTCTGCAAACCTTCTCGATATAAAATTTCATTGGCTGCTAATAAACCACTACTAACAGCCCGTTCCATTAACCCACAAGGAAAAGGCATTTTTACCCAATCCCCTGCAAACATTAAGTTAGAAATGCTGGTACTAGTTTCTGGACGTTCTGCATAACTATTCGGTGGATATCCAGAAAAATTCTTTTGATTGACTAATTCTCGGTGCAGTAGATTTGCTTGCTTTAACTCAGGCACAATTTCATATAATTCTCTAGCAAAAGTTGTGAGTAAAACTTCTTGGCTAGGAAATTCTTTTTCTTTATAGCAATAAGCGTGTAATTCAACAACACTACCACCAGTGCGTTGTGCCCAATCAATGAATTGTTCTTGAATGCGGTGATAAAGAGTGATGCTATCAGTTAGCTGGTAGCCTGACAAGGAGGTAAAATTGCTTTGTTCCCATACAAAATCGCGGTCAAACCAAAAACGACATACAGCAAAGGGATCGGCAATACTCAACTCTTTTACCTGCGATCGCACTTTTTGATCGACATCACCACTAACTTGTTTAAATAGTTGTTGTACTCCCGGTACATCGGTAGCAAAGACATAATAATCTGCTTGAATTGTCTCTGATAATGGTGATTCATCAGTTACTCCTACCAGTTTCAACTCATTATTTTGCTTTTGCGCTACTTGATATTTAGGTAAATCTCGTTGAGCAGGCCCTTTTAATACTTTACCATCAGCAGCAAAAACTGCTCCGTGACAAGGACAATGAAACTTCCCGTCTGCTGCCATTTTTACAGTACAACCTTGATGAGTACAAGTTAGAGAAATTGCTTCTTGACTTCCAGATTTTGTAGCAAATATTTTATCAGCAGAACCGAAATATTCTATTTCTCCACCATCAATAATCGAGTTCTGCTTTACCCAAAAGGGAACATTATTTTTATTACTGCCAATATAATATTTCAGTCTATCAATCTTACCTTCAGCGGCAGATATTTCACCTATATTTGCACCTGTGATAATTTTGCCGCCATTATTTTGAATTGCCCTAACCATAGGTTGCACTAAACTTGTTCCCATATCGTCTTTAGTGCCATTAAAAGCTAGTCCTTCTGGGTTGCCAAAAAAATAAAAGTGAAAGAACTGCATGAGTTCTCCTACACTCATTGCATCTGGAGCATTCAAGCTCGATTTAGCAAAGGGGAGAAAATATAAGTCATATAAACCCTGCGGAAATTCAGTTTCTACCCAATCAGCAACAGATATATGATCAAACCGTCGATAATTCTTTTCTCTTTGAAAACCAGTAATTGCTTGAAAAACTTGTAAATGTTTGAATTTTGTCAGATTAATTCCCCATTTTAAGCGGTTGGGAGAAGCGATCGCTAAATCAATAATATTCCAAGGAAATGCCGAACTACTAGGGCGGAATACTTCTGGTTGATATTTAGGATCACGATAGACAACAGAATAGAAATTTAATGATTTAAAGTTATCATCAGCTCCTAATTCTGCAACTATACTTTTCAAATTATAGTACTGGGGAAAAAATCCATGAAAACCATGTTCCATCATGAATGTTTCACCAGCTGCTTCTATTTGCCAACTGGCAATTTTGCCACCTAGTTGCGGAGACTTTTCTAAAAGTGTGACTGCAAACCCCCGCTGACTCAATTCATAAGCACAAGCTAAACCTGCTAAACCACCCCCAACGACTACAACAGTTTTTTCTTGATTCAGTAAATGTGGTAAATTGAGAGTATCTTTTTGAAATATTGTGGGTTTTGGTTTAGTAAACCGAGAATATCCTGTAACTCCGGCGATCGCACCAATACCAAATACTTTAAGTAATGTGCGACGAGAAATAGCGGATGATTCCGGCAATTTAAATAGTTGGCTCATGGTTCAAAAAATAACTGTTCACTATCAAGCACTAGCTCGAAATGATTATTGTCAGCTAGTAGGTTTCTTGGAATATTTTCCCGTATTTGTCTGCATCCGCAAAGGATTTATTGCAGATTTTAGAGAATTTGTCAATGGCTAAATATAGCTTTTTAGCCCTTTCAAGGTGGGTAAAATTTTTAGTCAAAACATTCCTCTTTAAACTCTTCTCTATGTGTTCTCTGCGTCTCTGTGGTTAAATAAATTAATTTTAAACCGCAGAAGAGACACAGCGAAAAGTTGTCAGGAGGAGCCACTGCGTTGGGGAAACAGTGCCGTGGGCGGGTCTCCCGACTTGAGGCAACTGTCGTCAAGTGGCGTTGGTTTCCCTCCCTAACAAACTTTTAAAGACAGAGATATCAGAGAGAAAAAAAACAGATTTTATGAATCACCTTGAAAGGGTTAATTATAGCTTTTGAAAATATGAGACTATCAACTTTCATATTAGACATTTTGATCTAAGTCAAACATAAATCAGCAAAATTGAATTAATAAATTGGGAGATTAATTGACAGTTTAATATATTATTGAATAATTGACTACTAAACGCTAGGTAGGTTTGGGGATGCCAGATGATCGCAGCTCTCCAAAAGAAGTCTCCTCTAGTGGACGCAATCGCGTTCTAGATGAAGCAGAACGATTATTTCGTACACGAGGCTACAATGCAGTCACGATGAGAGACATCGCTTGTCAAGTAGGAATCCGTCAAGCATCGTTATACTATCACTTTCCCAGTAAAGAGCAACTTTTTGTAGCGGTGACAGAACGCTTGTTTGAGCGCCATCACGTCGGATTACAACAGGCGATTGATCAAGATTGTGATGATTTGCGATCGCAACTTCATGCAACGGCTAGATGGTTTCTCTCTCAGCCTCCGATTTATTTTTTGAGCATGGTACACACAGATATGCCTTCCTTGCGCCAGGAGAATATCACAAGGCTGTCAGATGGCTTTGAAAAGTGTATATTTGAGCTAATTCGACAGATTTTTGCTCAAGCACAAGAGCGAGGTGAGATAAAAAACACTCGTCCTCAACTGCTAGCCGGATTATTTTTGTCTGTGATGGAGAGTATTCCCTTTGTCAATACTAGATCTGGTGCTGCCTCTGGGGAAATGATAGTTAATGAAATGATTTCTGTTTTGTTAGATGGACTCAAACTATGATATCTAATGCTTAAAAATCAAGGAATAAAGTCCTTACTACAAACACGTATCACCATCATAATTAATGTTTGATTAATTACTCAAGATGAAATATTGGCGTGAAACTATAGCTGTAACTCAGCGGATACTAATTGAACTGTTGCGCCGCAGACGCAGCTTAATTTTTTGGAGTATTTTCCCCATATCAATATTAATTCTCAGTGGATTTATTTTGGCAGAAAGAGCAAAACTATCAATGGCTGTGGCTTTTGAATATGCTGCACCCTCAAGTTTGGTAGGCGCAGCATTGTTTTTTAGCTGTTTGGGAGGTAGTGTAGCAACTGTAGTTGCAGAAAGAGAACAACAAACCCTCAAACGCCTTTTTGTCTCTCCCTTAAGTGGTACATCCTATTTTTTAGGAATTTTTCTTGCTCATAGTTGCATTGGCATTGGTCAGACAATCTTGGTTTATACTGTTGCTGCTTTTTGGGGTGCTACGTTCCAGGGTTCTATTTTATTAGGACTCACAATTATCTTAATGAGTATTGTGGCTTACGTTGGTTTAGGTTTTATTTTAGCTACACAATTGGCTCGTCGAATTGAAGATGTTAATGCGCTGGTAGCGGCTTTCGGGGTTCCTTTATTAATTTTAGGTGGAGCATTTTTACCAAGTTCTTTGTTTCCTCAAACACTAATTAATCTTGCCAAATATAATCCGATTTATCACATGAATGAAGCTCTGGTTGGCGTTTCAGCTAAGGGAGATAAAATTAGTGATATCACATCACATTTTTGGTTTTTATTAATATTTGCTCTGGTAATGGTTATCTGTGGATGGTTATCTTATCGGCGGATGTTGATAGTAGAAAGGAGATTATAGCAATCCTAAAGAAAAGTTAGATCCCCGACTTCTTTGAGAAGTCGGGGATCTAGACACCGATAGCAACCATACTGAAATTTGAATGATGTTGAAAATTAAGAATTTAAATAAATCTTACAAAAATAGAAAAGTTCTGGAAAATTTGACCCTACACATAGATTCAGGAGAAATTTATGGCTTAATAGGGGCAAATGGAGCCGGCAAGACGACAATAATTAATATTATTTGTAATTTAATTACGGCTGACAGTGGTGATGTTCAAATCGACGATCAGCCAGTTTCCGCAGTTACCAAAAAAATAATTGGCGTTGCACCTCAAGAAAATTTGCTCTATCAAACACTATCTTGTGAAGAGAATCTCAAATTTTTTGCTGATATTTACGGTTTAGATCGAGAAACACGCCGAAAACAAGTACAAAAAACTCTAGCATCTGTCAACTTATTAGAAAGAGCAAAAAGTCCGGTAGAAACCCTGAGTGGTGGAATGCGACGGCGGTTGAATATTGCAGTGGCTTTAGTACATCAGCCCAAATTAGTAATTTTAGATGAACCAACTACAGGATTAGATATTGAAGCGCGATACGAAATTTGGGAGTTGATTCGGCAACTCAAAAATCAAGGCATAACAATTTTGCTGACAACTCATTTGTTAGATGAAGCTGAGCGTCTTTGTCAAAGAATTGGCATCCTTAAAAATGGGCAACTTTTGGCTGAGGGTAGTTTAGCAGAGTTACGCAATTTGATTCCAGCCCAAGAAATTGTAGTAGTACAAACTGCACAAGAAAAACAAGCGATCGCACGAGCTAAAGAATATGGTTTCACACACAGATATTATGGTAGCGATCTAGCGTTTTGGCTACCAGAACCTTTAGAATTAAAGGAAATTATTTCACGCTTTGAAGGTATAGCAATTGATTCTATTGCTCGTCAGCCTGTACGGTTAGAGCATATTTACATAGAAGTGACGCAATTAGGTTAACTAACAAAAACTTGAGTCCCTCTCTCCACCGAAGTATACAGATTATGGCATAATAAGCCGATCGCATACCCTAGTCAGCTATCCATCGTGCAAGATACCGACTCCATTAATGACATTGCTGCTGCTTTACAACAGCCAGCAGATCTTTCCTTTGAACTACCCGATCCAGAAGACGAACAGATTCTGGAGTCAGATTTTCAACAGCAGCTAGATGTAGCTTGGCAAGTATGCGATCGCTTTGATCTGCAAACCGAAATTTGGCGGGGGCGCATTTTACGAGCAATCCGCGACAGAGAAAAAATGGGTGGTGACGGCAGAGGTACAGGCTTTCTTCGATGGCTCAAAGAACGGGAAATTAGTAAAAGTCAAGCTTACGCCTGGATTCAACTAGCGAATAGTGCTGATACCCTCCTAGAAGAGGGTAAACTTGACCCCAGTGCAGTCAATAACTTTAGCAAACGGGCATTTATCGAAACTTCCAAAGCAGTCCCAGAAGTACAACAGATGGTGAGTGAATCTGCCCAAAAAGGCGATCGCATTACTAGGCGCGAAGTGCGTCAACTCACCGATGAATGGACTGCTATGTCCTCAGATTTGCTACCTGAACCAGTTAAAATCAAAGCCGCAGATAATTCTCTACCCCCGCGCTACATTGCTCCTCTAGTCAAAGAAATGGAGAAACTGCCAGAATCACATCAAAAATTTATTCAACAAGAAATTGCAGCCAACCCTGATGTCGATACTCTCAAACAAGTAACTACAGAAGCGCGTCAACTAGCAAAATATCTTAAATCTGCGGCTCAAGTTCAAGCATTAACCCAAGAAGATGTAGATATTGAAACAGCCTTAGAAGAAGCTCAAAGAATCGGCTGTTTGAGCGTAGCCGCTGATTTAGTAAATCAAGCATCCCAAATCGAACAAACGATCGCCAAGTTATACATGACTTGGAAACGTATCGGTAACTTAGCAGATCGGCTATATGTAGATACTGGTGCAAGTACACCCAATTTGCGATCGCTCCTCACTTGCATAGAACCCCTTGGAGGTGAAGTTATGGAACTACAATTAAGTGGCGCGACTGAACACACCATTCGCCTGCAAATTCAAGAAAGCAATTAGCGCTCTTTTAAAATACAAGGTTGGGTTCAAAGAACCTGGAAAGTCACAAATAAAAACGTTCCATGATTACTCAACCCAGCAAATTAAGCTTGCCGCGCTACTACCATTAGGTTTAATTTAAAGTTTGAAAACAGACCCTAGTCCCTACTAGATTGCACACAACCGAGAAGCGCTATATGCCTTATCAAAACATTGATGATTTACCAGATTCAGTAAAAGAACACTTACCTAAACATGCTCAAGAAATTTTTCAGGCTGCATTTAACAGCGCTGAAGAAGAATATGGCGAAGAAGAACGTGCCTTTCGTGTTGCTTGGAGTGCAGTGAAGCGTGATTATGAAAAAGGTGATGATGGACAGTGGCACAAAAAGCCAGAATAGCTGCTATGCAGTGATTTTCTTATGGATGTAATGCACCCCTAGTCCCTAATCCCTACTGCTTTTTGCTGCTGATAAAGCTGTTTAAACTGCTGTTGCTGTTGTTTATGATCCACAATTGGCTCAGGGTAGCCAATACCATGACGCTCCAAAGGTGGAATTTTACCAGTTACTAAATATTCTGTATCTACAGAACGTAATTCAGAAACCCATTGTCGGATGTATTCGCCTTCTGGATCAAACTTTTGTGCTTGACTGGCTGGATTAAAAATCCGCACGGGTTTGGGATCCATCCCACTAGAAGCACTCCATTGCCAACCGCCATTATTGGCAGATAAATCGCCATCAATTAGCTTCTGCATAAAGTATTTTTCTCCCAGTTGGGGACTAATTAGCAAGTCTTTAGTTAAAAAACTGGCGACAATCATTCGACAACGGTTATGCATCCAGCCAATTTCATTTAACTGGCGCATTGCTGCATCCACAATGGGATAACCTGTTTTCCCCTCGCACCAAGCCTGGAAGTTTTCATCGTTAGTTTCCCAAGGAAAGTTTTTGAAGGTATCGCGGTAAGCACCCTCTGCCAATTCCGGGAAATTATACATTGCGTGTTGATAAAATTCTCGCCAAGCTAGCTCCTGTTGCCAAGTGCGGATACCTGCTTCTGCTTCCTCACTGTGGCTATTTTCTTGGGCTGCGATTGTGGCTTGCCACACAGTCCGAATGCCAATAACGCCAAATTTCAAAGCTGCACTCAGTTGTGATGTACCGTCAATGGCTGGAAAATTCCGCTGTTCTTGGTATTCAATAATTGCTTGATTAGTAAATTCTTCCAACCTAGATTGTGCTGCTGCTTCTCCTGGTGGAATAACTAACTCTCCATCCCAGATAAATCCTAAATCTTTAGCTGAGGGTAATTCAATTGCCCCTGCTTGTTGGGCAATTTCCTGTTCAGCTTTTGTCAATCCTGCGGTATTTTGGAGAGTTTCTGCTGGTTGAGCCTTGGGTTTACTACTCCAATTTTTCCAGAATGGGGTGTAAACGGTGTAAGGACTATTACCACCTGTGCGAATTTCTTCTGGTGAGTGGAGCAGCTGATCCCAGTTTTGGGGAAGAAACTCAATGCCTTTTTCTTTTAGCGTATCAATGACGCTGCGATCGCGGATTTGTGAATAAGGTTCTACATCCCAATTCCAAAATACAGCTTTCGCATTTAATGCTGTCGCTAAAGCTGGTATTGCTTTTATCGGATCACCGTTTAGGATTAACAATTGGCTTCCGGCTTCAGCATATCGCTGTTGTAGTGCCTGTAAGCAGCCAATCATGTAAGTCACTCTCGCAGGGGCAACATCATCCCGTTCTAAAATGTTGGGATCAAGGCAAAATACCCCCACTACTTTGGGACTCTGCTCTCGTGCCGCTGCTAGTCCTGTATTATCAGAAATGCGTAAATCGCGGCGATGCCAAAACAAAATTAAATCAGACATTAGATATTAATCATAGTTCGCTTGTACTAGATTATATATTGGGCATGGGGCATTGGTTATTTTTCTTACCCTGTGGCCTGTTCCCTATTGCCTGTTCCCTTCCTTATATATTTATACTTAAAATACCTTGATCGGCATCTAAAGTTGCCAATACACCTACTGGTAATGCTGCATTAGGGCTACCGTGACCAAAGGGCAAATCAGAGACAATCGGAATACCCAAATCGCCCAAGCGATCGCGCAGTACTTCTTCAACACTAAAGCTAGGTATGTTGGGTGGGGCTTCGCACCTAGTAAAACTTCCCAAAGCAATACCCCGGACTTTTGACAAAGCACCACTTAAACGCCACTGCGTTAACATCCGGTCAATGCGATAGGGTGCTTCGGTGACATCTTCCCATGCCAGAATTACACCATCGAGATTTGGCTGTATAGGTGTAGCTAAAAGATGGGTAGCCACAGTCAGATTACTCGGTAATAAAACGCCACTGACAACGCCTCCACCCCAAGCACAACCTTTGAGGGGGGCGAGAGGGCGACCCTCTAACAAATCAAATAATCGCTGAATTGACCAATCTGGTTCATCTGCCAAAGTGGTAAGTACGGGAGCGTGAACACTAGAAATTCCTGCTGCGTAAAGACTCCACAACAGCGTGGTAATGTCAGAAAAACCAATCAGCCATTTGGGAATTACTTGGTTGTTTAAAGAGTGCCAACTCCAATCTTCTAGAATGCGGGTACTGCCGAAACCGCCTCTGGTGCAAAGAAGGCCACGACATTTAGGATCTTGCCACGCTGCGGCTAACTGTTGGCGGCGGTTTTCATCTTTTGCGGCTAAATATCCCCATTTTTCATCGATATTGGCCATAACTTCGACTCGATAACCACGCGATCGCCAAATTTCTATACTCCGTCCAAATGCCTCAAATTCTCGCAAAGCACCACTAGGTGCAATTACTCGTAGTAAGTCACCAGATTGCAAGGACGGGGGTAAGATTTTGGATTGCATGAATAATTGGCGAGTAGTTCAATTTACTTTTAATGTTTGACCTTTTATATCATGTCCGTTTGATTACTTAGTGAAAAAATTTTAAAACCCTGTTCCCTGTTCCCCGTTCCCTGTCTTCACCTACTTAAGACCTAACTCAACTCCAATTTTTGCTTCAACATTTCTGGCATATTAAATGCTGTCTCTAAATCCGCAGCAGTTGAGATGTGAAAAGTACAACTTGCGCCAGGTTTTATCCAGGTTTTATCCATGTTTCCAGACTTTTTTGTAGTCGTTGTGGCAATAAAACTTTCTGTAGGTTATCTTGAAAAAATTTAACACTTTTGTCTTTTTTACCTATAGAAAAAAATGTTGCCGTTTTCAGAGACTTTGACTTTGATGATATTTCTTGCAACCATAAACCATTGGCATAATTTTTCAAAAGCTGCCAAATCTGAGACATTTTTGTATCCTTTTTTACTATTTAGCTAGTATTTTGTCAAAATTTTTCTAAAGATTTATATTTAGCCAGTTGGTTTTGAGAGACCAAACAGAAAAACATAAAGTAATATATATTCTGAGTTGAGAATTTGTTGATGAAAGCTCAAGGGTAGGTGTAAGCAGCTTTTTATCTTGATGAAACCAAGTTTTAGCTGAAATGTTTGTTCATTTTTCAGTAAAATCAACTATTTGGCACTATTCTGACTAGACTGCTATATTTTTCCCAGCAACTTTATAAGTCTGATTTAAAATCATACGTAATGTTTGCTACAGTGCAATTATTAGGAATAATATTACAGTAAAACAGCGCCATCAAGCATAAAAATATCGGCTAAAACTTAACTGAAAAGTCTCCCTTTGGTATCTGTTAGCTAGGAGTATTTTCGGGTTGGCTGTATTAGATGAGATCAAGATGCTTTAGTTTGGCAAAAATTAAAAATTAACTAGTGATATTTATCAGGGATGGTCTGAATGAACAGAGTAACTTTTTATTTAATTTTATTGCATAGTTTATTTTTAGGAATATTAACTGCTAGTGCTAAGTCGCTACCTAGTCATAAGATCAATGCAGCGTTACCCGCTAACCAGAAAGCAAATAAGCTGCTGGATGGTCAAGGTGTAAGGACTGACTTCACAAAACTCATTTTGGGATCATCGCAGCCGCATCAATCTCCAGAACGAATTCCTGGACAGGTGTGGGTGATTAATCACGATCAACAACCGCAGCACCAGCCTTTTACTTGGGTAGTTAAAGATACAAAAAAAGCAGGACAGCAACCATTTTTGCAAGCTGGAAATACCACCAGTAAACCTAATACAAATAATAAAACCCCAAAAAAAGATGACTTAGAACCATTTGACGAAGTAATTAAAGATACTAGAAAACAGGGGGGACTTTTTACCCTCTATCGTAATCAAGAAAAGAATAAAATATATCTAGAAATTAAACCAGATCAGCTCGATAAAAATTACTTAGCTACGGCAACCCTAGAATCGGGCATTGGTGAACGAGGTATTTACAGTGGGATGCCATTGCAAGATTTTTTGTTTTACTGGCAACGGGTAGACAACAACTTACACTTTGTTGTCCGTAATGTAAATTTTCGCACCCATGAGGGAGATCCCCAAGCGCGATCGCTAGCTCGGTCGTTTAGTGATTCTGTTCTCTATAGCATTCCGATCAAAAGCATTCATCCAGAACGCAAAACGATTCTTGTTGACTTAGGTGATTTGCTACTTAAAGACTTGGCTGGATTGTCTTTAAGTTTGGGTATTTCCGCAAGCACAGATCAGTCATATTTTGGTAATGCTAAGGCTTTTCCCCAAAATTTAGAAGTTGAATCGGTTTTGAATTTTTCCAGCAGTAACGGTAGCAAGAAAGACATACCAAATTTTGCCGTCTTAGCTGACGGACGTGGCTTCACTTTACGCATTCATTACAGTCTGTCTCAACTTCCAGACAACGATTACCGTCCACGTTTGGCTGATGAACGTGTTGGTTATTTTATTACTGCTTACCAAGACTTAACCAAAGACGATCGCGGTGATCCTTTTGTCCGCTACATTAATCGCTGGAACTTAGAAAAACAAAACCCGAAAGCAGCAATTTCTCCACCCAAAAAACAGATTGTTTTCTGGATTGATAATGCTGTACCGCTTGAGTATCGCGATGCGATCAAAGAAGGGGTACTGATGTGGAATAAAGCCTTTCTCAAAGCTGGATTTAAGGATGCGATTGAAGTTCGCCAAATGCCGGATAATGCTACGTGGGATCCTAGCGATATCCGTTACAACACAATTCGTTGGATTAACACAGTAGATGGTTATTTTGCAATGGGACCATCCCGCGTTAACCCGTTGACTGGAGAAATTCTCGATGCAGATATTCTCGTAGATGCTAGCTTTGTCCGGGCATTGAAAAGTGAATATCGCCAAATTGTCCAGCCTAACCAAATGTCAACGCGCACTTCTTTATCGACATTAATGCAAAATCGCCTGCTTTGTAATAATGGCTTAGGTGCTAAAGATAACGACAGTGACGAAGAGGAACAATCAGAACAAAAGAAACTATTTCCTCAGTTATCTAAAATGGCAAGTGAGTACGATTTATGCTATGGCATGGAAGCTGCAAATCAGTTTGCCTTTGGTTCTATGGCAATGACACTTCTGCAAGATTCCGCAGCTAGCGAAGATGAACTCAAAGAATATATCCATCAATATTTACGTTTAATTATTGCCCACGAAGTTGGACACACCCTGGGTTTACGTCACAACTTCCGCGGTAGTACCCTGCTACCACCAGAACAAATGAATAACACCGAGATCACTCGCACCAAAGGTCTGACTACTTCGGTAATGGACTACATTCCACCGAACATTGCACCTCAAGGTACAAAGCAAGGAGATTATTTTCCCAATATGGTGGGAGTGTACGATGACTGGGCGATTAAGTACGGTTACATGCCAACTCAAGCAACAAGTCCCATAGCTGAAAAGCCAATTTTACAAGAAATTGCTGACCAATCTTACAAGCCTGAGTTAAGTTATTCCACTGATGAAGATGTGTATGACCTTGACCCCACTGCTGATGCTTGGGACAACAGTAGTAATGTGTTGCTTTATTCTCGCTGGCAGTTGGATAATTCGCGGTTAATGTGGGAACGACTCAATAAACGTTTCCCAATGGCAGGGGAAAGTTATAGTGATTTGAGCGATCGCTTTAGCACGGTCTTGGGTAGCTATTTTCAGCAAATATACTATACAAGTAAGTATATTGGGGGACAGTCTTTTCACCGAGTTAAGGCTGGGGAAGCATCATCTAGCAAGGGGCAACAACAACGATTACCCTTTGAACCAGTCCCCGTCGCAGAACAAAGGCAAGCATTGGAGACACTGCAAAAGTATATGTTTGCAGAAGGGGCGTTAAACTTCTCACCAGAACTATTGAATAAATTAGCACCTTCGCGTTGGCGACATTGGGGTAGTAGTCCGCGAATTGGCCGCTTGGATTATCCAATTTCTGAGTTGATATTGTTTATGCAGGGTGCAGTTTTACGGGATTTACTCTCAGCCGATCGTCTCTTCCGCCTCAAAGATATCGAACTCAAAACTCAAGCAGGGGAGTCACTAACACTACCAGAACTGTTTGATACTTTGCAAAGTGGGATATGGACAGAGGTACTAAAACCAAAAGGCGAACCGCTGAAGATTACCAGTCTGCGGCGGGGCTTACAACGGGAATATTTGGACATCTTGTCATCGATGGTGTTACGGAAAAAATATGTGCCTGAAGATGCCCGTACCTTAGCGTGGTATAAACTTGGACAACTAGACGACAAGCTCAAGCAGGTTAATTCCGGCGATGAGTATACCAAAGCGCACATTTTAGAAACGCGTGATCGCATCGAGAAAATCTTAAATGCCCCACTGCGAGGGAATTAATTAGGGGTTGCTGAATAAGTCTCTTAAGCAAATCTAGAAGCCACATAGCATACGAAATAGTTGTTTAATCGCTCAGTTGACAAATTTACCCAGCGATCGCTAACGATTGTGCAAGGGTTTTGAGACTCTAGATGTTATAACCTTGCACTCGTTTGTTGGAAAAAGGCTTAAAACCCTTATCTAGTATATATTACACTTCTATTCAGCAAGCCCTAATTACTGAATAACAAACAAGATCCCCGACTTCTCAAAGAAGTCGGGGATCTGAGCCTCATTAACTTTGACGGCCTTTTGTGGTGATTTTGGATTATAAGGGTAATAGGAACCCGGATCAGTAATCCAAAATCGCTTATGGCTGAAGCACTGAGTTTTCAAGGCGATGGTAGCGATCGCCTACCACCCCAAAATATTGAAGCAGAAGAAGCAATTTTGGGGGGAATTTTATTAGATCCCGAAGCGATCAGTAGAGTCAGCGATCGCCTGGTTCCAGAAGCGTTTTACATTAGCGCTCATAAAGATATTTACCAAGCTGCTATCAGGCTCCACGCCCAAGGTAAACCCACAGACTTACTTTCAGTTACAAGTTGGCTGACTGACAACGATATTCTCTCCCGCATTGGTGGGAGAAATAAATTAGCAACTTTGGTAGATCGCACAGTCTCAGCTGTTAACATCGATGCCTTAGCCGGGTTGGTAATGGATAAATACCTCCGGCGGCGGTTAATTAAAGCTGGTAATGAAATTGTGCATCTCGGTTACCAAACTGAGAGTGAGTTACCAAAAGTTCTTGATCAAGCAGAGCAGAAAATTTTTGGTGTGACTCAAGAACGTCCTCACTCAGGTTTAGTGCATATTTCGGATACCCTGATTAATAATTTTCAGGATATTGAAGATCGCAATCAAGGTATTGCCTTACCTGGTATTCCCTGCGGCTTTTACGATTTAGATGCCATGACTAGCGGCTTTCAGCGTTCTGATTTGATTATTGTCGCCGGTAGGCCATCAATGGGGAAATGCCTCAGCTATGATTCAGAAATCATGCTTGCAGATGGACAAATTGCCACAATTGAAGAACTGTATAACCAACGTTACGGTTCATTATTAACGTTGAATAACGATTGGAAATTTAGCCTGACACAGCCATCTGTATTTGTAAATGACGGTATCAAACCAGTTTTTCGTCTTACAACTTGCTTGGGTCGGTATATTGAAACTACAATCACCCATCCGTATTTGACTATTAAAGGCTGGCAAAGGCTAGAAAATCTGAAAGTTGGTGATAAAATTGCTGTTCCACGAAAAATAGATATATTTGGTACAAAAACCATTCGTGAGTGCGAAGTTAAGTTATTGGCCTACTTAATCGGCGATGGTGGCTTAACTAACAGCACTCCCAGATTTACAAATAGTAATCCGTTATTGCAAGCAGAATTTTCTCAAGCAGCTGCTGATTTTGTAGGTTTGAAAATCCGGTGGGAAGATTCTCAAAGTACACGCACTCCATCACTTTGTGTACGTGGAGATTTGGAATATGTTGCTATTCAAAGACAGCTTTTTGCTCAAAATTTTAAAGTAGCGATTCAATCGCAGTCATTGACAGGGAAAGAAATAAGTCAATTACTTGGAGTCAGCCCTACTTTACTTTGTGCTTGGAAGCAGGGAGAGTGTGTACCAAATTTAGAAACTTTTGAGCGATTGTGCGAAATTTTACAATTAGATTCAGCAGAATTTGGATCTCATGGATTTGCTAGCATGAGTAAATCTCGGAAAAACTCATTGACACTTTGGTTAGAAGAATTAGGTTTATGGGGCAAAGATGCTCATACTAAAACTATCCCAAACATCATTTTTAAATTAGAGCGATCGCAGTTATCTTTATTTCTCAATCGTCTATTTGCTACAGATGGTTGGGCTACCACACTTAGCAGCGGACAATCTCAGTTAGGTTATGCAACAGTTAGTGAGAAATTAGCAAGACAGATACAACATTTATTGTTGAGGTTTGGTATTATTGCTAGTTTAAGAAAGCGCTCTGTAAAATACAAAAATACTCATAGACCAGCATGGCAAATAGATATTACTGATGCGTTGTCCATCAAAACTTTTATTTTAGAAATTGGGATATTTGGTAAAGAAGAGGCATTATTAAAAGTTACAAATACCATCTTTCAAAAGAGATATCAAACTAATCGTGACCTGATACCTATAGAAATTTGGGAACAAATAGCAATAGCAAAAGGCAGTGAAACTTGGAGTAGTTTAGCGAGGCGGGCAGGTATTCAAGGCTATACAAATATGCATGTTGGTAAACGTGCTGTAAAACGACAAAGACTTTGGAATTTGGCAACTGCATTAGAAAATTTGCCACTTCAGCAGTTAGCAATGAGCGATGTATATTGGGATGAAATTGTTGCTATTGAGTCAGTAGGTAATAAACAAGTATACGACTTGACAATTCCAGAAACACACAATTTTGTTGCCAACGACATCTGTGTTCACAATACAGCATTTTGTTTGAACCTTGCTCATAACATTGCTGCTTCTTATAAATTACCAATTGCTCTTTTCAGCTTGGAAATGTCCAAAGAGCAATTAACACAACGTCTATTAGCTAGCGAAGCGCAAATTGAAAGTGGTTATCTGCGGAGTGGGCGGCTAAGTCAAACCCAGTGGGAACCTTTAAGTCGTGCTATTGGTATGCTCTCGGAAATGCCAATTTATATCGACGACACGCCAAATATTACAGTCACACAAATGCGTTCTCAAGCAAGGCGACTACAAGCAGAACAGGGAACACTGGGTTTGATTGTAATAGATTACTTGCAATTAATGGAAGGAGCAGGTGATAATCGCGTACAAGAATTATCAAAAATTACTCGTCAACTTAAAGGTTTAGCGCGTGAATTATCTGTACCAGTTATTGCCCTATCTCAGTTGAGTCGGGGGGTAGAAGCACGAACTAACAAACGCCCGATGTTGTCAGATTTGAGAGAAAGTGGAAGTATTGAGCAAGATGCGGATTTAGTAATAATGCTATACCGTGATGAGTATTACTCTCCAGATACACCCGATCGCGGCATTGCAGAAGTGATCATAGCAAAACACCGTAATGGGCCTACAGGTACTGTTAAACTTTTATTCGATCCACAGTTTACAAAGTTTAAAAATTTAGCTAGACAAGGTAATTATTGAAACTGGGCATTGGGAATGGGGCATTGGGCATCCTTTCGGGAATTAAAAATTAAAAATTAAAACGAATCAATTCAATTTTTAATTCTTAGTTCTTAATTTTTAATTGAGCCAAGAATGGGGCATAGGGCATTATTCTCTTTTGCTGCTTTCTCTATTCCCTATTCCCTATTCCCTATTCCCTAGTCCCTACTTAATATCCAGCAATTCGACATCAAACAATAGTGTGGCATTGGGTGGAATCACGCCACCAGCACCACGGGAGCCATAACCTAACTCTGGGGGGATGATTAATTGACGACGACCACCTACTTTCATAGTGCTAAGTCCTTCGTCCCAGCCTTTGATTACCTGTCCAACGCCGATTTTAAAGCTGAAGGGTTGTCCGCGATCGCGTGAACTATCAAACTTAGTACCATCTTTTAAAGTGCCGGTGTAGTGAACTACAACTGTTTTTCCAGATTGAGGAGTCGCCCCAGTCCCTTCTTCTAATTCAACGTACTTCAAACCAGAGGGGGTAGTTACGACATTATCACCAGAGGGTGTAGTTACGACATTAGCATCAGACATAGGCTTGCTCGCAATTAAAGTATTGTTTTCAATGACACTCATGGGTGCTGATGTGGTTTGGCTGAAGTTAGCAGCAACAGCAGAGTCCTGTTTACTGCCAACTTGGCCTAACACCAAAACTACAACACATACCAGCATGAAACCCACGCTGAGTAAAATTGCTTTCAAAATGAGTTCTCCCTACTTAGGTAATCTGCCAATTATTTGAGGTTACTGACAGAACACAATCAGTTTAAATCACAAACAACATTTTAACGCCAAAGCTTATTTTCTAAATCGCGTACTTGACGCTCTAAACGGTCAATTCTTCCCCGCAGTTCATCAACTTCAGACTGACGAGCTACCCCCAAATCTTGCATCATGTTTCGCATTTGGCGTTGCATTTGGGCATCCCAGTTTCCCTGTTCCGATTTTAATTGCTGTACAACATCATCCATTACTGCTCTGGCTTGCTCAGGATTCAGTTTACCGTCTTTAACCAAGTCGTCGCCAACTTGCTTAAGTTTTTCTGCGACCAAAGAAGTTGTGCCAATACCAACCATCATTAGCTGTTGCAACCAATTGTTGCTGTCCATACTCCCTTCCTCTCCATTTTTTTAAACCACCCGCCCTTACTCAAGCTATGCTGTAAGCGTGGTTATTCTAGCCTACATCTCTATTTTGACAAATTAGTAAACATAGGTAAAATGTGTGGTTATAGAACTGCTTAAATTTAAAGTAACCCCAAACATGCGGGAAAAATATATCCAGCAGGATGCGGAAATTTGGACAAAAGCACTGGCTGAGTATCCTGGATTTCTGGGTAAAGAAGTTTGGATTAATCCCAACGACTCTACAGAAATTGTTCTCATTATGCGTTGGGCAACACGGGAGCAGTGGAAAGCCATACCCTCAGAAGATTTAGCCGCTATTGAAAGCAGATTTGCCCAAGCTCTGGGAGAAACTTATCATTTGGTGGAATCAGCAGAGTATCAAGTGCGAAAGTTTCCTCATTCTTAGCTTGACTTTATGCATTTTCAAAGAAAAGCGATCGCATCTCACCCAAATTAGTCATAGATTTAGCAGTCCTAAATTATTTGTGAACAACAAAAATCCCCGACTTATTTGAAAAATCGGGGATTTGAGCTGATCGATTTTCATAAATCAAATAAGATTGGCATAGCTTTATCAACTTAGTTAAAGGTTAAAGTTAAAATTCTTGTTAGAAATATTATTCTTATAAAATCTGAAAACCCAAAGCTTTGGTTATTTATTACTTAATATTCAACCATTATGATATAATTATACTCAACGTAGATAATATCAATAAAAATAAGAATGTAACAAATAGGAGAGATATGTTGCAATTATGAATTATTGAATCGGTATAACTAATACTTTGAGAGAATAGCATTAACTTGAGATAATAATTAAGTTTTGACTATTAAAGTAAAATATTTATAAATTTATTTTATTAATTATTTATGTTTGAACGAGTTTTAATTTGCACAGACTTTTCTGACGGTTTATATCGTCTTTCGAATTTTGTTTCAAGTCTTGGGCTTGCAGGGATAAAGCAAATTGTTTTTCTGCACGTTGTTCCGTTGTGGGAAAAAGGTATTATTCCACGAGTTGACAGTGAAAAAGTAGAACAAGCTCAAACCCGGTTAGCAGAAGCTGTTGGTGAAAGTCCTGCTGATGTAGAAGTAAACGTAGAAGTTCAATCGGGAAAGCCAGCTGAGACAATTATTAAGGTAGCACAAGCCCATCAGTCTGGATTAATTATATTGGGTTCTCAAAGTCGTAGTTTACTCACGGAAAAACTCATGGGTAGTACGATGGCTGATTTATCGCACCAAACAACGACTCCTCTATTAGTAGTGCGTCCTCAGTTAATCTCTGCTTATACTTGTGAGGAATTAAAATTGCGTTGTCAGCACCTTTTTCGCTCTTTGCTAATTCCCTATGACCATAGTAAAGCGGCGAATTATCTGGTACAACAGATAAAGCATTTAGCAGAGCAACAGTCTGGTCAATTTCTGCAATATTGTAAGCTTTGCTGGGTTTTAGAAAATACTGGTCGCCAAGGAATACCAAAAAAAATCTTACCACAGCAGGCTCACGAAACCTTATCTCAAATTAAAGCTGATTTGGAAGGTGTAAATTTACAAGTAGAGACAGAAGTCCGGGAGGGAAACTCTGTCACTGAGATTTTAGAGACAGCTATCATGGCTGATATTAGCGCGATCGCGGTATCCTCAGGAACAATAGGTAAGCTCCAGGAATGGTTGATTTCCAGTTTTGCGGCTGAAGTATTGCGTCAAAGCTGGTATCCCGTACTCTTTTTCCCATCCCAAGGCGAGTGATATCGTGTTCGGGTAAAGACTTATCATTAAGACCGCAGGAGGCAGGGGGAGAAAGAGTTTTCAGGTTTTTGCACAGATGCGGGATTCATAACTAATAAGCCGGACATGATGTGACATATTCCTACACTGACCGAATAAGGCAAAAGTAAAAAGTTAAAAGGCAAAAGAAAGAAAAAGAAAATGGTCACAAGCCCTCCGAAGTTCCCTAGGCGACTGGTGTTAGCGCAGCGGTAGCGAGCTTGCTTCCCCGTAGGGATACGGCTTCGCTAACGCAGAACTGCAAGAATTTATTTAACCTTTGAAAAGTGCATAGTCATAAACTGATTATTCCTAGAAAATAAAAATATAAAGTATTCCCGAACCTCTACCCCACAAAAAATCATAAGTTGTCTGCAAGTCGCTTCAGATATTCATTTCAGATTTTGAGTACATCATTAATGCTTATTAATAGATAGATTAGTAAAGATGAGACACTTATAGAAGACGCATTTCTGGAAATTTAAATTAATAGCCGAAAGCCCTCAGAAAATCATTTAAGTCAATATTGAACTTCAGTAGTACTGAGTTCTACTCCATAGCTAAAGCTAGAGAGAAGTTGCAAACAGGAGCCAGTGCTGTAGGAGGGTCTGCCGACCTAGACAACTGGTGTTAGTTTCCCCTCCGTGGCAAACTTCAGAAGGCTTGAGTTAAAGAGAAATTTCTTTTTTAACTCAACAATTTCCTAATGGGACTTCAAGCTAGAAGACATAATACCAATTTGAAACAAGAAAGCTATTGATTTAAATTTGGAAACCCAGATTAAATCTAACTTTCTTAATTACGTAGATGCACCAAGTGCAGTTTCTCGTAGGGTATTACGAATTGGTATAACATATCAGCTTCCTGGCTCTGGCTATTTCTAACTCTTCTCTTCACGCAGTTTAGAAGACCAAGCAATTGATAGAAAGTGAGACAGGAAGAAAAATCATGAACAGAACCTTTGCAACCATTGACGGTAATGAGGCTGTCGCCCGTGTTGCTTACAAATTAAATGAGGTAATTGCCATTTATCCTATTACCCCCTCTTCGGCAATGGGTGAATGGGCGGATGCTTGGTCAGCAGAAGGTCGTCCCAACCTTTGGCAGACAATTCCCAGTGTCATGCAGATGCAGAGTGAAGGGGGAGCTGCTGGTGCTGTGCATGGGGCATTACAAACGGGTTCCTTGAGTACCACCTTTACAGCATCTCAGGGACTATTGTTGATGATTCCTAACCTCTACAAAATTGCTGGGGAACTAACTAGCGCCGTGGTTCATGTAGCTGCACGTTCTTTAGCTACACACGCCCTTTCTATTTTTGGTGATCATAGCGATGTGATGGCAACTCGTGCAACTGGCTTTGCTTTGCTGTGTTCTACATCGGTACAAGAAAGTCAAGACTTTGCTCTGATCGCTCATGCAGCGACCCTAGAAGCGCGAGTATCGTTTATGCACTTCTTTGATGGTTTCCGTACCTCCCATGAGGTGCAGAAGGTGAAACTGCTGTCAGATGAAGATTTACGATCGCTAATTCCTGACCAGCTAGTACAAGCTCATCGCGATCGCGCTCTCACCCCAGACCGCCCTGTAATGCGCGGTACAGCCCAAAATCCTGATGTTTACTTCCAAAGCCGTGAAGGTGCTAACCCCTACTACAGCGCCTGTCCTGCCATTGTCCAGCGAATCATGGATCAATTTGGAGAACTCACAGGTAGACATTACCAAATTTATGAATACCACGGAGCTAGTGATGCCAAGCGCATCATCGTAATTATGGGTTCAGCCTGTGAAACCGTCCATGAAACAGTAGATTACCTCAACGCTCGTGGTGAAAAAGTGGGAGTTATAAAAGTGCGACTTTATCGTCCCTTTGATGTTGCCAGATTTGTTGCAGTATTACCTGCAAGTGTACAAGCGATCGCTGTTCTAGATCGTACCAAAGAACCAGGTAGCGCCGGCGAACCATTGTATCTAGATGTCGTAACTGCTATCCATGAAGTATGTGATGAAAGGGGAAGCGGCAGAATTACTCGTTTTCCCAAAATTGTCGGCGGCCGTTATGGTCTTTCCTCCAAAGAATTTACGCCCGCGATGGTGAAGGGTGTCTTCGACAATCTGACCCAACCTCAACCGAAAAATCACTTTACCATTGGGATTCATGACGACGTTAGTCACACATCCCTAGAATTTGATCCTAACTTCTCCACCGAACCCGATAACGTCGTCCGGGCTATGTTTTACGGGTTAGGTTCGGATGGTACTGTTGGTGCTAACAAAAACTCAATCAAGATTATTGGTGAAGAAACCGATAACTACGCCCAAGGATACTTTGTTTACGACTCCAAAAAATCCGGCTCGATTACTGTTTCTCACCTGCGCTTTGGCCCCCAACCCATTCGTTCCACCTACCTCATTGATAAAGCCAACTTTATCGGTTGTCATCACTGGGGCTTTTTAGAACGCATTGATGTTTTGCAAGCTGCTGTGAGTGGGGCAACTTTGCTGCTTAACAGTCCATACAATGCAGATACTGTCTGGGAATATTTACCTTTAAAAATACAGCAGCAAATTATCGACAAGCATCTGAAATTTTACGTCATCGATGCCAGCCAAGTTGCCCGTGAAAGTGGTATGGGGGGAAGAATTAACACCATTATGCAGGTGTGCTTCTTTGCTTTAGCGGGTGTCTTGCCAGAAGTAGAAGCGATCGCCCAAATTAAACAAGCGATCAAAAAGACTTACGGTAAGAAAGGGGCAGAAGTTGTGCAAATGAACTTGCAGGCTGTAGATAACACCCTTGCTAACTTGTATAAGGTAGAGATACCAAGTCAAACCAGCAGCACTATTCTTAAGCAATCTCCCGTTTCTGTTCATGCTCCCGAATTTGTTCACCAAGTGCTAGGGCGAATTATGGAATGGCAAGGTGATACATTACCCGTCAGCGCTCTACCAGCTGACGGGACTTTTCCTACAGGTACAGCGAAATGGGAAAAACGTAACGTTGCCGAAGAAATACCTGTATGGGAACCAGATGTCTGCGTACAGTGTGGGAAGTGCGTTATGGTTTGTCCTCATAGCGCCATTCGGGCTAAGGCTTATCAACCAAATGAGTTGATCAATGCGCCGCCTACTTTCAAATCAACTGATACCAGAGATAAAGACTTTGCTAACCAAAAATTTACTATTCAAGTTGCCCCGGAAGATTGCACGGGGTGCGCTATTTGTGTAAATATCTGTCCTGCTAAAAGTAAAATTGAACCATTGCGTAAAGCGATTAATATGGCACAGCAGTTGCCTTTACGAGAGCAAGAGCGCAAAAACTGGGATTATTTCTTAAATTTGCCCAATCCTGACCGACGGCAGTTGAAATTAAACCAAATTCGGCAACAACAATTACAAGAACCTTTATTTGAATTTTCTGGTGCGTGTGCGGGTTGTGGCGAAACACCTTATTTAAAATTATTAACACAATTATTTGGCGATCGCTCCATAATTGCCAATGCTACAGGCTGTTCGTCAATTTATGGCGGTAATCTCCCCACTACACCTTGGACGACAAACACCGAAGGACGCGGCCCAGCATGGTCAAATAGTCTATTTGAAGATAACGCCGAGTTCGGTTTAGGCTTTCGTCTGTCGATAGATAAACAAACAGAATTTGCCGCAGAATTACTACAACAATTGAGTCATGTAATAGATAAAAAACTTGTTGATTCTATCCTCACGGCTGAACAAAAATCTGAAGCTGATATTTGGGAACAGCGCGAAAGGGTGGCAATTTTAAAACAAAATTTAGATCAAATCTTAACTACAGAAATAGACTTAAATTTAAAATCTCAAATCGCTCGACTGAGCGTAGCCGAAGTCCAAAATTTGAAATCTCTAGCCGATTACTTAGTTAAAAAAAGCGTCTGGATTATTGGTGGTGATGGTTGGGCTTATGACATTGATTTTGGCGGTATCGATCATGTGCTTGCTACTGGTCGCAATGTCAATATTTTGGTGATGGATACAGAAGTGTATTCCAACACAGGTGGTCAATCTTCCAAAGCCACCCCACGCGCCGCAGTGGCTAAATTTGCCGCTAGTGGCAAACCTGCACCCAAAAAAGACTTAGGCTTAATTGCCATGACCTACGGAAATGTCTACGTAGCGAGTGTAGCTTTAGGTGCAAAGGATGAACATACCCTCAAGGCATTTTTAGAAGCAGAGGCTTACGATGGCCCCTCGTTAATTATTGCTTATAGCCATTGCATAGCCCACGGCATCAACATGACTACAGGAATGAATCACCAGAAAGCACTGATAGAATCAGGACGGTGGTTGCTGTATCGTCACAATCCAGAATTGGTTAAACAAGGTAGAAATCCCTTGCAATTGGATATGCGATCGCCTACACAATTAGTAGAACAATCAATGTATCAAGAAAATCGCTTCAAAATGCTAACTAAGAGCAAACCCGAAGTTGCCCAGCAGTTATTAGAACAGGCGCAATTTGAAGTTGATACTCGTTGGCAAATGTATCAATATTTGGCCCAAAGGAAAATAGTTAGGTAATTACTTGAGACGTAACTTTTGTCTGGGCGTTGCACAACATCTTATTGCCAAGCGCAACAATCTATATCTTTTGATGAAAAAGCACAGTTTCAAAGTTGCCGACTTTCACAGGATATTCAAATTAGAAATGGTAACTCAATTGAAACATGCCCAGCAGAATACAGGGTATATTTTTCAGTTTCAACTAATGGTATTCAATCCATTAGTTGTAGTCCCTAAAAAAAGGAAAACCACGCCACTTGCGACAAGTCGGTAGAGTCGCCCAAGCCACTGGTTTATGGGAGCATCCCACTTTTTTAATCAATACCCTTCCAGGGTATTGCTACACGAACAAAGCCTGCCTTCGCAGGCTTCAGAAACTCATAGCCGTTTTGCCCGCTAGGCTAGACAGGCTTTGTCTCTATAGCCCTAGGCTTCTAGCTGTGGGCATTCATAAAAACTGGGATGCACCCCTAGTTTATCCTGACAACTTTCCGCTTCATCTCTGTGGTTAAAAAATAAAAAATTAATTTTAAACCGCAGAGACACAGAGATATCAGAGAGAAAAAAACAGATTTTACGAGTCACTTTCAAAGGGCTAGTTCTAAACTACCTGTCTATTGCTATAGTTAATTAATATATAAAAAATCTGACTAAAAAAACGGGTAAGAGGCAACAATTATGACTCAAGCCTTACGCAAATTAGTAACATTTGATGAATTTATCGCTTGGTATCCAGAAAATCCACAGCGACGGTATGAACTGTATGACGGAGTAATTGTTGAGATGCCACCCCCAACAGGTGATCATGAAGAAATTGTCGGTTTTTTGACGCTAGAAATATCTGCCGAAATAAAACGACTAAAACTTCCGTACTTTACTCCCAAAACAGCGTTCATCAAACCATTGGCAGGCGAGTCAGCCTATTCACCAGATGTGCTGATATTAAACCGTCCTAATTTAATAAATGAACCTTTGTGGAAAAAAGAATCAACTGTTAGTCAAGCAGCATCAATTGCCTTAGTAGTTGAGGTAGTTAGTACTAACTGGAGAGATGATTATTTAAAAAAAGCAGCTGACTATGAAACAGTAGGTATCTTAGAATACTGGATTATAGATTATGCTGCTTTAGGTGGTAGGCGATTTATCGGCAATCCTAAGCAACCAACTATCTCGATTTACTCATTAGTTGAGGGGGAATACCAAATCCGGCAGTTCCGAGGCGGCGATACCTCCGGGGAACGCATCCAATCACCAACGTTCCCGGAGTTGAATTTAACCGCTGAACAGATTTTTCAAGCTGGAGATCTGTCAAGATAACCTTAGCAGTGCGATCGCAATTAGGTTAATACTGAAGAATTAAAATTGCTGCAAAAATCGCAAATCGCTAGCGTACAGGCGGCGAATATCATCGATTTGGTGTAACACCATTGCAAAGCGTTCTACACCAAAGCCAGCAGCAAACCCAGTATATACTTCTGGATCATAACCAACAGCTTTTAAGACATTCGGATCAACCATACCGCAGCCCATTACCTCTAACCAGCGACCGTTCCACTGCAAATCTACTTCAGCAGATGGTTCGGTAAATGGAAAGTAACTAGCACGAAAGCGAATTGGTAAATCGCCAAACATAGCTTGCAAAAACAGCTTAATTGTGCCTTTGAGGTCTGTAAATGTCAGTCCTTCATCAATTGCTAACAGTTCTATTTGATGGAAAACTGCTGAGTGAGTGGCATCTACATTATCTCGCCGATAAACTCGCCCTGGAGCAATAACCCGAATGGGTGGTTCTTCTTTTTCCATGTAACGAATTTGTACCGGTGAGGTATGAGTCCGCAACAGATTTCCATCGGGCAAATAGAAGGTATCCTGCATATCACGGGCAGGATGGTCAGGGGGGGTGTTCAGAGCCTCAAAATTGTAATAATCTGTTTCCATTTCTGGGCCTTCCGCTACGGTGTAGCCCATACCCACAAATATATCCAGCGCCCGATCTATGATGCCGTTGAGAGGATGAATACGACCTTGGGGGCAAAAAATTCCCGGCATCGTCACATCTAAAGTTTCTGCTTCTAGCTGGGAGCGAATTTGTGCGGCTTCTAAAGTAGTACGTTGCTGGTCTAGACTAGTTTGCAGTGATTCCTTGACAGTATTAGCGATCGCCCCAATTTTCGGTCGTTCCTCAGCACTCATTTGCCTCATACTTCGCAACAGCGCCCCCAACTCTCCCTTTTTACCCAGATAGCTAACTCTGAGTTCCTCTAGTCGTTCTAGGGTATTCGCGGCGGCGATCGCTTTTTCTCCTTCCTGCCGTAGTGCTAAAAGTTGAGCCTCTAAATTGCTAGTCATTAGTTATTAATCAATAGTCATTAGTCAATATTAAAAGGGAACAGACAACAGGCAATAGAGAAATCCTCAGTCAAAACGATACTTCTGTTTACCAGTTTAGAAGCGATTGGGTTTTACGATCGCTTTTTTCTTTATATATCTACTTAAAACCCTAATACCAAGAGACTTTCAAGGCTGTTCCCTGCTACGTGTGTGATCAGACATTGACATTTGTCCCTTGACTGTTGACCATTGACTGTTGACCGTTGACTATTGACCCATGAAATTACTCATTAGTAATGATGACGGAATTTCTGCCTTAGGTATTCGTACCCTAGCCAACTGCTTGGCAGAAGCAGGTCATCGTGTAACTGTAGTTTGCCCAGATCGAGAGCGATCGGCAACTGGACATGGATTAACCATGCACCAACCGATTCGCGCCGAAATTGTCGATTCGATTTTTCATTCCGCCGTTAAGGCTTGGGCTTGCGATGGGACTCCCTCTGACTGTGTGAAGTTAGCATTGTGGGCTTTATTAGAGTCACCACCTGACTTGGTTCTCTCTGGTATTAACCAAGGTGCAAATTTAGGAACGGAAATTCTCTATTCCGGTACTGTTTCTGCGGCCATGGAAGGTCTGATTGAAGGTATTCCCAGCATAGCGCTGAGTCTTACTAGTCATACATCCAAAGACTTTCAATCTGCTGCTAAGTTTGCCCAAATTCTCGTGGAGCAACTGACGCTAAAACCTCTACCAGGTTTGATGTTACTCAACGTCAATGTTCCTGCTGTCAAGTGGGAAGAAATTGCTGGAGTCATTTTCACCCGTCAGGGAATACGGCGCTATGTTGATGTTTTTGATCAGCGAGTCGATCCTCGTGGCAAAACTTACTACTGGTTAACTGGAGAAGTTTTAGAAGATGTGGAACCCCCAGAAGGTTTAAATCTTCCGCCAAACGTGCCTATTGATGTGCATGTAATCCGTAAAAACTACATTAGCATCACGCCATTGCAATACAATCTTACCTATGTCAATGGACTGGAGCAATTGTCTAATTGGGAGTTTCAGTTTCCCTAAATCATTTGCCCTAAATCAAGTGTAGTTAAATGCATTACCTCAAAATTTAGGCTATAAAGTAGGAGCGTTATTGATATTTAATGATACACCTACGCTGGCATAAATTGAGGCAACTGCCTTACAGTATTCACTTGCATTTACGTAACCAACTTAAATAGTGTATGCTGTTTTACCAAGAAATACCATTTCCGCCCAAATGCAGTAAAACAGCATAGATTTAACCAAACAAATAACATTTGTGTTCATTGATCGCCCGCTTAGTCCAGCAAGCAACACCCATGTCCAGGATAAAGAACCAATTTACTGTGCAATTTTGGGGCGTTCGTGGGAGCATCCCCAGTCCAGGGTCACACACCCTCCGTTATGGCGGAAACACCCCTTGCGTTGAGATGCAAGTGGGCGGTAAACGCTTAATTTTCGATGGTGGCACGGGACTACATGTTTTGGGACAATCTTTATTGCCTCAAATGCCGATAGAAGGTCATATATTTTTCACCCATTCCCACTGGGATCACATGCAGGGTTTTCCCTTCTTTGTTCCAGGTTTTGTTAAAGGAAATCATTTTCATATTTACGGCGCGATCGCTCCTGATGGTTCTACCATAGAGCAGCGCCTCAATGACCAGATGCTCCACCCCAATTTTCCTGTGCCTTTGCAGATTATGCAGGCAAATTTAAATTTTCACGACATCAAGCCAGGACAAGCAATACATATCGATGACATTACCATAGAAACGGCATCACTAAACCATCCAGGTGAAGCTGTCGGATATCGAGTTAACTGGTACGGTGGTGCTGCTGTTTATATCACTGATACTGAGCATTTTCCAGATCGGCTGGATGAAAATATTCTGTGGTTATCTCGGAATGCGGACATCTTGATCTACGATTCCACTTACACTGATGAAGAATATCATTCACCATCATCACCGAAAATCGGCTGGGGACATTCTACTTGGCAAGAAGCAGTGAAAGTGGCTAAAGCTGCAAATGTTAAAACTCTGGTGATTTACCACCACGATCCTGCCCACAATGACGACTTTTTGGATTGCGTCGGGGAACAAGCATCAAAGGAATTTCCTGGTGCAATTATGGCAAGAGAAGGAATGCTGCTCCAAGTTCCTGCCTCAGTTTCCTTATCAGAATCTTTTCCTATCAGCAAGTTTTCTGGGTAAAGGTGGCTATCGAAGCAATCATCAATTTTAGATTAGATTGGTGATCAAGAGCTGTTAGCGCCAGAGTGTACTTCAAGGTAACGCTGCAACAACAGGAGGACACACTATAGCAGGGGACAGGTTTGAAAGTCTGTTGGTGTCCGGGTTTTATGATCAGTTTATTCCCCTGCTTCCCCTGCTTCCCCTGCCTCCCCTGCCTTTCTTTAGTGGTGGGTTTCCATAAGGTAGCTTCTGGCTAATAGCTAAACAAACCTAAAATCCCAGAATCCAAGTGCTAAATTTGTTTCAAAATGGATGTTCTGTGCGGGTTGCTTCTTCGACCAAAGGGCTGCTAACACCAACTGCTGTTGCTCTTGGTAAATTTGATGGTGTGCATCTTGGCCATCACAGAGTTATTCAACCAGTCTTACCCGGTGGTGGTCAGTTGTCAGTAGGAGGTAGTCCACAGTCAAATGAAAATCAACAACTGACAAACAAAGAACATACATACTCTACAGTTGTTACTTTTCATCCTCATCCCCAGGAGTTTTTTACGGGACAACGCCGTGCTTTATTAACACCGTTGGATGAAAAAGTTGAGCAATTGCGATCGCTTGGGGTAGAGCAATTAGTACTACTGCCCTTCGATAAAGAACTATCTGCTTTATCTCCCGAAGACTTCGTAGAAAAGATTCTCGTGCAACAGTTGCAATGCCAGCGAGTTAGTGTAGGGCAAGATTTTTGTTTTGGCAAGCAGCGCCGTGGTACTGCTAGAGATTTACAATTGCTAGCAGCCAATTATCAGATCCCTGTCACCATCGTTCCCTTACAAACTTATGCAGATGACGCTCCCACCCAAGATATTCCGATTAGCACTTCACTAATCCGCCACTCTTTAGAAAGTGGTGACATCAAAAACGCTAACCTCCTACTAGGGCGACCTTACACCCTCATCGGTGTTGTAGTTCAAGGTCAACAATTGGGCAGAACGATTGGTTTTCCTACCGCTAATCTCCAACTACCAACCGATAAGTTTTTACCTCGCGAAGGTGTTTATGCTGTCCGCGTTTTGATTGTGAGTGAAACGCCAGATGCTAAGAAATCTACTCAAATCTTGGGTGTGATGAATATAGGCGATCGCCCTACAGTAAATGGTATTTGTTTATCTGTGGAAGTACATTTATTCGATTGGTCTGATGATTTATATGGCAAAAAACTGGCCGTGCAACTCATCGAATTTTTACGCCCTGAACAAAAATTTCCTGATCTAGAAGCTTTGAAAACACAAATTCAACTTGATTGCACCGTTGCTAGAGAAGTTTTGCGCGCTGAATGCTGATTTCTGATTGCTAGTTGGGAATACTAGACCAGGGAATGGAGAGCAAAGCATAGGTTATTCTCCATTCCAATTTCCTCAACGGGGGTTCCCCCCGCACAGAAGTGGCTGCGGAGGGAAACCCTCCCCGAAGTTGCCACAACGCGGCGGCACTTCCTTCAAGTCGGCAAAGCCGCCCAACGGAGTGCCTTGGGAACCCGCGCAAGGCACTTCTCTTCTCTACGAGACGCTACGCGAACGCAGTGCTGGACTTACCTGTCCCCCTTCGGGTTCAGCAGTTGCTCATGGGGGAAACCCCCAAGACCGCACTGCTTCCCCTGTTCCCTGTCCCCTGCTGTACCGTACATGAGAGAAAAAATTGATGCTTTGACTCAAAATCTGGCTCGTACCATCGTTGGGAAAAACGAAGCAATACAATTAGTGCTAGTTGCCCTTTTAGGTGGTGGTCATGCCTTGCTAGAAGATGTCCCTGGAGTGGGCAAAACTCTCCTCGCTAAATCCCTAGCTCGTTCAGTAGAGGGCAAGTTTCAACGCTTACAATGTACACCCGATTTACTGCCAACTGACATCACAGGCACTAACATTTGGAACCCAAAAAGCGGCGAATTTACTTTTCTTTCTGGGCCAGTCTTTGCTAACGTACTGCTAGCTGATGAAATTAACCGCGCTACGCCCCGCACCCAGTCAGCTTTGCTGGAAGTCATGGAAGAGCATCAGGTTACAGTCGATGGGATCTCTCGTCCAGTTCCTCAGCCATTTTTTGTGATTGCTACCCAAAATCCCATAGAGTATCAAGGCACATTTGCGCTACCAGAAGCCCAAATGGATCGGTTTATGTTGTCGTTGAGTTTGGGTTATCCTTCTGCGGCAGAAGAACTAGAAATGCTGCAAAAACGAATGTATGGTGGTGATGTAGCTGATTTATCACCTTGTATTACCTTGGCAGAAGTAGCTCAATTGCGTGATTACTGCTCCCAGGTACGAGTAGAAATATCTTTGCAGCAGTACATCTTAGAATTGGTAAGAGCTACAAGGCAAGATGAGGAAATCACTTTAGGCGTTAGTCCGCGCGGTACTGTGGCGTTACAACGGGCAACCCAAGCGTTAGCTTTTTTGTTAGGGCGTGATTATGCGATTCCCGATGATGTGAAGTTTCTCGCACCTCACGTTCTCTGCCATCGGCTTATTCCTAGAGGTGGACGTATTGCTAGAACTGTGGTTGAGCGATTATTGCGATCGGTTTCTATTCCTTAAATTCCTTATCCTGCTTAAATTTCACCATGTTAGGATCTCCTACAAACGAGGTGGATAACAAATGAAAGCGATCGAAGTTACTGGCAAAATTGACGCTCAGGGAAATTTAGTTCTAGATGAGCCAATTCAGGGAACGACTTATCCTCATCAAGTGCGGGTAATTGTCTTAGTTCCAGAACAGATAGAAGAAGTTGACCCTGACGATACACCAGTTGAAGAGATTAAAGCTAGCTTGAGGAGAGCTTTGCAGCAAGCAAAAGCAGGGCAACGCCTGCCACTATCCCAAATGTGGGAGGGAATTGATGCCGAATGAACAGCCATCGGTATTCATCGATTTAACTCCTGAATATAAACAAAACTTGCGCGACCTTTCCAAAAGATTTCGCAATATTCGTTCTGATGTGCAACCAATGATTGAACAATTACAACAAGGGAATGTTATTGGAGACAGAATTGCGGGAATCGGTGAGGAGTATATTGTTTATAAAGTGAGAGTTCGCAACAGTAATATCCAAAAAGGGAAAAGTGCCGGATATCGTTTAATTTATCAACTTGAGTCACCTACAAGTATTTTGTTACTAACGATCTATTCCAAATCTGACCGAGAAGATATTGGAGCAAATGAAATTCGAGATATTGTGGCTGATTTTTATAATGAACAAGGTTAAATCCGTTACGATTGTTACATAATTTTAAATCTTTATAATTTTTTTGTATTTTATTGAAAAGGCGATCGCGTACAAAATAAATCTTTCCTAAATCCAAAGCCCGAAACACCTCCAACCCCAGTAAAGTCATATTATTAGCTACAAGCTCCATTAAGTATTTGGGAATGTGAGGAATGTCAAATCTTGTTAAGCGTAAATCGCGCCAACTCAAACGTCGTCCCTTGGGCTTATTTTTGGTCATTTTAGCTTGGAGTCTAACTATGGGTTGGCTTCTGGCATCGACAACTAGCGCTTACAGTGCTACTCCCGCCTCAGAAGTTGGCACAGTGGATGTAGTACCTGCACAGTACCAACTAGGACAAGAACTATATTTAGACAACTGTTCTACTTGTCACATTGCCCTACCACCAGCTGTCTTACCCACCCAAACCTGGAAAAATCTTTTAGAAGACTCACAGCATTATGGCGCACAACTCAAGCCTTTAGTCGATCCGCCTCGCATTCTCGTGTGGAGATATCTGTCTACTTTTTCCCGTACACAGCTAAAAGACGAAGCAACACCCTATCGCGTTAATAACTCACGTTATTTTAAGGCTTTGCATCCCAAAGTCGATTTGCCGCGTCCTGTGCAAATTGGTAGTTGTGTCAGTTGTCATCCTAGCGCTAGTGACTATAATTTCCGCCAACTCAGCCAAGAGTGGGAAAAGTAGGGTCTACGCTACCTTCTAAGGTCGGCATTCTCTGCCTCAGTTAGAGGTGAAATGATACTATTAAAAGAGTTTCAAATTTAAACTATAAAATAAAACCAATCAGTTGATTAAATGATTGGATTTGCTTTTGGTGTTTTTAAGTTAATTCTCCTTTGATACCCATCCACAAGCAAGACGGCTGGGTTGGGTGAAATTCTTATAATCAATGCCAAACCTTTAATTCCCATCCTCCTTGATTTAGTTCCATAAACTGCCATGCTAAAACTCTTGTTGGGCGATCCCAACGCTCGTAAACTTAAAAAATACCAACCTTATATCAGCGAAGTTAACCTCTTAGAAGAAGATGTTAAAACCCTTTCCGATGACGAGTTAAAAGGCAAAACAGCAGAGTTTAGACAGCGGATTGCCAAAGGTGAAACCCTGGATGATATCTTGCCTGAAGCTTTCGCTGTGGTCAGGGAAGCAGGTAAGCGAGTTTTAGGTTTACGGCATTTCGATGTGCAAGTGTTAGGTGGTGTCATTCTCCACTCTGGGCAAATTGCAGAAATGAAAACCGGGGAAGGCAAAACCCTGGTTGCTACCTTACCTAGTTATTTAAATGCCCTGACTGGTAAAGGTGTACACGTTGTTACAGTTAACGATTATCTAGCTCGTCGGGACGCTGAATGGATGGGGCAGGTACATCGTTTTCTGGGCTTGAGTGTGGGGCTAATTCAAGCGAGTATGACTCCCTCCGAACGCCAGAAAAATTATGAGTGTGATATTACTTACGTCACCAACAGTGAGGTAGGTTTTGACTACCTACGTGATAATATGTCTACATCAATGGCTGATGTGGTGCAACGCCCCTTCAACTATTGTGTAATTGACGAGGTAGACTCAATTTTAATTGACGAGGCGCGGACACCGCTGATTATTTCTGGGCAGGTAGAAAGACCTACAGAAAAATATTTAAAAGCAGCCGAAATCGCATTTACTCTCAAAAAAGATGAGCATTACGAAGTTGACGAAAAAGCTCGTAACGTTTTGTTAAGTGATGAAGGCTTTGCGGAATCAGAAAATCTTTTGGGAGTCACAGATTTATTTGATCCAGAAGATCCGTGGGCGCATTTTATGTTCAATGCCATTAAAGCCAAAGAACTGTTTCTTAAGGACGTAAATTATATCGTTCGGAATGGGGAAGTGGTAATTGTAGATGAATTTACTGGACGGGTACTACCTGGACGGCGTTGGAGTGATGGTCTGCATCAGGCAATTGAAGCCAAAGAGCATGTAGAGATTCAGCCAGAAACTCAAACTCTAGCAACAATTACTTATCAAAACCTGTTTTTGCTCTATCCTAAACTGGGTGGAATGACAGGAACTGCCAAGACAGAAGAACCAGAGTTTGAAAAAATTTATAAATTAGAAGTAGCGGTAATTCCCACCAACCGCGATCGCAGACGGCAAGACTTGTCTGATATGGTATTTAAGACGGAAGTCGGCAAGTGGGGGGCGATCGCTAAAGAATGTGCCGAAATGCACGAACTTGGTAGGCCAGTATTAGTAGGAACCACTAGTGTTGAAAAATCTGAGCTACTCAGCAGCCTGCTCAAACAGATGGAGATTCCCCACGAACTGCTCAACGCCAGACCAGAAAACGTGGAACGAGAAGCAGAGATTGTCGCCCAGGCAGGACGCAGAGGTGCTGTAACTATTGCTACCAATATGGCAGGTCGAGGTACAGACATCATCCTCGGTGGTAACTCCGAATATATGGCGCGTCTGAAACTGCGGGAATACTTATTGCCTCGAATTGTGATGCCAGAAGATGAAGATGTCTTCGGCGTGCAGAGAGCAGCCGGCTTGCCTACAGGACATGGTGGTGGACAAGGCTTTGTTCCTGGTAAAAAAATAAAAACTTGGAAAGCTTCTCCAGAAATCTTCCCCACTCAACTTTCTAAACAAGCAGAACAGCTATTAAAAGAAGCGGTGGAATCTGCGGTGCGGGAGTATGGCGATCGCAGTTTACCAGAACTAGAAGCAGAAGACAAAGTAGCTGTAGCAGCAGAAAAAGCTCCTATCGATGACCCCGTGATTCAAAAATTGCGGGCAGCTTACAACTGTATAAAGCAGGAGTATGAACAATTCACCGAACGAGAGCATAATGAAGTAGTAGAACTGGGTGGCTTGCACGTAATTGGTACAGAACGCCACGAATCACGGCGGATTGATAATCAGTTACGAGGACGTGCTGGACGACAAGGCGACCCTGGTTCGACACGATTTTTCTTAAGTTTAGAAGATAACCTGCTACGGATTTTTGGTGGCGATCGCGTGGCTGGATTAATGAATGCTTTCCAAGTCGAAGAAGACATGCCCATCGAATCAGGGATGTTGACTCGCAGTTTGGAAGGCGCCCAGAAAAAAGTCGAAACTTACTACTACGACATCCGTAAACAGGTGTTTGAGTATGACGAGGTGATGAACAATCAACGTCGCGCCATCTACGCCGAACGTCGCCGGGTATTAGAAGGTCAAGATTTAAAAGAACAGGTAATCAAGTACGCCGAAAAAACGATGGATGACATTGTAGACTTCTACATCAACCCAGACTTGCCCTCCGAAGAGTGGGAACTAGAAAAGTTGGTGGAAAAAGTCAAAGAATTTGTTTACCTACTCGCGGATATGCAGCCAAATCAATTAGAGGATATGTCTGTCAGCGAAATCAAAGCTTTCCTCCATGAACAGGTGCGAATTGCCTACGATCTTAAAGAGGCACAAATTGATCAAATTCAGCCTGGACTGATGCGACAAGCCGAACGCTTCTTTATTTTGCAACGCATTGATACCTTATGGCGGGAACACCTGCAACAAATGGATGCCTTGCGTGAATCAGTAGGATTACGTGGATACGGTCAAAAAGATCCGCTGATTGAATACAAGAGCGAAGGTTACGAACTTTTCTTGGATATGATGGTCAATATCCGTCGAGATGTGGTTTACTCGCTGTTTATGTTCCAGCCTCAGCCTCAGTCTCCAATGCAAACACCATCAGAGGTGGTGTAAGGTAAGCTTCATAGATAAAAAATCTCACGCAAAGACGCAAAGACGCAAAGACGCAAAGACAAGAAGGCTTTGCGTTTTTGTGTATTGTATTGGTGCATTAATGTTAACGCCAGTTCACTCAAGTCGGGGAACCCCTTCGGGTTCGCCAGTTGCCTGCGGAGGGAAACCCTCCCGCAGCACTGGACTCACCGCCCACGCGACTGGCTCCCTACTTTTAAGTATGGGGATTTCCCTGTTCTCTTTTAATAATTTTATTCTCAATAAGTCCAAACGTTTTTAGGGACTGTTAGTTACCAGACAATATACTGGTCAAAGGTTTCAGGCTTTAAAGTTCATCGAACTCACGTTAATGTTACTAAATAAAACTAATGATCTGGTGTTATGGCAAAGAACATATACATTACGACATTCTGAGAGCGTTAATGTCAGGAATATTAATATTTTTTACCTCCTGCTCCCTGCCTACATCATAAAGTATTAGTAAAAATTGTGGCAGAAATTTTTACATGAGAGTATAGTTTCAAACATCATCTAACATCCAAATGATGATTATACCTAATTTATAAGTAGACAAAGGCAGGTGTGCAATATGAAACTACAAGATTTCTTAGGAAAAGAAGATAAATGGGGATTTGAGGCGATCGCTCAAGATTTAGAATTGGCTCGTCAGATTCAGATATTGTTAATTGGCTTGAGCTTATTGGAACCTCCAGCCGATAGTAAGTTTGGGCCCGTTTCTGCGGCATCTCTCAAAAAATTTCAAGAATTGACAAAGACTGGAGAAAGTGAATTTTTAGGAGCAGTCACAGCCAAGAAATTAATTGAGACCAAATCAGATGAGCTTCCTCAACCCCCTTTAAAACTAGGCAATGACATTGCCAGCAGGATTGTGAAATACATGCTGGCAGAGAATTATCAAGTATTCACTGCACCGAAAGAATACAATATCGTTTATATAGAAGGAATGAATGGGAACTGGAGTCTTAACAGTGATGCATCCAATCAATTTAATGATCGGCGGATTGTAATCGAAGTAGTCGATGGAGTTCCCAAAATTGTGGATCATTGGCAAGCTACTAGCGAACCCGGTGCATATTATACTTACAATCCCATGAATCCGGAAGGAGCCGCCAGAATTAAGTTTGGACAATACAAAGCTTGGGCTGTTGGGATGCACGGCAATGCAGATCGTCACGAAGCATTAGTGCAAGTTAGACCGATTACTGTTTACCGAGATTTCAACAAAGATTTTCAACGGACTGGTGACAAAACTGACATAGGTTTTTTCTACGTAAATCAACACTGGGGTTATGATGCCCCTAGTAATGATATTAAAAATGCTAGTGCAGGTTGTTTAGTAGGACGTATGCGCCAAGGACATCGAGAATTTATGGCGATAATTAAACAAGATCGCCGCTATGTAGCTAATAATGATTATGTTTTTTATACAACAATCATTCCTGGAGATGATTTAGTGAAGAAGTTCTCCGGATGAGTTTTTATATTTAAATTCAATACCCGTGAATGAAATTCTCAAGCCGCCTGTGGAGGGAGAATTTCTAAATCTTTTTTCAAGTCTCTAATTTCAGATTTATGGGTGGAATTTTTTCGTTTAAATTTGGGCATTTTGATTTTGACAACACGGTTTTGCTGAGGGCGGTCAATTTGAGATTTGGAAGCGATCACCTTCATGGTCAGTTATACCGTTTCTTTGTGAAGCTGCGCCAAACTCTCTTGAACTCTTATCTTGGCGTTCTTGGCGTTCTTGGCGGTTCGTTTTTGATTTCTTATACTAAGCCTGAGATAATTGGGCGCATCTTCATACAGAATTGGTATTACACCAAAACCTGATTTTTTCGTCAGCCATAGTCATTCCATATTATGGTAGTTTTAGAATAAACAGTGACATGGCTATTGCTCTTATCCGCAGGCAATTACGAATTACGGATTACAGTACATACATTGGGCTGGATTCGCAAATTCTATACCATTTGGAAATAGTTTCTCTTGACTAAAACCACATTTTTTACATTGATAAATTGCGGTCAGTGTTAAGGTTGTTGGCATATGACAAAACTCACAGGGTAATCCCTGAATCCTTTCAGTTATTTCAAATCCAGGGGTATTACATTTTGGGCAACAACTGCTAATTTTCTTGAGTAAATTATGGGTAGCTTTTGTAATATTTTTCATACGAGTGGGATTATACATTGCCCGCATATCTGTCTCAATATTCACCTTCTTATTAGGTGAGTTATGCAAGGCCAAATCAACTGCTGCTATAAAATCTATTTCTTTTGTAATACCTTTAATTATCTCATTACATCTATTTTCTAAGTTTTCAAACCAGACAACTAATCCATGTTCGGGAAAACCAACTTTCTTAGCAAAAGTATATGCCTCATCTAAATTTTCTATAATTTGATGGCTAAAGTTAGTATCGGTAGAAATTTCCTCACCAATAATTTCTAGATTATTGATTTTATCTAATAAAACAACTATTTCTCTATTAGAGTAAATGTAAGGGACTAATGGATGGGGTGCAAAACTACCTTCGCTGGCGATCACTAAACTTTCTCTGGTTAGTTCTAAGGCTTTCTCTGCTTTTAATCGGGCTGCGGCAATTTGTGTTCCTGGGCGTTTTGCTTCTCTGGTAAATGTGCCAAAAATATCTGTATTAAAATCCTGCGGTACTATAACTTTAACGCCTAACTCTTGTTCTAATATTGGAGCAATTACCTTTTCTTTTTGGTGCATTGTCGCCAACACAGCCAGGCGATCGCTAAATAATTGCTGATAATTCATTGTGCGCTAATCCATATCACAAAATCAACTTCATGTAATTATTATTTTGTCAATAGTAATTATAAGAACTCCCAATAGATTTTGTTGTTAATTCCTCCCAGAAATAGTATTTAATATAATACTTGCGATACAAATTTATGTTCTGGTAAGTTAATTCAGAAAAAAATTCCTGATATCAAACATTTAAAGTTAACAAGATTATCTTGCTAAAGATACTTTAAATTTACTTATCAATCGCATTTAAAGATCGCAATTAAGTTTTACCATATTTCATACATATTTGGAGTGATCGTGGCAAAATATCTACTAGCTTCTGCTGGTGGAATGGGCTTTTTATGGTTAATTGCCGGGTTGTCACCTGTGCAAGCCCTTCCTAATTTAGAAATTGCAGATAAAAACGTAGCTGATAAAATAAATGATTATCATGAAAGCAATTTAGCAAATACTATCTCCAATGAGGGTCAAAAGGATTTATCCTCAGTCAATCAACAGCAAAAAAGTCAAGATTTAGAAGTAGATTTTGTTGTTAACTCTTGGCAGCCAATCATACCACAATCTGCAAGTTCATCTCCATCCTCAGACAAACTTGCACAAGTAACATCCGTATCCCAATTGTCTGATGTACAGCCGACCGATTGGGCTTTTCAGGCACTCCAATCTTTAGTTGAGCGCTATGGTTGTATCGCAGGTTATCCCAATCAAACCTATCGCGGTAATCGGGCGATGACTCGCTATGAATTTGCGGCTGGCTTAAATGCTTGTTTAGACCGAATCAACGAACTGATTGCTACTGCAACTACTGATTTGGTCAAGAAAGAAGATTTAGCCACGTTGCAGAAACTACAAGAACAATTTGCGGCGGAATTGACAACATTGCGGGGTCGAGTAGATGCTGTAGAAGCTCGCACAGCAGAACTAGAAGCAAATCAGTTTTCTACTACCACCAAACTCAGTGGTGAGGTAATTATGGCTGGTATTGGTGCTACCGGTGGCGCTCCTAATAAGAGCGACCCGAACATCATCCTAGTCAATAGAGTGCGCTTAAATCTCACCACTAGCTTTACTGGTAAAGACTTATTAATTACTGGATTGCAAGCTTATAACTTTTTGGGTGGAGCCAATGGACAGGGTAGCCTGCAAGAAAGTTTAGGATTAGCTGCACCGCTTTTAAGTGCGAGTAGCGCTCGTACCAGCTTTGAACCACAATTTCCGGGGATAAATGTCAAGAATTTGTCGAGCATTGGCGCAAACAGTATTGATCTGTACAAATTGCTGTATATCTTTCCCGTCGCTAATAAATTAACCTTGTTTGCGGGAACTGCGGCGGAAACATCAGATGCTTTCCCAGTAATTACGCCTTTTTATGGTGAAGGACAAGAGTCAATTTCTCGTTTTGCCGGCTTGAATCCTGTGGTACGGATTTCTGGTGGGACTTCGGATACTGGTTTAGCGTCGGCGGCGGGATTTATTTTTAGCATTTCCCCGAATTTGGATTTAAGAGCTTTATACGGTAGTGTAAATGCCAACCTCACCCAAAAATCTCCTAATGATGTACTACCAGGAGTTTCTACTACACCATTGGGAGGAGGTTTATTTAGTGGTAGTAGTGTTATTGCCACACAGTTAACCTTCAAGCCAAGTCGTGATCTGGATATTGGTTTCAACTATGCCCACAGTTATCACGAAATCAATATTTTAGGTACAGGATTAATTAGTAGTGATATCGGTGCTTTAGCTGGTGTTGCGGCGGGGACACCTGTCACACTCAACTCCTTTGGGGGTACAGTAACATGGCGATTTTCTCCCAAGATAGCCTTATCTGGCTACGGTGCATCACTATTTGTTGATGCTTCTTCTAATAGCGTGAATGCTTCCACCACCTTTACAAGTTGGATGGTGGGAGTTCACTTCCAAGATTTATTCAAGTCAGGGAACAATGCGGGAATTATTTTTGGTCAACCGCTTTACCGTAGTGATGCTGGTGGTTCTGCTCAACTTACTCCTACAGGCGACAATCGGGCGACTCCTTACCATTTAGAAGCCTATTACCGCTTTAAAGTTAGCGATAATATCAGTATCACCCCTGGTGCATTTGTTCTGTTTAACCCAGAAGGTAACAGCAACAATGAGACTACGACTGTAGGTGTACTTCGTACTACTTTTACGTTTTAAGAAATTGGGGAATCAAGTACAGAATCTTCAGAAAAAAATTTAGAGCTTAAGGAACGGTCAGCTATTACCTTTGTGCATGACGTTGTAGATTCAGAGTCAGAGAGGTCATTATTGGCATTTATTCAGGTTTATTTTTAGATTCAGATAAAGTGTATTAAATGGCTAATAGTACCAAGTTTACCAGCTTAAAAACTGTTAAATTCATCATGGGTAAGATGACTCGCATACCGAAAATGACTAAACTGTCATACTGAAATCAACTTGTCAATTTACTTTTGTAATAGAGTTTGATATGACGTTAACAACTGCTCCACAGACAAAGCCTTTAAAAGATGAAGAACTGCACAAGATGAATGCCTACTGGCGTGCAGCTAACTATCTTTCAGTTGGGCAAATATATTTGCTCGACAATCCACTGCTGAAAGAACCATTAAAGTTAGAACACGTCAAACCCCGATTGTTAGGTCACTGGGGAACAACACCAGGACTGAACTTTATCTACGTTCACCTCAATCGGGTAATCAAAAAGTATGACCTGAACGCGATCTACATTGCTGGGCCAGGTCATGGTGGCCCTGGATTGGTAGCTAACACCTACCTCGAAGGTACTTACAGCGAATATTATCCCAATATCTCCCAAGATGCTGAGGGTATGCAGAGACTTTTCAAGCAGTTCTCATTCCCTGGTGGTATTCCCAGCCACGTAGCACCGGAAACCCCAGGCTCAATTCATGAAGGTGGTGAACTTGGTTATGCTCTTGTCCATGCCTACGGGGCTGCCTTTGATAACCCTGACTTGGTAGTTGCTGCTGTTGTTGGTGATGGCGAAGCTGAAACTGGCCCTTTAGCTACTAGCTGGCATTCCAATAAATTTCTCAATCCGGCGCGTGACGGTGCAGTACTGCCGATTCTGCATCTCAATGGATATAAAATAGCTAACCCAGCTTTATTAGCACGATTGAGTTATCAAGAGTTGGAGAGCTTATTTGTAGGTTATGGTTATAAACCTTACTTTGTAGAAGGTGTTGAACCCGCAGATGTACATCAACAGATGGCTGCAACTTTAGACATAGCGATCGCCGAAATTCAAAATATCCAAAGAGAAGCCCGCGTACATGGCTTCACCGAACGTCCCCAATGGCCGATGATTATTCTTAGAACCCCCAAAGGTTGGACAGGACCAAAGGATGTAGATGGGAAAAAGACCGAGGGTTTCTGGCGATCGCACCAAGTTCCCTTCGGCGAGTTAGCAAGTCAGCCAGAACACCTAAAACTGCTAGAAGAGTGGATGAAGAGTTACAAACCTGAAGAACTTTTTGACGCTAACGGCAAGCTGATGACAGAACTAGCAGAACTCGCTCCCAAAAAACATCGACGCATGGGAGATAATCCTCACGCTAATGGCGGAATTTTGCTGCGTGATTTGAAGATGCCCAACTTTCAAGACTATGGAGTAGATGTTTCTCAACCGGGTACAAGTTACGCCGAAGCTACCAAAGTGATGGCGACATTCCTGCGAGATGTGATGAAACTCAATCTGGAAAGCCAAAACTTCCGTATTTTTGGCCCCGATGAAACAGCATCCAATCGCCTGAGTGCAGTGTTTGAAGTCACAGATCGGGCTTGGACTGCCCAAACTCTTCCAGAAGATGAAAATTTATCTCCTAATGGTCGAGTCATGGAAATCCTCAGTGAAACTACTTGCCAAGGCTGGTTAGAAGGTTACTTGCTTACAGGCCGTCACGGGTTCTTTTCCTGCTATGAGGCATTTATCCACATAGTAGATTCCATGCTTAACCAACATGCCAAATGGCTCAAAACCACTAATGATATTCCCTGGCGTAGACCCATTGCTTCTCTTAATTACCTGCTAACTTCCCACGTTTGGCGGCAAGATCACAACGGTTTCTCTCACCAAGACCCTGGTTTTATTGACCATGTGGTCAACAAGAAAGCAGAAATCGTGCGCGTGTATCTTCCCCCCGATGCCAACACTTTACTGTCGGTAACAGACCATTGCCTGAACAGCCGCCAATATGTCAATGTGATCGTTGCTGGCAAGCAACCATCATTGCAATACTTGGATATGGATGCAGCTATTAAGCACTGCACCAAAGGCATTGGTATTTGGGAATGGGCAAGCAACGATCAAGGTAGCGAACCAGATGTAGTCATGGCTTGCGCTGGAGATGTTCCTACCTTAGAAACCTTAGCTGCTGTAGATATCTTGCGCCAGAACTTCCCTGAGTTGAAAGTGCGGGTAGTCAACATAGTAGATTTGATGACACTACAGCCAAAAAGCGAGCATCCCCACGGTTTAAGCACTAAAGACTTCGACACGATTTTTACTACCGACAAACCAATCATCTTTGCTTTTCATGGTTATCCGTGGTTAATTCATCGTCTGACTTATCGCCATACTAACCACAAGAATTTACACGTGCGCGGTTATAAAGAAGAGGGAACTACCACTACCCCCTTTGATATGGTCGTTCTCAACGATCTTGATCGCTTTGACTTGGCAATGGACGTGATTAATCGCGTACCAAAACTAGGAGCTAAGGCGGCTTATGTCAAGCAAATGCTGCAAGATAAGCTCATCGAACATCAACACTACATTTCTGAACATGGTGAAGATATGCCAGAAATTCGCGATTGGAAGTGGCCGTATTAATCGGTTTAGTTAACAAAGTTATAGCAATGAACAGGAAGCTTAGGACAACAATCAATTCACAATGTACCCTGTTGAAGGCGCGTTTATCGCTGACTTGTCCTAACTTCGATGGCGGCTATATCTGTTGAGGCAAGTAGGGAGCATTAATAGCAGCGATAGTAAACTGAAAACAAGCGAAAAAAGCATGAGCTAATACGCCTTAAAAAGCAAGTTAGCTCATACTTTTTTACTAGAACTGGACTTTGGACTAAAAGGCTAGAGAAAAGCAGTCAGCAGTAACACTGACTGCCGTAAAGTCAATGAAAGTAATCGATAAATCATTGACCTGATGATCCTGACACAACTAGAAAAATTCCGCCAAGCTATCTACAATTGTTTGGGGAAGGCCAAAGATGCAGTGTTTGAATTGATGGATGCAGTATTAACAAGTCCGAGTATCCCATCATTTGTAAGCTTGTCACAAAGCCCAGTATTTCGACGGCAATGGTCGAGCATTTATACAGCACTGCATGATAGTCGTCCACCGAAAAGGAAGCTGATGAAGCTGCTGGTACAGGAGGTAGCAACGGATGAACAGCCATTTCTAGCAGGAGATCATAGCTTTTGATGAAAAATTTACCTAATTCTTAGTATTTTTTTATTTTGCTACCAGTGAAAACGCTTTATGATTATCTGTAGTTTAAGATACCGAGAAAACCAAATCAATTCTCTCAAATCACTTACAGGTACTCATCATGGAATATATTGCTTATTCTCTCATGGTTATTGCTAACCAAGAGGCAACTGGACAAGCCGAATATATCGAATATAATTTCCCAAAACTGCAATTCAATTTAGGAAAACTACTTAAATCTTCTGCTTGGCTAACTTTAGCTGGCATTAGTATATTTTTTACCGCTGTCACCCAAGCTCAAATCGCTTCAGCAGCCTACGTCAGAACCAATGGAAGTTGTCTACGTGTTCGTACAGGCCCAAGCACAGCCTACCAAGTTGTCGGATGTATTCCCAATGGTGCGCCAGTTGCAACTATTGCAGGATACAATAACGGTTTTGCTAGGCTTTCTACAGGTAGATATGTTGCTGCTAACTGGATTAGCGGTACATCTAATCCTCGTCCTACCACTAGACCTGGTGGTGTTGGCGGTCAAGTCATTCTGAATCTTGGAGCTAAAGGTCAGCCTGTTAGAGACGTACAACAAGCTTTAGGTGGCCTGACAGTTGACGGAGTATACGGCCCAGTAACTGCTAGCCGAGTTAGACAATTTCAGTCAAGTAATGGTCTACGTGTAGATGGTATAGTTGGACCTCAAACTCGCAGCTTTTTATTTAGAAGTTAAGAATAATTTCACCAGAGAGGGGGAAATCGCGCACCAGTTGCTTCTCACTTGGCGCTAGCGTCTCCCCTTTTCCCAAAGGAGTACAAAGTCGAGCATTGCCCGCCCACGGCGCTGTCTCCCCAACGCACTGGCTCCTTTTGACTTTTGCGTAGCGGTGCTAGTCTTTCTCAAGTTAGAGCAGATATTAACCATAACTCAATCGTAATGCCGAAGACAGGGCAGCAGTCATGGGTAAATATATTTAGAGGCTTGGGCTGCTGTCCAAATCATTCCGTAGCTACGATATCCCTAACAATAATTTACGAATTATTCAGCAGAATATTTATGAAATATATAGAAGCGATCGCCGCCAATGTCAATGACCTCAAAGATGGTGAAATGCGACAGGTGGGTGTAGGCAAAAAAGAAGTTTTACTTAATAAATTAGATGGCAAGTTTTACGCCGTCGGCGCACATTGCAGTCATTATGGCGCACCTCTAGCGGAGGGTATATTGAGTGGGCATCATGTGGTTTGTCCGTGGCACAATGCCTGTTTTGATGTGACAACTGGTGACCAAAACCAACCGCCTGGTTTGGATTCTTTAGCCTGCTATGAAGTGCGGGTTGAAGGAGAAAATGTCATTGTCAGCGTACCAGAAAACACAACAGGATTGCGATCGCCTGCAATGGCACAATTCGACCCAAACATTGATGGGCGGACATTTGTAATTTTAGGCGCAGGGACAGCAGGTATTCACGCCGCAGAAACTTTGCGAACTGCTGGATATCAGGGGCGCATTGTGATGATTACCCAAGAAGACAAGTTGCCTTACGATCGCACCAAACTCAGTAAAGCTTACTTAGCGGGTAAGGCATCTCCAGAGCAAATGCCCCTGCGATCGCCAGAGTTTTATCATGAACATAATATTGAAGTGCTGTTAAATCAGCAAGTTAAACAAGTAGATACCACAGCAAAAAAACTCACCTTTAATAAGGGTGATTCATTGACCTATGATGCGTTGTTAGTAGCCACAGGTGGCAAGCCACGCCAGCTAGATGTTCCTGGTGCAGATTTACAAAAAATCTTTACATTACGTAGTTTTGAGGATGCTAATCGTATTTTGACAGCTGCCGAGCCAAAAGGACGAGCGGTAGTGATTGGCTCTAGTTTTATCGGTATGGAAACAGCAGCAGGGCTAACTCAGCAAGGTTTTGATGTAACTATTGTCTCACCAGATGCCGTGCCATTTAAGAAAATCTTTGGTGAGCAAATTGGTAAAATATTTCAGCAAGTTCATGAAAACAATGGCGTTACCTTTAAATTGAACAGCAAAGCGGTGCAATTTGAGGGTAATGGCCAAGTTGAAGCTGTAATTTTAGATAATGGCGATCGCTTGCCTGCAAATATAGTAATTGTAGGGATTGGCGTGCAACCTGCAACAGACTTTCTTCAAGATGTCAATTTGCATCCTAAAGATCACAGTGTTGTGGTTGATGAATACTTGTGTGCAGCTGATGGACTCTACATCGCAGGTGATATTGCTCGTTATCCTGACTGGCGCACAGACGAATCGATTCGCGTTGAACACTGGCGCGTTGCGGCTCAACAAGGGCGGATTGCAGCTCATAATATGGCGGGACAGTCAGTCAAATTTAGAGGACTTCCTTTCTTCTGGACAATGCAATTCAAGTTTCCGTTACGCTACGTCGGACACGCTGAAAGTTGGGACGAAATTATCATAGATGGGGAACTGCAAAAACAACAATTTATGGCCTTCTACGTCGCCAAAAGTCAAGTGTTAGCAGTTGCAACCAGCCACCGGGATCAAGAAACAGCAGCTATCTCCGAACTGATGCGGTTGAACCAAATGCCATCGATTGATGAATTACGGAACGGTACAGTTGATTTCGTTGATAGAGCAAGATCAAACTCACAAAAACACTAGTGCAAGAAGGCAAAAGTCAAAAGTCAAAAGGCAAAAGAAAGAAGTCTTAGCTCGACTTTATCCAAAATTAAGAACTTCGTTTTCTTTATCTGGCAAAAACTCTGGCTTTTTGGCAAATACTTTTTCCATGTCGCTGGTTCTCAGTGAAATCTAAAAAGTAAAGTACCTGTCCCACAAAGATTTCAGCTTAGGCAATTGCCTAAACTGAAATATGGATAAAGTCGAGCTTAGACCGTAGGCTTTTTGTCTGCTTTAGATGGTAGGTTTATTTCCGCCGTGTTGTACTAGTATTTGATCACTTTTAGGACTGCTGAAGTCAACTCAATTAAAAATTAATAATGTAAAATTAAAAATTGCAATCAGTAGAGGCAAGGAAGCGCCACTGATAGCGTAGCGGTAGCGAGTCTGCGAGCGTCTTGTAGACCACTAAATCTTTGATTTAGTGGGGGCTTTGACGCGAAGGATTAATTAATTAAAAATTATTATTTCTTTCAATTTTTAATCTTTAATTTTTAATTCTTAATTAAAACTGGTCAACACCATTTTCCGGCACATTAAGCATTTAACTACGCTGTGATCCAAAGATTTTTGGACGAAGTACGGCTTAAAACTTTGCTTTGTGGTTAAAAAAATCGATGACTGGTGAAGAGCGATAGCTGAGGGTGCATCCCAGTTCTTATTTTGCAATAAGAGAATAACTGTCATTGCGTACCCCTTTGGGGAAGCAAGCTACGCGCAGCGTCTCGTAGAGAGGAGGAACGACGTAGCAATCGCATGGAATCGCTCTGAGTTGGAGATTTTGCGATGCTTTGCTTGACTTCGTTTCGTACCCGGCGGGAAGGCTGCCGATCGCTTATGATCAGTTGACGATAGAATGAGCATTTTAAGGTAAACAAGAGGATTTTAGCAAAATTTTTTTGTCATCCTCCCTAGGACATACTATTATAACTAAAAGCTATCTACTAATACTTTTGAGGTAATTTCCATAGTAATTCCGTAACTGTAGACTGTAGGAAAAATTTGATGAAATCTATGGTGTGTAACCATGAAACAGCAAGGCTTGAGGCTCTCTATCGGTATCATATTCTCGACACTGCACCAGAACAAGCATTCGATGATTTGGTGTCTTTAGCCGCGCAGATTTGTGACACACCAATAGCCTTGATTAATTTAATTGACGCTAACCGTCAGTGGTTCAAAGCAAAAGTGGGGTTGGATGTCGAGCAAATGCCACGAAATGTCGGTTTCGGCTCAATGTGTATAAACAGTGGCGAAGTTTTGATTATTTCTGACACCTTAGCTGATCAACGATTTGCTACAGAAGTAGTAGTTACCTTGGAACCCTATGCAAGATTCTATGCTGGCGTACCTTTGATAGTACCAGAAGGGGAAGCGATCGGGACTCTGTGTGTATTAGACCACATCCCACGGCAAATCAGTCAAAAACAAATAGAAGCACTACTATCGATTAGTCGTATGGTAGTCAGACAACTGGAGAGTCGGCGAAATTTAACAGAACTGACAAACCTGAAAAAAGAGCATGTGCAGGTAAAAGAATCATTACATGAAAGTGAATGTAATTTTCGCAGCTTGTTTGACAGTAAGCCAATGATGGGAATAATTGAGGATACTAACACACAGCAAGACACATCGTGCGATCGCCTGCTAGCAGAGCAGCAAATCCCCAAACCAACAGATATTACCCAGACAGAAGAATTAGAAGAGCAATTTATCCACGCTCAACGGATGGAAAGTATTGGTACTCTTACCAGTAGTATTGCTCACGACTTAAATAATGTGTTGTCACCAATTTTGATCTCAGTACAATTGCTCAAAGGTAAATTTCATGAGCAAAATACTCAACAAATATTATCAATTATAGAAAACAACGCCAAGCATGGTGCTAACTTGGTGAAACAAATACTATCTTTTGTCCGAGGAATTGAAGGCGATGTTCCAAGACAAGCAGTAGCGGATCTATATACAGTAATTCAAGTAAAGCATTTGATTTTAGAAATGCAGCAAATTGTCCAACAAACATTTCCTAAATCAATTATTCTTACCACAGATATTCAGCCAAGCTTGTTACCTGTTAATGGTGATAGCACCCAATTATATCAAGTATTGATGAATTTGTGTCTCAATGCACGTGATGCTATGCCAGAAGGTGGTCATTTAAAAATATCAGCAGAGAATATTTTCATTAATGAAAATTGCCAAATGATGTATCAAAATTCTCAAGTTGGTAATCATATTATTCTGACCGTTGCTGATACAGGATTAGGCATCGATAGAGAAATATTAGATAAAATCTTTGAACCATTTTTCACAACTAAAGAATTTAACCAAGGTACAGGACTGGGGTTATCAACAGTCAGAGGAATTATTAAAAAACATGGTGGTTTTATCACCGTGTCAAGTGATGTCGGCAAGGGTACAAAATTTCAGGTTTACTTACCAGCTGTTTAAAACAAAAAGATCCCCGACTTCTCTAAGAAGTCGGGGATCTAAGTCGGGGATCTGAATTAGACTTAATAACAAATGATTTCTGACAACTGAGCAAATGACTAATAAAGATTCTGCTCTGATTTTAGTTGTAGATGACGACGATTGGATGCGAATGCATCTGTGCTATCTGATGAAACAAGCAGGATATCAGGTAGTAGAGGCGAGTAACGGTTATGAGGCGCTTACTATCTATAATCATCGATACCCAGATATGGTGCTGCTGGATGCGATGATGCCAGTAATGGACGGGTTTGCCTGCTGCGCTCAATTGCAAACGCTTCCTGTTGCTAAAAGTACACCCGTGCTAATGATTACGGCTCTTAATGATCAAGAATCTGTGGAGCAAGCTTTTGCTGTGGGTGCAACTGATTTTATTACCAAGCCAATTCAATGGTCAGTGTTGCGTCGAAGAGTAGGTCGTCTGCTGGAAGCTAATCGCACAATGCAGGCATTACGACAACAAAATGAGCAAGCGCAATTGCGGGAAGCACAACTGCGGATGGCACTAGAGGCAGCCCATATGGGCATTTGGAACTGGGATTTGCAAACCAATAAAATTACCTGCTCGGATACCTTAGAAGCACTTTATGGCGTGAACGAAGGCACTTTTAATGGCAATTATGCAGCTTTTATTAACTGTGTTCATCCTCAAGAGCGTAATTTTGTCAAAGATGCTAGTCAGCAGGCAATACAGAAGGGAGCAGATTATGATATTGAATTTCGAGTTGTTTTGCCCAATGGCAGTATTCGCTGGTTAGCCAGTAAAGGAGTAGTCTTTTACGACGCTTCTGGAGTGGCTGTACGAATATCGGGCGTAGATATAGATATTACCAAGCATAAACAAGCAGAGGAAACCTTGGAAGTTTATGCCAACCAACAGGCAATTTTGGCAGAACTGAGTCAAATGGCACTAGCCAGTGGAGATTTGACTACACTGATGAACTCATGTGTTACCCACATTGCCCAATGTCTGAAGGTAGAATATTCCAAGGTTTTAGAATTGCTACCAGATGGCAATGCATTACTACGGTCAGGAGTCGGTTGGCAATCTGGGCTTGTGGGACAAGCAACCGTCAGCAGTGGCATAAATTCACAAGCTGGCTACACCTTGCTTTCTAGAGGGCCAGTTATTGTCGATGACTTCCGCACAGAAATGCGATTCGATGGGCCACAACTGTTACATGATCATCAAGTAGTAAGTGGCATCAGCGTTGTTATTGATGGCAAAGAGCATCCTTTTGGTGTCTTGGGGGTACATACAACTAGACAGCGCACCTTTACCCAAGATGAGATTTATTTTCTCCAAGCCGTTGCGAATATACTCGCAACAGCCATTGAGCGTCAACGGATTGAAGAGGCACTGAAAAAAAGTGAAGAACGGGCTTCATTGGCTGTACGGGGAAATAACGATGGCATCTGGGACTGGAACTTAAAAACTAATGAAGTGTTTTTTTCTGTACGCTGGAAGGAAATGCTCGGTTACGAAGTCCATGAAATTGACAACCATTTAGACGAATGGATCAAAAGAATACATCCAGATGATGTTACTTCGGTGAGACAAGCGATCGCTGATCATTTTGCTAAGATTACCCCATTTTATATCAGTGAGCATCGAGTCCGATGTCAAAATGACACGTACAAATGGATTTTGGCTCGCGGACAGGCTGTGTGGGATCAAGATGGTCATGTAGTCCGAATGACAAGTTCTCATACGGATATTACGGATCGCAAACTGGCACACGCAGAATTAAAACGCCAAAATATGCGATCGCAATTATTTGCCGATATCACTTTAAAAATTCGCAAGTCTTTACAAATCGATGAAATTCTCCAAACCAGTGTCACAGAGGTTCAAAAGCTACTACACGCAGACCGCGTATTAATCTTGCGGCTCAAATCCGATTACTCTTTCATGGTGATGCAAGAAGCAGTAGTTCCCGGTTTGCCCATCTTTGTGGGGCAGTTAATTCAAGATCCTTGCTTTGGAGAAGATTACATCCAGCAATACCGTCAGGGAAGGATTAGCGCTATTAGCGACATAGAACAAGCTAATATCCAACCTTGCCACATGGAATTACTGCAACAATTTGGTGTTAAAGCCAACCTTGTTGTGCCGATTTTCTGGAAAAATCAACTTTGGGGGCTGCTAATTGCCCATCAATGCGGCCATCCCCGCCAGTGGACGAACTGGGAAACTAAACTTTTGCAACAACTAGCAGATCAAATGGGCATTGCCCTAGCTCAAAGCTTAATCCTCGAAAAAGAAACTCGTCAACGCCAAGAACTCGCTCGTTCTAACGAAGAATTACAACAATTTGCCTTTATCGCCTCCCACGATTTACAAGAACCACTACGTAAAATTAAGACCTTCAGTGAAAGGCTGCAAACTATCTGTGGTGACTCCTTAAACGAACAGGGACATGACTATTTAGAACGGATGCACAATGCAGCCTTGAGAATGCAGAAATTGATTGAAGACTTGTTGACACTTTCCCGTGTTACTACTAGGAAACAGCCTTTTGTGTTGGTAAATTTAGCACAGGTTGTACAAGAAGTATTGTCCGATTTAGAAGTATGTATTCAGCAAAGTGGAGGATGTGTAGAGGTGGGTGAATTACCTATCATTAAAGCTGATCCTCTCCAAATACACCAATTACTACAAAACCTCATCGGCAACGCTTTGAAATTCCATCGTCCACACACACCACCTGTTGTCAAAGTTTATAGTCAATTTTTAAACAGTCAATCAGATCAAATTTCCGCCGATTCCGAAATGTGTCAAATCGTTGTAGAAGATAATGGAATCGGTTTTGAGGAAAAATATATTGATCGCATCTTCAACATTTTTCAACGCTTACATGGTCGCAAAGAATACGAAGGTACAGGCATGGGTTTAGCTATCTGCCGGAAAATTGTTGAACGTCATCATGGCAGGATCACTGCACAAAGTCAACCAGGACAAGGAGCAAAATTTATTGTCATTTTGGCAGTGAACTCCCATTCTTGATTTTTCTTCCTAGAGAAGGATTATCAAATGTCCCCAAAATAGAGTTTATTGTACAATTATGACCAGCAATTTATTGCTATTTAAAACTTAATTGATACTAAGTAACTCTTGTGAAGGAGACAATATAGAGTGAAAATTCGGCAAACAACAGTTACAATTTTAATGGCTGATGATGATGATGATGACAGTATGTTAGTTCAAGAAGCGTTGAGAGAAAGTCAATTGCCAATTCAACTGTGTATTGTCAAGAATGGTGAAGAATTGATGGATTATCTATATAACCGTGGTCGGTATACTGACAAGAGCATTGCCCCACGTCCGGGTTTAATTTTGTTAGATTTAAACATGCCTAAAAAAGACGGTATGGAGGTGCTTAAAGATATTAAAAACGACTCAAATTTCCGGCGAATCCCTGTCATAGTATTAACTACTTCAGGAGCAGAAAAAGATGTTTATCATACCTACGATTTAGGTGCAAATTCCTTCATCATCAAACCAGAGAAGTTTGCTGACTTAGTTGATGTGATGAAGACTATAGGAAAATACTGGTTTGAAATTGTGGAATTACCGCTAGAAGCAGTGCGAGACAAAAATGGACAAAACCCTAATCAGAGTTCTTCTAGTTGATGACGACGAAGATGATTACATCTTAACTCGTAATTGGTTCGGTGAATTTCAGGGAGCTGGCTGTAATTTAGATTGGGTGGATAATTATGCAGCAGCAAAGGATGCGATCGCTAATCAAAATCATGACATATATCTTGTAGACTACCGTTTAGGCATACACAATGGACTAGAACTGTTATGCGAAGCAATTGCTGACGGGTGTTATTCTCCATTCATTTTGCTCACTGGTCAAGGAGATAGGGAAATTGACCTGGAAGCAATGAAAGCAGGAGCAGCAGATTATTTAGAAAAAAGCCAATTGACTGCACCTTTGTTAGAGCGTTCTATCCGTTACGCTATTGAACGCAAACAAACAGAACAGAAAATTCGTCAACAAGCTGCTTTACTCGATGTTGCCACCGATGCCATTTTTGTACGTGATTTAGAAAACCAAATTTTATTTTGGAACAAAGCAGCTGAGCATTTGTACCGTTGTAAAAAAGAGGAAGCTATTGGCAAGAAAGCACAGCATCTCTGGCATGAAAACAATTTGTCGCACTTGCAAGAAGCTCTTCAGATTCTCATGAAAAAGGGTTCATGGGAGGGAGAATTGTATCAACAAACAAAATGCGGCCAAGCAATCACTGTAGAAAGCCGCTGGACATTAGTACAAGAGTTCGGCAATAGACTACAATCCATCCTAGTTGTGAATACCGATATTACCGAAAAAAAACAACTAGAAGCCCAATTTCTCCGCGCTCAACGATTAGAAAGTATTGGTACTCTGGCAAGTGGCATAGCCCACGATCTTAATAATGTCCTAGCTCCTATTCTGATGACAGCACAACTTTTAGAGTCGCATGTGCATGATGAGCGCTCCCGACGGCTGCTGCCAATGTTGATTACCAATGCTAAACGTGGAGCTAATTTAGTTAAGCAAGTACTGTCATTTACGCGCGGTATCCAGGGAGAGCATACTATTTTACAGTTAAAGCACTTAATCATTGAAATCCAGCAAATTGTCAAAGAAACCTTTCCCAAATCAATCGAAATTTCTACCCAAATTCCGCAAAATCTTGGGACTATATCCGGTGATGCCACCCAATTACATCAAGTATTAATGAATCTATGTGTAAATGCTCGTGATGCTATGCCCTATGGCGGTAAATTAAAAATTTCAGCGGAAAATTTCTTAATTGATCAAAATTACGCCAAGATGAATCTTGACGCTATGGTTGGCCTCTATATCGTAATTAATGTTACTGATACTGGAATTGGCATCCAACCAGAAATATTAGAACGAATATTTGAACCATTTTTTACCACCAAAGAACTCAGCAAAGGTACTGGGCTTGGTCTTTCGACGGTACTTGGTATTGTTAAAAGCCACGGTGGTTTTATTAATGTATATAGCCAAGAAGGAAAAGGCAGCCAATTTAAAATTTATTTGCCTGCACAAGAAGCAATGGAAGATACAGAAGAAACAGAACAGGAATTGCCGCAAGGTAATGGAGAATTGATTTTAGTTGTGGATGACGAAGCTGCAATTCGAGATATTACCAAAACATCCTTAGAAAGCCATAATTACCAAATAATCACAGCCAGCGACGGCATTGAGGCTATAGCTTTGTATGCAGAATATCGCGATCAAATATCTCTAGTTTTAACAGATATGGTAATGCCGTCTATGGATGGTATCACTACTATTCGGACATTACAAAAAATTAACCCGGATGTCAAAATTATTGCCGTTAGCGGACTGTCAACCACTGATAAGGTTGATACAGCTTATGAAATAGGTATCAAAGCTTTTTTATCCAAACCTTACACAACTAACCAGTTATTGCAAGCTATTAACACAATAAAAGGGAACAGGGAATAGGAAACAGGCAACAGAGAAAACTAGTCCGCCCACGTTTGCTTAGTGGCACGAAGTACGGCTTAAATCTTTACTTCTCCTGTCAAAGAACGAGTACGGGGCTATTTCTTTGCTATTAGTCGTGATTTCCAATAACCAGGCTTCTTTTTACCAAGGACTGGACTAAACGCCAGCGATCGCTAATTGGCAACTGCAATGTCATTAGCCTCTCCTCAAAGCTTTCTATATTATTAGTCAAAACCCGACTTTTTTTTGATACTATAAAAATTCTGACTCGTTAAATAACCATTGACGTATGAGCAAAGGTACCCTGTTTGATAAAGTTTGGGACTTACACACCGTTGGTACACTTCCTTCAGGGCTGACGCAACTGTTTATCGGTCTGCATTTAATTCATGAAGTTACCAGTCCCCAAGCCTTTGCTATGTTACGCGAGAGGAGACTAAAAGTACTGTTTCCAGAACGGACTGTAGCTACAGTCGATCATATTGTGCCGACAGAAAATCAGGCACGCCCCTTTAGCGATCGCTTGGCAGAAGATATGATCCAAGCACTAGAACAGAACTGTCAAGAAAATAACATTACCTTTTATAACATTGGTTCTGGCAGTCAGGGAATAGTCCATGTCATTGCTCCAGAGCAGGGACTCACCCAACCAGGAATGACGATCGCCTGTGGAGATAGCCATACTTCTAGTCATGGAGCATTTGGGGCGATCGCTTTTGGTATCGGTACTAGTCAAGTCCGGGATGTTCTCGCCTCCCAAACCCTGGCGCTTGCTAAATTGAAAGTCCGCAAAATTGAAGTTAACGGCACTCTCAACCCTGGTGTCTACGCTAAAGATGTGATTTTGCATATTATTCGTACCCTTGGTGTTAAAGGTGGTGTAGGTTACGCTTATGAATTTGCAGGTACTACCTTTGAGCAAATGAACATGGAAGAACGGATGACCGTTTGCAACATGGCGATTGAGGGTGGTGCTAGGTGCGGTTACGTCAATCCAGATCAAGTTACTTACGATTACTTGCAATGCAGAGACTTTGCCCCTAAAGATGCAGATTGGGACAAAGCTGTAGCTTGGTGGGAATCTATCAAGAGCGATGCTGATGCTGAGTACGATGATATAGTCGTTTTCGACGCTGCCGAAATTCCCCCCACAGTTACTTGGGGAATCACTCCCGGTCAAGGGATTGGCGTTAACCAGTTCGTCCCCAAGCCTGAAGAATTACCAGAAGAAGATCGCTTCATTGCCGAAGAAGCTTATCGCTACATGGATTTGTTTCCTGGTCAACCGATTAAAGGCACAAAAATTGATGTCTGCTTTATCGGTAGCTGTACCAATGGTAGAATTAGCGACTTGCGGGAAGCTGCAAAAATTGCCCAAGGTCGCCACGTTGCTGAGGGAGTCAAAGCCTTTGTTGTCCCCGGTTCGGAACGCGTCAAAAAAGAGGCGGAAGCTGAAGGATTGCACAAAATCTTCCAAGCAGCAGGATTTGAGTGGCGCGAACCTGGATGTTCCATGTGTCTAGCCATGAACCCCGACAAACTCCAAGGAAGACAAATTAGTGCTTCTTCCTCTAACCGCAACTTCAAAGGACGGCAAGGTTCATCCTCCGGTCGTACATTACTGATGAGTCCGGCGATGGTCGCCACAGCTGCGATTAAAGGCGAAGTGTCTGATGTGCGCGAGTTGATGTAATTTATCAAGGGGCATCCCTTTGGTAATTAAAAATTAAAAATTAAAAATGAAATCGAATCAATTTAATTTTTAATTGAGCGAAGTATGGGGCATTTATAAAAACTAATAAGCTGTCATTTAAGTGATTGGTAAAGTTTATGGTAAGTGAAGTTAAAGCAGTTTCAGGACGCGGTGTACCCTTAGTAGGCAATGATATAGATACCGATCGCATTATTCCTGCCCGTTATTTGAAAGCCATCACTTTTAATGGATTGGGTGAAGGTGTGTTTATCGATGACCGCACAGCACTCAAAGGTGAACATCCTTTTGACCAACCCCAATACCAAGGCGCGAAGGTTTTAATAGTCAACCGCAACTTTGGTTGTGGTTCCTCACGGGAACATGCACCACAGGCGATCGCTAAATGGGGAATCCAAGCTTTAATAGGTGAAAGCTTCGCAGAAATATTTTTTGGTAACTGCGTCGCTATGGGTATACCTTGTTTAACAGCCGATGCTGTTACTGTCAAACAACTCCAAGAACTAGTAGCTGCTAATCCTCAAGCCGCCGTAACGGTAAACTTAGAAACTTTGCAAGTGCAAATTGGTGATTATATAGCCCCAGTTACTATTGGTGAAGGAACGAGAAGTACGTTCATTGCTGGAACTTGGGACGCTTGCGGTCAGTTAGTAGCTAACGCTGATCAAGTTAGAGTAACTGCTGCGAAACTACCTTATGTCAACTGGGGCAACTTAGCTGCAAGTTAAATAATTATTTTCCTTCTTTGAGGTAGCTCAAAGACAGCATCATAGACTTCTGGCAAATTGAGGGTATGACGAGTTCAGAGAGTTACAGAGATGACCAACCCAACCCTCAATTTACAAAATGCTGCTGGACACCAAGTACTAGCAGCAGCAGGCAAAAAATATCTGCGTCCCGGTGGACAAATTGCCACAGAAAAATTATGTCAGTGGGCGAATTTTCAGCCTGGTGAGACAGTTTTAGAGTTAGCTTCTAGCTTTGGATACAGCGCCATATCTCTTGCACAACGCTACAATATCAAAGTAGTCGGGATAGAAAAAAATCCTGACAGTGTAGCTCGTGCCTGTGAAAATATCCGCGCGGCTGGCTTAGAAAATCAAATTGAAATCATTGAAGGCGATATTTTTCACCTAGATAATATTTCAGGAAAGTTTGATTACGTTTTGGCAGAAGCTATTCTCACAATGCAATCTCCACTTGGGAAAGCTAAGCTTTTAACTGAAATTACCAATCGACTCAAACCGGGAGGCAAGTTTCTCTCCCATGAATTATTAGCTAGTGACAAAGAAGAACAAATTCACGCTGATTTAGCAAGAACAATTCGAGTTAATTCTACACCACTTTCGGAAGCTAACTGGATTGCGGCTTTTGCGACAGCAGGATTACAAGTACAGAAACACCAAACTGGATCAATAAACTTATTGAATTTAGGGCGGATGTTTCAAGATGAAGGTATTTTCAATACCATACAGATTTTATGGAATATATTGACTCATAAATCTATTCGTCAACGAGTTTTAGAAATGCGCCATGTTTTCAATAAATATAGTCACGAATTAGGCTATATCATTGTGTGCGCTGTTGCCCAGTAGCATCATATCTTTCATAAAAGCTTCCTTATTCATCCATAATTCACCATTCTAAAAAAAACATGACTACTCAAACAACAACTAACCAATCTCTTGTTATCCAACTACAAGAACAGATTGAATATCCCCATGCTGGAGTTTTTAGTAAAGTCATAATTCAAGATCAGGCTTGCCAATATACTCTCTTTTGTCTGGCAGCTAACACTGAGATTTCCGAGCATACTTCTACTCGCAATGCTACTATTAACGTCCTCGAAGGTAGAGGTTTGCTCACTCTATCAGGAAAAGATATTAATCTCCATCCTGGTGTTTTTGTCTTTATGCCTGCTAATGCTCCCCATTATTTGAAAGCTGAAGAAAATTTAGCTTTTATCCTCACCCTTTCCGAAAAAGCAACAGATAAATAAGTCAATCATCATTTTTGGAGTTTGGCAAAATGCAATCATTAGTTTCTACTTTCACCCAACACTTAGATATTTCTCCCACTCAATTAGAAGCTATTTTCTCAAAGCCGCTAACTGAGTTTATCAACTCACCTGAACTGCAACAACAACTAGATAGCTTAGATACCAATTTGCTCAAGGCAACATTAACTACAGCGGGAGCCATTTTAGCTAAGGAACTACCGCCTTTTTACAACTGGCTGAAAAATGAGTTAGGAGTTAAGCGTGTTCCTGATAGTCCAGACCATACAACAACATGGGTGGTTGGTTTTGTGAATAATCAAGAAAGTCTAACTCGCTTGGTTGAATTACACCGTCCAGTACCTCGTCTGGCTTTAGAAGCTTCTATTCCTCGCTTGGTAGGAGTGTTTGCAGGTGTCGAAGACAAGCAAGTCAGGCAAGAATGGCAAAAGGCAGTTGCAGTACTTTGTTTAGTTCTGGTTGTTGCAGCTCTTCAACAAGATAGGTTAACTTTAGCAGCCTCCTGAATTAAAATACTAGTACAGCACGGCGTAAATAAAGCCACCATCTGAAACAGGCGAAAAGCCTACAAAATAAGCATTCTTGCTTTTAACTTTTGACTTTTGACTTTTGCCTTTTTGTACTAGTTCTTTTTGATGTTCCGGAGCATCAAAAATAAACTAAATGTAATGTGAATAATTATGACTATTAGTAACAGCCTGGAGTGTCGATATTTAGGTTGGGGTGACTTTCACCGATTTCATCAAATGCCTTTTGCTAAGAATGAAACGTTAATTTACACTACTCCTATTGGTAGTGCGCCTGTTTTGATTCGCGGTTTCCTAAATTGCATTCGGTCTGAGGAAGTAAAAGAAAAATTACCGCAACAATTTTCCGAGAATGACTTGGTAGCAGTTATGGTGGAGATGGTTAGAACTCTACCTGATAGTTTGATGCAAGAATTTAATGAATGGTTTTATAGTAACCAGAAGGTTTCATCAAATACTATTGTTGTTTGTGCTGTGATTAGTTGGTAACTATATAAGTAGGTAAACAAAAATATTTACAGTCATTGCGAGCGAAGCGAAGTAATCCCAACCCTTGCGGTTGCTTCATTTCGCTACCCTTCGGGAACGCCAAGGGCGAACGCTCCATACCCTACGGGAAGGCTTACGCCAACGCAATGACAGTGTGTAATTAATTGTGTTTAGGTACTTACTTTAGAAGACATCAGCTGGGTCAGCAGACCGTAATTTTCGGATAGCGATCGCCCCAGATAAACTACACATAATCAAAGTCAAAATCCACACGCGTATGGCTCGGTCTACTGTCATAAAAATCGGCAGCATCGTAGCAGCATAAGTAACCTGATACAACCCAAATGAAAGGATGAATCCAGGAATAAAACCTAAGATTGCTAAGAACAACGCCTCTTGTAGTAAGACTCCTAGGAGATAGCGATCGGTGTAGCCCATCGCTTTCAGGGTGGCATATTCTGGTAAGTGGTCAGAGACATCGGAGTACAATATTTGATACACAATGACTATGCCGACAATAAACCCAACTGCTGTACCTAAACCGAAAATAAAACCAATACCAGTGCCAGTTTCCCAGTATTCTTTTTCGACTTGGGCAAACCCCTCTGGAGTTAGGACTCTGACATCTTTAGGCAGCCCTGTGGCAAGTTGCGATCGCACTTTTTCGACATCAGCACCTGCTTTGAGAGTGATTAACCCAACTTCGACGCGATCAGGTTTACGTTCTGGGAATAGTTGTAAAAAGGTAGAATCACTGGCGATCACATTGCCATCGGCGGCAAAGGATGCACCGCTGCTAAACAAGCCTTTAACACGGATAGCTTTGTTATTTAGTTCAGTTTGGAAATTGCTTGTTTCTTTGAAGATATCACCAACTGCGCCGTATTCGGGGCGACCCGCCTGATCAAACAAAACTTGATTTAACTGTTTGAGGTGATTTTGGTTTTGTTGAATTTCGGGAAGATTAAACGCAGATTCTGTGGGATCGATACCCCAAACTAAGATGGCGCGATCAAGACGCGTTTCGGGATTTCGCCACTGTGCGGTACCAACATAAAGCGAAGTTACTGATTTCACTCCTTCATAACCCAATGTCTGGTAAAGTCGCTCTCTCGAAAAGCTTTTTACCGAAAATAGAGTTTGAAATTGAGGATTAATCAAAACCAAATCTGCTTGTAAACTACGATGAGGTTTCACCGCTGCATCAAAAAGCGCACTTTCAAACCCCAGCTGAATGAACATCAACATATCTGCAAAGGTAATCCCTGCAACCGCAACTGCTAGACGCGTTTTTTCTTTCATTAACTGCCGCCATGCCAGCGGCGTTTTGCGAAACAATTTGAAAAACATTTTGTAACAGATCCAATATCAAAATCGGTTAATAAGTTGCAGTGTCAACCACTTCGGGAAATTAAGAATTAAGAATTTAAAATTGCAATCAGTGGTTGCTCTGTCCCAAAATTAATTAAAAATTATTCTTCTTCCTTAATTTTTAATTTTTAACTTTTAATTCAAAAAAGCTCAGTCTGCTGTTCGAGTTGATACTGTCGCATTAATAAAAACAAGGGCAAGCCAAGGGAAACCCCAACCAAAAGATTAGAAGCAATGTAAATCCAGAGGTTTTGCATTTTCAAACGCGTGCCTTCCCAAAACACAAATACCCAGAGAACTAAGGATGAAACAATCACATCCATGCCAAAAAAACCAGAAATTCTGTTAGCAAATAGCTGCTCAAAAAATAGCCGGATATCAAGACCATGCTCTAAGACAAATGGCAAGAACTGTGAGTATGGCAAAACTGTTCCCAAGATGCAAAGTAGAAGATATATGACTTTCAACATGATGAAATTTATTGATTTTGTACTGAATATGTGAAGCAATGGTTTTACAATTCAATTGCCGTTTGCACTTGCAAGTTGGTGAAACCTGCAACTCGTTTACTATCTTCAGGATTTAGGCGAATTTTCACGTCAATTACTCGGCTATCGAGGTTTTCCCCTGGCTGGTTGCTAAAAACGTTTTGTCTATTCACCTGTAAGCCAATCAGATAAACGCTTCCTCGCAGTTCACCATCAAATGCTGGACTGGTAATTGTTGCCTGCTGTCCGAGTTTTACTTTACCGATATCAGTTTGATAAACTTCTGCCACTGCGATCATTTGCTTGGTTTGAGCTAAGTCTGCAATCCCAGAATCACTAATTTTTTCCCCAACTCGTGTATGAATTTTGAGAATCTGTCCTGCCATTGGGGCTTTGATCTCAGCTGCTTCTAAATCAGTTTCGGCGCGTTTAAGGGCAGCGATCGCATTTTCAACTTCACTTTGGGCTGCGGCTACATCTACCGGACGGACTTCTGCAATACTGCTAAGTGTGGCTCTGGCTTCGCTGACTTGTTTGTTACCAGTGGTGTTAATGCGGTTGAGTGCTGCTTGAGCTTCGGCTAATTGCCTACTAGCAGTGGTGTTAATCCGGTTGAGAACTGCTTGAGCTTCGTCCAATTGCTGTTTTGTAGTATCTACACTCAAGCGTTTAGTGTCAAACAAAGAATTAGAAATTGCACCTTCAGAATATAGCTGCTGATAACGTTGATATTCGGATTGGGCATTATTGAGTTCTGCCTCTAATTTTTTTATTGTTGCTGATTGAGCGATTCTATCGCCTTCCCACTGGGCTTTAATTCGGGCGATCGCTTCTTGTTGAGCTGTTTTGTCTCCTTGGGATTGGGCTTGTAAACGTTCAACACTTGCCTGCTGGGCTTGAATTTCTCCAGTTTTAGCACCGGCTTTTACTTGATCGAGTTTCGCTTGGGCGACTCTAACTTGTTTTTGTGCCTGTAGTACCGCCGTTTGCAAACGCGCTCGTGAGTCTAAAATTGCCACCATCTGTCCAGCTTTGACGCGATCGCCTTCTTTGACGAGAATTTTGGCAATGCGATCGCCATCCAAAACCAATGGTGCAGATAGTTTAATTACTTCTGCTTCTGGTTCTAGTCGTCCTAAGGCAGTGATTTTTTGAGCGATCGGACTAGTTTGTATAGATTCAGATGAAGCAGTTTTCCCTATTCCCCCAAATTGAGAAATGCCATAGTAGGCAATTGCGCCTGTAATGGCAGTAGCAGTAATGACTAATGCGATCAATTTTTGATATGAAGGTTTAAATAATAAATTTTGACTCATCTTCACCCACCTGTAAATAGATTAATTTAATATGTACAAATCTGTATCTAAATAACTATCAGACTAACAAAACGTTGATTTTAAATATCATGACTTTAATTAATTCTATTCTGTAAATATACTGTCAATATTTTGCCTAAGAGTGTACATTGTTCAGTAAAGTCAATATTCTCATCACCCCATAACTTCTCTAAAATTAAACCGTTGATAAAGCTAAGTAAAAAAGTAGCCAATACTGGATCTTCAATACCCAACACATTACAGGCTGCTTGTTGATATCTGTTATTAGCATTTTTCAAGACACTACTATTCAATATTGTTTTTGAGTCTTGATGCTGACAAAAATTCACCCAGATATACGTCAATTTAATGAAGTAATCTTCATTTTTAACTAAATATCTTCCTAGCGCCGCCATTGCTTCTGATAACGTTTGTATTCCTTCCAACTCTGCCAATGCTGCACTTACATCCTGCTGACTGATTTCCTCTACTAATTGCTCAAAAAGTACTTGTTTACTGGGGAAATAGTGATATAGCGTACCAGTAGACACTGCTAAACTTTGAGCAATTTGCCGCATGGTGACGGAAGCGTAGCCTTTTTGGGCAAATAAATCAAAGCTTTTGCTGAGTAGTTCTTTACGATATTGGTCATGGTCAACAATCTTAGGCATGATTTGGGTTTATTTATATCGAACGGTCGTTATTTATTAAAACAAAATTATTAATGCCAAGTTGTTGATTTACAAACTCTGTAATGCACCTCTTACAAAGCTAACTTTTAGTTATCAGCTTGTTCTTTGCCATTTATGCAAAAAGCTTGCTGAGATGTTATTAAAGTAATTTAAATTTAAATTACTACACACTTTTTAATATACGTTAGGCTGCCAGTTCTGTCAAGGCTAAGTGCAGGCAAAAGCAACATGGCTTATAAATCAAGCTTTTTAATATTTTTCAACTGGATGCTATTTTCACCAGCCTGCACTAGCCCGAAAATTGGTTGTTCAACTGAAAACCTGCAAATCTGATCCAGATTATCTTAGAATTTACCTTGTTGTTGTATGACTGGAAAGCCCAAAATGTCTGAAGAGTTTTCTGCTGAAATTAGCTCCCGCATCTGCAAACACATGAACGAAGATCATGCTGATGCAGTGGTTCTTTATGCCCAAGCTTTTGGCGGTGTCACAAATGCAACAGCATCACAGATGCGTTCCATTGATTCTCAGGGGATGGATTTAACGGCACAAGTGAATGGAGAAGTTGTACCAGTTCGCATTCAGTTTGATCATGTTTTGGCAGATGCAGAAGATGCTCACCAAACTTTAATTGCAATGATTAAGCAGGCGCGGGTTAAGGCAAAGTAGAAATTACTAAATCTTCTGCTCGTAATAACCAAAAGCCACTGTAAGTCATCCCGGAATCATCAGGTTGCACCAACAAAAAATGTAACCCCTGGCTTTGCTGTTTTCGCTGTTCATAAACTTTAGCAGCAGCAGCAACCTCTGAATCTTCAAAAGTCGCTACAATCCACCTATCTACCAAGCCAGCTTCTAAAACTAAGCCGTTAGGCGCGCCAGTTATGTAGTTTATAGTTACGGGGCGTACTGACGCTATCCATTGGGCTAAACGCATTGATTGCCGTCCACCATAAATTACTATACCTGGGACTGGTAATGTTGATGCTAAACTTAAATTGATAGGTTGCAGAAATTCTGGCATGGACAAAATCGGAATTGGGCGTTCTGCAAATACATCCACGAGTTCACCCGCTTGGATTGTAGCAAAGCGCCACTCTTCTCCCCATAGATTTTCTGGTAATGGTATGGAAGGTGGTTTATCCAGCGCTAAAGGATATTGCTTTTCTTGCAACCACTGCTTCAATGCCAAAGTGCGACGGGTAGGTTCCACATTAATACCTAAATTTTGCCCTGCGACCTGAATTAAACTTAAAGACTGGGGACGAAACACCTGAATTATATCTGGTAAATTTTCACCAGCTGCTAGCTGAAGTTGAGTAGTAACCCAATCCGAGTTTGCTGCTGATTGAGGACAGGTAGCTGCATACTCAAAGCTACGAGTTGCGTCACAAAGCAACAACTCCCATAAAACTTGTCCAGATTCGTCCTGTAACGGACTACGATAAAAATCAACTTGCCAAATTTTCATATTTTTTGCCTCACGCAGAGGAGCCAGTGCGTTGCGCGGATTCCCAAGGCACGTTTTGGGAGGAAGCTTCCCCCCAAAAGCTGCCGCCGCGTTGTAGCAATTGGCGTAACGCAGAGGCGCAGAGAAGAATACAAGAGTGTGATCTAAATAACTAACAATTAATAAACTTTTATGTTGTATCTGTGAGTTTATTTTTGGTTTTGGGTTTGTTCACCCAGTGTACTGCCTCAAGTGCAGATGTGATTAGTATAGGCACTTTAGAATCATACAAATTCAGCAACACTTGTAAATTTATTTTGGAACTTGCATAAATGCCTAAACAACCTCTGATAAATCTTCAGAAGGTATTCCTTCACTCGCTGGGGAGCGAGGCTCGATCGCCTTTAGTGGGTGCCTAATCCCAAAGGGACACGCTTCTCTACGAGAGGCTACGCCAACCCCAAGAACACGCCATCGCGTCCCATTGTTTAAATATTGTCAGTGCTAATTCCATGTATGACTGGGCTTTGAGCCAAAAGTGACAATGGAGATCACCTCTTTCAAAGGCCTGGTCATGAACTTTTGCCTTGAAGAATAGGTATTCATAATTTATGAATCGGCACAAGCCAAAACGAAGTGATAATCAAATAAGAAATTTGTTAGATCCGGTTCCAGCGGCTACTATTTTTGGGTCTTTTGAAAAAGTCTATCAATGGTTAAAAAAAGAGGGGGTTCTAAAAAAGTTTCTCTACTTAGATGGAGAAATTTGAATGGCTTTAGATGGTACAGAATATTTCTCATCTCAGAAAATTAATTGCCCTCATTGTAATTGTCGTAATCATCGAAATGGAACTACAACCTATTTTCATAGCTGTGTCACACCTGTTATAGTTTCTCCTAATCAAAAACAAGTAATTAATTTCTCACCAGAATTTATTAAAAAACAAGATGGGTATCAAAAGCAAGATTGTGAAAATGTGGCTGTTAAAAGATGGTTAAATAAGAATCATCAAAATAAATATGATTATCCTGTAACCCTTTTAGGGGATGACTTATATTCTCGCCAACCTGTTTGCGAATTAGCACTAAAACAAGGTTATAACTTTATTTTTGTTTGTCTGGAAACGTCACATAAAACTTTATATGAATGGCTAGAATTTTTAGAAAGAAGTAGAGAAGTTACAACCGTTGAAAAGAAACAATGGGATGGGCGAAAAAATTTAATTTATCGTTATCGTTATGCTGATAGAGTTCCCTTACGAGATGGAGACTCAAGTCTCGAAGCTAATTGGTGTGAAGTGACTGTTATTAATGAGAAAACACAGAAAATTATCTACAGAAATAATTGGATCACTAATCATAAAATCACTGAAAACAATGTTGAAGAAATTGTCAAAGCTGGACGCAGTAGATGGAAAGTTGAGAATGAAGGCAATAACGTTCTGAAAAATCACGGTTATAATTTAGAGCATAATTTTGGTCATGGTCAAAATCATTTATGCGAGTTATTATTGTCTTTAAATCTACTAGCTTTTTTATTTCATACTGTTTGAGATTTAGTTAATTATACCTATCAAAAGATTCGTGAGTTATTAGTAACTCGGACTTCTTTCTTTAATGATATTCGCACCCTGCTAAAATTTTTATGGTTTAAAGATTGGTCGGATTTTTTATCATTTATTCTGAGGGAAGCAGAATTAGAAAAAGAACAATGGTTGATAACTTGTGAGCGCTTTGCCCCGAATGCTCCACAACAAAACCCTGTAGAAGACATCTGGTTACAAGCAAAAAGATTGATCAGAAATGGTGAAACTACTCCTTGATATCGTGTTCGGGTAAAGACTTATCATTAAGACCGCAGGGGGCAGGGGGCTCTTAGCAGGGGGAGAAAGAGTTTTCAGGTTTTTGCACAGATGCGGGATTCATAACTAATAAGCCGGACATGATATGAAAGGTTACCTCCATAACACTGGCAAGACGTAGGCAATGGGATAAAGAGTCCAAGTTATCAAAATATACCAACGAATATTCCGCATCATTCCCTGAACATTGCTGGGCAAATTGCCAGCAGTTTTGGAAATCAATCGCCAGAGAATAATGAGAACATAGATATAGAAGATGGTTTCGACTACACTCGCTGTTAAAGCTGAGCGTAGCCAAAGTTTTAATTTTTCATTTGACCAAGCTCAATTTTAGACCAATGTTTTTTTATTTTAAACTTTGCCGATTAACCAAAGTGGCGCTAGCTTGATCAACAGGCATAAGTATCACTTCATTGATATTGACATGAGGCGATCGCGTGACGCAGAAAAATATCACATCAGCCACATCATCGGCACTCAGAGGAGTAACTCCCTGGTAAACCTTGTTAGCGCGTTCAGCATCGCCGTGAAAGCGCACATCGCTAAATTCCGTTTCTACCATCCCAGGGTCAACAGAAGTCACACGTACAGGAATTCCTAACAAATCTTGTTTTAAGCCTTCAGAAATTGCCTTGACAGCCGCTTTCGTAGCACAATAGACATTGCCACCAGGATAAGTTTGATGTCCAGCAATAGAACCCAAATTTACCACATGGCCTCGACCACGGCTCACCATACCGGGAACAACATAACGGCTAAGGTAAAGTAAACCTTTTATATTGGTGTCAATCATTTCTTCCCAGTTTTGAAAGTCGCCTTCATGCAACTTATCTAAACCGCGACTTAAACCAGCATTGTTAATGAGAATGTCAATGTGAGACCAAGCAGCAGGTAAAGTAGAAATAGCAGATTCAACAGCGATGCGATCGCGTACATCTAACTTTAACAAATACATATCAATACTAAACTCTTTACTGAGTATATCTGCTAGCTGCTGCAAACGTTCCAGCCGTCGCGCCGCTAAAATCAGTTTTGCACCTTCACCGGCAAATATTCTCGCACAAGCAGTACCTATACCACTACTTGCACCAGTAATTAAAATTATTTGATTTTTGAGAGAAATCATTATTTGGTCAAGAATCGATTGTCAACAGTTAATTGTCCAACAATTCGGAAACCTTCGGTATGATGTAAAACGATTCAAGTCTTGTAGCAACACAGACAATATCAAATATAGCTATCACCAGGTAGTTTAGGACATAAACTGATCATAAAACCCAGACACCTTATGACTTTCAACGCCTCGGCTCCGCTCGGCATTGACCCTGAGTTTCGACTGCGCTCAACTGCCGCGGAGTCGAAGGGTCAAACCTGTCCCCTATCCCCTATCCCCTATCCCCTTCTTTTGAATTTTACCTTGTGGAGCAATTCATCTTTAATGCGATTGAGAATTGAAGTCTCATCAAGGTTTGCCAAAATCCGACTGATTACTGCCTTTGGCCCTTCAGAGCCCCAAGTTGCTCCATTCGCTAAATAAGCCTTAGTAACTTGTCCAATTCCATAAGAAGATACACCAGCTACACTTGCTTGCGTTATAGCGACAGTTATGTATGGCCCTAAAGAAGCACCACCAGTTACTGGTGCAGAGATGCCCAATAAAGTTTTCAGCCCACTTAAGCCTAAATTTGCTAGTAATTCACTTGCACCAATACTGCCCATACTCAGGGCAATTTTTTGTAATAGTTGTACAGCACCACTTTCACTCATCGGGATGCCATAGAGTTTAGATAAACCCAAAATTAAAGCAATATCAATAACAACACTACTGAGAATATCTACTACTGTAACGGGATTAAGAGCGATCGCAACCGCTTTAGTCATCACAGCCTTCCAAATCAACTGATTGGCATTCTGTTCCCGAATCATCAGTTTTCGCTCTACCAATTGCTCATTCACCGTGTCAGCATAAAGCATGGTGTTTAGGGCAACCAAGGCTTTACCTTCACGATGCAGAATCTCCAAAATTTTTAGTTTCAGTTCTTCAATTTGGGCAGTACCTGTATGCAAATGCAATCCTCTAGTACCATCAGGACGAATAACTGCCGTTTTCCTTAATGGTGATGCTGCCGACATGACAATTTCTAAAGGTGTGAGTAGCTCCCGTACCCTTTCATCCCGAATTTTTTGATAAATTGCCATCCGGTCTGCTTCTGGATACTGGTCTACCTTGTTAAACACCAGAATGATTGGTTTACCTGCTTCCCGTAACTGAGACAAAGCTTCATGTTCTATCTTCGTCATATCACCGGCAATCACAAACAGAATCAAATCCGCCTGTTTTGCCACCTGTTCAGCTAACGCCGCACGAGTATCACCATCTACTTCGTCTAACCCAGGAGTATCAATTAATTCCACCTGAGATTGACCAACCGCTGGCAGAGTCACCCGCAAAGCCCGTTCAGTTGCTCCAATAGTCTCCTCAATAATACTCCAATTGACTCGTTGTGCTGCACGGGTAACACCATGCAACGGCCCAGTTTCAAAAACTGTTTGCCCAACTAAGGCGTTCAGTAGTGAAGACTTACCGCGTCCCACCATACCAAAAGCAGCAATTTGTACCACCATGCGGTCTAACTTTCCTAACATGGTTTCCAAATCAGCAATTTCCGCCTCTAAACCCGATTTTTCTTGGGGAGTGAGGTCAAGATTGGTGACTAAGTTTCGTAGCGCTGTTTGTGCTTGTTTATAGTTGAGTTCCTTCTGAATATCTTCAAAGTCAAAAATGGCACTATCTAGTTCTTCCTCCCAGTTGAGAGAATTTGCATCAGTGTCGCCTGGATTGCTTTGATGAGGATCTGGCAATGTGGAAGTCATATCAATTTCAAATTTGACATTTGGGCTTTTAAATTCACCCTATTTCTTATCCTAGTTATTTTTAACAGGGTATTGGGGGATGAGGAAGTAGGGGGACAAGGGGACAGTTCTTTCCCCAATTCTTATTCCCCATGCCCACTTCGGATGACGCTCTCTACGAGACGCTGCGCGTAGCTCGCTTCCCCGTAGGGGTACACAAGC
>JAYGHB010000105.1:0-74695 GCA_034931985.1 Halotia wernerae UHCC 0503
AAGACTTCTTTCTTTTGCCTTTTGACTTTTTACTTTTGCTTTCTCGTACTAGCTTGACACTCCTGTCATGCTGAGAAGTGTCAACTAACTTATCTGAGCAGACACCACAACATCACAGTATGTCAAGATGGTATCTGTAACATAACTATTAACACCAAAATTTCTGGATAAAATCAGCAATAATGGTAGCTCTAGGGTAAATATCGCACAAAATAGCCTTTGCTACAGGCGATCGCCTACTAGCGTGTCAAGGCTAAAATAGTGCGTTAAGTGTAGGTTGGGTTGAGCGAAGCAAAACCCAACATCCTGACCCGTGTTGGGTCTCATTCTTCGACCCAACTTACAGTTTTTTTTGCATCAATTTAGTTTTGTCACGCCACTACTACCTCAGGACTTACGCAAAATATCTCTCAAACTCTTATTTCTCTGTGTTCTCTGTGCCTCTGTGGTGCGATTTTCCGTTACTTGTGCGTAAGTCCTATACCTTTTAAAATACACAACTTCAGAGTCAAGATTAGAGTTACATTGCCGAAAATCTTAGTATCATTACATTTACCAATTCCCAATCCCAAATCGGTATGTCTCCACTCGGTGTTGCTACCAGTCACTCAACTCATATTCTAGAAGTAGGGGAAACTAAACTTTGGCTATTGCTAGTGGGAGTCAACCAATATCAAGATCAAAGACTACCCTCCCTGCGCTACTCAGCTGTTGATTGTCAAGGTTTGGCAGCTGCTTTAGCAGATGCAACCCAAGGATTCCCCCATAAAGAAGAACGGATTTACCACGATTTTGCTTCCCAATTGCCCACCCTTACTACTGTGCGTGCCAGTTTAAGCCAAATTACGGCTGCGGCTCAACCACAAGACACGATTTTATTTTATTTTTCCGGACATGGAATACTAGAGCCAAATTCGCAGCAAGCAGTTTTGTGTCTGACAGATACTCAAACAGACAACCTACTCAACACAAGTTTAAGTTTACAAGAACTTTTGCAATTGTTAGGAGATAGTAAAGCGCAAACTCAGTTAGTCTGGCTAGATGCTTGTCATAGTGGTAGCTTGACATTTAGAGGAGCCAGAAGCAACCCAACAGTACCACCTTTGCCCAACCCTACACCCCAGATGGTGGAAGTATTACGCCAACAAGCCAAACAAAGCAAAGGATTTTACGCTCTACTTTCTTGTGATACCAATCAACAATCTTGGGAATTTCCCGAATTGGGACATGGAGTAGTTACTTATTACTTGATGCGTGGGTTGCGTGGTGAAGCAGCTGATGCACAGGGTTTAATTGATGCTGACGGACTTTATCGCTATGTTTATCATCAGACGCGGCAATATATTGAGCAAACAAATCAGCAATTACGGCTAATTAATCAACAAAACAGAACCAGAGGCGATACCAAGCTTTATTCTGAATACCCACAGCAAACTCCCAAGCGCATTGTTGAAGGAGTGGGAGAAGTGATTCTAGGATTCAAACCAGCGGTTGTAGAATTATCCCATCCACGACAGGCGCTAATTTTAGAAGGACTTGCTACCAATCAAACTACTCTGGCTTTGAGCAAATTACTTAAGAGTGTTGGTGGTTTTGAGTTAGAATATTGGCCGCGATCGCAAAACAATACTATTAAAGATCTACACGCAGCTATTCAGGAATGTTTATCCAGCACTGAATCAGAAACTCAACATCATCTCGATACTTTTGCCACAGTATTATTATATCTGCGTGGCAAACTAAAAGAATCTGAAGCTGGTGAAGCTGCCTTGATCATGGCAGAAGACACCCGCCTAAGTCGTTCTTGGTTAAGACAACAACTCCGACGTTCTCCTTATACCCAACAAATCATTATCTTAGATTGCTTTATAGAAGCACATAGCTGTACATCTTTACAAGATTGGGTAGAAGACTTACAACTGGGGGCTGAGCAAGGACAGTGTATCATTGCTGCTAATTCCCCCAAAGAACAACCCGAACTATTCGCTCAGGTTTTACACTCAACTTTGCAAGCAGCCCAACAAAAACCTAGCTTATCAGCAGCCGCTTGGATTACGCAATTACAATTAGCTTGTAAAGATGACTTGCAACTGCATATTTGGCTATCTGGTACACAAGGCGTTATTGAAGTTATACCCGCTAGTAAAAGCATTAAGTCCACAGGTGCTATTGATTTAGGAGTTTGTCCTTACCGGGGATTGCGGGCTTTTAAAGAAGCAGATGCTCAGTATTTTTACGGTAGAGAAACTATAACTGGGCAACTGATTAGCGACTTGGGACTGAAATCATTTATTGCTGTGGTGGGAGCTTCCGGTAGTGGCAAATCTTCTGTAGTACAGGCGGGTTTAATTGCTCAACTGCGACTTGGGAAACAGCTACCAGGTAGTCAAGACTGGTGGATCAAAAGCTTTCGTCCTGGTGCAAGTCCCTTAGAAGCTTTATCGCGGTGCTTAGTAGATAGCGGGACAAAACGAGAAAAATCCTACCAGCAAATGCAATTAGAAGGAATGTTGTACCAAGGAGTAAAAGGATTTGCTCACTGGGTACTTCAGCAACCAGAAGCAATGGTCGTTTTGGTGATAGACCAATTTGAAGAATTATTCACCCTTGCACCTAGTGAAGATCGACAACGTTTTTTAGAAACTGTTTTGGGGACGCTGGAGTATGCACCAGACAAGTTTAAATTGATTATAACTTTGCGGGCAGATTTTATCGCCCCTTGTTTAGAAATACCGACATTAGCTAAGCTTTTGCAAGAATCGAGTCTACTGCTTCCTCCTTGCTTAACTGAAGCAGAGTATCGCCGCATCATTATTAACCCCGCTGAACAAGTAGGTTTAACAGTCGAGTCAGAATTAGTGGAAGTGCTAATCCAGGAGTTAAATCAATCTCCAGGAGATTTACCTTTATTAGAATTTGTATTAGAACAATTATGGGAATTTCGTGAGCATGGTGTAATCACCTTACAAACGTACCAACAAAACTTGGGTGGCATTAAAGGGACACTGGAAAGCAAAGCACAAGCAGTTTACGACAGTTTAGACCCAGAAGCACAAGAATGTACCCGCTGGATTTTCTTGTCGCTGACGCAGTTAGGTGAAGGTACAGAAGACACTAGACGACGGATACTTAAATCCGAGTTAATCGTTAAAAAATACCCTGTGGCATTGGTTGAAAGAACATTGCAGGTTTTAACTGCTGCCAAGTTGATAGTTGTGAATTTAGAAGGAGACGAAAAGCAAACAAGCAAAGGAGAACAAGACAGCAATTGTTTCTTTCCTACTCCCCCCGTAACTATAGAAGTAGCCCATGAAGTATTAATTCGTTACTGGTCAACATTGCGATGGTGGCTAGAAGAAAATCGTACCCGTTTGCGATCGCAACGTCAAATTGAGCAAGCAGCAGCTTTGTGGAAGCACAATGACGAACAATCTGATTTTCTATTACAAGGTGTGCGCCTAGCAGAAGCGGAAGAAATTTATCTCAATTACACCGATGAACTATCTTTTGATGTCCAATGTTTTATTGAAGCTTGTTTAATCGCAAGACAAAGACAACAACAAAAAGAAAAAAACAGACTCAGACAAGCTCAAAGAACTATAGCAACGATCAGTATTTTAGGACTGACTGCTTTCGGTTTAGCTGTTTTAGCTTACCAGCAAACTCAAAAAGCTCAGTTACAAGAAATACAGGCTCTCAATTCTTTGTCGGAAAACTTCCTTCTTTCTAATCAACAATTAGAAGCATTATTAGCTAGTGTGCAAGCTGGGAAGGAATTACAACAAATTGCCCCTGCAATTCCAATAGATGTTCAAACTCAAACTGCAACCATCCTCCAGCAAGCAGTTTATGGAACTCAAGAACGCAATCGCTTGATGCATAATTCTTGGGTAACTAGCGTTAGTTTCTCACCAGATGGTCAAATGCTGGCCTCTGGTGGTGCTGACAACACCATTCAGCTGTGGAGTGACAGTGGTAAGTTACTCGCAACTCTTAACGGACATAGTGATGGAGTCAATAGTGTCAGTTTCTCACCGGATGGTCAAATGTTAGCCTCTGCTAGTACTGACAATACCATCAAACTCTGGAGTCGCAATGGCAAGTTACTCGCAACTCTTAATGGACATAGCGATGGAGTCAATAGCGTCAGTTTCTCACCTAACGGTAAACTTATCGCCTCTGGTAGCAATGACAATACCATCAAACTCTGGAGTATTAGCGGCAAATTACTTGCAACTTTCAGCGGACACAGCCAGGGTGTGAACAGCATCAGTTTTTCCCCAGCAGGTGATATGATTGCCTCCGCCAGTGATGATGGCACAGTAAAACTTTGGAGTTTAGATGGTCGCCTTTTCACAACCATACCAGCACATACCAAAGAAGTTTTAGGTGTCAGTTTTAGCCCCGATGGACAGACAATTGCTTCTGCTAGTGCCGATAATACTGTTAAACTCTGGAGTCGTCAGGGTACTTTGCTGCGGACTCTTGAGGGACATAAAGATCGTGTTTGGCAAGTTATTTTCTCACCAAACGGGAGAATAATTGCCTCAGCCAGTGCTGATAAAACTATCAAACTCTGGAGTCGTGATGGCAACCTGCTGACTACTCTTGCGGGACATAACCATGAGGTGAATAGTTTAAGTTTTAGTCCAGACAGTAAGACTATCGCCTCAGCTAGTGATGACAACACCGTTAGACTTTGGAATCTAGAGCGAACGTTGCCAAAAACCTTTTATGGACATAGAGGCAGTGTGAATAAGGTTAGTTTTATCTCTAATGGTAGTACCATTGCCTCGCTCAGCGCTGATAACACCATGAAACTCTGGAGTTTGGATGGTCGTATGCTCAAAAATTTGACCTCTCCAGTTAATAATGTTACTAGTATTAGCTTTACTTCTGATGGCAACATAGTTGCTTTAGCCATTGCCAACCAGACTATCCAAATTCGTCAGCGGGAGGGTACTTTGCTCCACACTCTTGGGGGTCATACCCAGTGGATAATGAGCATGGATTTCAGCCCTGATAATCAAACTCTAGCCTCAGCCAGTGCCGACAAAACCATCAAACTCTGGAGTTTGGATGGTCGCCTGCTGAAAACCCTGCAAGGACATAGTGGTTGGGTAACTAACGTCAAATTTAGCCCAGACGGCAAAACTATTGCCTCCGCCAGTGCAGATAAAACTATTAAACTCTGGAGTCTTGAGGGTCGTCTGCTGAAAACCCTGCAAGGACATAGCGCTAGTGTCTGGGGTATTAGCTTCGCTCCCGATGGTCAAACTATTGCCTCAGCCAGTCAAGACAAAACCATCAAAATCTGGAGCCTGGATGGTTACCTACTCAAAACCCTGCAAGGACATAGCGATTTGGTTGTTGATGTGAGTTTCTCCCCAGATAGTAAGATGATTGCCTCAGCCAGTGATGACGGTAGCATCAAACTTTGGAATGTTGCTAATGGGACTTTGCTCAAAACTTTCTCAGGTCATCAGGGTGGTGTAAGAAGCGTGAGTTTTAGCCCTGACGGCAAAATGCTGGTTTCCGGTGGTCAGGATGCCACAGTCAAACTCTGGAATCTGGAAGGAATAGAGCTACAAACATTAGATCTTAATCAGTTACTCACTCAAGCCTGCGATCGCCTGCACGATTATCTGATCACTAATCCTAATATCACTCAAGAAGAATATCAACGTTGTTTAAGCAATTGAAGATTTGTTACATAACTTAATAATTTTCTTGTTGATCGCCTTATTCCCTAGCCTCAAAAAATCAGTTAAGCTGCTTGACTACTCCCCGCGATCAACCGACGGAGATTGTGAAGTCAAAATTTATTGGGATTTTGCTGTAAAGTATGCCAGGAACGAGACTTGAACTCGTGACACGAGGATTTTCAGTCCTCTGCTCTACCAACTGAGCTATCCCGGCGTGGACTTTTTTATTAGCCACGATTAATCAATGTAGCAAACATCAAATGATTTAGCAAGAGGTTAGCAGAAAAAAACTATGCTATTTTCAACCTTAACTTGACGACAATAAAAACGACTGCAAACAGCAGAAACTGGACAAGTACAATACTAGGGCCAGAAGCAAGGTTAAAAATACCTGAGACAATAATGCCAGCAATGCTGCTACTGAAACCAACTATCACTGAAATAATCAGAAAATGGCGAAAGTGATGACTCATCAGTTTTGCGGTTGAAGCAGGAATCACCAAAAAGGCATTCACCAGTAAAACACCGACAGCTTTAATCGCTACGGCTACGGCTAGTGAAAGCAAGACGACAAAGCCATAGCGATATAGTTGGACTGGAATACCTTGTACTTGGGCTACATCGGAGTTAAGGGTCAATAAAATTTGCTGTCGTAGAGTTGATAGTAAAAATATGCTACTGCCAACAAGTACAAGTAGCGTCAACATTAAATCAGTGGTATCGATAGCAAGAATATCGCCGAAAAGTACTGCCATCAAGTTACCGCGATATCCTTTTATAAGACTAGTAAGAATCACACCGATCGCTAATGCTCCTGACAGCACGATACTGAGTACGCTATCGCTAGCTAAATCGGTTTTGTCAATAAAGTAGAGGACAACAACGCCAAAAAGTAAGGTAAAAGGTAACAGCATCCCAGTAGGATTGACCTGTAACAGCACACCTAACGCTACTCCTACTAATGCTGCATGACCCACAGCATGGCTGAAAAACGATAGCTGGCGCAAGGTGACAAAACTGCCAAGCAAACCTCCCAGTATCCCCATTAATACAGCACCTGCGATCGCTCGCTGCATGAAAGGGAATTGCAACAACTTCACCAAGTCATGATTATTAGTTACGGCTAGTGCAATTATCTGGTAATGATCATAGAAATACATAACTCAATTGTGGTGGTGTTGGTAGCGACTGAATCCTGGGCCGTAGGTTGCTAAAAGGTTTTGGGGTGAAAGAGCAATTTCCGGCTGTCCGGTACAAACGACAGTTTGGTTGAGACAAAGGACGCGATCGCAATGGCGGCTCACCATATCAATATCGTGGGAAACCTGTAACACTGTCCAACCCTCTTCTTGTTTGAGTTCATTCAGCAAAGCATAAAAATCGGTTGTACCTTGCACATCTACCCCAGCAAAGGCTTCATCTAATACTAAAAGTTTTCGCGGTCTCACCAAACAATAAGCTAATAATACCCGTTTAAGTTGACCACCGCTAAGAGTACCAATAGCTTGATATCGTAGATGATAAGCATCGATTCGCTGTAAAGCTTCTATAATTGCTGTTGATTTTTCTTGGTTTTGTCTCCATAACCTTGGGAAAAATGCACTCGCTGTTTTGGCTTCACTAGTCCATCCCAATCCTACCAACTCACTAACTGAGATCGGAAAACTGCGGTCAAAAATGAAATTTTGCGGCATATAACCCAATAAATGACGCAAATTTCCCAGTCTAGGAATTGGACGACCAAATATTTCAATCTTGCCAGCACTACGCGGAATCAAATCTAAAACCGCTTTGACCAAAGTACTTTTACCCGCGCCGTTGGGGCCAACTATCGCTGTATCTGTTCCTGGCAATAATTCAAAAGCAACGTCCCGCACAGCTAAATGACTACCTTGATATACAGTTAATCCCTCTACTTTTAAAATTGGCGTGGTCATTATTTCTGGGTAATTAATTGATCATTGATGGTTAATTAGTCTTAATTAAATCTACTTGCACGCAGTTTGCAGAGTTTGCAAGTTAGCTTTCATTGCTTGGAAATAATACTGCGGATTTGTTTCGCCAGTTTCTAAAGAGTCCAAAGTACGCAAAGTTAAATTTAAGTCTTGGGAGAGACTTTTTAACAACTTATTATCTACCCCTGGCTCACTAAACAAAGCTTTAACTTTGTATTTTTTCACTGTATTAACTGCATTTTGTACATCTGCTGGTGAAAGTTGGTCTTCAGGAATTTCCACTACGGCAACTTGTTTAATATTATATCTTTGAGCTAAATAAGGATAGGCATCATGAAAGGTGATGAAAGTGCAATTGGGAGTTTTCTGCAAAGTTTGTTGAAACTCGCTATTTAAAGCTTCCAATTCCTGAATATAAGCCGCAGCATTTGCTTCATAAATAGTTTTATTTCTAGGATCAGCAGCTATTAATCCATCCCGGATATTTGTTACCTGCTGTTTTGCTAAAACTGGATCTAACCAAACATGAGGATTACCTTCAGCGTGTTCATGTTCTTTTTCCTGCGTTGTTGTTGTTTCAATGGGTGAAATTTCATTTAAGGGTTTAATCCCTTTGCTGGCATCAATTTCTGTCAACTTCGGATTTTGGGCATTTTTTACAGTGTCTTTCAGAAATTCCTCCAACCCCAAACCATTTTTTACTAGCACATTTGCAGTAGCGATCGCCTTGACATTCTCTGGTGTCGCTTGATACTCATGTACTTCCGTTCCCGGTGGAACTAAAATTGCCACATCTGCTGCATCCCCAACCACCGCTTTAGTAAATAAATAAATCGGTAAAAATGTTGTCACCACTTTGGTTTTTTCTGACGGTACTGAGGGAGTAGACGCTGCTTCTTGCGCTTGCGGCGACTGCTGCGAATTTGTTCCCTGATTGGTGTTTGATTGGTTACAGCCACCAATTGTGGAAAATACGAGCAGAGCAATTAAGGATAAGATGCCTGTTTTACATTCTCTACCAGTCAGAATCACCGTGTTTTCTCCTTCAACAAGATACTTGCTTTGCTTTGGTCAAAGTTTTTATTGAGAATGAGACTTATTCTACACTGTATACTATAATAATTATCATTCTCATACAACGCAGATTATATTCCTTTGTGTAAGCAATCACAGCAGCATCACTGCAAAGATGCTGTTATAGCTATCGCCAGCTAGTTTAGGACATAAACGGATCATAAAACCCAGATATCAAAAGACTTTCAAGTCTGTCCCCCGTTCGCGTAGCGTCTCCCCTTCTCCCCTATCCATTACCCGGATCTTTCTTAATATTTGCGAGAGTATTCACTCACGTTTTTTCTAACCTTGATTCGCTCGTAGTTAATTCTCAATAAAAACCTAATTTTAGCGAGAACATTAAGAGCTGATTTGTCAAGTATGCTTCACATCTCAGTGCTTAAGATTCCTACAAAACAAGCGTTTCAAGATTGTAAAGAAAGATGTGACTAATGGATAGCTCCTTTTGGGAGAGGCTAACGCCTGCCGTAGGATGCCCGTTCGCGTAGCGTCTCCTAAAGGAGAAGGGCTGTAGGGAGAAGACCGCACTTCTCTCCTGTCCCCAGTTCCCTGTTCCCTTTACTTAGTAAATGATGCTTTCTTGATTTTTGTATTAAAAAAATGCTAGCTACTGATAATATTTGAGAATACTTTTCAAGAAAGTGTGCCTTTAATTAAAGAGTGATGCGGGTACGACAGATGCTAAACGAGTGTGAGGGAAAAATGCAAAAGCTATGGGAATATCTGCTGGTAAGTCCAGTAGTCTGCGGTATGATCATATTTGCTGGTACTGCATTTGCAGAGGAAATATCTACAACATCGGAAAAAAAGAAGCCTTCAAATGTAGCAAATCCAGCCAATAAAGTTGAGAATCTTAGTCAAGATCATGTAATAGCACAAGTTACCTCAGTGTCTCAATTATCGGATGTTCAACCTACAGACTGGGCATTTCAAGCTTTGCAATCGCTAGTAGAGCGTTACGGCTGTATTGCAGGTTATCCGAATAGCACTTATCGCGGTAATCGGGCGTTGACAAGATATGAGTTCGCCGCTGGTTTGAATGCTTGTCTTGATCGAGTTAATGAACTTATTACCACCGCCACTGCTGAACTAGTAACAAAACAAGATATAGCTACACTACAAAAGCTGCAATCAGAATTTTCCGCAGAATTAGCCACATTACGAGGTCGTGTAGATACACTAGAAGCACGCACATCTGAATTGGAAGCAAATCAGTTTTCTACTACAACCAAACTACAAGGACAAGTTGTTGCAGCCATTACTGATGTTTTTGGAGGTGACAACGTTAATGGTGGAGAAATCACAGATAGAAATACAACTCTTGGAGTGCGCGCACGGGTTGAATTTGTAACCAGTTTTACAGGTCAAGATACACTATTCACTAGAATCCAGGCTAATAATATTATCAGCCCTGATATTGGCACACCAGAAGGTAACTTATTCTTTGCTGGTGAAGACGGTAATACTGATGCTGCTGTCGATGCTTTATTTTATGCATTTCCTTTGGGAAAAAAGACACAGGTAATTGCGATCGCTAATGCTGGTGCAGCAGATGATTTTACCGATACTGTGAATATCTTTGATGGTGATGGAGCTTTTGGGGCTTTATCAACCTTTGGTACACGTAACCCCATTTATTATCAGATGGATGGTGCAGGGTTGGGAGTAACCCACGAGTTTAGTGATAAATTAGCACTCAGCTTGGGGTATTTGAGTGGTGCAGCTAATGACCCATCTCCTAAAAATGGTTTATTTGATGGTGCTTATGGCGCGCTAGCACAATTGACGATTAAACCAAGCGATCGCATTTCTATTGGTTTAACTTACATCAATTCCTACAAACAGCCACTACCTACAGGCAGTAACGCTGCCACCTTTACACCCTTATTAAATCAGAATGGTGAACTAGATACCGCATTTTCAAGTAATTCTTATGGTGTCCAAGCATCTATCGGCATCAGTGATCAAGTAGTCTTGGGTGGTTGGGCTGGATATACCAATAGTCGTATCCTGTCTGGTAATCGTGGAGATATTGACATTTGGAACTATGCCGTTACCCTCGGCTTTCCTGACCTGGGTAAAAAAGGCAACTTAGCTGGTATTATCGCTGGTGTGGAACCTAGAGTAACAAGTTCTAGTGTTGCAGGGTTAGAAAGAGATAGGGATACTTCCTATCACCTGGAAGCTTTTTACCAATACCAAATCAGTGACAATATCAGCATCACCCCTGGAGTCATCTGGCTGACCTCCCCAGATCATAATGATGACAACAATGATATTTTTATTGGTGCTTTGAGAACCACATTCAGTTTCTAATTTTTCAGGACTTATGCACGGATTACGATTTTACGTCATTACGAGCAAAGCGAAGTAATCGCAAAGGCTTAGTTTTCGTCACCCGTTAAGGTAAGTCTTATTTTCAACAGAAAAGACGCGAAGAACAACTTCGCGTCTTTTTTATATGATCTCAAAATTAAAACCCAGCATATTTGCCGGGTACAAAATCTCATCCCAAATTGTCGCTTTGAAAGGATACATTAGAGAGCGAGATTCTAGAAAGGCTGCTCTCATTCCAAAACATAACCTAAAATAATGTCTATCTTTCGTTTTTTAGGGTGTATGAGCTTAAGCCATCTTTGACTTGCGCTTGACAAATGATCCAGCACTCAAAGCACCGAAGGCTAACAGACCTAACATAGAACCAGGCTCAGGAACACTAGCTAGTCTGTAGGTATGGTTATCGCTTTCAAACGCACGACCGTTAGATCTCAAAATTACCTTGTCAAAGGTTTCTCCCTTATCAGCTAATAAATTCACGAAAACATTGTCTGCATTGCTAGTCCAGCTACCAGTAGCTTCAGCACCTGGAACATCTGCGCCGCTAAATGTTTTTAGCAAAGTACCGCCATTGTAGACATCTACAAAGTTATATGTGTCTACTGACCCCCAGTACAAACCAAAGTAATCAATAGCCTGAGCAAAGTTAATAGTTACAGAACCAGTACCTCCTGCAACGTTAGAACCTGCTGGTGAAATAGTCAGATATTTACTGGTATCGCCAAATGGGGTAGCATACGCGCCTGATTGGCTACCTTGCACGATTCCATTGGTTGCAGAGTAAGTTGCAAACCCGTTTGGATCAACTGCTGTACCTGAATTGAAGTCGATAACCTGAGATCCTACGATAGTAGATTTTGAACCTTCTCCTCCAACAGGTGCGCTACCTCCTATAGTTAAGCTCACAGCATTGGCTGGGTTAGCACCCATGAAAACAACTGCTGTTCCGACTAAGGCTAATGACAGTTTTTGTAAAATAGACATTGATTTGTTTCCTAGAACTTTTGCTATCCATAGATTGGCACGTAAGGTTGCGATTTGTGTAGAGCTTAGAAACAATTTTTACACAAAAAAGGTATTTGAGTTTTTGAGTCTAAAGACGAGAAAAAGCCAATTCGTAATTAGGGTTCAAAGAATACTAATTCTGCAAAAAAATGAATAAATATACTGATAAACAAATTTGCTAATGTATTCATTATTGATATACAGTTACGGTTTTTAAGTAGAGTCTACTATTCAGCAAGCCCATTAGAGGTTAGAAAAAGAAAATCTATAGTTGATTTAACGGAGATCAAAAAAAAAGCTAGCGGTAATTACTTAAAAATGACTATAGAAAAAGTAGTGCTTCTCCAATACCTTAGGAAAGTTTGGAGTTAATTGATAATAGTACTATCTTTGTTTATCCATCTAATTTCTAATTTTTAAAGAATTACCTCCTATACCTTTATGGTCAAGATTAAAGGCGGTGCAACAAGATAAAGTTTATTTGGTAAAAGTTTACTTGGTAAGCAATATTCCAATAGCAGCCAACAGTATACTTGACGATTGAAGTTGGTAAATTGCAAGAAGCGATCGCCAACTATAACGCTGCTAAAATAAATCCATAATTAATTGATGCTGTATTTATTTTATGACCATAGCTCAAGAATTAGATTCTCAAGAAGGCATCTTGCCAAATATTATATTTCCCCCTGGTGATTTATATAGTGATGAACCTCCCTTGGAAACTGAACTACATTTACGACAAATAATTTTGCTTTTGACATGTCTAGAATGGCTGTGGCGAGACAGAAATGATTTCTATGCAGCAGGAAACTTGACTATCCAGCAAAGCCACACTTTATAGAGTAAAAAAAAGACTAGCTTCCCACAGCTAGTCTGAAAAATATTCTTTTGCGTTGTCTTCTCAATAGAGCTAAAACCAAATTGCACGTTCCCAAAATGCAACGGGCAACTTTTCTTAACAATATTGTAACAGCCAGTACAGTTTTTTCGTAAACATTTACTAAAAAAGATGTTCTCCAAGAAAACTAACCTCTATCTTGCAGAATATTTATGAATGGAATTTTCTATCTCCTGCCTCCTTCAATATTGACTACCAACTGTGGTTTTCCCCACAAAATACGCTCCTGTTTGTAAATAGCAATCCCTGGTTTCGCTCCTTTGGGTTTGTAAACGTGCTTTGGCTGAGTATAAACTACTGGTACTTGCTCACTCTGGCGAGCGCGACTGTAGTATGCAGCAAGATTTGCCACAAATTGCAAGTCATTTGCTTCTGGGACTGTCCCAGGCTCCAAACGTAGTAATAGATGGCTTCCGGGAATTTCTTGAGTGTGAAACCACAAGTCATAATCTCCAGCTACACGAAAGGTCAATTGGTCATTTTGGCGATTGTTGCGACCGATTAAGACTTCAAAACCGTTAGGTGTGCGGTAACGGTAAAAGTTGGTGCTGGCGGTTTCGTTGGTATTGCGATTGCGGTATTCGGGATCTTCTAGATACTTTTGTCCAATTAGCTCGTCGCGGATTTCTTCAAGGGCTTGTAAATCTTCTATTGTTTGGTATTGGTCTATCTGAGCGATCGCAGCTTCAACTTGCTCTAAATATTCAATTTCTGCTTGCACTTCCAAAAATAGCGGTTCGACGGCAATACGAGCGCGTTTTAGTTTTTGATGCTGTTTGTAAAGACGTTGGGCATTTTGTACAGCATTTTTATCTGGCTGGAGAGCGATCGCGATTGGCTGACTAGTCTCAAAATCAAGGAGGGTAATTTCTTTCATCCCTGGTTCCCAGTTTTGTAAATGCGCCATCAACAAATCTGCTTTTTGCCGATACTCATCTGCTTGATCTGATTGTCGCAAACGGTCTGCAAAATTTTGAGCTTTATTCCGTAATTTTGCCAGAATATTATTTAATTTCTGACTTAGTTGATGGCGCAACTGAGAGAATAATTGTTGATTGATCTGATCATTGTAATACTTAGCGAGTAGTGATTGGATGTCTTTTACTGGAGTAACTGCACCCCAACCCATGACAGTGTATCCATTTACAGTCCAAGCTGGTTGAAATTTATGTAATTCCAAGGCTTGTAGCCATTCTTGCCATTTTCCAAATAGCCTTTGCCAGTCATCGGGATTTAAGTTATCGATGGTGGCTTCAGGTGCTAAATTAGCTGCTACGAGCATTGACTCTACTAATGCAGAACTCAAGCCGCTATAACTTTTTAACAACTGACGCTTAATTACTCCTGGTACTAAGCTGACTCGTTCTTGCCAGCGTTCTTGTGATTCCCTCAAACTGGGAACAGTCCCGGTGAGTTTTGGCGGTGGTTCATAAGGCTGTCCGGTTTGAATGGGACGGACACTCGACTGTTGCTGACTAACTTGATGGGCAGCAGTAATAATGAGATTGCTGGCATCGGTGAGGATGACATTGCTGTATTTGCCCATAACTTCTACATATATATGATGTAGAGCGCTTTCTCCAGGGCGAGGGGCAAATTGTAAATCAATCACACGCTCCCAAGGAGCGATCGCCTCAATTGCCACCAATGCCAAACCATTCAATTGGTGTACTAGTTGTTGGCTGAAGGTGAAAGTATCAGGCGATCGCGGTGGCGGCTCGCCAATGCAAATGCGCGCAGCTTGGGGATGCCAGGAAATCTCTAACCAACCCCTTTGTTTGAGAGTGCGTAATGCCACAGCAATAGTGTAGCGATCGCGCTGATAAACTTGTTCTAAGCGCGATGGTAGCCAGTGAGCGCGTAGTTCGCTACAAGCGGCTGCGAGAGTGGTAAAGTCAACTGGTTGCACAACAATTAGCCGTTGGCGTTCAAGCGTCGATGCTCAGTATATGCTATCTTCTCTGGCTTGGTGTGGAATAACGCAAAAAAAGGGAATAGGGTATGGGGGACAGGGTACAGGCTTGACCCACTGCTATGCCAATACATTTAGCTGAATCATATCGCTGTTAATCCTCACATACTAGAACTGCGATCGCGGTCAGTACAGACTTGACTGGATAGAAGCAATCCTGCTGCAAACTGCCCAGCAGCAGCAAGCTAACACTCAAGCAATTTCTAGACTGGAAGCCAATCAAGAAAGTATTCAGCAAAACGCTGTTGCTATGGGTGAGCTACGGCAAAAACTTAAAGACAGCATTAGTCATTTAGTAGGGGTAATTGGTGATTTTGCAGAGGAGAACAAGAGCGAGTGACATTTCAAGCAGAAATTCGGCGGATTTGGGAATATCTATTCTGACAATTTGGTAATGGCAGTAGTCCACCAAGGTAACCACAACCGCATGAAAGGAGTTGCAGGTTCGGGTTTCCAAAACCCGATAATTAAAATCAGGGGTTTCAAATAAACGCTAAAATCAATTCAGCCTTTGTATTGTCGCGGTTGTGTCCCACATCACACAGAGCGCTGTTCACTGCATAAATCCTGACTGTCAACGTCCTTATCCTCAGCCTTGGGGAAACAAGTTTTGCAACAGCTGTGGCGCGGTGTTACAGTTGCTAGATCGCTATGTCCCAGTCCAGCCCTTAGGTTCGGGAGGGTTCGCCCAAATTTACACAGTTTGGGATCAAAAAACCCAGACAGAGAAAGTGCTGAAAGTTTTGGTGGACAATTCACCAAAGGCACTAGAATTATTCACGCAAGAGGCAGCAGTTTTAATCAATTTGCGGCATCCTGGTGTTCCTAAAGTCGATGCCGATGGTTATTTTCAAGTAAATTTGATTAGTCCAAAACCGCGCCAACTAGCTTGTCTGGTGATGGAAAAAATTAATGGCCAGACTCTTCAGGAAGTACTAGAAAATTATCCTCAAGGGTGTCCAGAGGAGTTGGTATTAAGCTGGTTCGCCCAGGCTGTAAAGATTCTACAGGAATTACACAAACGTCAGATTATTCACCGCGATATTAAACCTTCAAATTTGATGCTGCGGACTACTGCACCTACTGCACCTCCTTTGAATCAAGGAGGAAGTGGCTGGGAACAACTAGTACTGATTGATTTTGGTGGGGCAAAACAATTTGATACAGCAATGTTACGCCGAGAATCTAGTTCAACTCGGTTATTTTCTTCTGGCTACAGTCCACCAGAACAGGTAATTGGGGGAAATGTAGGGCCTGCGGTTGATTTTTATGCTCTTGGTCGGACGATGATTGAATTACTCACAGGTAAGTATCCGCCAAAGTTAGAAGATCCCCAGAGTGGTAAATTGCGCTGGCGTAACAGAGTAAATGTAAATCGGGATCTGGCAGACTTATTAGATGAAATGGTGCAGGAGGATGTGCGATCGCGTCCGGCAAATGCAGCTATGATTCAAAAACGCTTGGTAAAAATTACCAAAGGATCATCACAGCCAAGGTTCTTTTCTCAACTTCAGGATTCTGTTAGGCAAGTTTTCACGCAAACTTCTAGCCAATTTACACTGCTAACCCAAACTGTTGAGCAAGCTTTAGCAGGTTTTAGCCAAGCTGTAGGCACAACAGTTATTTTGATAGCTAAAGCAATTCTGAAAGTATTACAAGCCTGTTTAGCGACAATTTGGGCAATGCTGCTAACTGGTATTGGAGCTGGTACAGGTGCGATCACTGGCTTAATTTTGGGGCGTAAGACAATTTTAGGTGATCGCGTTGCCGAATATATTTTTCATCAGATACCTGAATTAGTTCCAAATGCCCAAACTGCTGTAGGGACACAAATTATCATGTTTGCCGCCGCAGGTTTGGGTACAGCATTGGGACTAACAGTATCAGGATGTTTTGGTCAACGTCGGCGGTTTTTGATAGCTTCCATCATGGGTTTGATTAGCTATGGGTTCGGCTGGTTATTTTTGCAGTTAATCATGTCAGCCGATAACAGTGGAGGTCTGGTGGGAGTTATTTTAGTTGCCGTTTTCTTATTCACCCTGAGTTTAGGCTTTCGCAGCCACCACATTGTTTACGCTGTAGTAACTGCAATTGGTACTGCCAGCATTTTTGCAGGTCTAACCATTTTAGGGATTTCAAATACTGGCTGGCAATTTTCCAGTCAGACCCTCTCCTCAGGATTACTCGTGCCTATTGCTTTTTTTAGTTTTGTGGGCGTTTTGATGAGCTTTTGGTTGGGGGTGAGTTATTACCTGATTGTGCCTGGACTACGCTTTTTAGGATGGCGTTAATCATACACCCAAAAACAAGATCCCCCCAGCCGCTTTGTTTCTCCAGCTAGGGGGATCGTATATTTGGTAGTCTATAATTGGTTCAGTATAGTTGAGTCGCTTACGATTCGATTCTAAAGCTTAGATTGAGCTTTGAGTAGTCTAATCACCAGAATTTATAGTATTTTTATAGCTACTTCACCACCACTTCATCTAGGTGATTCACCGAGAAAGTTGTTTATGTTAAGTATGATGCTGAGAGACGTTTAATTTCTCATCCATAACAGTAAACGTAAAAAATATGAAGTTCAAGATTGTAGCTACCATTATTCTGTTAGCTTGTTTCGGATTGACAAAGCAAGCTTTTGCATTTAGCCCGCAGGATGTGGAGCAGCTGAAGGTGACTAATGACTGTCCTAGGTGCGATTTGAGTGGTGCTGACCTCACTCAACTAAATTTGGGTGGAGCTAATTTACGCGGGGCTAATTTAAATAGAGCAATCTTATCTCAAGTAAATCTTACAAATGCAGATCTTACAAGTGCAAATCTAGAAGGTGCTTTGCTGAATTCTGCTAATTTAACTGGTGCTTCATTAACAGGCACAAATTTAAAATTAGCCTCCCTGGAAAATGCTGATCTGTCTTTTGCCGGTTTCCTCAGTGCTAATTTAGAAGCAGCTAACTTAAAAGATGCGAGATTGCTGTTCACTAATTTTCGGGGAGCTAACTTTCGATTGACAACTCTAACCAATGGCTTAGTCACTTCCAACAAACCTTATGACTGGTCGTTAGAGCGCGTAACTCTGCGAGAGTGTAACAAGTTTAGAACTGGAAATGTCCCAGGCACAACTTGTTACGCCAAATAAAAAACTACGTCCACAAGGGGCATTGGGCATTGGGAATAGGTTATTATTCTCTTCCCTTGCTCCCCCTGCTCCCTTTCCTCTTCCTTCACCTTTTGCAGTAGAACAAAATACTTTTGTTGATTAACACTTCTTTATCATGGGAAAAAAGCCTGTAAACTAAACTTGAGCAATGCTAACCCGTATTAAAGACTTAGCCACAAAACTAGCGCCCCGCTTAATTGAGATTCGCCGCCACATCCACTCTCATCCAGAACTCAGCGGTCAAGAGTACCAAACATCTGCCTTCGTTGCTGGTGTTTTATCTTCTAGTGGTCTCCATGTACAAGAAGGAATTGGTAAAACTGGTGTCATTGGAGAACTGCAAAATACTGGCAAAGATCACCGCTTATTAGCAATTCGTACCGATATGGATGCTTTACCCATTCAAGAACGTACAGGTTTGGAATATGCCTCTCGTACAGAAGGCGTAATGCACGCTTGTGGTCATGATGTTCACACCACTGTCGGGTTAGGAACAGCAATGGTGCTATCTCAGGTGGCTGAGGAGTTGAGTGGTAAAGTGCGGTTTTTATTTCAGCCAGCAGAGGAAATTGCCCAAGGAGCAAGCTGGATGGTAAAAGATGGGGCAATGGAAAAAGTCTCTGCGGTCTTAGGGATTCATGTTTTTCCTTCCATACCAGCAGGTTCTATTGGTGTGCGTTACGGGGCATTAACAGCAGCTGCGGATGATTTAGAGATTATTATTTTTGGAGAATCAGGGCATGGAGCGCGTCCTTATGAGGCAATTGATGCAATTTGGATTGCCTCACAAGTTATTACTGCGCTGCAACAAGCGATTAGCCGGACACAAAATCCCTTACGTCCGGTAGTATTGAGTATAGGTAAGATTAATGGTGGCCGAGCGCCAAACGTGATTGCTGATCAAGTGCAGTTATTAGGAACTGTGCGATCGCTCCACCCTGAAACCCGCGCCCAGCTTTCTAATTGGATTGAAAATATTGTCGCTAATATCTGTCATGCCTACGGAGCGCGTTATCAAGTCAATTATCGCCAAGGCGTGCCTAGCGTGCAGAATGATTATACCCTAACGCAATTATTGCAATCATCTGCCGAAGAAGCTTGGAGTAGCGATCGCGTCCAAGTTTTACCCGAACCTTCTCTTGGCGCTGAAGATTTTTCTGTTTATTTGGAACATGCCCCAGGTTCGATGTTTCGCTTGGGTGTAGGCTATAAAGATAGAATTATCAACCACCCATTACATCATCCCGAATTTGAAGTTGATGAATCTGCGATTATCACCGGGGTTGTAACTATGTCATATACGGCGTATAAGTTTTGGCAGCAAGAATAAATATTTAAGTATTTCGCCGTAAGTCTCCCATCATAACGGTAATATCATGTCCGGCTTATTAGTTATGAATCCCGCATCTGTGCAAAAACCTGAAAACTCTTTCTCCCCCTGCCCCCTGCCCCCTGCGGTCTTAATGATAAGTCTTTACCCGAACACGATATAATTCGTTTATTGGTGGGACATGAAAACGATAAAAGTATTGATTAAATTACCGGGTAGTAGATGCGATCGCCCTACAGCCCTTCTCCTAAAGGAGACGCTACGCGTAGCTTGCCTAAGCGCAGGGGTATGGGCATCCTACGGCGGGCGTTGGCGCAGCGATCGCTATTTGTAATATAGCTATTGCCAGTTAGGTTAGGACATAAACTGAGCATACAACCCTGACACCATGAGACTTTCAAGTCTATCCCCCGTTCGCGTAGCGTCTCCCCTTGGGAGAAGTTGCTCCACTTGGTGAGGTAGCCCGGTCTTGTTGTTCCAACAAAGAGGAGCCAGTACTGCGGACGGGTTTCCCGCCGCAGGTATCTGGCGGTGGACTACCGTTAGCGTAGCGAAGCGCGAGCTTGCGTTCGCGCAGCGTCTCGTAGAGAGCGTCACCCGGAGGGGGAAACCCCTTGGTGCGGTCTTCTCCCAAGGGGAGAAGACCGCACTTCTCTCCTGTCCCCTGCCATAGTATCTTGAAAAAATAACCAACTCTCAATTAACTTTGAAGGAGATGTTGAGGTGGTTGAATTGTGGAATCCTCTAATAATCCCAGACGTTGTATAACCTCATGAACTGGTTCTTGCCAGTGGTCTTCAAAGCGATAACCTAATAAGAAATCGGCTTTTTTACCTAATTCTCGTCCTTTTTGCAGGTTGATGAAAATCGCTTTGATTTGCCAGGGAGCCAGAATCGGATAAAGTAATCTAGCCAACCATAAGCTGATTTTAAGTGAATTGCTGTAGTTTTGTTCAGCAGCAAAAGCCAGAACGCCTATTTCGCCTGCGTAGCTGGTATCAAAGCCTAGCAAGACATGAAATATATCATGGGTAACAGTGTATCGCAGAGCAAAGACATTACGTCGGGCAACATTCTCTAATTCAGGACTAACATTTAGCGGTTTTAGGTGATTTGCCTGCATGTGGTCAGCATATTCTCGCCCAAAAGTGCCTGGAGGATATTGGCTTAATTTTTCCAAATCAATTGCAGGATGATATTCTGCCACCTGTTGTAGTTTAGAGGCTATCTCTGAAGAGACTTTTGCACCCAAAAAATCAGATTTAAGAATGGCAAAATCACCTATATTTTCAGAATTTTTGGCTACCAAAATTGCTTTGAGTTGTTTAAATTTATTAATCATTAGCAATTTTCTGTATTTTGGTTTAATCCCAGACTTTTCTATAAAATTTTAACAAACTCAATTCCTGCTACCATATCAACTTATGGCGGCAGTGCCAGATAGTATCAGATTTTCGATGTTTACTCTCAGGGTGTATTAGTTATCATGCCGAGGGTTCAGGTTAACGGAATTGACTTGTTCTATGACATTAAAGGAACAGGTGAGCCTTTAGTACTAATTGCTGGTTTCTTGTGTGATCATTCTTATTGGTCGCTAATCATGCCATCACTCGTCTCCCGATATCAAGTAATTCGTGTTGATAACCGAGGGATGGGGCGAAGTTCTGCTGTCGATATTCCTTATACTATTGAGCAAATGGCAAATGATATTGCACTGTTGCTCGATCGCATTGGTATCGACAAGGTACATGTAGCAGGTCATTCAATGGGTGGTTATATTGCTCAAGAGCTAGTCTTAGCGAACCCTAAAAAAGTGCAAAGTCTGATGCTACTCTCATCTTTGGCAAAGGGTGATGAACGATTCAATAGCATCATCCAAACCTGGGGCGATCTTCCTGATCATATAGATCTGAAGCTTTATGAAAAAATCATATTACCCTGGATATTTACAGATGAGTTCTACTCTATTCCTGGGATGGTTGAGCAACTAATTGAATGGGCAATCAAATATCCCTTTGCGCCAACAAATTATACACTCTATCATCACAGCCGAGCTATCCTTAGCTTTGACACTAGCGATCGCCTTAAGAATATTAATTGTCCTACTCTAGTTCTAGTTGGTAAACAAGATATCCTCACTCCGGTTAAGTTTTCCCAGGAACTTGCTCAGGGTATTCCTAACGCCGAACTTGTAGTCCTTGAGCGTGGAGGTCATGGTTTTTTGGTCGAATCACCGGAGGTTGTGGCTTCAGCTATGCTATCGTATCTATGCTGAGAACCTCCGGATAAAAGCCGGGGGATGAAAGCTAACTGTCTAATTTATTAGACAATCTGATCAAATAAAAGTGCGTGAAAACAGGATGAAAAACTCCATAACAAAAAACGTTTTCACGCACTTTTATTACAAGTAGCCATACAGCTAGAACTAATTCTAGTCAAGGTGGGTAGGGCATTTTGACAGTGCCACAACGAATTAATCAATTCGTAAACGTTGCCTAGTGAGTCTTTTAGACTTCGTAGCAACATCAGTTTAGAATCCCTCGATTTTCAATCGTGGGAGATGTCAAACGCATTATCTCAAGTATCCAAAGGTAGATAAAGAAAATGGAGAGTGTAAAATTAATTACTACTCTCCACTAAATGGTTATAGATAATCTAAAGCTTATTATATAGCAAGTATATAGCAAGTAACATCCTATTGATCTCAAATTTTGTCAAAATTGAATTTGATCAGAAGTAACGCAGAGTCTACTATCTCTGCGTTAGTTTGAAATTAACGAGTATTGAAGTAGGAACTCAATAAATTAGGCTTAACTAAATTCGCTACTTTCTATTATTGCGATTCCATGTTGCGGGAAATACAGGTTTTTCGTAAGAATACACAGCTGCACACCCACCGCGTGTTGCATCCAAACAAGAATCGCTATATTGTTAACGAGCTATTGAAACTTAACTAACCCATTGCTTGCACTACATTGAGCATGAAATTAATCCGCTGCTCAAACTCTAGCTTTTTGATCATTGCTGTAAACTTATCCGTTTCAGCAGGTAATTGATAGTCAGATGGTACTTGGATAATGGTTCCATTTTCCATTCCTTGTGCCAGTAACAGCCAAACCTCTAATTTGGCATTGGGACTTAGAGCATTATAGCCACGACTGATTTCAGTAGCTGCCCCATTAATAATGTCGCGTTGTGCTTGCAGTTGTTCTTGGGGAGACAAGTCCTCGATTAGTTCAAAGACTGCTCTACCAGGAGCTTCTACACTTTGAGGAGGTGCTGGCGTTAGCTTGTCCTTAAGATCCAAGTAACCAAACCAAAGTAAGGCTAGTTGAGTATCCACATCAAAGCGTTGAAAAGTTTCTAACGCTGGTCTTGCGGTTTCGTCAATTGTGTAAGTCATAAAAATTTCCAACAAGTTCAAGTTGTTCTAAATTTCTGGAGCTACTGAGAAAATTTGCTTTCAGCAACTTTACACAAGTTAACGAATGCATGGAGATAGATACACCTACTAAGGGTAGGAATAGAACTCATTTCATAAGACAGATGCAAATAACTCAAGTTGTTGTAACGTTTTGAATCTTGCAAAAATTGTAAGGAAGAGTCAGTGCAATATCCCGAAGGGAAGGGTAGCAATGTAGGAGCATCAGCAGTTCGTTTTTCTAGAATGATTCGCTTTTAGTAAGGGCTTCAGATAACTCCAACTGTTTGATTTTTTTTCATCGCGATCGCTTGACTTTCAAGACAGTCGCTACACATCTATAATTTCTAACAGCTAAACTGCCTTCATTCACTTAATGAACAAAGGCAGTTTGACGTAGTTATAGTAATTTATAATTTCTAAGACACTACAAAAAAAACACCAGCAATTTACCACCTCAGACCGCTCTGATGAAGGGTTTAGCCTTCCCTTGGTGATAACAAAGTGGAGGAAGCGATAAAAACTCCACATCTTGCTTAGTTAGTCTTTGTACCGTCCATGTATCTGCGATCGCTCTCCTTGGATACATGACAATGGGTCACAGCGGCATAACACCCATCCAGTACTAAACTGTTATGTAATAACAATAGCAACTTGAAAGCTAAAAGTTAGTCTCTCTAGAGGAATAACCATAATCAAACTGAAGAAATAACTGCATTAATTACTATTACCTATCCCAGGTTAGTATTTCATTTATCTTGTATTTTTTTACTTTGGGTAAGTTATATTGAGAATAATAAATAATTAGTTTTAAAATGAATTTTATCAAAATAAGCTTATTATTTAGATATTTTCTAATCTTATCAATTATAGTATTTATTAGTATAGTATTTTTAAATACCCCTGCATTTGCAAATCAAAATAATATGAATCAAGAAGAGATTCGGACTTTAATTGAAAAAGCCAGATCTGCTTGGGCGAATCAAGACGCTGATGCTCTTGCACAAATGTTTACAGCAGATGGTGAAATTATTCTGCCGGGTCAAAAATGGCGAGGACAAGCAAAAATTCGGGAAGAAATTACGAGTTTTGCTCAACAATATTCAAATGTAAAAATTGATCTTCGGCGGATTTTAATTGAGAATAATCAAGCCGCAGTTGAGTGGTATTATGAAGACACCGAAAAAGCTACAGGTCTTCGTAATCAAGCCGACGATGTTATTGTTATAGATTTTCAAGAGGGTCTGATCAGCCGATGGCGTGAATATTTCGACACTAAAACGCCAGCCAGCAACCAATAATAAATGCCTCTAAATCTAGATTTGAGGGTTTGTAGTAAGCACTTCAGTGTTTAGATTAAGAAGAACTAAAGTCCTTACTACAAACTTGTTAGACTTGACCTACTTAGCTGCTTAAGCTCTACACCCTAAGCTGAATCCTAAAGTTTTGCTTTACTTGTGAGATTCCCAAATAATGGCAAATAGCTATGACTGGCAGTTAGAGGAGGAGCTAACGCACTTCTAAATCCGCAAGCTATGATGTATGGGAAAACATGCAGTCTCAGCCTAAGATTTTTCATGAAAGTCGCAGTATTCAGTACAAAAGCCTATGATCGGCAGTTTTTGTCAGCTGTAAATTCTCCCAACCAACATGAGTTGGTCTTTTTTGAACCCCGACTGAATCGTGATACTGCTATCTTAGCCGCCGGATTTCCAGCGGTTTGCGTATTTGTACATGATCAAGTTGATACTTCAACATTAGAGATTCTCGCCTCTAGGGGAACACGTCTGGTTGTTCTGCGCTGTGCAGGTTTTAACAATGTAGACTTGCAAGCCGCCGCCGACTTAGGAATTACTGTTGTCCGTGTTCCTGCATACTCACCTTATGGGGTAGCAGAACATGCCGTTGGTTTAATTTTGAGCCTCAATAGAAAAATTCATCGTGCCTATAACCGTGTCCGAGAAGGTAATTTCTCCCTCACAGGACTTTTGGGATTTAATCTCAATGGTCGCACAGTGGGGATTATTGGTACTGGAAAAATCGGTCTGATTTTAGGACAGATTATGAAAGGATTTGGCTGTCACCTATTGGCTTATGATGTCTACCGCAACTCAGAATTAGAGGCAATGGGTGGTAAATATGTAGAATTACCTGAGCTATTTGCCAATTCTGATATTATTTCTTTGCATTGTCCTCTGACTCCCGAAACTCATCATTTAATTAACACCGAGGTGATCGCACAAATGAAGCCACGGGTAATGTTAATTAACACAAGTCGCGGAGCGCTGATTGATACCCAAGCTGTAATTGAAGGACTAAAGTCTTGTCAGATAGGCTCTCTGGGTGTGGATGTTTACGAGCAAGAATCAGACTTATTTTTTGAAGATTTGTCTGGTGAAATCATTCAGGATGATGTTTTTCAACGCCTGACAACGTTTCCCAACGTTCTAATTACTGGACACCAAGCCTTTTTTACAGAAGAAGCTCTGCAAAATATTGCAGAGACAACTTTTGCTAATATTTCTGACATTGAACAAGGTCGTCCTTGTCCGAATGAAGTCCGCGCTCAACCACAAGTTGATGCGAAAGTGTTGGTTAATTAATGCTTCACTAGTTGGAGAGACGCGATAAATCGCCGTCTCTACAGCAAATATATTTGTCAATTATTCCTTGACACAGTCTATTGTAGAGAAGGGCTGGCTCACAATAGTGTAAAGTAGATACCATATCAACGATTCTTCCCTTGAAAGCAGCAAACAACTTTATCAGCGCAATCATTAAAAAAATGTTCAGTGAGTGTATCTTCACCACCCCACGCTGGAATTTTTGTACCCAATCTGGTCAAAAAGTCATACACAATAAATTGGGCAACTTTTTCCTGTTTACCAACCGCTGAATAAATCATCTGGCAGGGATAAGCTAGAGTCCCAAAGGTAGGAAAAAGACCTACTATAAATGCAATCCAGGGTATTTCTTGACTTTTTTTAGCTAGTTGTATCATTCTAAAAATCGTATAAATTGTCCTATAAATTGGCCCTCCCATAATCAACCAAAGTATCACTATAGTTTCATTAATTAGTCCTAAAGAATATAAGAATGGAACTAATAAAAATTCTAAGCTTTTAACAAATAATTTAATCCCAAAATGAACACTAAAATCATTTAAATAATCACTAGCATTTTCACTAGATAAACGATTATATAAATATTCAGCTTCTTCAGTTTTGATCTGCTTTCTTTTTTGCCAATATCTAATTCTTGTTTTGACATAATCTCTGGCAACTTTTAATCTGTAGCTTTGAGAATAGAAAAAGTTAAAAAATTGTTTTACTAAAGTTGTATAGGGAATTTTCCTCAATTTATTAAAGATTTTTAATGGTAAATTAATTGCAAGTGTATTCAAGATCAATAAAATTATTCTGCCTAATTCTCGTCCGTACCAAAATAAGGGATAATTTAAATACCAATCACCTTGTTGTTGGCTGAGATCACCTTTATGTAATTGATATAGAATACTTCTATTAATTCTCTTCAGAGATTTCCATTTTTTTTGGTGATATTCCAAGTGGGGAATATATTCTAAAAGTTGCGAAAATTCTTGATTACCTAGTTTTTCTTCTAACTTTGTTGTATTAAGATATAAATATTGTTTTAATTTACTAATATCTACATCATCAAATAATGCACCTCCATGTTTAATAGATTTTGGTAAATAAAACGAAAAAAGCGTCAAAATATTTAGTGGAAATAATGCGGGAACGCCAGACTCTAAATCTATGCAAACAAAAACATATTTTTCTGCGGTCTGGCTTTCTAATAAAAAATTATTGATAGCTGTTGAACTGCCTTTTCCAGCCTGCCAAACAAGACCATCAAATCCTGACTGTATCAATTGTTTTTGAAACGGGATCATAATAGAATGAACTAATTCATGTAACTCTTGATTATTTTTTTGGTTAAAAGGATGTTGTAGCGCAATATGCCTTCCTTGAATGAGTTCTGTATCCAATTCATAAGCCATAAATTCTTCATTCCATCCCATATTGATTGCGTCTGCAACCCGGAGTTGAGAATTAAACCAAAACCGTACCAATTTACGCAGAATTTTTCTGCGGTAGTAAGCACAGCTTAGGGCATCTTTATTCCAGACGTAAGGGTTCGGAACCCCAAAGAAGAAATAATGAATTAGGTTAGCTATTTTATCTTCAAAAAATATTTTCTTGGCAACAAGACCATCAGGCGTATCAGCTAAAAAGACCTGTCCGGATCTCCCCGCACCTAATAATTTTTGGATCGAATAGTTTGGTGTATCTACCATCTAATATTTTAGATTCAGGTGAAATTACCCTTTTACCACAAGTAATGTTCAATACTTTTTGTTAAAAGCATCTCTTCATTAAGTTGCTTTCATCATTAAAAATAAAGATAACCGAAAAGTGACAGTAAGGTTAGCCCAAGATTTCACCAATAAACCTTAAGGAATTTGATGTAAATGTAGCTAGAAGCTCCAGGCGATCGCTTATGGTTTCCTGTTACTGTGAACGATAAGCGATACGGAGACTTTGGACTAAAATTACCAAAGATGCGATCGCCATCAATCCACCCCAAAACCAATAAGGCAAAAACAAATACCGCTGCATCTGTGCTGTATCAGATAGTCCCAAGGAACCAGCACTATAACTAAATAGATAATTAAGTTGATGGTACGTACTCACACAAGCTTGTACACCCAAAAATTGAATAGCAAACCCTTGCATCCATCGAGGAGCTTTCAAGGAAATACCGAGAATAATTAAACCTAGCAAGGGAATTGCCACCAAACCAAAACCAGAACGTACCCAAATTACTGTTGAAAGTAGTAAAAAACTACCTAAAATTTTCAAACTCAAAGAAGCGGCTTTAAAACTGCGGGAAGCCAAAATTAAAGCTGCACCCGCAAGAGGTGGCCCCATTGGCCCTGCTGCTGCGACCAAAGCCGGACCAATTGGCCCCAAAGACCGCGAAATGCCATAAGTTGCCACACCGGAACCACTGCTAAAAATTTGTAATTTCTGAAATTGTCCCCCTAAGATCAGAGCCATCAAGCCATGACCCATTTCATGAAACCAAGTTGCCAGGATAGTAAATGGGTATAAAATATAATCACCTCCTGGCACTTGCCACAGCAGGGTAGTGGCGATCGCAGCTGCTGTGAGCCAAGTTAAGCTCATACGTTCGACTTGTGGTGGGGCTTCTTTGGCAAGCAAGGGTTCAAAGTCTTTTCCTGGTTCCCTCATAGGTCACTTTCCTGAGCCTAAAGTGTAGTTTCTTCCATCCTAGTGTACGGCAGAAGGTAGGGGGCAGGAGACAGGAATTTGCACCTTGAAGCGACGGTGCTACATAAAATAACATAGTTATCCGTCGCCTATTTGATGCAGAGAATTTGTTTAGATGGTGGATGCAATTTGATACAGAATCAACTAAGTTAGTTGAAAGAGAAATGTCATTAAGTCTCCCTTACCCAGGCTAATGCGATCGCCTGGTCTGAGGCGGTGTCGATTCCCTGGTGACAAGGGCAAATTGTTAATGTAAGTACCATTAGAACTACCCACATCTTCTATATAGTGAGCGTCTCCCTCAACACGAATATCCGCATGTATTCGGGAGACAATTTCGGAATTGGTAAACCCTGAAACATCTATGTCTGGGGGAATGCGATCATTAGGTTTGCCAATATGAATCACAGACAAAGTTTGCGGTAATTCAATCTCGCGATCGCTTTGGACATGAAACAACCGCGCCGTTACTTGCTGTAACTGCGTTCTGGAAGCGGCCATAGGAGGTGGTGTTGGTTCTGGGGGGGGAGCAGGAATTTCTGCCTCAGAAACTACAGATTGAGCCTCAACTTCTGGTGGCGGTGCTGCCATTTCTGTTAGTGGTAAAGATGAAGCAGCAGGCTGGTTAATTCCTAAGGAGTCTGGTTGTAAAAGTTCTAAAAGTGGGTCAGGTTCAACCAAGGGTGGTACTTCCACTGGGATGTCGGGAGCAACTGTGGCTACAGATGTAGCAGCAGCAGGGGCAGAATTTGAATGTAGGTTAAAACCACATTGACCGCAGAAAGCGGCATCTGCCTGCACAGTTGCCCCACAGTTGGGACAGTTGCTAGTTGTTGGTAACGGCGTATAACAAGCTTCACACTGGACAGCGCCGTCTGGATTGGGGTGATTGCAATTAGGACAGACGATCATCAATTTAAGCCTTTGTTCAAGATCATCATAAAATAGTGCTGGCAAGCAGAGAGAACTAAGTAGATGCTTCTGTGACTTTCCACAAGATACGGCAGCTTTTGCTGTAGACGCTACAGACAGTTGCTATTACGAGAAAGCAGCGCCGTGTTTTCCCACCGTTAGCGCTTCGCTGCGCGAGTTTGCGAGCGTCTAGAGTTTCACGCCACTCTTTCAAGTCGATCGAAAGCTAGACTAGGGTAGACGTTAATACGGTTCAGTTAAAAAAATTGTAGGTTGTTGTAGCAAGTGGCATTTAAGCAAAGCGCAACCCAACAATCCCTCGGAAACGTTGGGTTTCCTAACGTCAACCCAACCTACGTAGACATATATTTTTAGCCTTAACTGAACTGTATTGGGGTAGACGTAGGAAGTTTGGCACAGAAGCAACTCTAGCTTCCGATTTTAACAATTACTTGTGATGGTCAAGTTAAGATTGGAGTTCTAAACCTGCCTCTGCATCCAGTAACCACCAAAGTTCTCCTTGAGGTTGAATTAAGCGGGATGGGTAAGCAAAGTCATCTGCTACAGGTGCGAAGATTTGAGCTAAAGCTGGTCGTTTATTAGCGCCAGCAACCACAAAGATTACACTACGAGCCGCATTGATCAATGGGTATGTGAAGGTTATGCGGGGATTTCCGTCTTTGTTGCCCACAGTAACCAGGCGATCGCGTACTTTTAAAGCGTCTGTGTGAGGAAACAAAGATGCGGTATGTGCATCATCACCCATTCCTAGCAATACTACATCTAAAGAGGGAAACTCGGCTGGTTCAGAATGAAAAAATTCTTGTAGATGCTGTTCATATTTAGCAGCTGACACCGCTGGATTGCCTTCTAAGGTCGGGGTAGAATGAATATTAGCCGCTGGGATATCAACCCGATTCAGCCATGCCTGCCGCGCCATTAGTTCGTTACTATCGGGATGATCTGGTGTTACGTAACGCTCATCTCCCCAGAATACATGTATTTTATCCCAAGGCAGTTTTTGATTGGCGATCGCTTCATACAAAGGCTTTGGTGTGCTACCGCCAGATAAGGCGATGGTAAATATCCCTCGTTGCTCAATGGCAGTTTCCAACCTGGACAAAATCAAATCTAGCGACCGAGCAATCAGCGCTGACTGATCTGATAGAACTTCAACAGTTTTCTTCATGGCTTTACCATCACATTGCTGTCTTCCAGCAATACAATACCGAACTTATGGCAATCCTCCTTTTTAACTTTTGAAACTTTTAACATCATGAATTTAAGTGGGTAGAGATAAACATAGACCATCGTTAGCACCTACAAGGGTCAGTTGTCAGTAGTCAGTTGTACGAACCCATGACTAGTTTTGGGATGATTTTTCTTGATATCCAATCACAGAATAAGTAGTTACATAAAGCTATACGCGGCAAGCTTATTCAATCTTGACAAAAAATATTCACAAAAATAATTAATTACTTTGATTGATGCCCCATGCCCTTATCCAAATAGCATTTCCCAGTCAGCGATCGCTTCTCGTTGGGCAACTAATAGTTGCTGAATGCCTTTTTCGGCAAAATCAAGCAGATGATTCAACTGGGTACGGCTAAAGCTGCCTTCTTCTGCTGTTCCTTGGATTTCAATAATGCCCAAGTGTTGATTCATCACCACGTTTAAATCTACTGTTGCTGCCACATCTTCGATGTAGTTCAAATCCAAATATGGCTCACCCTGCAATAAACCTACAGAAATTGCTGCTACTTGTCCACACAGAGGCGATCGCTTTAATATTCCTTGCTGCAACAATTGCGAAATTGCACTAGCCAACGCTACAAATCCCCCTGTAATTGCTGCTGTCCTAGTGCCAGCATCTGCTTGTAATACATCGGCATCTACGGTTAGAGTGCGTTCTCCTAATACCTCGAAATCCAGCGCTGCTCGTAAGCTGCGCCCAATTAAACGCTGAATTTCTTGAGTCCGCCCGGACAATTTCAGCAATTCTCGTTCCTGCCGTTGTTGGGTTGCTGAAGGTAACATCCGATACTCAGATGTTAACCAACCTTTGCCAGTTCCGGTTAAAAACTTGGGTACTCCCTCAGTAACACTGACAGTACAAAGCACCTGAGTGTCGCCACATTTTGTCAGAACTGAACCGGGAGCAAAGCGGGTAAAGCCTTTGTGAAAGCTTACAGGACGTAGTTGGTAAGGTTGTCGCTCGTCGGGACGCTGCCAAACCATTAAAGTTGCCTCAAGATTTTTATATTATGAAGAATACTGCCTTCAGATTACCTTAGTGTCGCAACTCGTCCAGATCATGGACTGGACAGGGGCTTTATATTACCGTGAAGTATACAGCAACCCCTAAAACTTTATGTCAGGAGAATTCAACACTATTTTAGAGAACTGTGACATACTCCTACACTGTATGCCTGCATCTCAATCATAATTTCGTCTGGAACTAACTCCCCCTTTGCTACATAAGGTTGTGCATGACGACCTAAATCGTTAACGTTAGCATAGACGTGTTCAGCAAAGCCGTTATTGTATTGCAAAGGAGAACAATAAGGATAAAATAGCAACTTATTGCTAGACATTGCTTCCCGCAAAGTAAAGCTATTTAGTTTTTTGTAATTTTTTGAACTTTCCGCTATGGTTGCACAGTTAGAAACCCCCAGTGTAAATTCGACTCTTAGCTTACCCCACCCAGTTGAAGGGTTAGTACAGGTTTTCACTAGCCAACACCGTAACTTTTTTACGAGTGTTATGGCTCAAGCACTGAGAATTGCTGGACAAGGTACACCAGTTTTAGTGGTGCAGTTCCTCAAAGGTGGTATTAATCAAGGACAAGAGCGACCAATTCAGTTAGGACAAAATTTAGATTGGATTCGCTGCGATTTACCCCGCTGTATTGATACACCACATCTAGATGAATCAGAAAATCAGGCTTTACAAAAATTATGGCAGTATACACAACAGGTAGTGTCTGAGGGTAAGTATTCTCTCGTTGTTTTAGATGAGTTAAGTTTGGCAATTAAATTTGGTTTAATTCCTGAAGCTGAAGTTTTAGATTGTTTAACAAAACGTCCTCCCCAAGTCGATATAATTCTGACTGGGCCAGAGATGCCAAAATCTCTGCTGGATGTAGCAGATCAAATTACAGAAATCCGTCGTAGCCATCGACCATGAAGAATGTACCACTTCACGATATCCTAGTAATTCGGTTGGAATTAGCTGTGAACTTGTGATAAAAAACGATATCTGGATTACTGAAAAGGCTCAACAGGGTATGATTTCACCCTTCGAGTCAAGCTTAATCCGAAAAGTGCAAAAAGACGTATCTTTAGCGGTTCAACCTGTAATTAGCTATGGGTTATCTTCTTATGGCTATGATATACGCCTTTCCCCAGCTGAGTTTCGCATTTTTCGCCACATTCCTGGAACTGTAGTTGACCCCAAAAACTTTAATCCTTACAATCTAGAGCCTACATCGATACATACAGATGCTGATGGCAGTTACTTTATTTTACCTGCTCACTCTTATGGGCTGGGGGTTGCCTTAGAAAAACTAGAGGTTCCAGACAATATTACAGTAATTTGCATAGGTAAATCTACGTATGCACGTTGTGGAATAATTGCAAATTTAACCCCTGCTGAGGCTGCATGGCGCGGTCATCTGACTTTGGAGTTTTCCAATTCTTCTAGCGCAGATTGTCGTATTTACGCTAACGAAGGCGTGGTGCAATTGCTATTTTTAGAAGGCGAACCCTGCGCTATTAGTTACGAAGCTCGACAGGGTAAATATCAGGATCAGTTAGAGATTGTTACGTTGGCTAAAGTCTAAGTAACTCACAATAAAAAGTAATTATATATGACTATTCTAAGTAACATGGAAGTACGAGAGATACTGCGTTATACTGACGGTGCAAGGAGTTGAGAATAGTGTGGTAAGATCATGTTATTACCGTTAATGCTTACTCTTGCGGACACCTAAAAAAAGTATTCAGGAAAAAGCAATCTAAAGGCGTAAAACTAATTATTGATAACCACCAACTTCTAGTAGTGTGTTGTCTTGCAGGAATAGTTTTCTGCATTTAACTTCTCAAGATACTCTTGCTTAAACTCACGAAAAACACATTTTTGGAGAGTAACTAGAAAGTAGCAATTCTTCATAGGAGTAAAAATTATGTCTCTATCAAGAAAGATCAAGCAATACTGCAAATGGTTTTGGGATGAATCACTGGGAGGTGATTATGATACTTGGGGTACTAGCACCTACTTTATGGAAGTTGGCCATGATTTGTGTGCTGTTAGACAAATAGAGGTTTACGAAAATGGCAATGTATTATTTTATGATGGCAGCCATTTTTTAGATAACTATGGAATGCTATGCGATAAACCTTTAGGTAAAGAGGATATCGAAGAATTTGGCATTACCAAAGCCGAATTTGAACAAGTGTGGAATACCAACACACCAATGAATCGATAAAGCTGACTAACTGAAAGTTGAGAAATAGACAAAAGTCTCTCAGATAAAAATTGCCTACTCTACAGTGTGGCCATCCTACATATCTTTCTACTTGAGAATCTTGAATTGCTTGAGTTATAACTGATTCAATAATAAGAATACTGTTTGAAATAATCCCACAACCACACCTAAAACACCACCTAAAGTTACGATCGCCTGCAACTCATTTTTGACAATTCCCTCAATCGCAGCTTCTAAATCAGCGGGTGAAGTTGACTTTACACGGTCAACTATCACTTGATCTATCGACAAAATGGGAATTACCTGCGCTACAATCGCTTCTAAATCTTTTTCCAAATATCTTTCTAAAATAAAAGCTAACTCTTGACTTACCACTTCTAAAGAAGAACTCACTACAGGTGAAGCGCTCAGACGATTGAGTAGCAACGAAGCAATATTTTCCCAGTTAACCGAGTCTGTCAATCCTTGCAGTAAATCACCACCACTAGTTTGTACATAATGGCGTACAGTTTCGCGTGTAGTCTTTCGTAATTGGCGTACAGTAACAATTGGCAAATTTTGCAAGGATAAATTTTGCAGGATTTTTTTGATGCGATCGCGCATTTGCAAATCTTGAATTAATTCTTGCAAACGCTGATTAGTCGCTTCTTTTTCATCCAAACAAAAAGTTCGCAGCCTCGTGAGAGTATTACGTAAGCCAAACAGATTTGCTACTACCCAATACGTCCCGCTAGTCTTTTCCCGAAAGCTTTCATCAATAATTTGAATTGTGCGATCAGTCAATAAATCAATAATTGCCTGACGCAACACATCTGGTGGTAAAACTACTTGTAATAACCAATCAGCTAACCTTGTAGCTTGTTCTTCACTCAGTTGTAATTCCAGTACTACTTGGTCAAAAATTTGATTGATCTGCGCTTCTAGAAAATCTTCCCGTCGTGCTAAAACTTTCAATAGACGTGGTAATGATTCACCTAACAAATCACGCAAAATTCCTGCTACAATTTTGGCACTTTTTTCATTTTGATCCGTTTTAATTTGTTCAATCGCCATTTGCAGCAACCAAAGAATAGCTGCTTGTACGCGTTCGGTTTGCAACAAACGCCGCGCCAGATTTTGTAATTCTTCTGGCGTTAGCAGCGATCGCATGATTGTATTGGAAATATTCTGAGCCAAACGTTCCTGGTTGCGAGGGATCAATCCAGGTGTGAATGGTACTTTTCGTCCCCCAATATAAAATGCTCGATAGGGACGAAATAACATTTTGATGGCTATATCATTGGTGAAATAGCCGATAATTCCGCCCAGAATGGGGGGAGACACATAAAGCCAAAGATGAGACCAGTCCAAGGGAAGAATTAAAAAAGTTAAGAGTGTAGAAATTAGAAGTTAGGAGTTAGAAGTTAGAGATGAGAAATGTTAAATAAAACACTACTCATACTTCATAAATTCATAAGTCTTTACTCGTTACTCATCACTCATTTTTTTGACTACCAATACTCCCATCATACCGTTCGCAATCGGGTAGTGTGTGACTGGTGCAAAACCAACTTGACGAGCTAATTCTACTTGCTCTTTCCCTGTGGGGAAGCGATCTAAGCTGGGACTGATGTATGCATATTCATCCTTTAAACCCATCTGCTTTGCCATTGGTACAACAATACTATCCAAATACCACTGTTGAAAAGCGCGCAGTTGGGGATTGCTGGGTCGATGAAAGTCTAAAATTGCTGCTTTCGCACCTGGTTTGAGAACTCGATGTAATTCTTGGAGACTACGGGGAATATCTACAACATTTCTTAAGCCGTAGCCCATTGTAGCGGCATCGAATTGATGATTTTCAAAGGGTAAATCTAGCACATCAGCCTCAACCCAAGAGATCATAGGTTGAGGATAATGCCTTTGAGAGCGTTCTTCAGCAGTTGCTAGGAGATTGGGCGAAAAGTCCACACCATAAACTTGTCCCGTTGCTCCCACACGCCTTGCCAAGCGTAAGGCTAAATCGCCGCTGCCGCAACACAAGTCGAGGCTTGTATCTCCCGATTTAGCGGCGCTCCATTTTACTGTCATTTCCTTCCATATACGATGTTGCCCCAGGCTCAACCAATTGTTTAACTGGTCATAAACTGGAGCAATACGGTCGAAAATGGCACGAATTTCAGTAGACATTAATTAGTCAGTTGCTTTTTCTTTTGACCACTCGCCACTAAACTATACTTTTGTATGATGGTAGAGGCTACTAGTCAGAGCGATCGCTACTAGTTCTGCTGATAAACGAATTAGGGTTAATTCATCTTCTCGTAAAGAACACGGCTGTTCCCACTGTAGTGATAATATCCCTAACATATCATTTCGGTAGGTAATTGGAATAACTAAATGTGCTTGCACACCATTGTCTTGATAGTGAGTTACACCAGCTAGTTTGATATCTTTGGCTACATTCAAACAAACTTGCATTTTTCCAGTAGCGATCGCCTCACTAGTTAGGGGGTCTTGAGCTAACCAGTTATCTAGCTTGCCTTCAGGACTATAAGAGCCTTGAGTAGCAGCTAAAGTATTTCCCTCTATTAGCTGCAAAATACAACCATCAGCGGCAAAACTATCACTAAAAGCTGTAGCAATTGGTGTCAAAGTTTCATCTAAGCTCTGAGCAGCTTGTGTTACCTCCACCAAAACAGTCAGCAGCGCCATTTGGGCATTAGCACGGCGCAATTCTTCTGTCCGTTGCTTGAGCAAGTCATAAGTTTCGGCAGCTCTTTGCACTACCGCCTTTAGTTCACCGGGATCCCAAGGCTTGGTGATATATTTATAAACTTGCCCAGCGTTAATTGCTTCTACTAAATCCTCAATATCTGTAAACCCAGTCAGGATTATTCTTACCGTATCGGGAAACTGAGGTACAGTCTTACTGAGAAACTCAGTACCTTTCATTTCTGGCATCCGCTGATCAGAGATGATTACTGCTACCTCTCCTTCTGCTGCCAAAACTTCTAGGGCATTCATTCCACTATCGGCTTTCAAAACATTAAAGTCTCGCCGAAAGGTGCGATAAAGCAGATCGAGGTTATCTGGTTCATCATCAACTACTAATATTTTTAGCTTTTTCGGTCGCTCTAGAGTCGCTAATGGACGGTGACTTGGATAAATTTCGGAATTGGGGTTATCCATGAGATAATTTTTATCAATATTCACCATATCGTTACATTCCATACCCAGGTTAATTGAGAATAGCTATTCAGCCTTGCGTAAATTTACGACTGTATTTTAGGGCAACTGAAGAATTGAGTAATTAATTTAGAAACAACATAGCTGCTTCAATTTCCGGAATACAGCTTAAGTCATACCAATTTCAAAAAAGAATGTGACAGATAGAGCATTGTAGAATTGATCTATTTGCTCCCACTTGTCTTATGTGTATTATTCATAACTCATAATTTTGTCTGGCGGTAGAGTGTAGAGATAGTCTGCTGTTAAAGATTACAATAAGATTTACTGACGAAGTATCAGTTACCTTTTCTAAGTTGAAGCTCCACGCCATAACTATGACTGACTTATCACCCAACTCTCAAAATCCTGCCAATAATGATGCACAAGAGTTGCTGCGAAAGCTGCGGCAAAAGCAAGGTAATTGGGTGGAATGGGGAATGGCGATTGCTTCCCTACAAAAATCTGGTTACAATCCTCAACAGATCTTTGAAGATACTGGATTTGAGCCGATTCAACAAAATCAGGTGATTGTTGGTTCTCAAGTTTACAATTCTTTAGAAAAGGGTGGAGCATCGGAGGCGACGCGATCGCATTACGCTACCAGAGGCAGTGATATTTTATATGAGTTACGTTTGCTCACCCAAGAAGAACGAGCCGCCGCCGCTGAACTGACTTTCATTCATAAACTCGATGCTGATGAAGCGCGGGATGTCGCAAAAGCAATTAAAGATTTCTCTCGTTTCCGTACTTTACCGGAAGGTTTTTCTAACCATCCAGGAGATGCTGTTGCTTATCAAGCATGGAAACTAGCACGTCAATATACAGATTTACAAGAGCGATCGCGCCTAATTGCCAAAGGTTTGCGATTTGCTCATACACCCGCAGCCAGGAAACAAATTGAACAGTTACTAGTTGATTTTACTGTTGTTTCCAAGCGCCCAGCCCCGATTTTACCTTTTTATAGATTTGAATCTGATGAGGACTTGCCTCGCATCTTACCAGTTGTGGGTGAGTTGCCATTAACACCCAAAGATTTGCAAAGTGTACCTGTGGTAGAAGACATTCAACCATTTCGCTTAGTCAAGTTTGCAGGAGAGCAAGCTTGGGTTCCTTTACCAGGTTGGCAAGTGCTGCTGAATGCAGAAGATCCAGTAGTAATTTTGTGTAATAGCGATCGCATCCCCAATCAACCGCCAAGTCCACCCAAACCACTACTGTTAGTAATAGATCGCGCCCAACGCCAATGGGATGACTCTAGTTATTTTGTTGTTGACAACGATGGTGAATTAGATTTTCAGTGGTTTGAAACTGAACCAGAACTTCCTCTATTAGGGAAAATTATCGTGATTGTACGTCCTAAGAAAATCTTCGATGAAGAAATCACTAAGGATGCTTGGCAAATTGACGAATAATCATCAAAGTAGGTTTGTAGTGAGGACTTTAGTCCTCTCTCCGAGACGCTATGCGGTAAGCGCAGCCATGCCCGCAGGGCTTTACAAAAAAGGCTAAAGCCCTTACTGCGAAATTATTTCAGCCAGCTTACTAAGTATTGCTGAGTTGAATTTGAGATTCAGCAAAGCCAAATCAGATAACTTGACATAATATTTAGGTGTATGTACACTTAAGTTCATGTCAAGCAAAATTAATCAATTAGTTCAACTCCAAAAAGTCCCAACTACCTGTACTTGCTTTCATTTACGCAAAGCATCTCGTGTAGTTACCCAAATTTTCGATGAAGTGTTGCAGCCAAGTGGAGTGTTAGTGAATCAGTTTACCCTGCTAGTTGCCATAAATCTAGCTGGCTCGGTAACAATCACGCACTTAGCCCAAGAATTAGTTATGGATAGAACCACCTTGACACGTAACCTCAAACCACTAGAAAGACAAGGATTTATTCAAATTCAGCCAGGTCAAGATCAGCGGATGCGGGTTATAAGTTTAACAGATCAAGGACAGGTAGTTTTAGCACAAGCACTGCCACTGTGGGAGCAAGCCCAAAGTCGAATTATAGAGCAATTAGGGCAAGAACAGTGGAATGTATTGTTATCTGGGTTATCTAATACAGTTTCCTTGCTTCGTAACAGCTAAATTTTTTCATTAAAAGGTGTATATACACTTAACTTAACTAGGAGAAACTAGATGTCTAAATTCGATAACCATCCAACAGTAAAACAGCTACGTGAACGAGATGCATTGAATAATTTACCCGCTTCACCTGTAGATGCTGATTGGCTACGTCAGCTATGTTTGGAGATGGGTGCAGATGACGTTGGTTTTGTAGAGATTGACAGACCAGAGATAGCAGACCAGCACCAGGATATCCTTGCTGCTTTTCCACCGACAAAAACCTTAGTTAGTTTTGTATGTCGGATGAACCGAGAGAATGTGCGTTCTCCAGCGCGGTCAGTCGCTAACGTGGAATTTCATACTACAGGGGATGAGGTTAACCAGATTGCTCGTGAAATTGTAGCAACTCTTGAGCAAAAAGGTATCCGAGCTTTAAATCCAGCAATGGGTTTTCCGATGGAAATGGATCGCTTCCCCGGCAAAATTTGGGTTGTTTCCCATAAACCTGTAGCTGTAGCCGCAGGATTAGGTCACATGGGTATTCACCGCAACGTCATTCATCCCAAATTTGGCAACTTTATTTTACTAGGGACAATTTTGATAGACGCTGAAGTTACAGCATATAACAAACCAATTGACTATAATCCCTGTTTAGAATGTAAGCTGTGTGTCATAGCTTGTCCTGTGGGAGCTATTGGTACAGATGGTCACTTCAACTTCTCAGCTTGTTATACCCATAACTATCGGGAATTTATGGGAGGATTTACAGACTGGGTAGAAGATATTGCTGAAAGTAAAAGCGATCGCGAATATCGTCAGAAAGTGAATGATTCAGAATCAGCATCAATGTGGCAAAGTCTGGCTTTCAAATCAAATTACAAAGCAGCATATTGTATGGCTGCTTGTCCAGCAGGGGAAGATGTAATTGGTCAATTTTTGAGAGATAAGAAAGGGTTTGTGCAGGAAATAGTTAAACCTTTACAAGATAAAGCAGAAACTATCTATGTTGTTCCTGGTTCCGATGCTCAAGACCATGTAAAAAAAAGGTTTCCTCACAAACAAATCAAGCAAATTGGTAATGGTATTCGCCCTTCTTCCATTCAGGGGTTTTTATCTGGATTGCCTTTATTATTTCAGCGTCATCAATCAAAAGGCTTGAATGCTACTTATCACTTCACATTCTTTGGTGCAGAGAAATGTCAAGCAACAGTGATTATTCAGAATAAAACAATTCAGGTACAGAACAGTCATATTGGTACAGCCAATATTCATATTATTGCCGATAGCGATACTTGGTTGCGTTTTTTAGCTAAAGAACAGAATATTATTTGGGCAATAGTGCGAAGGAAGATTCGGATTAGGGGGTCACTGAAATTACTTCAGGCTTTTGGTAAGTGCTTTCCTTCATAAGTTGCGGAAATTAGCATTACTGCAACGATAAAGCTGATAGGGAATACCTATACGATAGTGCTGTGTGGGATCTATAGTGCAGGTAGTTTGCCCAGAAAGTGCTACCTGCTTTGGATAGTCTCGTCTTCTCATTCCAGGGCCAACTATCCATAAATTCAATTTAGATGCTTTTGGTACAGGTATTTGATCAAGCTTGTTCCATAAAACAGCTAAATCAGGTTTTTTATCTAACAAAGCAAAACTATCCGAGTGAATTACAGATGCACTTGTAGAACTCCTAACTTTTTCTAATGCCAAGGCAAAACTTAATCCTAAGGCTATATCCTGATTATTGCTGTAGCCTACCACTAGTATGACTGGTATAGCAGGTTCTAAATTGATGTTTTGGGCAACTTTTTCAGGCTGAAATGGTTTTTGAAAAGCTAAATTATAAACTATAAAAATACAACTAATTAAACCAATAAATAAAAGTATGAATTTTGACTTTTGACTTGTGTTAACACTAGCTGCGAGGAGGGCGCAAAAACTGGGATAGTAAACAAAAGCGTAGCGAGGAACAGCAGTAATATCTTTATCTAATAAATAAACAATAGCAAAAAATTGGAATATGACAAAAATAGTGAAACTTAAAAGTGTAAGTGTTGCTAAATGAGTTCTATCTTGTAACCACAATATTTTTAAACCTTTGAATATTTGTTGCCCTACCCAAATGGCAAAACTCACCATTAACAATCCACAAATAGCTGTAATTAATGGAGGCTGATTTTCCACAGGTAAAGCAATTACCATCAACACCCAGCTAATTAGAGTTTGATATAGGGGTGCAATAAAATTAGGAGACGGCAACCAATTGGTTTCTGAACTTTGAAAATGATGCCATGTCACTAGTAACCAGGGAACAAAGCTAATTACTACTCCACTGGTTGAGAGAATAAGAGCAAGCCAAATTTGGCGTTGATTTGTTATTTTTGGCTTACCCCAGGATATCAATACAAGTAATGTGGCAATTTCAGCAACGAAAGCCAGCACAAAAAAATAGTGAACATAAAGACCAATACTATTAATAATTGTCCATAAAATCCAAACCCAAATTTTTAAGCGTTGCTCCTCAAAGATATCTCGCTGAATTTGCATGAGTCCCAATAATGATAAAGTAATTAGGAACATGGGCATGGTGTAATGGCGTGCTTCTTGGGAAAGGTAAACAGCAAAGGGCGAAACAGCCATAATTAATGCTGCAATGATTCCAGATGTAGGAGAAAAGGCAATGCGATTGACACCATAAATTGCCGCGATCGCACCTACACCAAATAAAGCTGGTAGCGATCGCAATTTTTCTACCCACTCTGAACCCAAGGGAGTCATCCACCCCAACCATCTGTACATTCCACAAAAAAACAGCGGCGGATGGGTAGACTGATTAGCAACGTTTTCGGCAATTTGATGACAACTTACCCCAGGCTGGAATGTAAAAATTTCCTGCACTCGTTCAAGAGGAAATGCCACGTTCAAAGGCAAATCATGGTAATTTTTACCCAAACTAAAAATTGCAGTAATTACCTCATCCATCCACAGGGGTTTTAAATCTAAATGCCAAAAGCGCAAAACAGCACCCAGGGCGATCGCCCCAGCTAAACTTAGATAATGTCTGGAATTTGTCATTATTTAGCTATTAGTAATCCATTAAAATAGTGATCTGTCTGATTAATTATGATGGTGATACATAATTTGTAGTAAGGACTTTAGTCCTTGATTTTTTAAGCACTAAAGTCCTTACTACGAACCAAGATATAGTTTGATAACTCAATTTAAAATCTTAAATTTTATATGTCAGATGATAATTTTACCGTTACTGTGGCTCAAGAATCTCTATTATCTCAGCGATCGCCTGCTAATTCTCTGGGGGAGAAGAGTTTAAAAATTCGCAATAGTCTCCGCCAAGGACAACAACAAATGGCTGACTGGGAATCTGGGCCACTGGCTGTTTCTGCGGTTCCTGGGGCTGGTAAATCTACGGGGATGGCGGCGGCGGCGGCGATCGCGATCGCTCGTCAGTATGAAAATTCTGCCACGTCACGCTTATCTTCTCGCCGTCAAATTGTAGTTGTGACTTTTACTCGCTCTGCTGCTGCCAATATTAAAGCAAAAATCCGCAAATATTTAAAAGATGATTTAGCTTTACCCCAGACTGGCTTTGCTGTCTATACTTTGCATGGTCTGGCATTAAATATTGCCAGTCGCCACCCTGATTTATCAGGTTTACAGTTAGAAAATGTCACATTAATCACGCCTAGTCAAAGCCACCGCTTCATTCGCACAGCCGTAGAACAATGGATTAATAACAATCCGAGGCGTTATTTACGTTTGTTAGAAGGTCATCAATTTGACGGGGAAGAAACAGAAAGATTACGCCGCCAGTCGGTCTTGCGAACAGAAGTTTTACCGGATTTAGCTACTACAGTTATTCATGAAGCTAAAAGTTCTGGTATCCTGCCAGAAAAGCTACGGGATTGGAGTCAACAAACCACAGACGAATATGCAATTTTGCGAGTAGCGGCGGGGTTGTATGAGCAATATCAAAATCTGATGCGATCGCGTGAGTTTATTGACTACGACGATATGATTTTAGCCGCGCTGCGTGTTCTTGAAAACGACAGCGCTCGTCGCATCGAGCAAAACCAAGTTTTCGCCGTCTTTGAAGACGAAGCCCAAGATTCTAGTCCTCTACAGACGCAACTGTTAGAGATTTTGGCCAGTGACTTAACAGGGGAAAACGAGAAAAATTCTCCTCCTAATTCAGCACTCAATTTAGTACGAGTAGGCGACCCCAACCAAGCAATTAACTCGACTTTTACCCCAGCCGATCCGATTTATTTCCGGCAATTTTGTGAAGAGTGCGATCGCCTAGAAAGATTAGCAACAATGGATCAAGCTGGTCGGAGTACTAGAATTATTCTTGAAGCTGCTAACTTTGCTTTGCAATGGGTAAATAGCTTTTATGGCAGTCAAGGGAAAGTAAAAATGTCTCCTCTTCCCTTCCGTCCTCAGACCATCCATCCTGTTGGTGTTAATGATCCTCAACCTAATGCTAACCCAGCGCCTGTAGGAAAGGGATTAGAAATTTACAATCCTCGTGATATTCATCACACGGTTGAATTGATTTCCCAAAGAGTGATTGAGTTATTTGCCGAAGATCCGACAAAAATTAGTGCAGCAATTTTAGTTAGAGAAAATCGTCAAGGTCGGTGGTTAGCAGAGGTTTTGAATCCTGTATGCAAAGAGCATAATATTACACTTTACGATGTCGGAGAACGCGATCGCCGTTCTCATATCCCCCAAGAAATTTTGGCATTATTGCAATTTTGTGATCGCCCCCATTCCCCTGATTACCTCAAAGCTGCTCTAGAAGCCTTGGTGCAACGTCAATTAATTCCTACCCAAGACCTCAACGCCTTGGCTAGTCTTCCAGAAGATTTTTTGTATCCTGGCCCTTTAGCTCCCCCCCAGTCAGAAGCAGTACAAAAAGCCTCCCATTTGTGCCGCAGTTTACTCCGCGCTCGGTTGGAACTACCTCTGTACCAGCTAATTTCCTTTCTAGCTTTGGTGTTAAATTACGACCAAGCAGAACTCGCAACCGCTGACAAACTAGCAGAACGAGTCAATCAGCAAATAGCTGGTAACAGTTCAATGGGGGCAATATTGTCAGTCTTAAGTGAAATCGTGAGTTCCGAAAGATTTGAACCGGTAGAAACAGAAGACTTAGAAGCGCGTTACACCCGTACTGGTCAACTGACCATTATTACCATGCACAAAGCTAAAGGTCTGGATTGGGACTATGTTTTCATTCCCTTTCTGCATGAAAACTTGATTCCTGGTCGGTTTTGGATTCCTCCCCAAAGCCAGTTTTTAGGCGATTTTACTTTATCAGAAGTGGCTCGCGCTCAAATTCGCGCTGCTCTCCACGGAGAATCGGAAATACCAGATGTTAGCCAGGCTTGGGAACAATCCAAACACCTAAAAACTTCTGAGGAGTATCGTTTACTTTATGTTGCTATGACACGGGCGAAACGATTATTGTGGATGTCTGCGGCACAAAAAGCACCTTTTACCTGGAGCAAACCGGAGAATTTACAAGAGCAAGCGCCTTGTCCTGTGTTTGGAGCATTAAAGCGACAGTTTCCTGAATGTCTAGTACAACATGGCGGAAATAAACCTACTATCTAAAGCAGACAAAAAGCTCACGGTGTAAGACTTCTTTCTTTTGCCTTTTGACTTTTTACTTTTTACTTTTGCTTTCTCGTACTAGTTATAGCGATAGCCAGTTAGTTTAGGACATAAACTGATCATAAAACCCGGACACCAACAGACTTTCAAACCTCTCCCCTGCTATAAGTTCTCGATGATGCCACAACAAGCGATTTGAAAACAGCTGATATCAAGTTATGCGATCGCTCTTTTTCGACTTCCTGCGACAACGTTTTGGGGTTTGCCTTGGGTAAATGCGATAATATTTTCAACAGTTGTATCTAAAATGCGCTGTACTGCTTCGCGGGTGTTAAAGGCACTATGGGGTGTGATAATCACATTTCGCAGGCGCAACAGAATATGGTCTGCTAGCAGCGCTTCTAAATTGTGCTGTTTACGATAAAAGGAGCGCAGCAATTCTGCTTCTTCTCGCATGACAGGTTCTTCGGGTAACACATCTAGACCAACTGCTAAGACTTTATTATCTGCTATGGCATGGAGTAAGGCTTGAATATCGATCACACTACCGCGAGATGTGTTAATCAAGACTACGCCATCTTTCATTTTGGCAAACTGCTCAGCAGAAATCAAATGATACGTTTTTGCGTTTCCTGGAACGTGCAGGGTAATAATATCAGCTATTGATAAAACTTCATCCATTGTGGCATAACGAAATCCCAATTTGGAGGCTAATTCTTGGTTGGGCTTGATATCAAATGCGACAACCTCCATTTTGAATCCTTTAGCAATTTCAATCACGCATTTCCCAATGTTACCCGTACCAATCAAGCCCAAAGTTTTACCATGCAGGTCAAAACCTTGAAGTCCATCCAAAGAAAAGTCTCCTTTGCGAGTGCGGTCAATGGCTTCTGGAAGTTTATGCGTGATCGCTAGCAACAGTCCAAAAACATGTTCAGCTACGGTATTCTCTCCATAGGTGGGGACGTTGCACACCATGATGTCGTGTTCTTGGCAATAATTGGTGTCAATATGGTCACAACCTGTTGAACGCGTAGCAATAAGTTGTAAATTTTTGAATTGCTTGAGGATATCCGCACTGAGATCGGAGTAGATGAAGACTGAAACTACATCTGCATCTTGATATTGGTTGATATTATCTTGAGTTAGCCGTTCTGGTAAAAATTTAATTTGATGTTCGGTATTTAACTCTTTAAAAGTTTGGCGTTCCCATTCTTCTAATTCAAAAATTACTATTTTCATTATTAATTAAGAGTTTCTTAAACTTACTTACAAAGATCTCGTGTCTAGTTTAGATAAGTTTATCTGCAAAATTATCAACCCTGAGATGTAAAAATTAATATCTTTCAAATAGAGGATGAATTAAATCCCTACACTGCTTTAGACGTATTAGAAGGTCGGCACACAAGTATAATAAGTGAGCAGGTAAGATTTCAAAAAGGTGTTGATAGGTAGTGGAAATCTCAGTTAATGAGAAAAACAGAAGCTTCATCTCAATTTAATCAGGGTCAGGTTGTTTCTATTCGGAGTAGCGTCATTGACGTTCGATTTCCCAAACGACTCCCCGAACTTTACAACCAGCTTGTTGCGGGTGACGATGACAACGTAATCATTGAGGTGGTTAACCATCTGGACTTTGAAACAATACGCGGCATCGCTTTAACACCGACCACCGGATTAGCAAGGGGTTCGACGGTTACAGATATGACACACTCTTTGCAAGTTCCGGTAGGAGAGCGCCTACTGGGTAGGATGTTCAATGTATTTGGGGATACTATTGATCGCAACGAAAAAATCACGGGAGGAGAGTGGCGTTCAATACATAAAATTCCCGTTCCTCTAGCTCAACAATCCACTACATCAGAGATTTTAGAAACTGGCATTAAAGCCATTGACGTACTTGCACCTTTAGAACGAGGCGGCAAAGCGGGATTATTTGGTGGTGCAGGAGTTGGCAAGACTGTGCTGATTACCGAAATGATCCACAATATGGTCAGCCAGCATGAGGGTATTAGTCTATTCTGCGGGATTGGCGAACGCAATCGGGAAGCCGAAGAACTGTATCGGGAGATGGAAGAGGCGGGAGTATTAAAGAATACTATCATGATATTCGGTCAGATGAACGAACCGCCTGGAGCTAGATTCCGTGTCGGTCATGCTGCCTTGACAATGGCGGAATATTTTCGTGATGACGTGAAGCAAGATGTGCTGTTGTTGATTGATAACATCTTCCGATTTATTCAGGCTGGGCAAGAAGTTTCTGGGTTAATGGGGCGGCTACCATCGCGTGTGGGCTACCAACCCACCTTAGAAACAGAATTGGCTGAATTTGAAGAACGCATCACTAACACGGCTACGGGTGCGATTACCTCAGTGCAGGCAGTGTATGTTCCTGCCGATGATTTTACCGATCCGGCAGCAGTCCATACCTTTGGTCATTTGTCGGCATCGATTGTTCTATCTCGTAAACGGGCAAGTGAAGGGCTATATCCGGCAATTGATCCTTTGCAGTCGAGTTCCAAAATGTTAACGCCGACAGTCGTAGGCAAGCGTCACTATCAGATTGCCCAGGGCGTTAGGCAGACGCTGGCGAATTATGAAGAACTGAAAGATATTATCGCCATGTTGGGAATCGAGGAACTTTCAGCTAGCGATCGCCAAACGGTAAATCGGGCGCGGCGACTGGAACGTTTTTTAACTCAGCCCTTTTTCAGTACAGAACAATTCACAGGGAAAAAGGGCAAATTAGTCAATTTGTCAGAGGCAATAGAGGGATGCGATCGCATTCTCAATGATGAGTTTGCCGATGATTCCGAGCGATCGCTTTATATGATTGGCACGGTTGATGAGGCCAAAAGCAAGCGGGGAAAGAAAGATGAAGCTTAAGGTATTGCTGCCGACAGAGGTACTTTTAGAGGTAGAAGTCAACAAAATAGTTACCGAAGCTGAAAATGGTTCCTTTGGTTTGTTGCCAAATCATATCGACTTTGTAGCCGCCCTCGTCCCTGGAATCTTGTCTTTTGAATCTCAAGCAGGCCAAGAAGTTTTTGTCGCCGTTGATGAAGGAATTTTAGTTAAGTGTGGCGCAGAGGTTTTAGTATCAACTCGCCAAGCGGTGCGCGGCACTGATTTACAAAGCTTGCAGCAAACCGTGGAAGAAGAGTTTCGGCGTTTGGATGAGCAAGAAAAAATGGCTCGTTCGGCGATCGCCAAACTGGAAGCGAGTTTTATCCGGGGGTTTATTGAAGGAGGATCAATTCGTGAAACGACCCCGTAAATTAGCACCAAGAGGAAGTCAAAGCACTAGGAAGGACTTTCACAAACAAGCGAGTGCCAAGTCATCTCGTAAGCTCAAAGCACGGCAGGAAGAAGACAACGTTGTTTGGTTAGGGTTGGGAACGTTTGGGTTAGTGGGTTGGTCTATTGCCATCCCAACATTAATTGGCATAGCCCTGGGAGTCTGGATCGATTTAACTTGGCCGAGTCGCTATTCATGGACACTGATGCTACTGTTTATCGGCGTTGTCTTGGGTTGCCTCAATGCTTGGTATTGGGTGCAGCAGGAGAGCCGCGATGAATGAATCAGTACAGGCTCTACCATTATTGGTGTTATTGGTGGGTATGGCAATTGCGATCGCCATTCTCATTAAGTCTAGTTTAGAGCGCATTGGCGTTCCTGCACTTGTTGGCTATTTGGTACTGGGATGTTTCCTGCGCCAATTATTATGCAACGAGGTCTGTCATTGGGGAATTGGGCAATTTCTCAACAGGTATTTGCGGCAAGACCATCATGTCTGCTGTGACTAGTATCGCCACTCCCGTCGTTCTGCATCGAATGCTGAAACAGTAGTCACAAACACAACCAGGAGAATCATCATGAACAGTATTTTACATCTATTCATAGCCTTACTCATGGGGGGCATACTGGGAGTTTTTTATTTTGGTAGCCTCTGGATTACAGTTCGACAACTCCCTACTACCCAGTGGCCTATTCGCTTATTTATTGGTAGTTACTTCGGTCGCTTAAGTATTGCTTTGCTCGGTTTTTATTTAATTATGAATGGACATTGGGAACGAGCATTAGCTGGTTTATTAGGTTTTTTAATCGCACGTAGTTTTTTAATTCAACGTTTACGAACCAAAGAAGATGGATTAACCACAAATGCACACAGATAGGAGCATAAATAACTTTATTATCTCCTTTGTGGGTGAGTAAATCATACTTTCATTCAGCAATAGATTATGGAAATTACTCCTGACAACATTATTTTCTGGCAAAGTCAGTGGGTGACTCTTAATGCCACTATCGTCTATACCTGGCTAGTAATGGCGATTTTAGTCATAGGTTCTTGGTTAGTCACGCGCAACTTGTCGGTAGAACCCGAAAATATGTCCCCCTGGCAAAATCGATTGGAAATTATTGTTGAAGAAATTAACAATCAAATTCGTGAGGCTAGTCAACAAAATCCCACTCAATTTTTACCCCTCATCGGTACACTATTTCTGTTTATTGCTTTAGCAAATTTATTAACAGTCGCGCCAATTTATGAATCACCTGCTGCTTCTCTTTCGACTACAGCAGCTTTAGCGTTGTGTGTATTTGTCGCTGTACCTTTTTACGGGATTAAAAATATCGGTTTAGTTGATTATCTGAGGAATTATTTGCGACCAACACCTTTGATGTTGCCATTTAACATTATTAGCGAATTGTCGCGGACGTTGGCTTTAGCAATTCGTTTATTTGGCAACATTATGAGTACCAGTTTACTCGTTGCTATTCTGGTGACTCTTGTACCGCTATTTTTCCCAATTGTCATGCGGGCATTTGGCGTATTAATCGGCATTATTCAAGCTTATGTGTTTGCTATTCTGGCATTGGTTTATATTGCATCTGGAATGCGTAGACAACAAATTTCCGAACGGCGATCGCCAACGGAATAATCATAAATCTGTGGATTAATTACAAACTACGAACTACGAATTAATATGACTGATCTTGGTCTTATAGGAATGGTTTCGATTATCATGGCTGGCTTAACAATCGCCCTCGGTGCGATCGCGCCAGCTATCGGTGAAGGATTAGCGCTGGCTAGTGCTTTACGCTCAATTGCTCAACAACCAGATAAAGCTAATACGATTACTCGCACTTTATTTGTCGGGATGGCAATTGTTGAATCTACTGCAATTTATTGTTTTGTAGTATCGATGATTTTGATTTTTGCTAATCCCTTTTGGGACTACTTCAGTCAGCGAACAACAGGAGGGTAGTTCATGTTAATTAATTGGTTTACAGTTATCGCTCAAATCATCAATTTCGTTATCCTTGTTTATCTGCTGTATCGCTTCTTGTACAAACCGATCAATAAAACAATGCAAGAGCGTCAGAAAAGAATTGAACGTCGCTGGCAAGAAGCTGAACAACAGCGAGAGGAAGTACATAAAGAGGCAAGTTCTTACCGCCAACAACAACAAGAGTTAAATGAACAACGTGAAGAAATCATCGCTGAAGCCAAAGCCACAGCAGAGCAACAACGCCAAGAATTAGTGAAAACTACCCGCCGTGAAGTTGAGCAGATGCAGCAAGGATGGCGAGAGGCGATCGCACGAGAACAAGATGCTTTTCTAGAAACTCTGCAACAACAAGTCACCCAACAAACCTATGAAATTGCTCGTCGTGCTTTAAAAGATTTGGCAGATACTCAGTTAGAACAGCAAGCGATCGCGGTTTTTCTCAATCGCCTGCAACAGCTAGATACAGAGGAAAAAGAGTTGCTATTTGCATCTATCAGGCAATCAGAACAAAATATAATCATTCGCAGTAGTTTTGATATTCCCCAGTCACAGCGCCAAAACATTATTGATGTGTTAAAAGCTCAGAACATCACCAATGAAAATAATATTCAATTTTTGACTACACCTGATTTAATCTGTGGCATTCAATTAAAAGCTGTCAATCAGGAAATTTCTTGGAATTTTGACAACTATTTACAAAACTTAGAAGCACATTTTTCAGAAGTATTAAAGTCAGAGATTCCATGAACCAAAATAGCACAGTACTGCAAACTCTCGTTAATCAAACTTTTACCAAATTTGACCAGGTTTTAAACAACTACCAACCTGAACTGCAAACTCGTGAAGTCGGCATTGTCGTGTCAGTGGGTCAAGGAATTGCCATTGTAGTTGGTCTACCCAGTGTCAAAGCCAATGAACTCGTCCGCTTTCCAGGAGATTTGTTAGGGATTGCTTTCAACTTAGACCCAGAAGAGCTGGGCATTATCTTGTTAGACAAAAGTGAACATCTAAAAGCTGGTGACCAAGTTCAACGCACAGGGCGAGTCATGGATGTGCCAGTGGGGGAAGCCTTGCTGGGTCGTGTGGTCGATGGAACTGGCCGCCCCTTGGACGATCAAAGAGTTATCCAGGCAAAAAAACGCCTACCCATTGAGCGTGAAGTCCCGGCAATTATGGATCGTGCCCCGGTGACAGTACCTCTACAAACGGGGTTAAAAGTTGTGGATGCCTTGGTTCCAGTCGGTCGCGGACAACGGGAGTTGATTGTGGGCGATCGCCAAACGGGAAAAACAGCGATCGCCATAGACACGATTATTAATCAACAAAATAAAAACGTCATTTGCATTTACTGCGCCATTGGTCAACGCGCTTCAGCTGTGGCTAAGGTAATTGCAGATTTGCGCGATCGCCACGCTATGGACTACACCATTGTAGTAGTCGCCTCTGGGGAAGATCCTCCTGGTTTACAGTACATTACTCCCTATGCTGCCACCTCGATGGCTGAGTATTTCATGGAGCAAGGTCATGATGTACTAATTGTGTACGATGATCTAACTCACCACGCCTGGGCTTATCGAGAACTATCACTGTTGTTGCGTCGTCCCCCCGGTCGAGAAGCCTATCCTGGTGATATTTTTTACATTCATTCCCGAATGCTGGAACGTGCTACTCACCTGCGCGACGAACTAGGCGGCGGTTCGTTAACGGCCTTACCCATCGTCCAAACAGAAGCACAAAATATTTCCGCTTATATTCCTACTAATTTGATTTCGATTACCGATGGTCAGATTTATCTGTCTCCGAACTTGTTTCAAAAAGCTGTGTTACCGGCGGTAGATGTGGGTAAATCTGTCTCACGGGTGGGTGGGAAAACCCAGTTACCAGCCTACAGTGCTGTTGCTGGGGATTTGCGTCTTTCCTATTCCCAATTTCAGGAGGTGGAAGTTTTTGCCCGGTTTGGTACACAGTTGGATGATGAAACTCGCCAAACCCTAGAACGCGGTCGTCGTGTCCGCGAAATCCTCAAACAGCCGCAAAATCAGCCTATACCGGTTGCCGAGCAGATTGCTGTTCTGGTAGCGGTGAATGAAGGTGTATTTGATGACGTGCCAATAGAGCGCATAGATGAGGCGGCTAGGTCAGTTCGCCAAGCAGTTACAGAACAATTACCCCAAGTCTGCGATCGGATTCAAGTTGGCGAAAAGCTGACTGATGAAGATCAAAATGCAGTGTTAAATCAAGCACAAGCAGCAAAAGAGCAGTTTCAACCCCAAAAAGAAGAAAATGCTAACGACTGAAGCCCTCAAAGCCAAAATCAACAGTGTTCAAGATTTGCAATCGGTCGTCAAGACAATGAAAGCTCTGGCGGCTGTCAGCATTCGGCAATACGAAAAAGCTGTGGAATCTCTAGCAGACTATAACCGTACCGTTGAAATGGGTTTACAGATTGTCCTCCGACAGCGATATTTTTCTGGTCAAGATACTCTACCTACGTCTGTAATGGAGGCGATACCTGGTTCTAACAGTCGTTTGGGAGTAATTATTTTTGGTTCTGATCAAGGCTTATGTGGTCAGTTTAACGAGCAGATAGTCTCTTATGCAATCGATCAACTCGAACAATTCCAGATAAAACCCGAAAACCTGATGCTTGCAGCAGTTGGTGCGCGTGTTATCGCACCACTAGAAAATAGAAGGCAAAACATTGCAGCGCGATTTTCCGTACCTAACTCAGTTACAGAAATTACATCCAGAGTACAGGAAATCTTGTTGGCGATCGAGCAATGGCAAGAACAGCAACAAATTGCAAAAATTGTCTTATTCTACAATCAACCCCGATCTGGCGCATCTTATCAATCGCATACCTTACAGCTTTTACCCTTAGATCCGAATTGGTTGCACCACTTAGTACAGCAAGAATGGTCAACGCAGGTATTACCAACTTTTACAATGAATTGGCAACAAATCTTTTCAGCTTTAATCCACCAATACTTGTTTGTTTCTTTATATCGCGCCTTTGCTGAATCCCTCGCTAGTGAAAATGCTAGTCGCCTTTCCTCCATGCAGGCTGCTCAAAAAAATATTGAAGAACGTTTATCAGATCTGAATGCTCAATATCGTCATCAACGGCAAAGTTCCATTACTCAAGAACTCCTCGATATTGTAGTGGGTTTTGAAGCTTTAACTGATAAGTCAGGATCCAACTAATTTAGGTTGCAATTCAAGTTGCACGTTTAAGATAGAGTACAGGCTTCATTTATGAGCAATGATAAATTTTCCACAAAATCGTTGCCCCTCCTATGTCTAAACGTTCATCTTTACACAAATCCGGTACAAAAAATACCAAGCAGCGGGTAGAAAAGCAGCCACTACTCCAACCCATTTTTGAGAGAGCTTATGATGCGATCGCCGTTACGGATGATCGAGGTTTTCTTATAGAAGTAAATGCTGCCGCTTGTCAACTATTTGGTTTGTCTCATACAGCACTGATTGGGCAAATCTTAGCTGATTTTACAGATACTAAGTTCGACTTTGCACAAATCTGTTTTAGCATTCAAGCCGGGAGCCAACAGACTGGCAAATTTGATTTATTGCGCCCTGATGGCATTCGACGAGAGGTAGAGTACACCTTAACTTTGAATGTGGTTCCCCAGCGTCATCTGATGATCTTACGCGATATCACTGACCGCAAGGAAGCCGCAGAAGACGAATTATGGTGTCAGCGACAATGGGTTGAGTTGTTTTCGGAAGTTACCCTGAAAATTCGCCAATCTTTGCAGTTGAAAGAAATTTTGCGGGCTACAGTTACAGAAGTCCAACGGATTCTGCAAGCAGATCGGGTACTAATTTATCAAGTTTTAGCGGATGGTACAGGTAAAGCTATTAGCGAAGCCGTTTTGCCAGATTATCCTGCCATTTTAGACTTAGAGTTTCCCGAAGAAGTGTTTCCTCAGGAGTATCAGCAACTATACGCCGAGGGACGCGTGCGGGCGATCGCTGATGTTCATAATCCCGATAATGGATTAGCACAATGTTTGATTGAGTTTATCGATCAATTTGATATTAAATCCAAACTGATTGTACCGATTCTGCAAAACCTCAATTCTCATCAACAAAGCGAATCGAACTGCCAAAATCAACTTTGGGGATTATTAATTGCTCATCACTGCGATCGCTCCCGACAATGGGTAGATTTTGAGTTGGAATTGATGCAACAACTAGCAGATCAAATTAGTATCGCTTTAGCTCAGGCACAATTACTAGAAAATCTCGAAGAAATTGTCGAAGTTCGCACAGCCGAACTCCAAGATGTCAACCGCAATCTCCATCAAGAAATCAATGACCGAATGCAAGCAGAATCAGCCTTGCGGCGCAGCGAAGAACAATTGCGCTTAATTACTAATGCTTTGCCGGTATTCATTGCCTACGTCGATGATCAACAACATTATCATTTTAATAATAAAGCTTATGAAGATTGGTTAGGAAAGTCCCCAGCCGATATTCACGGTTGCCATATTCAAAAAGTATGGGGAGAAGATTGCTACCAAAGAATGCAAACTCATGTAGAAGCAGCTTTATTAGGTCATGTAGTGACTTATGAAAATGAAATAGTTTTGTGTGATGGCAATTCTCGTTCGTTTAATATCACTTATATTCCCCATATCGATGAGCAACAAATTGTCAAAGGATTCTTTTCTCTCGCCAGTGATATCAGCGATCGCAAAGCTATTGAACGCACCAAAGATGAGTTTATCTCTGTAGTCAGTCACGAACTGCGGACTCCTTTGACTTCATTACACAGTGCCTTAAAAATCCTGGTGACAGGGCGATTGGGAACCCTCTCAACCGATGGACAGCAAATGCTAGAAATTGCCGATGAAAACACCGAACGATTAGTCCGTTTGGTCAATAACGTTTTGGATTTGCAGCGGATTGAGTTAGGCAAATTCACAATGGAAAAGCAAGCCTGCAACGCGGCAGATTTCATGATTCAGGCAACTGAAGCTATGCAACCGATGGCGCAGCAACATGGAGTGAAACTCGCAACCCAGCCTGTAGATATCCAGATTTGGGTAGATTCCGATTACATCGTGCAAGCACTCACTAACCTACTCAGTAATGCGATCAAATTTTCATCACCGGGTGGAACTGTTTGGTTAACGGCTGAATCCGAACAAGCATCTCAAGTTTTATTCTGCGTCCACGATCAAGGACAAGGGATTCCTCAGAGCAAACTCGAAAGCATTTTTGAACGATTCCAACAAGTTGATTCGTCAGATTCGCGCAAAAAAGGGGGTACAGGCTTAGGTTTGGCCATCTGCCGCAAAATTATTGAACAACACGAAGGTAAAATTTGGGCAGAAAGTATACTGGGAGAAGGCAGTTCCTTTTGTTTCACATTGCCAACTTTGCCTGGGTAAGAGACGGGTTTCTGTGACGCTCTCCCGCTAACCGCAAGCGGTGTAACGGGAGCATCTAACTTCGCAGTCAGAGTTTCCTGATTCACAAGACTGGTATTCCAGTATCCTCCACAGGCAGCAACGATCCGTCCAGACCGCCGTTTTGAACAAGTAAAACTAAATGTTCAATCCTTTATCCGTAAAGTGTTTTACCCAGAAAACGGGGATAACAAGTATCTCTCCTTTCTGGAACTCCCTACACTCTGTTTTCTTCGCGTTAGCGTCTCCCCTTGGGAGAAGGTTCAGGTGTTCGGCAGTGCGAATTACCGCCACTCTGCCTATATTAATTTTACCTCAAATGCAGACAGGGGCTATACTTGCGCTCATAAAGTTGTTGCAAAGATTTAGCGATTTGTCGCTCACCCTCTTTGTCGTCAAGCGATACTTAACATCTGTCGGGGTGAAGCTCCGCATCGCCGCTCCTATCCCCCTTCACCGCCAAGTCTGCGACTGTGGCGGGAGTATCCCGGAGGTTTAGATGGCTACCAAACGGGTTTTAATCATTGATGATGAAGAAACTATTCAAACAGTGGTGCAGTTTGGCATCCGCATGACGGCGGGTTGGGATGTATTCACCGCTAGTTCAGCACCCAAAGGTATCCAAACTGCCCAAATTGAACAACCTGATGTCATTTTGTTAGATGTGATGATGCCCGATATGGATGGTATTGCTACTTTTAAAGCACTCCAGTCCCATTCTGAGACTAAACATATCCCAGTGATTTTTTTAACTGCCAAAGCACAGACTTCAGAAAAACGGCAGTTTAACGATTTGGGTGTGAGTGGTGTGATTACCAAACCTTTTAACTCGCTGGATTTACCTGATCAAATTGCTAGGATTCTTCATTGGCAACTCCAATTATAAAAACTCCATCCCCTGGCGGTGGAGTTTTTGAGCATGGGGAAGATATGCCCAATGACCCAAGCGGCGGGGGGTATCCCTATCCATCCACGAGGGGATAAAATTTCCTGCCGACTTCTGATAAACTTCTATGCCTACAAGAAGATAGGACTTTGAGAAGGTTTTGACTATACTGCGAAAACCTGACTAAACTTGTGCATACAAGCAGGTATTTATGAAAATATTGGTTGTAGAAGATGATGAGTTACTAATTGCGGTTTTGACAAAGAGCCTAGTGGCACATCACTACGTTGTAGATACAGTCAAAGATGGTGAAATGGGTTGGACATACGGTTCAACTTTTGAATATGACCTCATGGTGTTGGATATTATGTTACCCAAGTTGGATGGTATTAGTTTATGCCAACGCTTTCGGGCGGAAGGATACACTACGCCAATTCTTTTACTCACAGCTCAAGATACCAGCACCACTAAAGTTAAGGGATTGGATGCAGGTGCAGATGATTATGTAGTCAAGCCGTTTGATGGATTGGAACTGATCGCCCGGATTCGAGCCTTGTTGCGCCGTAGCAGCGTTAGCCCTTTCCCGATCTTGACTTGGGGGGATTTACTTCTGAACCCTAGCACTTGTGAAGTAACCTATAACGATCAACCCCTAATTCTCACCACCAAAGAATATCGGTTACTAGAACTTTTGCTTTGGGATAGTCAGCACGTATTTAGTACCAATGAAATTTTAGATCGCTTATGGTCTTCAGAAGAATTTCCGGCGGAGGCGACGGTACGCTCTCATATCCGGCGATTGCGTCATAAACTAGTAGCAGCAGGCGCTCCCTCCGATTTTATTGCTACAGTCAATGGCCGAGGATATTACCTAAAAGCACCTGGGCAAGAAACGCTACTCCGAGGTAATTCTACGACTGTGGAGATTTTAAAAGCAACGCATTCAGCCACACCAGAAGTTGTAGGCGATCGCTACCCTGAACAACAAGCACAATACCTCGCATTCCTCAATGAAACCTGGGCAGCCCACAGACCAAAAATTCTTGAACAATTGACGGTAGTATCTCAGACTGTGAAAGACTTGCAAGTTAATTCACTTCACCATCAACTTCAAGAACAAACGCAACAGATTACTCACAAACTCGTGGGAACTTTAGGAACTCTTGGACTAACAATGGCAATGCAAATAGCACGCAAACTGGAGCATTTGCTAAATAGTCACAAACCGCTGCGATCGCAACATGCACCTTTAATGGAGACCTTAGTAAGTATCCTACAACAGGAAATTCAAAACACCACTTCAATCCAGAAGTTACAGTTACCTGCTGAGCAATCACCGCTGTTGTTGATTGTAGATCAAGAGCCTAACTTTACTGAGTCCTTAGTTAAAGTAGCAACCAGTTATGGCATTCGTACAGCGATCGCACCCACAATAAAAGTAGCTAAGGCCTGGTTCGCCTCTGAGTTGATCGCTGAATTTCCCCAGGCGATTTTGCTGTCGATTCCCTCAGCTTCATCTCAATCCCAGACAGAAATTACAGATTTTTGGGAGTGGTTGCCAATTTTGACACAGCATCACCCCAAACTGCCGATTTTGGTGATGGGCGATCGCGGTGAGTTGACAGACCGTCTAGAAGTGGTGCGGCGGGGTGGTAAGCTGTTTTTAGAACGATCCATTGCTCCAGAACAGGCGATCGCTGCTATCATGCAACTGCTGAGTGGTGCAGATATAGCAGCAAAAGTGATGATTGTCGATCACGATCAAGATTGGTTACGTACCCTACCGACACTGCTCAATCCTTGGGGATTTAAAGTCACCACCTTGGCAGATCCTCAGCAATTCTGGACAGTGCTGCAAGCTGTAATACCCGATATATTAGTGTTAGATGTAAATATGCCCCAAATCAATGGATTTGAACTGTGCCAAATCGTGCGGAATGACCCACGTTGGCGGCGTTTACCCATTTTATTTTTGAGTGTGCTAGCAGATGCGAAAACCCAGAATCAAGCTTTTAACGTCGGTGCCGATGACTACCTGTGCAAGCCAGTGACAGATGTAGACCTTGCCAACCGCATCCTCAATCGCCTCCAGCGAGCGCAAAGTTAAGCAAGCTTGGGTGTCGAAATTAAATTCGACAGCGAAACAGGCAATGGCAGAAAGAACTTGGTCAGCAATTACCAGAATCTTTGATAATTGCAAAAAAAAGATGCCTGGTAAAAAAGGCGTTGCTGAATCAGAATATGAAATGCCAAAATTACCTTTGTTGTTCTTTGTACCTTTGCGCCTCTGCACCTACTCTTCTCCTGACAAAGACGCTACGCGTATTTCGCAGACTCTAAACCAGGGCATCCTTAGAGTATAAACAGAGTGGTTGGAAACTATCTCCATGCCCTTAACGGGTGACAACCTAACTACAAAGCTTATTGTATAAGGGAGAGAGCATAAAAGCCCCGATGAAAATAGAGGCGTTTATGAGGTTTGAGGGCAATCAATTTTAGTACCCAATCAGTCCATAATTCCATACCATATTTCCATCGTTGCCCATATAGTCCAAGGCTAAACTCACTCTGTAGCTCTCTGGTTAGATACTGGCTTTCATTCAGATGGGCATCGTAGAGAAGCGAAGTAATCGCAAAAGCTTAGTTTTGCGTCACGAGTGCGTAAGTTCTAATAAAGTAATAATGCTGTAATCTATTGAAAAAATAACGGACAAAAATACGACACAATGTCATTTACTTTCTTTTCTCAATAAGACACTCTATCTGTAACGTAAATTTTACCTGTGCAGATAAGTAGTAGTATGAAAGTATGCGATGTAATCAAACAACTAGAAGCTGATGGCTGGTATCTTGATAGAACTAAAGGTAGTCATCGACAGTTTAAGCATTCTGAAAAATCCGGTGTAGTTACAGTTCCAGCTAAATTGTCTGACGACTTAGCAGCTGGTACTCTAAGTAGTATTTGGCGACAAGCACAGTTATAAGGAGAACAGTGATGCAGTATGCAGTGGTGATTGAAAAGGCAGATGGCAATTACTCTGCTTATGTTCCTGACTTACCAGGTTGCGTAGCTACAGGTGAAACCATAGAAGAGGTAAAACAGATGATTGCAGAAGCTATTGAATTTCATATAGAAGGGATGCTGGAAGATGGTTTACCGATTCCTAAACCAACAAGTATTGCTCATGAGGTCGAAGTTTTAAAGTAAGGTGGGCAATGCCACCCTACAAACAAAATTTCAAAAAAATCAACGCATACTACTGTTAAATTGCTTGCAGTTGACAAAGCAACAAACCAAACCATTGATTAGGATCAGTCCAGACATGGCGCGGTACTAAACCCCATGCTGTGAGTTGCTGCTGTATGGTATTGAGGTCAAATTTGCGGGAAACTTCAGTGAGGATAGTTTCACCTGCGGCAAAATTAATGGTGAGGTTGAGAGATTTTAATTGGACAGTTTGCGATCGCAAGCTTCGTAAATGCATCTCTATTTGATTCTCAGTTTCATGATAGAATGCCCAGTGTTCAAACTGCGTTGTGTCAAAATTCCCTTCAAACCGTCGATTTAAATGATCTAACATATTGAGGTTAAAGGCTGCTGTCACGTCTTGGCGATCGTTATAAGCTGGTTCCAAAATATGTTTTGGTTTTTGCAAGTCTATCCCCAATAAAAAATACTCTCCCACTTGCAGAGCATTTGTAATTTGGGAAAAGAAAACATCACATTGTTGAGGCTGGAGATTACCTAAAGTGCTACCGATAAAACAAATCATCCTACTAGATAACTGCGTTGGTAAAAGTTGTGCTAAAGCTAGTTCGTAGGTTCCAGCTAGTGCATGAACTTGGAGTGAAGGATAATCTGCTAGTAGTTGCCTAGCGCTAGTTTCTAATATCCCTGCACTGACATCAATCGGCAGATAGTGCAGGGGGTAGCCTAGTTGTTGATAAGCATCTAGGAGGATACGGGTTTTGGTAGAACTACCACTACCAAGTTCTACCAATTCACAAGCCCCAGTTATTTTGGCAATTTCACCAGCACACTGCTGTAATATCGATGTTTCTGTGCGCGTCAGATAATATTCTGGTAACTCGCAAATTTGCTCAAATAGTTCAGAACCACGGTCATCATAGAAGTACCAGGGTGGTAGGGATTTGGGTGTTTGAGTTAACCCTTTGACGACATCACTTCCAGCACTAGACGCAACTATTCGAGTTGCTTCTATCAAACGCTCTATCTGCAAGCGTTTTTCGATATTGTCTTGGGAAGTCTTGCTGATAGCAGCTTTAGATATTGACATTCAACCTCCAGATGTTCGGTGTAATAGGTTCCTTTTGAGGACTAACCTTTACTCCAGTCAGTGAAACACATCGCCATAGCCAATAAAATCAAGCCTGAGCTAGATTACTATAGATTGATAGCTATATTTACGGGTTTACCCATTAAAATAGTGCCGATTGTTTTTAATCAGCACTCACGATTGTGCTACTAGCACAACGAAACCCGGCGAAAATTTGGCGCACATTGGGATGATACCAGTTGCGAAAACTCGAACGCAGCGCCCAAGGGCGAGTTGCCCAACTACCACCTTTTAAAACACGGTGCTTTTTGTCAAAATAAACTTGTGAGTAACCGATGTAAGGGTAACTTTGAAAACCTTTGTAACCATCGAACCAGGAAGCTGTCCATTCCCAGACATTGCCTAGGGTATCGTACAAGCCATAGGCACTTTGCCCAGCAGGGTAGGCATCTACTGCTGTGGTTTTGCCAATTAGGCGATCGCAATTACAATTTTGCGATTGGGCTGTTGGTGCTTCATCTCCCCACGGATAGGTGCGGCGACGATTAGCTTTAACATCCCAACTGGCTGCTTTTTCCCACTCAGCTTCTGTGGGTAATCGCTTCCCTACAAACCGCGAATATGCCTCGGCTTCGTACCAACTAACACCATAAACAGGATGATCATCCCAAATGCGATTGCTACACCAATAAAGCGGTTGTTTTACTTGCTCTGTTTGTAGCCATTGCCACCCCAATTTTGACCACCACCGGGGATTTTGGTAGCCTCCCGCCTCTATAAATGACCGATACTGCCCACAAGTCACAGGATAGCGGTCAAGACAATAAGTGTCTAAATATACTTTAAATGCGAAGCGCTCGTTATCTAAAGCATCAATTGAGTTGTTCCCTTGCTCAAATTCACCCGCTGGGATTTGAATCATCTCTTCGAGATTATGAGTTGTTTTTTGGGGAGCGATCGCCAAAGGTAGATTTGGAGTAACAAAGTAATCAAGAAATTCCCATTCTTGACTATTTACTATTGACTTTTGAGCATTGATTAATTCCAATACAAAACTGATAATCTCGGAGTGTTGGCTTTCGTGCTGGATTAAAAATTGCCAAAGACGCTCTTGTTGCTCAATATCAGCAATTTCTAAACATTCTAGGACTTTTTCTCGAACTGTGTTGAGGTAATAACAAGTTTCTTCTAGGTTTGGTAATTGAACACGTTCTGATTTGGGTAAACCATCAGCCGCAAAAAGCTTACGGTATTGGGGAAACAAACAAGGTAAACCTGCACTATGTTCTAGCAACCATAAAGACTCAGTATAGGCAATATGCCCTAAATGCCAACCAACGGGGCTAAAGTCAGGATGAGGCTGACTACGAAATGTAACTTCGTCCATATCTTCAAATATCGCCATAGTTTTAGGACGACATTCTTGTAAGGCTTGAAAAATAGCCTCTTTAATACTAGATTTGCTCAACTTGGATCTCACAATCTTCTCCCACACTGATAATGCTATTTTCTGGACAAGCAGTCCAATTACCAACAAATAGTGGCTCAGAGGCAATAATTATAGATTTAGGGAAAGTCGGATCATTTCGTAGCCAGTACAGCGAGGGCGCAGGTGAAGTACTGGCAAAGCGGGAAGCAATCAACCGATTTCCGTCGCTAAAAATTATATTTGCTGAGACCTCTACTTGATAGCGTTTTGCCATTTCTAATAGCGTTATTAGTGTCATGCGTAAAGCATATTCTGGAGGTCGATGTTGGTTGATTTGTGCTTGAGAAAGTAACAACGCAAAGATATGTTCCGAATCTGTATTGCCATTGATTTTTTCGTAAAAATCTGGAGTTAAAGTACTGCGAATTTTTCTATGTAATGTTTGCCGGAAATTTTGAATGTAGCCATTGTGAATAAATAGCTGTTGTTGATAGTTAAACGGTTGGCAATTAGCAAAATCTAATGCTTGCCCTGGTGTAGCACTGCGAACATAAGCTAGTACACATTTTGATTCAATATAGCGGCTGAGATTAAGTAAATTTACGTCATTCCAAATTGGCAGCGTATTTTTGTAGGTAAAAGGTTCAGTATCTTTTTGACTATGATACCAACCCACACCAAAGCCATCTGCATTTACTACCCCAGAAGTCATTTCGCGGGGTTGGTAACTCTGAACTATCAGAGAATGTTCTGGTTTATATAAAAGATGTTCCAGAGAAACAGGCGAGCCGAGGTAGGCAAGTAAACGGCACATAATAAAGGTATTTGCTCCCAATTGCTATATAGAATAAGTTTTGAAAATGGGCATTGGGGAGGCAGTGCGGTCTTCTCCCTACAACCCTTCTCCTTTAGGAGACGCTACGCGTAGCTTGCTTAAGCGCAGGGGTACGGGCATCCTACGGCATCTCCCAAAAGGAGAAGGGGAGACGCTGCGCGATAGCGTAGCGAAGCGCGAGTCCGCGAGCGCCTGGGGTCTCCCCCGCAGTCGCCACAACGCGGCGGCACGTTTTGGGAGGAAGTTTCCCCCCAAAAGCTGCCTTGGGAACCCGCGCAAGGCGCTGCTCTTCAAGTGGAGCAACTGCCGTCATTGGGCATTGCAAGAGAGATTTTCATCTTTACTTGTGAGTGCAACTCACGGAGTCTTTTGCATAATTTTTTGCCTTATGAATATACGCTGCGGCTACTATTTAACAACTTTATCGATGTTTATCGGCGATGATTAATTATGCTTTCTTGTTAACAACTGCCGCCGCAGCAAATCTAACGCTGTACTTGCACTTACATGACGAATTAGAGTACGTCCCCGCATTGTCCCCAACCGATATTCAAAACTTGCCACTTCGTCTTTTGGCCCAGCTAAACCGATATAAACTAAACCTACCGGCTTGGTATCCGTCCCACCGCTGGGGCCAGCAATACCAGTGATACTCAATCCCCAAGTAGTTGCAAGGCGTGTTTTTACCCCAACAGCCATTTGTTCTGCAACAGTAGCACTTACCGCCCCAAATTTATCTAAATCTTCAGAGTTGACCCCCAATAGTCCAACTTTTACCGAGTTGTCATAAGATATTACCCCACCCCAAAAGTAATCAGAACTTCCAGAGATTTCAGTCAACATTTGCCCCAATCCGCCACCAGTGCAGGATTCGGCAACTGATAGCGTTTCTTTGCTTGTTCGTAACAACTGACCAACCACAGAAGCTAGGGTGTCATAATCTGCACCGTAATAATTTAGTCCAGCAATTTCTTTAATTTGTTTCTCAATTGGCGAAATCAAAGCTTCTGCTGCTTTTTCTGAAGTAGCTCTTGCAGAAATTCGCAGTCTTACTTCCCCCTTCCCTGCGTAAGGCGCTACTGTGGGATTGGGCAAGTTAAAGTAGGACGCAACTTTTTCTGCCAAAGCCGACTCACTGATGCCCCAAAACTTTAAACTCCGACTGTAAATAATTTCTTTACCCCAGCCTTGGCTTTTGAGAAAGGGTACTGCTGTTTCTTCCCACATCCGATGCATTTCTGATGGCACACCGGGAAAGTTGAAAATTGTGATTTGGGAACGCGGTTGCCAGATGATACCAGGTGCTGTACCAGTGGGATTGGGTAAAATTTCTGCGCCTTGGGGAATCAAAGCTTGTTTGCGGTTACTTGGTGTCATAACCCGACCGCGTTGGGTAAATTTCTCAGTTATATCTTCGATGATTTCTGGCCGTTCTACTAAGGGGACACCAAAAAAATCAGCGATGGTTTCGCAGGTTAGGTCATCCGGTGTGGGGCCAAGTCCACCAGTGAAAATGAGAATTTGCGCTCTTGAAATAGCAATTTCTATAACTTGCTTCAGTCGTTCTGGGTTATCTCCAACTACTGTTTGATAGTAATGAGGAATACCTAGCTGTGCTAACTGCTGGGCAATAAATTGAGCATTACTGTTGAGTATATCTCCCAGCAGCATTTCTGTACCAACACAAATAATTTCTGCACTCATCGCAAGCAAGCGTTATCAATTATAAGTTATCAATTAAGATTGTCTAGAGAGTTTCCAAACACGCCAAATAGCATAACCTAACAGTGAAGTTGTACCACAGGCATAAACAATGCCACTGGGAATGCCAGCGATCGCTAATGCTAAACTTCCCACCCACAAAGTCAAAGAGTAAATAAACAAAACTGTCCATCGATGGGATAGACCCACCTTTAAAAGTCGGTGGTGTAGGTGGCGTTTATCCGCGACAAAAGGTGATTCACCACGGCAAATTCGTGTCAAAATCACTGCTGACATATCTACAATTGGCACTGCCAAAATTACATAAGGCAAGATGACGGCAGTAAAAGCAGGGATTTTTACTAGACCAATTACACCCACAGATGCTAAGGTGAATCCCATAAAATAAGATCCGCCATCTCCCATGAAAATTTGTGCAGGGTTGAAATTATAGCGCAGAAATCCCAGCGATGCACCAGCTAAGGCCGCAGCGATTAGGGCTGCTGCTGGTTGGTGCATCAGTAAAGACACAAACAGCATCACTACGGCAGCAATTCCAGACACTCCAGCAGCTAAACCGTCTAAACCATCAATCCAGTTAATGGCATTGACCATTCCTACCAGCCAGATAATTGTGATCGGCAAACTCAGCCAGTCGAGATCAACTATCCCGACTGTGGGAATACTGATGAAATCTATACTTACGCCTGCTTTCCACGCACCAGCCGCAACAACTATTTGCATGAGTAGGCGTTTTAAGGCAGACAAATTTAACAAATCGTCTGCTAAACCAATCAAAAAAAAGCCAAGACCGCCTAAAGTTACACCCCAAATTTGCCACTCTTTGTCAAGGGGTAGATTGGCAAATCCACCCAACCACCAAACAATTAATAGAGAGGTGATAGTACCTGCAAAGATAGAAACTCCTCCCAGGCGTACCATTGGGTGTTTGTGGACTTTGCGATCGCCAGGTTGATCTACACGTCCACTTTTTATACCAATGTTTTTGACATCAGGAGTAGTCCACAGAACGACTACTGCGGCGACGAGGAAGGCAATCAGATGATAAATCTGAGGAAGCATCTGTATCTTCAAATAAGTAGTTTGCTAAGACAAAAATGTGTGGAGGTAGCTTTCTACCTCATATCTACTACATTTCAGATTTTTATCAGTAGGGGAATTTTTTGTAATGGTGGTCAGATCCCCGACTTCTTAAAGAAGTCGGGGATCTCGCAACTCCTCAAACTACAGGAGTTACTATGAACATCAGACTAGGGCTGGTACAGGAATTTCCAAGTGAGGATACAAGGGGAAGCGATCGCACAATGCTGCGACTCGTCGCCGACAATCTTGAGCAACTGTTTCTGAATCTGGAGCTAGTAGGCGATCGGCAATAATATCACCAATCTCGGTAAATTCTATTTCTCCCAATCCTCTTGTAGTCATTGCTGGAGAACCCAAACGCAGTCCACTAGTTACAAAAGGTGACTGTGGATCAAAGGGAACAGTATTTTTATTCGCAGTAATATTTACTTGGCTCACCAACTGATCTGCTTGCTTGCCTGTCAGTCCAATAGACTGCAAATCTACTAACATTAAATGATTGTCAGTGCCATTAGATACTATTTTTAAACCCCGATTTTGTAGTTGAGTTGCTAAAGCACGGGCATTGTCAATAACTTGAGCCGAATAAGTTTTAAACTCTGGCTTGAGAGCTTCACCAAATGCTACTGCTTTACCAGCAATAACATGTTCTAAAGGGCCGCCTTGAGTGCCAGGAAAAACTGATTTATCTAGCTTTTTACCGAGTTCGGCATCGCGGGTCAAAATTAATCCTCCCCTGGGGCCGCGGAGAGTTTTATGGGTAGTTGTTGTAACTACATCACAATAAGGAATTGGATCGGGGTGCAGATCAGTAGCAATCAAACCAGCGATATGGGCAATATCCGCCAGTAAATAAGCACCTATTTCATCAGCAATGCTGCGGAACTTTACAAAGTCAATCACGCGGGGATATGCTGAATAACCACAAATCAGTAGTTTCGGACGCTCCTTTAGCGCCAACTCCCGAATTTGGTCATAATCGAGTTGTTCTGTTTGTTGGCTAACGCCGTAGTGACAAACTTGAAACCACTTCCCTGAGACATTCACAGGTGAACCGTGGGTAAGATGTCCCCCGTGAGACAAATCCATCCCCATGATTTTGTCTCCTGGTTCTAGTAGAGTCAGGAAAACTGCAAAATTTGCTTGTGCGCCGGAGTGGGGTTGGACATTCGCATGAGCAGCACCAAATAGTTGTTTAGCTCTGTCAATCGCCAGTTGCTCGACTTGATCAATCAATTCACAACCGCCATAGTAGCGTTTCCCAGGCAATCCCTCGGCATATTTATTTGTCAATACCGAACCTTGAGCAGCTAGTACCGCAGCAGAGGTAAAGTTTTCACTAGCAATCAATTCCAAGTGGTCGCGTTGACGTTGTAGTTCTTGGTTGAGTAATTGTGCGATCGCGGGATCTGAGTTAGCCAAAAAGTCTGAATTAGTCTTAGTCACTTACAATTATCCTTGGGGAAATTTGTACAATAGTTGATTTTTGCTGGTTAGGTTACAGCACTTAACCATAACAGCCCATATTTATTATTTAAATGCCAGAGCGATAAAGATGTTAATGATCATAATTTCCCTAATATCCTAATATCAAGTTCTATAGCTCCATTGTTATTTAATAGGGATGCAATGGATAGCACTGGCTGTCCCTGCTAAACTCTGGTGCAAAAGTTTATGTATGACTTTTTACTAAAGAATCTAATCATATAAGATACACCAATACCTTCGCCAATTTACGAGGGTGAGATGATGATGCTTTAACCATTAACTCCCATTTCTTTGAGGGTTGGCAAAAACAATCAGTCCTAAAAATTCCTTTAAGGTTTCCTACAAGGGTTTTTTAACGTATTGACAGCAGGATAAGGGTTTCAGATGAAAAACCACCTTTTCATCGAAACGCTTATGTATGCTTAATTTTGCCACTTTTGCCAAAATTTATCTAGGCTCTTATTTTGGCAAAGGTATTGATACACAACATACAATAAATAATAGATGAAGGTTTCGTTGACGATTTTCAACTACTACCCCCATTGTTGCCGAAAAGAGCGTCAGAATAAACTTCTGGTGTCCTTTGCGATCACAAATTTCAATAATTCCCATCTACAGTGTCACCCCAATCTACCTGAAGTCGCTTTTGGGAAGAATATCAAGCATATCTTCCCTTGACAAAATGCGGGTAATAATGAGGATTTATAAGGAGGGATTGGATGCTAGTCATTTTAACAGACAATCAAATCTTTGCTCCTGAGCAGGTTTGCCAGTCGTGTTTACTTGCTGATGGTAGTGGTAAACCCCGTTGGCGCAAAGGTCAACTGTATTGCGGCCAAGCCATCCGCAAACTTACAGAACAGCAACCAGCCCAGTATGAGTGTATGATGGGCTTCCGCATTGCCCACATAGAATAATCACATTTACGAGCAAGGCCAAGTAACTGCGTTATCCTAGGCTCAAGTAACTCTCTAAATTTAGCCACAGGAGAACGCACAATGACTTGGCGTGGGTCTACAACAATTAAAGATAGAATTTTTGCCTGTTTACCTTATTTGCTTCCGATCATCGAGGTTTTTGCCTTCGGTCAATTTTTGATAGCACAGTTCCCACCTCTACTAGTGCTATTTCTGCCCCTGATGCCATTGCTGAGGATTTATTATGGTGTTCGTTATGCAGGATTGATAATTTTCTTTGCTTTGTTCTTATTAGTAGTCAGAAACGAAAAAATCAGTCACTTTATTCGTTTCAACACCATGCAAGCAATCCTTTTGGACATTGTGATATTTTTGTTCAGTATCCTAACTGATGTTGTTGGACTAATTCCCAGTGGTGGTTTTGCCATCCAAACTTTATCTACAACAATTTTTATAGGAATTTTAGCAGCAGTTGCATATTCGGTTATCCAGTCCGTAATGGGGCGTTATGCAGAAATTCCGGCAATTTCTGATGCAGTCTATATGCAAGTGCGCTAACAGTTAATAGGCTGCTACTGTGTTTTCCAGGCGACCGATGCCTTCGATCTCAATGCGGACGCGATCGCCTCGATGCAATGGGCCGACACCTAATGGTGTACCAGTTAGTACTACATCTCCAGGTAGCAAGGTCATTGTCTGGCTAATATAAGACACCAGAACATCAGGGGGAAACACCATCTGATCAATACAGGCAGATTGCACTGGATTAGCATCTTCATTCAAAAAAGTCTGCAATCTAGCTCCAGGATTTAATTCTCGGACGATCCAAGGGCCTAGGGGACAGAAAGTATCAAAACCTTTGGCTCTAGCCCATTGACCATCTTTTTGTTGTAAATCCCGCGCTGTCACATCATTAGCGATGGTATAACCCCAAATTTTTGTTTGGGCTTCTTCTGGTGTGCAATTAAAAGCGCGATCGCCAATTACTAATGCTAACTCACCTTCGTAGTCTACCCGTTGCGACTGGAGAGGATACATAATTTCGGTCTCTGAGGCAATCACAGCTGTAGGTGGTTTGAGAAAGATTAACGGCTCACTTGGAACTGAAGTTCCCATTTCAGCCGCATGATCTGCATAATTCTTACCTACCGCCACAATTTTTGAAGGAGCGCAGGGAGGAAGAATTTGGTAGTTATCTGGTTCTAAATTTAAATCTGTGGGTTGTCCTTGCAACCAGGGTGGAGCATCCAGCACCTGTACACTGAGGGATAGTTGTAGCAACCCATAGTAAATCTTTCCTTCTAAATTTTGAACTCGCACATAGCGCTGCGCCATAACCTTGATTAATATCCTTTTGTCTGCAATTAAAAGCTGATAGCGGTTAACACAACATTCAATTTGTAGTGGAGGTTTTAACCTGAAACCAATAGCTATAGGCTCTACTTGGCTAGCATACCCTTTGGGCGAGCTGATAGCTTGATCAATTTTGGCAATCTGCTCTTTAGTTACTCACAGATAGCTTCTTAATTAAAGATGCAAATTTCGACGGATTAGGCTAATGATCCAAATTGAAAACTGGTAAGATTATAGTTCCTTGTTGCTTCAAATGTTGACTAATACTGGTATTTCCTCTCAAAAGCTTGTATGAATCGATATCAGCAACCATTTTTGTCCATAAGGATACTTAAAACCATGTCCACAGTTTACGAAACAATATACATTCTGCGTCCTGACCTGGGAGACGAACAAGTTGAGCAAGCAATTGCAAAATATCAGAACTTGCTCCAAGAGCAAGGTGCTGAGGATATGCAAATTCAAAATCGTGGTAAGCGCCGCCTTGCTTATGAAATTAAAAAGCACCGGGATGGCATCTACATCCAGATGAACTACACTAGCCCCGGAAATGCTATTGCGCCTATGGAACGTGCAATGCGTTTGAGCGAAGAAGTGATTCGCTACATGACAATTAAACAGGAACTTCCAAGGGAAGAAAAAGCGGAAAGCGCTGCTGTACCTGCACCTGTACCTGCACCTGTACCGGCTGCTTAAGGCAAGTTGAATAACCAGTGCTGAAGAGCCGCCACGCAGCTCTTCAGCACTGCGAAAAGAAGACACAAGAAAAGGTTCTCCCCTTAAACGGACTAGCGATATTGAGTTTTTCGAGCTTCAACACTCAGTACTGATTAAAATAAATCTAAAAAAATTTTTACCTTTGACCTTTTTTATGGCTTGGTTGGGAATGCTAAATTAACAAGTACTTGCCAAAGGCAGTACTATCGCAGTTATACCTAAAATTTGGACAAGATACGTCAATGGGAGCTGTAAGCCACTGTGAGCCAAACTGACACACCCAACATTCAAGCTCTCTCTACGGAAGTATCGCAACTTCGCCAAGAGTTGCAACTTCGTGATCAATTAGTGCAACAGTTATCTCAAGAACTCTTCCGCTTGGTGAAGGGTAACGCTAATTTTATACCTCAACGCTCTGAGCCTGAACTCGATATGAGTCAGTTGCAGGCGTTGCGAGAACAGTTGCAAGCTGTAGAGCAGCAGGTAACATTCTACCAAGAACAAATTACTACTCGTGATGCCGAAATTTATCAGTTACGGCAGTCAGTACAAGAATTAACCGATCGCAGTCGGATGTTAGAGCAAGTAGTACAAGAGTTACCTCAGATTTACCGTCGTAAATTTGAGGAGCGCATGACTCCTGTGAGAGAAAAAGTGGCAATCCTACAACGAGAAAACCGCCAACTTCAGGCAGAACTGCAAAGTGTAACTTATCGATTGGCGCTTAAAACCCGCAATTCCAGCCACAGTGGTATTGACTTACCTAATTTTCCCCGCCCAATATCCAATCAAAATAATATTTCTACTGTGTAAAATATAGCAGAAGTCAGGCTTGCGCCGTGAGCGTCAGCCGAATAGAGACAGAAGGAATTCGGCGTGAGCGCTCAGAGGTTCGGCGAAGCTCATTTTTAGTTTGTTAACACTATATATTGACTTAGCTGTGTAGCATCAGCATTAATATTGAAAGGCGTTTAACCTTCTAAAACTTCCATCCATCAGCTACATAACTGGTGCAGTTTGGGTAGCAAAGGAGTGAAATTTGCTTTGACCATATCCCACTGCACCTGCTTTAACTAGCTCAGCGTTTAACAATCAGATTAATTAATTTATCTGTCATTGATATTGCTGTGCTGCAAAGCGATTGTCTAACTTCACTACTATTGTTGTTGTGTCTGACAAATCCAGTCTATTAGGACGATACTGCGATCGCTGGTGATAGGAAGAAACTCTAAATGATTATTAAGAATTGTGGAGATTTTCCTTGTTCACCCAACGTTTCTCTGTAACGATTAAAAGTTAGCCTGCTAGCGCCAGACTGCGATCGTTGACGTTAGTGAAAATATCCTCGTAGGTGTTAAAAATTTCAAACACTGAATCTAATTGGGTCAGTTCCAAAATTAACCGTACAGGGGCTTGCACATTGCAAAGCACAAGGCGACAGCCAATCTGACGCGCAGTCGTTAACCCTTTAACCAGTGGGACTAATCCAGAACTATCCATAAAATCCACATCTGCTAGATCAATAACCCAGAGTTGATGAGGCTGGGGTACTATATCAACCATCTGTTTACTCAAAGCCATACCACCCTCTAGATCTATTCTTCCTTGGGGCTTAAATAAAACCACTTGCAATTCTTGTGAGATAGCCATGTATTTAAGTCGGTAGTTGAAACATTTAACAAAAACAAAAATTCGACATCAATGACTGATGAGGTTTCAGCAGCAAAATTACTGTTTCATTCACAGATTTGAGAATTTACAGCCATGCAGTTGAGACATTTTGAGCCAGTATTATGCCGTATAATTTATGTTAACTTTCATAAATATAGGCATAAACGCTGAATAATTTCAGTATCAAACGTATCTTTTACTAGATTTTTATATTTGTCCGGGATATTTATAAACTTTTTATAAATGTCTGTTACTTTAGGGTCTTAAGTATGTATTTATGCTATTAATCGATTAAAAGGTGATCGTCAATACTCATTGAAAATGAGAGGCTCAGATCCCCGATCTTGTTATTTTAGGATTGCCATAGCTTGATTGACACCCCAGCCAGAAACGAGCCAAGATATACTAAAGGTAAAAAATTGTAAAGGCGGCGGTGCGGGATGTCTCTTGATCTGATTTCACTAGAGAACATCCAGGAATTTGCTCATCAGTACGGCTACTGGGCAATTTTTCTGGGAATTTTGCTAGAAAATTTGGGTATTCCCCTTCCTGGAGAAACTGTTACCTTAGTAGGTGGGTTTCTAGCTGGCAGTGAGGAACTGAGTTACTGGTTAGTTCTCAGTGATGCTATTGCGGGTGCAGTGATTGGTGGTGCTTGCGGCTATTGGATTGGTAAGCTTGGTGGTTGGCCTTTTCTACTACAAGTAGGTAGACTCTTTCGGATTTCGGAAGAACGATTGTTAAGTATCAAAGAACAATTTAGTCAAAACGCTGCTAAAGCTGTATTTTTTGGACGATTTTTCGCTTTGCTGCGAATTTTTGCAGCGCCATTAGCTGGTATAGCTGAAATGCCTTTTGGAAAATTCTTTTTGTACAACTTAGCAGGAGCAACCACTTGGGCTAGTGCAATGGTGACATTAGCTTTCTTTGCTGGTAGGGTTGTCTCTCTAGAACAATTAGTTGCGTGGGTAAGTCAATTTGCGATCGCAGCCTTACTAATTCTTGTGGTTTTGATTGTTGTACCCCTGTGGTGGGAATCCCGCCAAATCAAGCGTGCGACGGGAGAATAGTTAGGAGTTAGGAGCGAAGTAAAAAGTAACTTCTCCTAACTCTTAACTTCCAACTCCTAACCCCTAGTCTGCTGCGCCCAAATACGAGTGGGTAGTCCCCAAACGTAGATAAAGCCCTCAGCGGCTTTGTGGTCAAATAAATCTTCACAACCGTAGGTAGCCAAGTCAGAGCTATAGAGTGAGTTGTCACCCCAGCGTCCAACTATGGAAGCATTACCTTTAAAAAGTTTTACTCGCACGGTTCCCGATACGCGTTCTTGTGTCTTTTGAATAAATGCATCCAGTGCATTTTTGAGTGGACTGTACCACAAACCGTTGTAGACAATTTGGGTATAAGTTTCCTCAATACCTCGTTTGTAGTGGCTAACATCTGCTGTCAAAGTCAGGCTTTCTAAATCTCGGTGTGCCTGAATCAGCACTAACATAGCTGGTGATTCATAGATTTCTCTGGATTTAATACCCACCAAACGGTTTTCTATCATATCAATCCGCCCGATGCCATGATTTCCTACTACCTGATTGAGTTGTTCAATTAGTTCAACTGGCTTTTGGGATATACCGTTAAGAGTGGTAGGAATACCGCCATTAAACCCAATTTCGATATACTCTGGCTCATTGGGAGTTTCGGCGATCGCTTTGGTCATCTGATAAATTTCTTCTGGTGGTTCAACTGCTGGATCTTCCAGTACACCAGCTTCAATGCTACGACCAAGCAAATTTTTATCGATACTGTAGGGAGAAGATTTTTTCACGGGTGAGGGGATACCAAACTTTTCACCATAGGCGATGGTTTCTTCTCGGCTCATTCCCCATTCCCGCGCGGGTGCGAGGATCTTCAGGTTGGGGTTCAGGGCGGTGACAGAGACATCAAAGCGAACCTGATCATTACCCTTACCGGTGCAACCATGAGCGATCGCATCAGCACCATATTTTTGGGCAGTTTCTACTAAAATTTTGGCAATTAGCGGACGTGCAAGAGCAGTTCCTAGGGGATAGCGATTTTCGTAAAGGGCATTGGCTTGAATCGCACAAAAGGCATAATCTTTAACAAAGCTGTCTTTCACATCCGCCACTAGGGATTCACTTGCACCCGATTTCAAAGCTTTTTCTCGGATTGGTTCTAACTCATCTCCCTGACCTAAATCTGCTGCTAGAGTAATCACCTCTTCTACACCCCATTCATGCTTGAGGTAAGGAATGCAAACAGAAGTATCAACTCCGCCAGAATATGCCAGGACAACCTTTTTGGCGCGACCCATTGGTTTCTCCATTTAGGAAAACAAAGAATGAGTCATTATTATATCTAACTAACAATACCTTTGCCAAAATAAGAGCCTAGATAAATTTTGGCAAAAACGGCAAAACTAAGCATATATAAGCGGTTTGATGAAAACGTGGTTTGGAATCTGAAACCCTTATCCTGCCATCAATACATTAAAAAACCCTTGTGTGAAACCTTAAAGGAATTTTTAGGACTGATTGTTTTTGCTAACCCTCAAAGAAATGGGAGTTAATGGTTAAAGTATCATCATCTTACCCTCGTAAATTGGCGAAGGTATTGTAACTAATACACGTAATATTTTCTTGAGACGTGACCGACTCGGCAATTTAGCTCACACTGCACAACCCAATCCATCTGAGTTAATGACCAAGCCCTTCGGTCAGGGAAGGCAACAGTAATGAAAATCCGGATTTCCCTGTTCCCTTTTAACGAATGATATTCATCAAAAATTGGAGAATTGTCAAAATTTGACGACAAAGCGATCGCCTTGATCATGAGGCTGTTCTACTTCACCAAGAACCTCGCCCCGTGGAAGCCCCTGCATTTATGCATGGGGGTAAGGGGCAGGCGATTTCAATCGCCGTCAGAATAGTTTCAAAATGCGTATGAGTAACCATCTTTTTTGTGAATTGCTGAACAAGATTTGTGGCTAATGCCTGTAATTGTTCCCGTCTTGGTAGAGATATCAAAACTACCTGTAGCCCGACATAAAACACGCCCGGCATATTCGCCAACTTTTTTGC
>JAYGHB010000106.1:0-73614 GCA_034931985.1 Halotia wernerae UHCC 0503
TTACCTCAATGGATTATTGTCGGTTTGAGCCACTTCAAAAACTGAGATGCTCCCTTCATGTTCAATCTAACGGTAAACTGTCTGCGCCTTCTCAATCTACTACTTCTTTAAAGCATAAAAGTGATTTAACTCCTCAGCAGCAACTATATCTAGATTCTTTTATTGCTCGCTATACCAATCGCACTCCCAGTTCTAAAAAGGAAAAGCAGGCTTATCATCCTGTGTTAGCAGACAGAAGATCTGCCGCTAGATTCCGCCCTTTGACTAAGGAGATAATTTATCCGATAGTCGGTAAAGGCTCTCAAGGAGCAAAAATTTGGGATTTAGACGGCAACGAATATATCGATTTGTCAATGGGCTTTGGAGTACATCTGTTTGGTCATTCTCCATCTTTCATTATGGATGCTGTGCAAGCTCAAATTAAAGAAGGCATTCAAATTGGCCCACAGTCGAGATGGGCAGGTGAAGTAGCTGAACTAATCTGTGAATTAACAGGTATGGATAGAGCTGCATTTTGTAACACAGGTACAGAAGCAGTTATGATCGCACTCCGTTTGGCGCGTGGTATTACAAGTCGCTCGAAAATTGCTTTCTTTTCTGGCTCTTATCATGGGCAGTATGATGGATCTTTGCTAGTTTTATCGCAAACAGAAGACGGTAAACCCGCGGCTCTGCCCCTAACTGGGATTCCGCAATCTTTAGCAGAGGATACATTAATCCTTAAATATGGCGACCCCCAATCCTTAGAGTTGCTTCAACAACATGCTGGAGAACTCGCGGCTGTGATCGTTGAACCAGTACAAAGCGATCATCCAGATATACAACCGCAAAAGTTTTTGCAAGATTTAAGAGAACTGACTAAAGCCCACAATATTATATTGATTTTTGATGAAGTAATCACAGGCTTCCGCCTTCACCTGGGTGGCGCTCAAGCGTGGTACGGTGTCAATGCAGATATAGCTACTTACGGGAAAGTCTTGGGTGGCGGGATGCCGATTGGTATTGTTGCTGGTAGGACTAAGTATATGGATGGAATGGACGGTGGTGCATGGAATTATGGTGACCAGTCACGTCCTCGTCCTGGAACTATTTTTTACGGAGGAACGTTTAATAAGAATCCGTTGACTACAGCTGCGGCTTTAGCTGTCCTGAAGTATCTCAAACAGCAGGGGCCTGAATTACAACAAAATTTAAATCGACGCACTACAAAGTTAGCAGCAGAGATTAATACTTACTTCCAACAACAGCAAGTACCTATCCAAGTTCTTCATTGTGGTTCGCTTTTCCGCTTTGCTCTTGTGCAGAATTTAATGGATTCGACAGCCGTAGATCGATTGTCAGATCTAAATTTGGAACTAGATTTGTTCCACTATCAGATGATTGAAAAAGGAATTTATATTTGGGAAGGTCGAAATCTATTTTTGTCTACTGCTCACACCGATGAAGATATTAATTATGTAATTCAGGCTGTGAAGCAAAGTGTTGAGGATATGCGAGCAGGTGGTTTTTTTTTAACTACTCCTGAGTCGTCACTGGATGGTAAACAACACTCTCGAAGTGGAAACGAAACCACTACTGCTCTTGAGATGAAAGTTGCTAATGTCGATCATCAAAGAGATCAAGAAATAGCAACACCAGATAATGAGCTTTCGGCATTGAACATCATACCAGCGCCAGAGCAACGACATCTGCCTTTTCCTCTCACAGATATTCAGCAAGCATATTGGCTGGGAGAAAGTAGAGGATTTGAGCTAGGCAACTTGAGAGCGCATACCTATGATGAGTACGAAGTTGACGATTTGGATATAAATCGATGCCAGCGAGTTTTGCAGAGGTTGATTGAGCGACACGACATGTTACGAGCAATTATCTTACCAGATGGACAACAGCAAATTTTAGAGCAAGTCCCAAACTATGAAATTGAGGTTGTCGACTTGCAAGGTCAGGAGCCAGAGGTAGTTACATCTCACTTGGAATCTGTACGACAAGGTATGATTCAGCATGGCCCAACAACTGACAAATGGCCATTGTTTGAAATTAAAATTCATCGTCTTGATGAACATTGTTTTAGGGTTCATTTCAGCGTCAGTTTAATGATTTTAGATGGTATATCAGATAGTATTGCCACACAAGAATTTTGCCAATTGTATCAGTATCCAGATGTCTACCTTCCTGCTCTGAAATTATCTTATCGAGACTATATATTAGGACTCAGTAAACTACAAGCTTCTGACACTTATCAACGCTCTTTGGCATATTGGCAAAATCGCCTGTCAACTCTACCCTCTGCTCCAGAATTACCTTTGAGCAAAAATCCTGCTTCTGTAACACAGCCGCAATTTGTGCGCCGAACTGGCAGACTGGAACCAGAAACTTGGCAAAGGTTGAAAACTAGAGCTACTCGGCTAGGACTGACACCTACAAATGCGCTCTGTGCAGTTTATTGTGAGGTGCTGGCAGCTTGGAGCAAAACCCGTGATTTTACTCTCAACATTCTATTTTTTAATCGTCTACCTTTGCATCCTCAAGTTTATGATGTGGTGGGTAATTTTAGCTCCACCATTTTGCTAGAAGTCAATTATTCAGAAATTACTGCTTTTGCTACCAGAGCGAAGCGTCTGCAAAGCCAATTGTTCAACGACCTAGAACACAGTGATGTCAGTGGTATACAAGTATTGCGCGAACAGAGCCGTACAGAAGCCAAGACTTCCAAAGCCGCGATGCCAATAGTTTTTACTAGCAGTTTGAATTTGAATGCACAGAATAACGAAACGGTTTCAGTACCACTATCAGGTAAATTAATCTGTAACACATTGCAAACACCTCAGGTGCAGATTGACCATGAGGTTTATGAACAAAATGGAGCGCTGCTATTCAACTGGGATGTGGTAGAAGAGATATTCCCGCCTGGGATGATAGAGGATATGTTTAATGCCTATACTTATCTTCTCCAACGCTTAGCTGATGAAGAGGAGGCATGGCAACAAAAGTGCTTTCAACTAACACCAGCAGCACAGCTACAACAACGAATAGCTGTTAACACCACTGATGCACCTGTATCAGAGACAATGCTGCACACTTTATTTGCAAATCAAGTACCCCAGCGATCGCATCAAGCAGCAGTAATTGCAGCACATAAAACTTTAACCTATGGAGAATTATATCGTCGTTCTCATCAAGTAGCCCGTTGGCTGAGGCAGTTAGGCGCTCGCCCCGACGTACTGGTGGCCATAGTGATGGAAAAAGGTTGGGAACAAGTTGTTGCCGCCTTGGGCGTGCTTCAGTCTGGATCTGCTTATTTACCAATCGATCCAGCACTGCCTCAAGAGCGTATTCAATATCTGATTGCTCACAGCGAAGTTAGTTTAGTACTTACTCAGTCCTGGCTCAACGAAAAACTAGAATGGCCCGCAAATATCCAACGACTGTTTGTAGATGGCGAGGATATCGAAAAATTAGATCCTCAGCCCCTAGAACTAATTCAACAGCCAGAAGACCTAGCCTACGTGATCTTTACATCAGGCTCTACAGGTCTGCCCAAGGGTGTGATGATCGATCATCGTGGTGCAGTGAATACGATTTGTGATGTTAACCAACGCTTTGGGGTTAGGTCTGAAGATCGAGTGCTGTCTTTATCTTCCTTAAGTTTTGACTTGTCGGTATATGATATCTTTGGCACTTTAGCTGCTGGCGGCACAATTATTCTCCCCAATGCCGATGCACTTAGAGATCCTGCCCATTGGACAGAATTGCTGATCCAAGAAAAAGTGACAATCTGGAACTCTGTACCCGCTTTGATGCAGATGCTGGTTGATTATGGCTCTAGCCGCAATGACTTATCAGCTTGCACTCTACGCCTGGTACTTTTGAGTGGGGATTGGATTCCGGTAACATTACCAGATCAAATTAAATCTTTATTTGAGAAAGTACAGGTCATTAGCTTGGGTGGTGCTACAGAAGCTGCTATTTGGTCTGTTTTTTATCCTATTGCCACAGTTGATCTTACACAACCTAGCATTCCTTATGGCAAACCGTTGACCAATCAGCGCTGTCACATCCTAAATGAAAATTTAGAACCCTGCCCGGTTTGGGTAGCAGGTAATCTCTATATTGAGGGTATTGGCTTAGCAAAAGGTTATTGGCGAGAGCAAACAAAAACTAATGCCCATTTTATTGTTCATCCTCAGACCGAAAAACGTTTATACCGAACAGGAGATATTGGGCGCTATCTTCCTGATGGCAATATTGAATTTCTCGGTAGAGAAGATTTCCAAGTTAAGATCCAGGGCTACCGCATTGAGTTAGGAGAAATTGAGAGCGCACTTAGACAACATCCAGCGCTAAGAGATGTATTGATCACAGTAGTAGATGAAGTTCATAGCAGCAAGCGTTTAGTTGCTTATATGCTGGCTGAGCAAACGTCGATAGTAGATGTTAATGAATTACGTCAGTTCTTAGGGCAAAAATTACCAGATTACATGATCCCGTCTGCCTTTATTTTCCTAGATACTTTTCCTCTTACTCCTAACGGCAAGATAGATTATAAAGCACTGCCCAATCCTAAACAGATAGCAACCAAAGAGAAAAGCAATTTTGTCGCACCTTGTGACCCAATGCAATTGCAATTAACACAAATTTGGGAGGAATTGCTAAATGTCCATCCTGTGAGTATTCAAGACAATTTCTTTGATTTAGGAGGTAATTCTCTTCTAGCTGTACGTCTGATGACTCAAATTCACAAGTTATACCAACAAGAACTTTCCTTATCTACCCTTTTACAAGATCCAACTGTAGAACATTTAGCATCTGTTTTACGTCAGCAAGCAACATCTCAGTCTTGGTCTTCCCTAGTAGAAATTCAGTCTAGTACTACTAACAAACCTTTGTTTTTTGTACACCCCGTTGGTGGAAATGTGCTTTGCTATGTTAATTTAGCCCGTCATTTGGGCAATGAACAACGGTTTTATGGGTTGCAATCTGTAGGCCTCAACGGAGAACAACAACCCTACACACGGGTTGAAGATATGGCAACTCACTATATCCAAGAATTGCGTACCGTCCAACCTCAAGGGCCTTATCTACTAGGAGGTTGGTCAATGGGAGGTCTTGTGGCTTTTGAAATGGCGCAGCAATTGCATCAACAGCAGCAGGAAATTGCTGCACTAGTTTTGTTAGATAGCCGTGTACCGACTACTATACCTAATCTGGATGATGCAACACTCTTGACATGGTTTGCCAGAGATTTAGGCGGATTAGTCGGCAATAACCTAATGGTACGGTTTGAAGAGATTCAACACCTCAACTCAGAAACAGGATTGCATTACATTTTAGAAAAAGCAATTCAAGCTAACATTTTGCCGGCAGATATTGGGTTAACACAGATGCAACGTCTGCTAGAGCTTTTTAAAGCCAACACACGTGCTATGTGGAATTACAAACCAGTAGCATATCCACAGTCAATGGTTTTGATCCGCCCTAGTGAAGTATTTTCTGATGATTTCAATGACTTTGGCGATTCAAGTTGGGGTTGGGATCAGTTTGTTGAGCAGTTAACAATCCAAACTGTCTCAGGTAATCATTACACTATTTTAGCTCAACCCCATGTTCAAGTCTTAGCACAACAGTTAAGAGACTGCTTGGCTGAGGTGATCTAAAAAAATCATTTCCAAGCCGAACAGGATACTGAGATGGAACAAAGTGCTGTTGCAAGAAGAATGCGGGTTTTTATTATCATCTGGTTAGGACAACTTATCTCTCTTTTAGGTTCTGGTTTGACAAGCTTTGCCCTAGGTGTTTGGGTCTACCAGCGTACAGGATCTGTTACCAATTTTTCATTGATTTCTTTATTTACTACCTTACCCTTGGTCTTGGTCTCACCCGTAGCAGGTGCCTTTGTAGACCGTTGGGATCGACGAAAAACAATGTTTTATAGCGACTTAGGGGCTGGTATCAGTACCATAGCGATCGCCTGGCTGTTGTTTTTCGGACAATTGGAATTATGGCACATCTACTTAGCAACAGCCGTTAGTTCTATCTGCAAAGCCTTTCAATGGCCCGCTTACACCGCTGCCAGTACTACGTTAGTGCCTAAAGAGCATCTGCATCGTGTTGGTGGTCTCACCCAGATGGGACAATCGGTAGCTGAACTTGCTTCGCCCGTACTTGCCGGGATACTAGTTGTAACCATTCAAATTCAGGGTGTCCTCCTATTAGACTTCTGCACTTTCTCTTTTGCTTTAGTTACCCTACTAAGCGTTAAATTCCCCAAGCAGGAAACTAAAACTGCTGATTCTATAGAAAAATTTTCGCTGTTACGCGATATTTCCTATGGTTGGAATTACATTACGGCGCGGCCTGGACTACTAGGGTTGCAGATGTTTTTCGCAGCCACTAACTTCCTGCAAGGAGTTGTTGAAGTGTTAGCTACACCGTTAATTCTTTCTTTTGTTTCACCTGCTGTTGCTGGGATTATGCTTTCGATTGGCGGCAGTGGAATGCTATTCGGCAGTTTAGTGATGAGTATCTGGAGAGGCCCAAAACGCCGCATTAATAGTGTGTTTGGCTTCTTAGTACTCAACGGATTGAGCATGATAGTAGCTGGGCTACGGGCTTCATCTGTACTTTTTACTCTCGCTGTTTTTTTATTCTGCTATGGTTTACCAATTATCAACGGTTCTAACCAACTAATATTGCAAAAAAAAGTTCCACTGGATTTACAAGGAAGGGTATTTGCTTTAAGCAGAATGATCTCCGGAGTTTCTTTTCCAGTCGCCTATCTGATTGCTGGGCCTTTGGCAGACTTTGTTTTTGAGCCTCTCATGGCTGTTAACGGGCCTTTAGCTGGCAGTATTGGACAGGTAATTGGCATCGGCAAAGGGCGCGGCATTGGTTTATTGTTCATGATTATGGGAACCTTGACGATAATAGCAACTGTTGCTGCTTATCAGTATCCTCGTCTACGACAGGTAGAGGATGAACTATCAGATATAAATTTTTAACTCATAACAGTCTATTTGTGTGCAGTCTATGAACTGATGCTTGAGATTAATCATGGATTGAGAAATAGCTTCTTTCCTTTGATGTCATCTAACTATGTCTTTGAGAAACCAAAAACAGATCAAGAAGTTTACTGAAATATCTGCAAAAGAAATAGAAAGCTCATGAAAAAACTATTTTCTCAGCTCGTAAATGATTTCACTGACATTGAAGACTCTACAGTCTTTCGTAACTCGCAGCGTCAAACCCAGAAAGTTGGCGATAATTTTGGAGTTCAATATGTTGGTTGTAAAACACAATTATGGATTGATGATATCTGCGATCGCACGGGTTCCTTAACAATACTCCATAACCCGATGACGGAAGATGTCAACTACACTCAAAATCAATGGCGGCAACTAATAGGTACTTCAACTGATACAACTAAAAATTCTATGAATACTCAAAAACAATTGCCAGATCTCTCCATTAGTTTCGGCACAATTGAGGAACCGACAATTTTTCCTGATGAACAAGGCAAAGTTAGTGTTATTGTCACTAATCAAGCTCAAGCAAAGTTCAAAGGGCCTTTAACACTCAACCTTTATGCTTCAACAGACTCAGTTTTAGATAATTCACCCTTGAATACCCTAAATCCGGCACTAGAAGGGACAGATGAATTGCTAGGCAGTCTGGATATCCCATATCTTAAATTAGCACCAGGTGAGTCTAAAACTTTCACCCTTGACTTTACTGATACTAAATTTCGTACTCCTAGCGTGGTGTCACCAGGAGCCTATTATCTGATAACCGAAGTTGAACCAAACAACACAATCTCTGAGACAAATAAAGACAACAATCTCAACAGCATTTTTGTCTCAACACCTGGGACTGATATTGTACTCGATTGGAACTCAACTCTGTCTAATGCCATACAAACTAATAACATCAAAATAGAAAATGAGTTTGCAAAAGGAAATACAGAAGAAGCTTTAGGGTTAGTTGCACTTGATCAGCGTAATGCGGCAATACTTCATGCAGCAATTTATGATGCTGTGAATGCAATTGACCGCAGTCATGCTCCTTACCTGGTTAATATAGACCCCTCAGAAACAGTTGGTGCGTCACCCGAAGCAGCAGCAGTAGGAGCAGCATACCAAACACTAATCAATCTCTACCCAGGCGAAGTAGCCACATTCGAGGCACAAAAGATTAGATCTTTAGAAGAAATTCCTGACAGCCAAGCTCAAGAAGTCGGCTATGATTTAGGAGTACGTGTTGCTAATCAAATACTAGAATCACGGAGTAATGATGGCGCACTAGAAGCATTTTTTAAACCTTATACAGCTCAACCTACTCCTGGGGTCTGGCGACCGACTATTAACAGTAGTACAGATGAGATTGGAGGTGACGCATTGTTGCCTGGATGGGGTGATGTTACTCCGTTTGTAATCTCAAGTGTAGAAGATATCTTAGAAGGTACTGGGGTGGATGGCCCCCCAGCATTGGATAGTATCCAGTATGCAGAAGAACTGGAACAAGTCCGATTATTTGGTGGTTTAGAAGACACTGATGTTACTCAAATTACCCGCACCCCAGAGCAGACTGAAATAGCTAATTTCTGGGCTTACGATCGCTCAAGTACTTTTGGAGAACCTTACAATATCATTGCCCAAGATGTAGCATTACAGCAAGGCAATACGCTGGCAGAAAACGCTCGATTATTTGCGCTGATGAACATGGCCGTAGCTGATGCCGGTGTCGTTGCATTTGATGTCAAGTATACTTACAATCAATGGCGACCAATTACCGGCATTCGAGAAGCTAATACAAATGGTAATCCATACACGATTCAAGACCCTAATTGGAAATCACTACTAGACACCCCACCACATCCTGATTACATGGCAGCCCACTCTGCATTAGGCGCTGCTGCTGGTACGGTTTTAGCTTCTTTCTATGGCACTGACAACATAAGTTTTAGTATCCCTTCGCAAGAATTACCTGGGGTTGCCCGCCATTTTCAAGGTTTTAGAGATTTTGTGGAAGAAAATTCTATCAGCCGTTTTTACGGTGGAATCCATTTACCGTCATCAAGTGAAGCTGGTTTAATTGCGGGTACATCTGTAGGCAATTACGTATTTAATAATGTCTTAGTGTAGTGAGCTTGAGTGTTTGATCTACATTTTTTAGCAGGTCATCTGAGCGATTATTGCTTTATAGGGTAGGTTTAAAATATTAGTAAATGATATTTTTATATCTACCCTAAACTACAGTTAAATTGCAACTTTAAAGATATGTTAATAGAAAAATTGGCTATTCAAATCTCAGCCTATATTCTATTGTGCACATTTAAAGTATTAAGCATTTAGCTAGTTTTATTAGCAGTGCCATTCCCAAAACTTACTAAAAAAAGATAACTATGCGACAAGTAATTGTAAATAGCAAATCTTATATTGTTTTAGTAATATTAGCTTTAACTGCTTACTTGATTACTTTATTCCTGGCAGTTTTTTGTAATCCGGCTCCTTTAGCTAATCTTCTCGGTTTCTTGGCACTACTTGCTTATATAGCTACGTTGATACCAAGCATATTCAAAACAGTTTTTCCTTCGCTTAAAAATAGTAAATTCATCCTATGGTTACTTAAAAAACGTCGCCACATAGGTATTAGCGCTTTCTTTTTCGGCTCAAATCATGGTTTATTAATGCTCATTCAGAAACACATTAATTTGCTATCTCCCTTAACTTATGTTGAATATTTTCAAGGGATGTTTATACTATTTATTTTTAGTTTATTGGCAGTCACATCAAATGATTGGAGTGTAAAAAAGCTCAAACATAATTGGAAAAATATACATCAGCTAACTTATTTAGTTGTATTTTTACTGCCTTGGCATGTTTTAGACAAAATGTCATTAAAATGGAGCTACATAACACCATTTGCAGTATTGTTATCGTTGATAAATCTTGCAGTTTTTATATTATCTCATATAAAAACGAGGCTAAAAGTTAACAGGTAATTATAGAGATTCCAACCTGTGTGAGGTACAAAAATAAATAATTAACTGCAGATGAATCTGTACCTCATTAGCCTAGGAAAGGCTATTTATTTAGTAACTCAAAACCAATTTTTGCCCTTTCAAATAACTTAAGTTTTTAAAATGTTGCTAAACATTCTTAAGGCTGATTTTCAAATTATTTTCGAGCAAGACCCGGCTGCAAGCAATTGGTTAGAAGTGTTGTTATGCTATCCTGGCTTGCAGGCTCTATTTTTTTATCGCGTAGCACACTGCCTGTATTGTCTAAAGTTGCCGTTAATTCCCCGCTTAATTTCTCACTTTGGACGTTTGTTAACAGGAATAGAGATTCATCCAGGAGCCAGAATCGGCACGCATGTATTTATTGATCACGGCATGGGTGTTGTGATTGGAGAAACTGCGATCGTCGGAGACTATGCCTTAATTTATCAAGGTGTTACTCTCGGTGGTACTGGTAAAGAGACGGGTAAACGTCACCCCAGTCTGGGAAAACATGTGATTGTGGGTGCTGGGGCAAAGGTTTTAGGAAACATCCAAATTGGCGATCATGTTCGCATCGGTGCAGGTTCTGTTGTTTTACAAAATATTCCTTCTAGTTGCACCGTAGTGGGTATTCCAGGTCGAATAGCTCGTTCTCAAGGAGAATCAACTGGTTTTCTTAATCATCAAAAATTAGCAGATCCAGAAGCAGAAATGATTTACTCGTTATTTAATAAAGTGCAAGTTTTGGAAAAAGAAATTGAATTTTTGAAGATACTGTTACTTCAAAATAAGGATAATCCTACAACAATTGAATTATCAAAAACTTCCTATTAAAGAAGTTTAATACATAGCCCAAACTACTACTGATAGCTATGTAGCATAATGAATGCTTGCAATCTTAAAATACTTCGTCAACTATTATCCTTCTATTAAATTTATGAAGTCTTATCTAGCTGCCGCTATTCAAATGACCAGTGTGCCTAATTTAGCAGAAAACTTAGCTCAAGCTGAGAAACTAATTGAGATGGCTGTACATCAGGGTGCTAAGTTGGTAGGTTTGCCAGAAAACTTTTCCTTTATGGGAGAAGTGGACGATAAACTTGCTCAAGTAAAAGAGATCGCTTTTGCAAGTGAAAAATTTCTCAAACAGATGGCTCAACGTTTTCAAATTACCATTTTAGGTGGTGGTTTTCCCTTTCCCACAGACGAAGCAGGTAAAGTGTATAACACTGCTATATTAGTTAATCCTGATGGGCAAGAAACTGTTCACTATCAGAAAGTGCATTTATTTGATGTTAATGTTCCTGATGGCAATAGTTATAGGGAATCTAGCACTGTTGTACCTGGAAAGAATTTACCTTCAATGTATTTTTCAGAAGAGTTAGGTAATATAGGGGTCTCTATTTGCTATGATGTACGTTTCCCTGAATTATATAGGCACATAGCAGATATAGGCGGAGATATTATATTTGTTCCAGCTGCCTTTACTGCTTTTACTGGCAAAGACCACTGGCAAGTGCTACTGCAAGCGAGAGCTATTGAAAATACTTGTTATATTATCGCTCCTGCCCAAACAGGATTTAACTATGGCCAACGCCAAACCTACGGACATGCAATGATTATTGATCCTTGGGGAGTGATTTTAGCTGACGCTGGCGACAAACCAGGAGTAGCGATCGCTCAAATCAATCCCTATCGTCTTGAGCAAGTTCGCTCTCAAATGCCTTCGTTGCAACATCGAGTTTTTAAATAATTGTGATGGCTTCCTGGTGTTTTCATATCAACTTATTTTTAGTGATCTCGAAAATCTAGAATATGTTGAGCAGTGATTTGTGGTTGTTCCAAATGAGGGATATGACCACAATCTTTAATCCAGATCAGTTGACTATTGGGAATTGCCCTTTTAAATCTTTTGGCATCTTTTGTACCCAATATCTTATCGGTATCACCCCACAAAATCAGCGTTGGTTGGACAATTGCTGCAAGTTTCTTGAATCTAAAAGCACTATAGCCACCGCTTTTAGTAAAAGCAATCAAAGCTTGATGCCAACTTGGCATTTGTAGATGTAATGATCCACAATCTAGAGCATCAACTGAAACAAGACTGGTGTTTTTGTAAGCAAGACGAGAAAAGCGATCGCGTACTTGAGGATTACGCAAAAACTCCGTGGCTAAATAATCTAAAGGGGGAAACATCAACCGACTTAAAGGTGAACCCCCCTTCAGACCAGCACTGTCTATTAACACCAATTTTTGTACTACTTCTGGGTAAGTGAGTGTAAAATCAATCGCTGCTGCACCACCCATCGATACACCAACTAAAATTACAGGTTGGTTGATCAGAGTTTTCCAGAAATAATACAGATGGGTTTTAATAGCAACTGGACTAAATTGTATCCCTGCTAGTCTATCTGTAAACCCAAAACCTAGCAAATCGACTGCCCAAGTTTCATTATCTGCTGCTAGGAGTGGTAAAAGGCGACGAAATTCTAATATAGAACTATCAAAGCCGTGAATTAATAATATGGGTATGCCACTACTGACTTGATGAACATAAGTGGTGTTAATTGGTTGAGCAGTTAGAGGAGTAGCGATCGCTTGAGTTTGAATATTTTGAGCTAGAGCGATCGAGGCAGGTTCTGTCAGTTGCCCAACTGTGGTAGGTAAAAAACTGGGAAACATAATTTTTAGTTTACCATTCTAGAATCGTGAGCGATCGCTCTGGGTTTGTAGTGAGTGCTTTAGCGCTTCAAAATCCAGGACTTTAGTCCTGACTACGAACTTAATAAAGTAACTTACCTACTAATTGGCAATGTAAACCAAAATGTTGATCCTATGTTCAACTCACTATTCATGCCAATTTCGCCGCCGTGGGCGTTGATGATTTGCTTACATAAATACAACCCTAATCCCAAACCTACAGAATTGCGGTTGTTACCAACTCGGAAATAAAGGTTAAACAGTTGTTCGCTTTGTTCTTGACTGATTCCTATGCCGTTATCGCTGACAGTACAACAAACTTTTTCGCCTTCATCGGTAGCATTGAGTGTCAAAAGTAATTCAGGCGGATTATGTTTAATAGCATTGACAATTAAGTTAGAAAATACTCGCCATAGTTGGATGGGATCGGCGTTTACTAGTGGTAAATCTGCTGCGACTAGATTTGTCAGGGTAGTTTGATTTTCTGCCAATATTGGCTCTAAATCTGCGATCGCAGACTCTACTACAGTATGTAATTTTACAGGCTGACGTTGTAAAACAATACCTTGCACCTCGTTAAGATGAGTTTCCATCAACGAATTAATCAAATTCAGTTGGCGATCGCTACTTTGCACCATCCGTTCTAAAATCAACCTTGATACTGGAATTATGGACTGGGAAATTTCCTGTCCCTGATGATTAAGCAAATTCTTGAGTACCATTAAAGTGCCTAGCACAGGGTTACGTAAGTCATGGGAAACTGCATGAAAAAATACTCTTAAGGCTTCTTCTGCTTGTTTGCGCTGTGTGATATCTTCAATCAAACCCTCATAGTAAAGCAGTTTTCCCTGTTCGTCCCGGACTGCATAAGCTTTTTCTGAAATCCAGACAATACTCCCATCTCGGCGATAAATTTGGGACTCAAATTGAGAGACGATCCCATCTTGTTCAATCAAGCGCACAAACTCTGCACGGCGCTTGGGGTCAACATACAATTGATGTTCGATATCAGTAAAGTTTGCTGTGACTTCTTCGGGAAACGAGTATCCATAAATACGTGCTAACGCCGGATTTGCTGTAATGTAACGTCCATCAGGACTACTTTGGAAAATACCTTCAATGGCGTTTTCAAAGATACTGCGATATTTAGCTTCTGTAACCTCTAGTTTTTGGTAGGTAGACTCCATTTCTTGACGGGCGTAAAACTCAGAACGTTGCAGGCGATCATATAAATACACACCCAAATCACATATAATACAAAACCATAAAATGTATAAAATGAACGTAACATTATATATTTCTGGGTGTTCAGGTATTGGTGTTTTTAATCCTAGTACCGTATTCACACCAAAATAGTAAACTAAAATACCCACCTGGGACAGTACATGCAGAGTCCAGCGGACTGGTATGAAGGTAGCTTGACTTAAAAATAACAGCGACCAACCGAGGGTATCTGGTAGCGCAAAACCTTTGACAGTGGCGAATAGTTGTGATGCTAAACTAATTGACCAAGATGACCCTAAAAATAATAACCCTGGACGACGATGACCAAACTGAGTTTTATGCAAGACAAAATAGATCACTAAACTCAGCAGCATCGCCAGATTAATTACCAGTCCTTGAGTTTTAAGTACTGGTGACAACTTCTGCAACTCTCTTAAAGGGAAAAAAAAGTCGTAAATGTTTCGCAAAGTAAAGGTTAGCAAACAAATCAGCGCCAGCCATAACCATAGATGCAATCTTTGCCACAAAAAGCGATGCCTTTTGGCTAGCCACTGTGTCTGTTGAGACGAAGCTTGATAAAAAACACTAATTTCATCTATAGTTGGTGCAGAAAGGAATTGTTTCCACCACCTTCCAACTTTGCCCATTTTTCAGACTGCCATAAAACCTTTGTTTTATTATTATCTGTTACGAGGCTCAGATCCCCGACTTCTTTGAGAAGTCGGGGATCTTGTTATTCACGAGGTTGCTAAAGGCAATGTGAACCAGAAGGTTAACCCGCGTCTGGTATTACTAATCACACCAATTTCACCACCGTGTGCTTGAATAATTTGCCGACAAAGATACATTTTTAAGCCAATGTCTGTAGAACAAGAGGCTTGGGGATCGGGAACGTATAAATCGAATAGGCGATCGCCTTCTAACTTGTTCATCCCCACGCCATCATTTTGAATCTGAACGCGAATCATTTTGTCTGCAACTATGGCTTTGAGGGTAAAGTTTAATTCTGGTGGATTGTGTTGCAAGCTGTAAGTAAACAAATTTTTTAAAACCCGCTGTAACCGAGTTTTGTCTGCCATTACTAATGGTAAATCTTGAGGAACCAAGTTTTTTAAAGTCGCTTGGTTTTGGTTCAGCATTGGCTGCAAGTCTGGGATAATCGTGTCTAGTAGTTTACTAAACCTCAGCATTTCCCGATGAAGGACAACTCCTTGATTTTTACAACAATGAATTTCTAGCAATGAGTCAATCATTGCTAACTGGCGATCGTTACCTTGAATCATGCGCTCAATAATAGATCGAGGTACTGAAATGAGAGATGGGGCAGATTCTGGAGCCAATCCTTGATTTTTCAGCAAATTCTGTAATACCATCAAGTTACCTACGACTGAAGTTCGTAAATCGTGGGCAACTGTATGTAAAACCACGTCTTTCACTCCTTGCATTTCTGCCAATTCCTGCATTTTCTGCTGCAACTGAGCAGTACGTTCTTCTACTTGGTATTCTAGATTAGTGTTGAGTTGAGCTAATTCTTCGTAGAGTCGCACTTGCTGAATAGCGATCGCCAGTTGCTCAGACATCTGCTGTACCAAATCAATTTCTATGGATTGCCAATGTCGAGGGCTAGAACATTGATGAGCAACCAAAGCACCTAATAATTCTCCACCCAGCATAATGGGTACAGCCAAGGTAGCTTTTGTGTGGAATTGTTGATAATGTGCTTGTAATTTGGCAGGTACTGTGATTTGGCTAGTATCTTCAACTATACGCACTCGATTTGTTGTGAGTAGCTTTTTCAACTCTTGCAGATAAGTTTTATCGTCAGTTTTCCAACCTAAGACTGAAGGATATTCAGGATTAACCGATTCTGCGATCATTTTGGCTGCTGCATGGGTATGATTTAGACCAATGAAAACCCGATCTGCTTGCAAAAATTGTCGGACTTCCGTCACAGTAGTTTGGAGAATTTGCTCTAAATTAAGTGAAGATCTAATTCGGACTAAGGTTTCTGTCAACAAGCGATCGCGCTGTGCAGAAAGGCGTAATTGCGCTTCTACCTGCTTGCGTTCGGTAATGTCGTGATGAACTACTAGGATACAGGGAATATCATCTAAATCAATAATTTCGGCTGAAAGCAGTGCTGTAATAATCTCTCCCGACTTTCGGCGAAATTCACATTCCCAGTTACGAACGACTTTATTTGTCTGCAACTCTTGTAACAATCTAGCGCGATCGCTTTCATTTACCCAAATGTTTAACTCAAAGGCTGTACGCCCAATCGCCTCATCTCGCTCATAACCTGAAAGTCTGACAAAACTATCGTTAACTTCGATGAAGCGTCCGGCTTCGAGCGTGCTGATAGTAATCGGATCAGGGCTGCAATTAAAAGCTTTAGAAAACTTTTGAGCGAGATTTCGCAGGGTGGCTTCTGCTTGTTGGCGCTGTGTGATATCTCGGACAATTGCTAAAACTTCATTTACACCACTCACTACCAACCTGGCTTCATAATCTCGGATTCCCGCAGGCGTTGATAAATGATATTCACAAGTTTGCAAAGTTTTGGAAGCCAAAGTTTTGGCGATCGCCTCTTGACCAATAGCAGCAACGTCATTTGGTAAAATATCCCACATATTTCTACCAACGATCTCTTCTTTGGTAAGAGTCACGTTTGCTGCTTCGCCTTTCAAGTCTAGATATTCGCCATCACGGCTGATGCGAAACATTAAATCAGGAATAGCGCACAAAATTGCTTGGTATCGAGCTTCACTGGCTCGTAATTGCTCCTCTACTCGTTTTTGATCTGTAATATCTATGACCAAGCCATCCCAAATAATATCACCGTTAACTTGTCGTTGCAATTGGGCAGAACCTTGAAGCCACTTGAGTTTACCGCTAGGTGTAATGATGCGACCTTCCCAATCCCAAGGTGTTAAAGTAGCTTTTGCAACATCAATAGACTCTGTAAAGGTTGTCAGATCTTGGGGATGAATCAGTTCACATAGCACCTGAAAATCTGTCCGTATAGCTTCTGGTTCTAAATCATAAAGTGCTTGACAGCCAGAACTGATATATAAGACCTTCCAGAAACCATCTTGCTGTTGCAGAAATTGGAAAATTATCCCCGGTAAATTGGCAGCAATCCTTTCCAACACAGTGATAGTCTCTGATGGAAAATCTGGTTTATCCAGTGAGTTTACGGTTTCATCCACTCTTTGACCCTTTGATACACAAGCAACTAATACAGCACGGCGTAAATAAAGCCACCATCTAAAACAGGCGAAAAGCCTACAAAATAAGCATTCTTTCTTTTAACTTTTGACTTTTGACTTTTGCCTTTTTGTACTAGTGTGAGATTAAAGGCAACCATAGCCATTTTGACAGCTTTCGTTCTGTGAGCATAATTGCTAACCAAATAAAAACCATGCCTTCTTTCAGAGTAGTTCCGGATATGGCGATCGCATTCACCCAATCGGGTGAACCAGTGATTTATAGGGCAAATAAAGGCTTGGGTTCAAAATGCAATAAACTGAGATTATTGATAATTAAATTGTGTATACTATGTCAAAAACACTCTTTTAACATCATAGATGCAACAGTTTGGTCAATATAAAAATTTTTGGCAACAAAATTCGATTATGCGGTGCGTCTACATTATCAGATAAAATAATTCATTTGTCCGTTGCATCAACTGTTTTTGGATATGACTCAAACTTTCACCGTAGAAATTAACCACCAAGGCAAAGTTCATACTTTGCAAGTTCCTGAAAATGAAACTATATTATCGGTAGCCGATGCAGCTGGGCTAGATTTGCCCAGTTCTTGTCATGCAGGCGTTTGTACGACTTGTGCTGGTCAAATTATCGAGGGAACTGTAGATCAAACTGATGGCATGGGTGTTAGTCTAGATTTGCAAAAACAAGGTTACGTATTACTTTGTATTGCCTATCCCCGTTCTGATTTGAAAATTGCAACAGAAAAAGAAGAAATAGTTTATCAATTGCAATTTGGTAAAGATTAATAAAAAAGAAGGGGATAGGGAACAGGGGATACGGATAAACTACAAATCAACAGGATTTACCGCGATGACTACTCATTTTATTGCCGCAGAAGTTGACTTACAAGAAACTCCTACAAAACTGCAAAAAGCCATTGAAACAGAGTTAAAAAAACAAGGCGAACCCTTACGTTGGGCAATTACCTCAGTGGATAAAGAACAGCAAAAGGCTACAGTAGAAGCGGTTGTAACTAAAGTTGAAATTTAACTAAATCAACATTCATTCTACACTCACTTTTGAGAAGTTAGGAGTTGATAGCTTCTGATACAGAATTTATCACTTCTAACTTTTCATTGATAATTGGAGCGCAGCAACTTGTGAATCAACGTCCCTACACTGCTATTTTAATTATACCTACTGGCATTGGGGCTGCGATTGGTGGCTATGCAGGAGATGCTTTACCTGTTGCCAAAGTTTTAGCACAAGTTTGCGATCGCCTGATCACTCACCCCAACGTTCTCAACGGTGCAAGTTTGTACTGGAATATTGATAATGCTTTTTATGTTGAAGGTTATGGACTTGACAAATTTGCTGCTGGGTGCTGGGGTTTACGTCCAGTCCGTACTAACAAAATCGGTTTGCTTTTAGACCAAGGTATTGAGCCAGAATTACGGCTGCGACATCTACAAGCAGCAGATGCAGTCAGAGCAACTCTTGGTTTAAACCTTACAGATTATGTTATTACTGATGCGCCATTAAATGTAGAATTACGAACCGCACCATCGGGAGCAAGTTGGGGAACTATTGGCAACCCTGATAGCTTATTAAGGGCAGCTGAAGTATTAATAAAAAAAGCAGGAGCAGAAGCGATCGCAGTTGTTGCCCGTTTCCCCGATGATATAGATGAGGAAGCAGTACAAAACTACCGCCACGGCAAAGGTGTAGATCCCCTAGCGGGTGCAGAAGCAGTGATCAGTCATTTAATAGTGCGAACTTTTCAAATTCCCTGCGCCCATTCTCCCGCCCTAGCGGACGTACCACTAGATCCTGATTTATCTCCCCGTTCTGCCGCCGAAGAACTGGGCTATACTTTTTTACCGAGCGTCCTTGTCGGCTTGAGTCGCGCCCCACAATTTATTGTAGAGAAAAAACACCAAGGTATTTGGGCAGATCAAATAGATGCTGCGATCGCACCTGCAAATGCTTGTGGCAGTAGCGCCTTACTCAGTTTAAGTCAGAGGCAATGCCAAATCATTACAGTAGAAGAAAATAAAACTTTAATCCAAGTTCCTTCTCAACCCTTGGGGATCAAATCCATCCAGGTAAACTCATATTTAGAAGCAGTGGGTATATTGGTAGCGCATAAAGCAGGGATCAATCCATCTGCGCTTCGTCTCCAGATATCCTCTTTGCAGCCAGTAGTCAATAGTCAATAGTCTTCCTCATGTCCTTCTTCCTAAATACCCGTGGTTAAACAACAAAAACACGAACCAGAAATTCCATACTTGTCACGTATCCAAGTCTTAGTAGCTATGGGAGTGACTTCAATCCTTCTATGGATAGTTGCCAAGTTGTGGTTAAGCTTTGGTAACGTTTACCTATTTAAGTTGCACTGGGATGAAAAAGATTTGCTCTTAGGACTGGGGTTAGGGTTAGTCATCACTGGTTTAAGTGGTTTAGCTTATCGCCTTTGCCCTCCCTACCGTAAAAGTGCAGATTATTATCTAGAGTTAGTACTGAAGCCCTTAGCTTTGCCAGATTTAATTTGGCTGGGGTTACTACCGGGGTTAAGCGAAGAATTATTATTTCGAGGTGTGATGCTCCCCGCTTTAGGCTTAGATCATCTAGCTGTAATTATCTCTAGTCTTTGCTTTGGCGTTTTACATTTCAGCGGTTCTCAACAATGGCCTTATGTAATTTGGGCATCTATTATTGGCTTAATACTGGGGTATAGTGCCTTGCTCAGTGGCAATTTGTTAGTGCCGATTATTGCTCATATTACGACCAATTGGATTTCTAGTTATTTGTGGAAGATGGGGCGTGTGTAGGAAAGTAAAAGGGATTAGGGAGTAGAGACTAGTACGAGAAGGCAAAAGTAAAAAGTCAAAAGGCAAAAGAAATAAGTCTTATACCGTAAGCTTTTTGTCTGCTTTAGATGGTAGGTTTATTTACGCCGTGTTGTACTAGTGGTTTGTCAAGCTAGTTTTGAGTGTTTGTAGTCAGGACTTTAGTCCTAATTACTGCTAATGTGTTCTTTTGATTAGTAATTCTACTTTGACCTTTAATTCTTGACTATGACTTGGAATAAGCTTTTGCAGCCTGACTTGATTTTGTCAGGTTCAGTGTTAAACCTAACACCAGAAATTATTCAACAAAACAGGCTAAAAGGGCTGGTGTTAGATGTGGATGAAACTTTAGTACCCATGAGAGTGGGGATAGCTTCACCAGAACTACAACAATGGGTAAAGCAAATACGTACTTATGCTGTACTGTATTTAGTCAGCAATAACCTTAGTGAAGCACGAATCGGGGGAATTGCTCGCTCTTTGAATCTGCCATATTATCTAGGTGCAGCCAAACCTTCTCGACGCAAAATTAGAGCTGCATTAAATTCCATGAATCTACCAGTGCAGCAAGTAGGGATGGTAGGCGATCGCTTATTTACTGATGTCTTAGCAGGTAATCGCCTAGGCATGTTTACCATTTTGGTTGAACCTATTGTTCATGCCGATGCTGTCCTCCGATCTCACCCAATACGGAATTTTGAAGTTTGGTTCTCTGAAATCTTAGGAGCCTCTATTAATCCCAAAAAACACTAGTCAAACACCAACAATCGTCAGGAAATTAAACCTAAAGAAATAGTTAAGAAATATTTATGAAACCGAAAAATCTGGGATTATAAGTATTAATAACATGGGGTCAGCCAAATAAAGACCCTAGCTCATAATAAATAACTATAAACCCGTAAAGCGTCAGCCTTCAAATATAGAGGGACTGGCGCTTTACAATTTAGTCAAGAGTTTAGAGTTAACCATCAAAAATGTAGAATATGGATTCAAAATTGTTTTACTGTTGACCATTGACCAATGACCAAAACGATTGTCGTCAAAATCGGCACTTCTAGCTTAACCAAACCAGAAACTGGACAACTAGCACTTTCCACTATTGCTACTTTAGCAGAAACACTTTCCCATTTGAGGCGGCAAGGTCATCGGGTAATTTTGGTATCTTCTGGCGCTGTAGGTGTGGGTTGTGCGCGGTTGGGCTTAACTGAACGTCCCAAAGCGATCGCCCTCAAACAAGCAGTAGCAGCAGTTGGGCAAGGACGGTTAATGCGTGTGTATGACGATTTATTTACCACCTTGCAACAGCCAATTGCTCAGGTGTTACTAACTCGTAGCGATCTAGTACAACGCAGTCGCTATCTCAACGCTTACAACACCTTTCGAGAACTGCTAGGACTGGGAGTGATCCCCGTAGTAAATGAAAATGACACCGTAGCAGTGGACGAACTAAAATTTGGTGACAATGATACCCTCTCAGCCTTAGTTGCCAGTCTAGTAGAAGCAGATTGGCTGTTTTTACTCACCGATGTAGATAGACTTTACTCGGCTGATCCCCGTTCTGTACCAGATGCCCAGCCAATCGCCTTAGTCAGTAGTATGAAAGAATTGGCACAATTACAGATACAAACAGGCACTCAAGGCTCTCAGTGGGGTACTGGTGGTATGGTGACAAAAATTTCTGCTGCCAGAATTGCCATTGCTGCGGGAGTGCGTACTGTAATTACAGAAGGACGATTTCCCCAAAATATAGAAAAAATTTTACAGGGAGAACCACTGGGTACTCATTTTCAACCGCAACCCGAACCAACTTCTGCTCGTAAACGTTGGATAGCTTACGGTTTAGTACCTGCTGGTAAATTATACTTAGATTCAGGAGCGATCGCGGCGATCTCCCAAGCAGGAAAATCGTTGTTGGCAGCTGGAATTAAAGCAGTTGAGGGAGAATTTGACACTCAAGACACTGTACAGTTGTGCGATACCAGTGGAAACGAAATTGCCAGAGGACTTGTGAACTATAGTAGCGATGAACTGCAAAAGATTCGCGGATGCCAATCTAAAGAAATTCCTAGGATTTTAGGCTATGTAGGCGCAGAAACCGTAATTCACCGAGATAACTTGGTTCTAACTTAAAAGGATGTAGCTTACTTCGGTACAGCGAAAGGATGGTGGAGTCCAAAATTCTTAAAAATTCTCCTTCAAATTCTCCAACCATAACGATTGATAATGCAAAAGCTGAAATTTTTACCCTCTTTAATGACTGCACTAACAGCGTTCACACTTACTAGTTGCAGCACCGCTACTACTGAACAGTATGAAGCTACAGCACTCACTAGTTACACTTGGCAAGTTAAGTATGCCAATAACCTAACCAGTGAACCACAACCGCGTATTGAAACCTTTGCTACTACTTCAATACTGAATCGGAATGGATTGAAACCACCAGCAGCAGTTGTCGGACCAGATGACCGGGGGCTATGGTGGCCTAATTTACCGCCGCGACCAAGTGTTGATCAAGTCGAACAACGCAAAAAACCTCAAGAAGAGGCAGGCAAACCCGAATTGATCAAAGATATCAAGTATCAACTGACCTATGGGGTGGGCAATGCACAGAAGACGCTACCTACTAATTATGATGTTTATCGGCAAGTAGTGAAAGCGTACCCGTCCAGAACTCCTTTGCAATTGACTTTGGGCGTGAATGATAATTCAGTTGAGAAAGCTGAACCTGTAAACAAGTAGTAAACTACTTTGGTTTCGTTCATGGATCAAGATTTCAAAAAATCCTGTCTTAAATCTTGAAAGTTTTAAGAAAACTTTGTCAGCAATCCTAAAAATCGTTTCGATGTTGGTGTGAGTAGCGTGCGGCGATAAGCATCTGCTGCTTTTTTAATGCCTTCTGCTTGAGTTGGGTAAGGATGAATCACACCAGATAACCCATTTAAACCAACTTTATTGACAATTGCCGTAGTTACTTCACTAATTGTTTCTCCAGCATGGCGAGAGACAATTGTTGCTCCCAAAATTGTATCGGAACCTTTTTTGTGGATAATTTTCACAAACCCGTCCTCTTCGCTATCTGCGATCGCTCGGTCTACACTATTAAAAGGAATCTTAATTGTATTGATATCAAAACCCTTTTCTTGAGCTTCCTGTTCGTACATTCCCACATGGGCAATTTCTGGGTCAGTATATGTTACCCAAGGCATCACCAAACTACTAAGTTTGGATCTTCCTAAGCCAAAAGGAGAAAACAGAGTATTCTTAATTACAATCCGCGCTGCTGCATCAGCCGCATGAGTAAACTTCCAGTTCATGCAGATATCGCCAGCTGCATAAATCTTGGGGTTCGTTGTCTGGAGGTAATCATTAACTTTCACTCCCTGGCGTTGGTCATATTCAACCCCAACCGCTTCTAAGTTTAAACCTTCAACACTCGGTGCGCGTCCTGCACCGACTAAAATCTCATCAACAACAACTGACATATTAGAGCCATTGCTGAGAAAGTGGATTACCTTTCCTTCAGGTGTTTTTTCTACACTTTGTATTTGGCTATTCAAAACCAAATTTATCTTTTCCTGCATAAAAACATTTTGAATAATTTCTGCGGCTTCTCTATCTTCTTTATTTAAGATATGAGAACCATGATGAAACAAGATGACTTGAGAACCCAGACGTTGAAAAGCTTGAGCCAATTCACAACCAATAGGGCCACCACCAATTACCGCCAGGCGTTTGGGAAGCTCAGTAAGTGAAAAGACTGTTTCATTAGTAAGAAATCCAGCTTCTTCGATTCCTTTTACCCTGGGTCGCACGGCTCTAGCACCAGTAGCAATCACAGCTTTTTTAAAGCGAAGTTTTTGATTGCCAACTTCAATGGTATTGTCACTCAAAAAATGACCACCACCCAAGAAAACGTCAACTCCCAACTTTTGAAAACGATGAGCAGAATCATGATGGCTAATCCCCGATCTTAAACGGCGCATCCGTTCCATTACCGCCGGAAAATCAACCTCTATCTTTTCTGGAGTATTAATTCCCAAAGCCTTTGCTGACCAAATTTCGCCAACAACGCGAGAAGAACGGATAATACATTTTGAAGGAACACAACCGACATTTAAACAATCCCCGCCCATCAAATGCTTTTCAATCAAAGCAACTTTTAATCCCACATCTAGACCTGCTGCGCCTGCGGCTACAACTAATCCCGCCGTACCAGCACCAATCACAACCAAGTCATAACAATCGGCAGGTTGAGGATTAACCCAATCAGGTGGATGAACATAGGAAATCAGTTTTTGATTATACTCATCCATCGGTGGCAGAGTAACTTTTTGAAATGCAGAACTTGACATAAATTAACTCCTCCTTTGACAACACCCTATAAAACTTCATCTTCTAAAGCCTTACGAGCCACTTTAGTGACATAAATCGTCACAGCAACCGTAGCGATAAAACCTATAATCCGAATCGCCCACTGTACACCAGGATCGCCGGGTTGAGACTCAGTACCAATCGTGGCAATACTACCAGCCAAGGAACCGATATAAACATACATAATTGTGCCGGGAATCATGCCAATGGAACCAAGAAAGTAGTCTTTGAGGGAAACTCCCGTCACGCCATAGGCATAGTTCAACAGGTTGAAGGGGAAAATAGGAGAAAGTCGCGTTAGCAGAACAATTTTGAGTCCTTCCCTACCCACAGCTTCATCAATCGCTCGAAATTTATTGTTATCTGCGATTTTCTTGGCAACCCAACCCCTAGCCAAATAACGCCCGACGAGGAAAGCTGCGGTGGCTCCTATGGTTGCACCAATGAAGACATAAAGCGAACCCATAACCACACCAAAGACAACACCCGCACCGAGAGTGAGGATTGAACCTGGTAAGAAGGCGACAGTGGCAATGATATAAAGTAGGATAAATGCCAATGCTCCTACAGCACCAAGACCATCAATCCACTGCAAAGCATTTCGCAACCATTCTTGGGGATTAAATCCTGAAGCATTTTGAGTAGATTCTTGTCCTAAAGCTGGTTCAGTCGCAAATACTAAGGCAATACTAAATGCCATCAGGATGAAAAAAGCAAATTTAACAAGCTTTTGCCAGTTCCTACTTAAGATATCTGCGATAGTTTTTTTTTGACGTTGGGGAACTATCAAATTAGTTATTGTAGGTTGTAACATGGGTGATTTCTCCCAATTAAACAGTTGTATTTAAAGCTTTCTTGGCTAGGCGTGCTAAATAAATAGTCACAGCAACTGTAGCCATCAACCCCACCCCCCGAATCACCCATTGAACAATTTGGGTTTCTGGACTGGTTGACTGATTAGGTTTTCCCAGCATAGCCAAATCACCAACCAGAGAACCAAGGTAAACGTACATCACAGTGCCGGGAATTATACCTAGAGAACCTAAGATATAGTCTTTCAAAGAAACCTGAGTAACACCAAAGGCGTAATTTAGCAGGTTGAAAGGCAAGACAGGGGAAAGGCGAGTCAACAGGACAATTTTGAATCCTTCTTTAACTACTGCCTTGTCAATTGCTTGGAATTTAGCATTACCCTGAATCATCCTACAAACTACATCCCGACACAAGTAACGTCCAATGAGAAAAGCCCAGGTTGCTCCCAACATTGCAGCAATCACAACATAGACTGATCCCCAAACTACGCCGAACAGCACACCTCCACTCATTGTGAGCAAGGTACCTGGGATAAACATTACCGTTGCCACGTTGTAGATAACTATAAATGCGATCGCTTCTAAAGAACCGAGACTTTCCACCCAAATTAATGAAGTCCGCAAAAGTTCCTGAACATTAAATTGTTTGGCAGCAGCGTTCGCCAAAGGCGTAGCGAAGCTACTCGCAATAGCAACTAGACTACTAACCAGTACTAGTTTGAGATGTGAACTGAATCGGCGTTTTCTTGGTTTGGTCATTTTATCAGTCCAGTCGGTGATAGTCAGTCTTGCTTCCCCTTGCTTAGTTGATTTTTGGGAATTTACCCATCAGATGAGTGAAGGTAACTTTGCCCATTTCACCGGGCATTTGACCGTGTGTCTTGTTATCTGCGTGGTAGGCAACCGCCAACATTTGATAATTATTATTGGCGGGTACAGTGATAGTCGCCGTGGCGTTACCTTTACTGTCAGATTTGAATTCGTTACCAGGAGTGCCGCCTGCCGGCCCCATGTCCATTCCCACGAGTTTTTTATTAACCCACCAGAAAGTGTAAATTCCGTTAGGGGCTAGACCGCTTGCTTTGAGTGTGACTGTGTAATTGTTAGCATTGACAGGTGATACCGAAACCTCGCCCTTGGCAGTAAGCCATTTCTCTTTTGTAAAACCTTTAGGGGTGCCATCGTTAGCTGTAGCCATTAACGTCGGGTTTTGGTTCTGTGCTATGAGAATTTGCGGAATACCGTTGTTGTTTGTCAATCTTTTATTGCCAGTGTCAATCTGGTTTGCTTTGACAGCAGGCAACACAGCACTAGAGATTACGAGCATAGATAGGCTACCAAAAATTAGACGTTTCATGTTCAAAATTCCTTATTTAATAAACAACTTGAGTGAGTGTTGACCTCTCTTGATTGCAACCATGAGGTATTAGGCTGAACGAACTGCAATACAATATATGTATGTTTGAGAAATAAATCCCTGTTTTTCAAAAGCAATTTAGACGCAAACGCTTCGTTTCTATTTCTTAGTTGCGATCGCTGTCTCGGTTATGCTTTTTATAGGTTTCGTTTTTTTCACAAGTAGGTGTCTGGTGATTAGAGATTTCATTAGAAAAACGAACCTCAAATCAAAATGGATTTACTCAAAACCGATGAATGGGAGAAAAATTTATTGTTGAAAATTCAAAATGACTCCTCAGAATCTGTTCAGTTGAAAGATATTTACTGCCGTTAACCTGTACCATTAAGTAAGCCTCCAGTCAACTCTTCGGACTACGAAAATGGAAGATAAGAAGCCATTGATCTTAAGGGCTGAACAAATTGCGAATAGTATGCAAACGTTCTCGCATCCCTGGAATCCCAACTCTGAAATATCGGGGACATATCTGGGGCGCACGGTTGGACTAAAGCGCACCGGAGTTAACTTCGCAAAAGTTCCTCCTGGAAAGGAATCTTTTGTCTATCATTCCCACTACCGAGAGGAAGAATGGATTTACATCCTATCGGGTCGAGGCATTGCAGAGATTGACGGGGAAGAACTTGAAGTGAGTGCAGGGGACTTCATGGGATTTCCAACTCCTTCGGTTGCTCATCATCTCAAGAATGCAGGCGACGAAGACTTGGTATACCTGGTGGGAGGAGAAAACCTCGATTTAGAAATTGCTGAATTTCCGCATTTTGGAAAACGTATGCTGCGCCGTGAGGATGACATCGAAATTTATAACCTTTCTGATGCTAAACCCTTTGGAGCCTTGGACACTTAATCAGTGAAGCCTGAAAATTGGTAACTTGCTTAATCTGGAAGCACTTCCCATAGGGAGCATCCTGTTTTGGCAGATTGCCCTCAGACTAGAAGTCTGGGGCTACACAAACGAAGTCCGCCTACGCGGACTCATCTGAAACCCGCGCAGGCGGGTTTTGTTTGTATAGCCGCGATTTCCAATCGCCCGGTGTTTCTTCCAAAAGTGGATGCTCCCCTTCCCATATCCTTTGGGTGGTGCTTATTATTATCGGAGGCATTACAGTTTCTGACTTTTCCCGTGATATTTTTGGCGGAGCGATCGCTTAGTATTGCCCCTATGCCAAAGTCCTATTCTTTCGTGATTCATTGTTATTAAATTTAACTTGTTGAGAATTAATTATGGTGTGAAACCCCTTGCTATTTCGATGGTTCACAACTTAACGGGAAAAATCAGATCGCAGTTTGGGTAAATGGATAAAGTCGAGCTAAATGGTATGGTCTTCATAAATAACAATCTTCAGGTAAGTACGATCGCATAATCAATAAAAAAGGGATATTGATCTCAATCCCTTTTCTAAAAAAAACTTAATTTTGCATCTATGTAATTAGAATAATCGAAAAATAAACGGATAACGGAACGGTTCATCAGGCTGATTAAAACAGTGCAGTAATGCCCAAATTGTTAGTCCCCAATGCAGTAAAAATCCCAAAGCAACAACAGGGAAAAACAAAATGCCACCAAGACCAAAGGTGAGCCACGATAAAATTCCAAGTGGAACTCCAATTACAGTTGCCCAGAACCAAACATTGAAGTGAAAGTTAATTGATTCTTTCGCGTTGCTTTTAACAACGGGATCGTCAGAAACTAAGTTAATTATAATGGGAACACCAATCGAAAACAATGTCGTACTAAAGAAAATCGCTCCATGACACAGAGACGATAGCAATTTACGTTTATCAGAATTGTATGTAACTTGCATTTTTGTGGTTGCTCAAATTAGTTTATAGTTTCTATTTTAACGGTTATTTAATAGGGTGAATATTGCAGTTTACCGTACCAAATGGTATTTTTTGTATGGATGGAATATACCGCTCTATCCCCTAGTTACTAGCTCCTGATTTTGCTTAAAAAAAAAGGATGGGAAAACCCACCCTTGTCTAAATTAACTGTCAACTACACAACAGCAGATACTTGCTGTTCAAAGAAAGCTGCTAACACTTTTTCAGCTATTTGGCGACTAGTTAAACCTAATGCTGCCTTAGATTCATCTGGTGTCGCATGATCTACTAACATGTCTGGTATACCAATCCGCTTCACAGGTACTACAACATCAGCATCTAGTAATGCTTCTGCCACCGCAGAACCAAAGCCACCCGTGACACAACCTTCTTCCAAGGTAACAACGCGTCCAATTTTCTTAGCCAAAGGCAAAATCAATTCGGTATCTAAAGGCTTAACAAATCGGGCATTAATTACAGTGGCTTCAATGCCGTGTTCGCTGAGAATTTCCGCAGCTTGCATGCTGGAATAAACCATTGTGCCGTAGCCGACAATTAACACATCATCTCCATTGCGAAGAATTTCTCCTTTGCCGATTTCCAAAGGTTCCCAGCCTTCTTCCATCAGAGGAACGCCGTGGCCATTACCACGCGGGAATCGCATAGCTATAGGTCCACTGGTATGGTTAATACCAGTTACAATCATGCGTTGGAGTTCTGCTTCGTCTTTGGGTGCCATCATCACCATATTGGGAATGCAACGCAGATAGGCGATATCATACATCCCTTGGTGGGTGGGGCCATCCGCACCGACAATTCCTGCCCTATCTAGGCAAAAGAACACTGGCAGATTTTGGATACAGACATCGTGAATGATCTGGTCGTAAGCCCGTTGCAAAAAGGTAGAGTAGATGGCGGCGACGGGACGCATTCCTTCTGCGGCGAGTCCTGCTGCTAGAGTGACAGCATGTTGTTCAGCAATACCGACATCAATATATTGATTGGGCAGTTTTAGCTGAAGCTTATCTAAACCTGTTCCCGTTGCCATTGCTGCCGTAATCCCCACAATTTTGGGATTGTGTTCAGCCAATTTCACAAGAGTATGAGAAAAAACTTTGGCATAAGAGGGAGGTTTGGGTTTGCTGGAAGGAACAGCTTTACCAGTTGTCAAATTGAATGGGCTTTGGGCGTGGTAGCCTACTTGGTCTTGTTCGGCAATTTCATAACCTTTGCCTTTGACTGTGGCCACGTGTACTAAAACTGGCCCCGGTATTTGATGTGCTTGTTGGAAAGTAGCAATCAATTCTTCTAAATTATGCCCATCTACTGGCCCTATATAGGTAAAGCCCAGTTCTTCAAAGACTGCACCTACTTTAGGAACAGCCAAGCGTTTCATCCCTTCTTTGATGCGTCCGAGTTCGGGAGATAGGGATTCACCAACGAAGGGAATTTGCTTGAATTGTTCTTCAAAGTTGTCTTTGATAAACTGCACTGGTGGACTGAGGCGCATTTTGTTGAGATAACGAGGAATCGCGCCTACATTCGGAGATATGGACATCTCGTTGTCGTTGAGAACAACCAGCACATTTGTTTTGGGCAAGTGTCCTGCATGGTTAATGGCTTCTAAAGCCATACCTCCGGTTAAGGCACCATCGCCAATGACAGCTACTGCTTTGAATTTTTCTCCTTTCAAATCTCGCGCTAAAGCCATGCCCAAGGCTGCTGAAATACTAGTAGAAGCATGTCCTGCACCGAAATGATCAAACTTGCTTTCACACCGTTTCAGATAGCCAGCAACTCCTGATTTTTGCCTGAGGGTATGGAAATTGCCATAGCGTCCTGTGATTAACTTATGGGGATAAGCTTGGTGTCCTACATCCCAAATAACTTTATCTCGATCTAAGTCTAGTGTCTGGTAAAGCCCTAGTGTCAACTCTACAACGCCCAAACCAGGCCCCAGATGTCCTCCAGTTGCTGCTACCGTTTGTAAATGCTTGTCTCGAATTTGACGAGCAATTTGTTGCAATTGCCGGATCGACAAACCATGCAACTGGTTAGGATGGGTGATTTCACTCAGATGCATATTATAGGGTTTTCCTCTCTAATCTCTACTTCTGGTATTTTTGATTTTCCCACGTCGGGTTGTCCTCAAAATCATACTGGAACGGAGTTACAGTATGTAGCGTAATTTGAGTGATTTTTATCACATAACACAACTATGGTTACTTATTCACCAGTCATCATAATTACCTTAGTGACTACAATTGAGTACCTTAAGATAAATAAAGCAACACGTAGACCTAAGGGGATTCTGGGCTATTGGGGACACTAGGAACTTCCGGGGTTTCCGGTAGTTGCTGCTGTCTCTGTAAATATTTACTCAATACGTATGCCATATCTCCACGGGTCATCGGTCGTAAGGGAGAAATATTGTCTTGGGCATCTGTGTTAATAAATCCTTCTGCAATGACTGTGGCGATCGCTTTTCTGGCCCAATTGGGAATGGATGCTGCATCTGGATGTGGAGCAAGGGTTTCATTTACAGTGTCATCAGAAAACTGAAATACACCGTAGGCTTGAGCAAAAATGGCTAAACCCTCAGCCCGCGTTACCCTTTGGTTGGGGAAAAACAAATTGCCTCGATAGCCTTTCATGATGTCAGTTTTGAGAACTGTCTGAATATTGTTAAATGCCCAATGAGATGCTGGTACATCTGGAATCACTAAATTTTCTTGGCTAACAGCTTGTCTTTTATCCAATCTAAATACTTTCACCATAATTGAGGCTAATTCTGCCCGATTGAGAATCCTTTCAGGATAAAAGTTGCCATCAGGTGAATTGGTCATCAACTTGGCAGCAATTACCTGTTGAATGGGATCGGATGGTATCCCAGAAGCAGGTTTCACTACTTGAGCTTGGACACTTAGTGGTATATATTGTACTAATGCTACTAGGGAAAGAGTACTTAGAAACCTACGCATAATTTTATCCACATTCGGAAATTAAGCACTTTTTGTTTCATTTTGATGACGATTTTATTTTGTGCAATGTTGCATATCGGCTTGTTATGGTTTAACACTAAATTGTCAGCAGCAAGGACAATGTGAAGTTAACTTGAAAAATCGCTGGGTTAAATGTTTAGTAATTACATAGGCGTGTCACGCTTTTAGTTCAGTATCTTTATTGTATTCCTAGTTTACGTAAATATTTATATCAATGTTAAACCTCTAATTCAAGCAGCTTGAGCGATATTTGCTTTCTCTAAGTAAATTTACTTATGGTTTTGATCACAATTTCTTCAATAAAAGCTACAAATTGTTATCCCCAGTTCTCAATACTTTTGCATAAAATTAAGATGATCAGTTCAGAATTATTACAGGCTTCATAAAAATGGATGTAGGATTTTTCAACCGATTTCCTGTAATGCCTTTAGTACTACTCTGGTTGGCTTATGCTCTTTTGGGGTGGTATCTTGCGGCTCATCACATTGTTTGGTTGATGGGAGCCTTTGTAGTGGCTGTTGCTATAGCTATAGTGCGAAAAAGTATTGTCTGGTTGGAACGTTTGGTTGCTTTTGGGTCTAGAACGTTAGTTGTGATCTTATTTGTCAGCGCATCAATTGCTTTTGTAGAAACTTGGTCACTTTTATTCAGTCTATTTGTTATTCCCCTGGCAACTACATGGTTAGCTGATTTAGAGATGCGCTTTGCTGGTTTTAATAAAGCAGATTCGTTTTGGATTTTAACAGTCTTAGCAGGATTGGGTTTGACAGTAGGAAAAATAGTAGACGTTCTACTTTTGCCCAGTGGCAGATTTTAAATATAATGCAGCCTTTAATCATTGATTTGATAACGTACGAGTTTACGGATATCCTCAATTGATATTTCTAATTTCTGGGCGATCGCTGTTTCGATCTGGCTAATGTCTGTCACTGGCAGATCAAAGAATAAATTTCTCCTAGAAGAGTCTGTGGTTTTAACTGTAACTTTAGTAATACCTGCACTTTTGTCAACTTCCGCATAGATGAGCAGTACATACATTGACATCTGTAATTCTGGTAAAGCATCTGCTTGAAGTTGGTTTACCATGCTGTAAGGTCGGCTAAATAAATGTTCTGCCAACAGGTTGCCACTTAACCAAAAAGCGATACCTAAAACAGGTAGGGGAAGCCAAAATTCTAACCCCAGAAAATGTAATGATTTCCACCAACGTTGTGAGGACATAGTAGCTGTAAACTTTTGAAGGGATGATTTCACTGATAACAAAAGAAAATCAGGAATAAATTCGGGAAAAGTCGGTACTAAAATCAATTTAGACACTTTCTCATCTATTTAAGAGCCGAATGAAGCCAATTACTGACTACCATTTAATCATTCTTAAGTTGGCTGAAAATCCCACTCCTGGAAGACATCTTACTGAGTCAGATTTTCTACCATCAAGGTTAGAATTACCAAAATCAAGCTAACAATGCGAATACTTCTGGTAGAAGACGACGTAGCACAATTAGAACCCTTACAGACAGCATTGTCACAAGCTGGACATATTGTGGACGGTGTTGAAGATGGCGCGATCGCCAAGTGGGTGATCTGCCAAAGGGATTATGACTTATTGATTCTTGATTGGATGCTACCAGAAATTAGTGGCTTAGATTTGTGCCGTCAATATCGGCAAGCTGGTAAAACTGCACCTGTATTAATGTTGACGGCAAAAGATACTACTCTTGACAAAGTTACAGGTTTGGATGCTGGAGCAGATGATTATCTTGTCAAACCTACAGATGTGTTTGAGTTATTAGCAAGGGTACGGGCATTAGGTAGGCGATCGCCTCTTTGGCAAGGTGAAATGCTTCAAATTGCTGATTTACAATTACACCTTTCTACTTTAATAGTAGAACGAGGACAGGCAACAGTTGAGTTATCCGCCCGTGAGTTTCAATTACTAGAGTACCTGATGCGCCATCCGCACCAAGTTTTAAGCCGTGATCAAATCGAACAAGCATTGTGGGAGTGGGGAAGTGAACCAGAAAGTAATGCCACCACAACTCTAGTACGCCGTCTGCGGCAACGTTTACAAGTAGTAGGTGCAGCAGACTGGATTGAAACTGTTTACGGTATCGGCTATAGGATTAACCCTGAAGGAAGTAAAAAGTAACAATAAGAAGAGAAATATAAAAATTCTGGCTTAGATGTTCAACCGTAGCCGCCGCAACTTGGCTCATTGGTTTACCCTCTCAATGGGCAGCATTTTAGTAATTTTCGCTGGAACACTCTACTATCAAGAAGTGCTTCAGCAATTAGGAGTCATAGATTCACTACTCTATAAAAAAGCTAGGGTAATTGCTGGCAACATCCAGTACAAACTGTATCAGGGTAAAAAACGCGCGATTCTCAAAAACGTGCCACTACTAGGCAACAATCCGCCATCGCCAGATAGTGAAATAATTTATGCCCGTTGGTACGATCCTGAAGGTAATCTGAAGCGATTCTTTGGTATACCTCCCCAAGAACAGCTAACCAAGACGGCTGAATTTCAAACTATTAAAACTACCTCTAACTCAGGTTCATCACCACTAAGAGTTATTTGGCTACGTCAACTAACCCTACCCGTGCAGCACAAGGGTAAGTTAATCGGTTATCTGCAAATGGCAACGCCGATGACTCGCGCCCAAGAATCCCTCAACAAGTTTCTGCTGTTGTTGATATTGACAGTTTTACTGGCTTTGGCAGCTACGAGTCTGATGGGATGGTTTCTCGGTGGACTAGCAATGCTACCAATTCGCGACAGCTACGAACAACTACAACGCTTTACCGCTAACGCTTCCCATGAATTACGCGCCCCCTTAGCGGCAATACTTAGTAACGCTCAAGTGGGATTACTCGCTCCTGGTGATCAAGATGCTGCCAAGCATCTGCGTTTGGAAAAGATTGTTGCAGTTGCCAAATCCATGAATACTCTGATTGGAAATCTGCTATTTTTAGCGCGTCGGGCGGGATGTTTAGCTCCAGAATCCCTCAAAAAAATTGACCTCAATAATTTGCTCAAGGAACTTGTCAAGTCTCAAACTACTCAAACTATAGCTCAACATTTAAATTTAAATTGTGATTTACCTCAACAAGAAATTGTGGTAAAGGCAGATCCTGAATTGCTGTATCAAGCAGTGATAAATCTTGTTAGTAATGCATGTAAATATACTCCTGCTAATGGATTGGTAGAATTGCGTTTATTTATTGATTGCCATCGGGCAGTCATTCAAGTTGAAGATAGCGGTATTGGCATTCCCGCAGCAGATTTACCCCATATTTTTGAGCGATTTTATCAGGTAGATAAGCAGCGTCAAAGTTCTGCTGGTGGCTTTGGTTTAGGATTAGCGATCGCTCAACAAATTGTCGCAGCTCATGGCGGTAATCTCAGCGTTAAAAGTGAAGTAGGCAAAGGTTCTCTGTTTCAAATCGAGTTGCTATTGTAGTAAAGCGACGATACAATTTACAGTTTTCATAAAAATCGCTACTATTGAAAATCTCGATCACCAGAGATTTATATATTTAAAAAATCAGACAAAAGATAGAAGACAAAATTGTCTATATGCTATTTTTGTTGCTAAAACTTATATTTTAAATTTAATTTCTGACTGTCACTTTCCTGTCACATTTGTAAGCGATAAAGGTATTGAGAACATTTACTGATCTCAAGTTTATTTCTGAATTAACTGCGCTCGAAAAACTTGTATCATCTTTCAACTTTTGACTTATGAACCACACAAATTCATCATGATGACTAATTTTATCCAGAGAAGTTTTTCTCTCCTAGGTTTGACATCTGTAATTATTGGTTTGAGTGCATTCCAAGCTAATGCTAAAGCACCAAACAATACAGTTTTAAAGACCTCACAAACAGTATCCATTCTTGAGCAGAATGCTCAAAATATCCCACAAACTAACCCAGTGGTAGCCCAAATATCACCAGGTACAACTACTCGTTCCGGCCCTAGTTATATAGGTGTTGGCGGTAATATTGGTTTTGGTGGTAACACCACATTAAGTGAAAGCTCTTTTGCCGTCTTTAGTAAGGTTGGTTTGAGCCGTAACTTCTCTTTGCGTCCAGCAGCTTTACTGGGTGACAATCAAGTTTTTCTCATACCTTTAACAGTTGACTTTCCAGTTGAATCGCTTACAAACACTGGAGTACAACGAATTAGTGTTGCTCCCTATCTGGGTGCAGGAGCTGCTATTTCCACAGGTGACGATAGCACCACAGGCTTTCTACTTACAAGTGGTGTTGATGTTCCTGTGTCATCTGAATTCACAGCCACCGCTGGTGTAAATATCGGTTTTGTTGATGAAACCGAAGTTGGGGTACTGCTAGGCGTTGGCTACAACTTCTAGACGAGATACCGCTCGCTGCCTTGGAAGTCAAAAGGAGCCAGTGAGTTGGGGAGACAGCGCCGTGGTGTTAGCGTAGCGTAAAGCCTGCGGCATAGCAACTCTTGGAGACGCTTAGAGCGACACAGGAGCGTCGGCAGCGCGGTCTTCTCCCAAGGGGAGCCACTGCGGTCTTGGGGTATCCCCAAGTGGAGCAAGTGGCGTGAGACGCTCGCTACGCGATAGCAAAGCGGTAGCGAGTCTGCGAGCGTCTGGGGGTTTCCCCCATGAGCGACTGCCGAAAGAGTTTTCCGACTTGAGGCGACTGTCGTCGGGTTCCCCGACTTGTAGCAACTGGCATTCAAAAGTCAAAAGACAAAAGACTTGTATTATCGGCTTTTTTACCATTTTTGACGATCGCAATGATGGCGAAAAGAATTTTTCGTACCAAATGAGGTGAGAATGTGAGTAAAGGTGAAAACTACAGTTTACTTGGAGAGTTAGCAGAAACCGAAGTAACTGCGCCTAAAGCATCGCTGACCTTACCAGATGCTGTCGCTTTGATTGTCGGTATTGTGATCGGGGCAGGAATTTTTCAAACCCCCGCCCTGGTAGCAGCTCAAGCAGGTAGTAATATCGCTATACTACTGTTCTGGCTAATGGGTGGTGCTGTGTCTCTCGTGGGAGCAGTCTGCTATGCAGAGTTAGCGACAACCTATCCCGATGTTGGCGGTGTTTACTATTATTTAAAGCGGGCTTTTGGGCGAGGAGTCGCCTTTTTATTTGCCTGGGCGCGGATGACAGTAATTCAAACTGGTTCTATAACTCTGTTGGCGTTTGTCTTTGGTGATTATGCCTCTCAAATATGGCGACTAGGTACGCTTTCACCTTCTGTTTATGCAGCGATCGCGATCGCACTATTAACTACTCTCAATATCATCGGCTTAAAACAGGGTAAGTGGACGCAGAACTTACTCACAGCTGCGAAAGTTTTGGGTTTATTGCTGGTGGTGATATTGGGACTAACCGCAGTTTCTAATTCTACTGCCCCTGTAGAATCTACATCATCGGGAACTTGGGGATTAGCGATGGTATTTGTACTACTGTCTTACGGTGGCTGGAATGAAGCAGCATACATCTCAGCAGAAATCCAAAATAGAAAACGCAATATGCTGCGATCGCTACTTTGGAGTATTGGCATTATTACTGGCATTTATTTGTTAATCAATCTGGCTTACCTACGCGGATTAGGATTAACCAACATGGCCAACTCCGAAGCCGTAGCCGCAGACTTAATGCGATCGCTTTGGGGTGAACCAGGAGCCTGGTTTATTAGCTTGTTGATTGCAATTTCTACCTTGGGGGCAATGAATGCCACAATTTTTACCGGAGCGCGTACCATTTATGCCTTAGGGCAAGATTTTTCTTTATTTAGTTTTATGGGACGCTGGCAGCAACGCCCTAGTACTCCTACCCATGCTCTCATGCTGCAAGGAGCGATCGCCCTAGGACTTGTTTTCTTAGGCACGATTACCCGTAAAGGCTTTGAAACGATGGTAGACTACACCGCCCCCGTTTTTTGGTTTTTCTTCTTGCTTTCGGGCATATCGCTGCTGGTACTACGAAAACGTGACCCCCACATCCTGCGCCCATTTCGTGTACCTTTTTATCCCATCACTCCGTTACTATTTTGTGCAGTTTGCGGCTACTTGCTCTACTCCAGCTTAGTTTATACAGGCGTAGGGGCTGTTGTAGGCGTTCTAGTTGTAGCAGCAGGTATCCCCCTGCTGTTCTGGAATCGCTACCGCCAAAGGAAGAGGTGAGGGGCAGGGAAGCAGGGGAAGCAGGGGAAGCAGGGGAAGCAGGGGAAGCGAGAAGAATAAAAACTGATGACAACTAACAACTGACAACTAAATCACTAACACAGGACAAAAATCATGAGTTTCAAAAAAATTCTGCTTGTACTGGTTACTGGAGTTAGCATTACCAGCTTAGGAATTGCTGGTTGCACAACACAACAACGTAACTTGGAAGCAGAGGTGCAACCGCCTACTTTGACTGGTCAGACTGAAACTGCTCAAACCGAAACATCGATTCCTACAACTCAACCCCAAGAACGTCCCGGTGATGTTCCTTATGTACCTACGCCACAACCTGTAGTAGATGCGATGTTAGAAGTGGCAAAAGTGGGAAAAAATGATGTGCTTTATGACCTTGGTAGTGGTGATGGTCGCATTGTCAATACAGCTGCACAAAAGTATGGTACAAGAGGTGTTGGTATAGATATAGATCCAGAACGTATTCAAGAAGCTAAGGCTAATGCTCAAAAGGCAGGGGTAACTGATCGCGTGCAGTTTATCCAGCAAGATCTGTTTAATACCGATTTTAGCGAAGCTACAGTAGTTACACTTTACTTGCTACCCGATATCAACCTCAAACTCCGCCCTAAATTATTGCGGGAACTCAAACCTGGTACTCGGATTGTCTCTCACTCTTTCAATATGGGCGACTGGAAACCACAACAAACTCTAACAGTAGATGGCAGACAAGTTTATTATTGGGTAGTTCCTGAAGAAGTTCCAGCTAATTTGCAATAGGGACTGCCAACTAGAGATGAAAGGATTAAAAGGGAAAAATGTTTTAGTGACGGGTGCAAGTTCGGGTATTGGTCAAGCGATCGCCATCAGACTTGCCCAAGAGGGATGCAATGTTGCCATTAACTACCGCAAAAATCCTGAATCTGCGGAAGATACAGAAGAGATGGCGATGCAAAAAGCCTGCGGAAATATCGCAAATTGCGGTGTGCGATCGCTACTGGTACAGGGGGATGTTTCTCAAGAATCTGACATTGTGGAAATGGTCAACAGCGTAGCTGATCAATTTGGCAGTGTGGATATTCTGGTTAATAATGCTGGCATTCAAACAGAATCTCCATCCCACGAAGTTAGCACCGCAGACTTTGACAAGGTAATTGCAGTTAACCTCCGGGGTGCTTTCCTATGCGCTCGTGAAACTATTAAGCACTTTCTATCTCAAAACCGTCCAGGAGTAATCATCAATATTTCTAGTGTCCACGAAATTATTCCTAGACCTACCTATGTTAGCTATTCCATTAGCAAAGGCGGGATGGAAAATCTCACCAAAACTTTAGCCTTGGAATATGCAAATCAAGGTATCCGGATAAATGCTGTAGCACCAGGAGCCACGATTACTCCCATAAATGAAGCTTGGATAGATGACCCAAAAAAAAAGGCGGAGGTGGAAAGTCATATCCCGATTGGTCGTGCTGGTACGTCTGAAGAAATGGCAGCAGCCGTTGCTTTTTTAGCTTCATCAGAAGCTGCCTACATCACCGGACAAACTTTGTTTGTAGATGGTGGGTTAACTCTATACGCTGATTTCCGAGAATCTTGGTCAGCTTGAGAGTTGAAAATCAAAGTTAGTGGTCTATCGCCAAATTTTTGATACGTTCGTAGTAAGCACTTTAGTGCTTAAAAAATCAAGGACTAAAGTCCTTACTACAAAAACGTATCACCATCAAAATTAATTTATACCAATTCTCTAAAATTCAGCAACAAATTCAAAACCGGAAATTACAAATTACGTTAGCGCAGCGTAAAGCCTGCGGCATAGCTCCGCTTAGAGCGACGCAGGAGCGTCATTACGAATTACAAATTGGTATTAGATGCCTATGACTCGTGCGATTAATAAAAAAAATGCTCTGGAAGTAGAAGCCTGGAAAATTCTAGAAAAATCCATAGTTTACTACCACGGAAAACCTATCGGTACTGTAGCTGCCCAAGATCCAAACTTAGATACACTGAACTATGACCAGTGCTTTCTCCGTGATTTTGTTCCTTCTGCTTTAGTGTTTCTCATGGATGGCAGAACAGAGATTGTTCGTAACTTTTTAGTAGAAACACTAAAACTACAAAGTCATGAAAAGCAGATGGACTGCTTTAAACCAGGATCGGGGTTGATGCCTGCTAGTTTCAAGGTGGAATGCAATGGAAGTGAAGAATTTTTGGTTGCTGATTTTGGTGAACATGCGATCGCCCGCGTTCCTCCCATTGATTCTTGTCTGTGGTGGATTCTCTTGCTGCGCGCTTATGAAAAGGTTACAGGCGATGTGGAACTGGCGCGTCAGCCAGAATTTCAAGCAGGAATCAAGCTGATTCTAGACCTTTGTTTGGTGCATCGGTTTGCTATGTACCCCACTCTGTTAGTTCCCGATGGCGCATTTATGATTGACCGTCGCATGGGAGTTTATGAACACCCTCTGGAAATTCAGGTATTATTCTACGCTACCCTGAGGGCAGCCCGTGAGTTGCTTTTGCCTGATGAAGACGGCTATCTCAGCATCATCAACGGACGATTAGGAGCTTTGGAGTATCATGTCCGCAACTATTATTGGTTAGATTTGCAGCGACTAAGCGAAATTTATCGCTACAAAGATAATGAATTTGGCAAAGAAGTTGCTAACAAGTTCAATATCTATTCAGAATCAATTCCCCATTGGTTGACTGAGTGGTTGCCAGAAACCGGAGGTTATTTAGCAGGAAATCTGGGGCCGGGACGAATGGATTTTCGCTTTTTTGCCCTAGGAAACCTCATGGCCATTTTGGCTTCTTTAGCCAATGAAGCTAAATCACAAAGCATCATGAATTTATTTGAACATCGCTGGCAAGACTTAATTGGCTATATGCCTGTTAAAATTTGCTATCCGGCTTTGTCAGGTTCAGAGTGGCGGATGATTACCGGATGTGATCCTAAAAACACGCCTTGGTCTTATCACAATGGCGGTAACTGGCCTGTTTTGCTGTGGTTATTTACTGCTGCGGCACAGAAAACAGGTCGTTTAGAACTTGCCCAAGAAGCGATCGCAGTTGCTGAAAAACGTTTACTTTGCGATCAATTTCCTGAATACTACGATGGTAATCATGGTCGTCTAATTGGCAAAGAAGCCCGGATTTATCAAACTTGGAGCATTGCCGGATTACTGTCAGCAAAGCAATTTTTAGCTAACCCAGATTACTTGGAATTAATCTGTTTTGACGCAATTAATGACAATATAGGTTGTAAGCTGTAGCGGACATGATATAACCCCTATCAAGTTGTATTACACACAACCGATAAACGCTATATTTGTGTGGAATTAGTGCAATGTTGGCAGAAAAAATGAGATAAACTATACTATCCTCATGCTACTAAATGATTACGGGATTTTACTGAAATCCAAACGTCATCTTCACTGTAGCATTGCCAAACTTCTCAAGGGTTGCACTACTTTCATGACGGACAACAATGACGATAACGTCGTTAGTTATCAAAAAAATAAAAGTTTTCCTTTTAGTTTAGCTTTAGTATCTCTCATTGGTTTTTCTATTCTTAATTTAGAATATACCGAGCCTATAGTTCCTGTTTTAGGTTTTCATGGAGTTGTTAATCCTAAAAATACTGCTTCTGAATCGCAATTAGGAGTAATGCATTACCCCCAAAAAGATTTAGAAAAACTTTTAGTTAATTTAATTAATGATAATTATTGGTTTTTAACTTCTCAAGATTTATATGATTTTTTCTTAACCAAAGCTCAAAAAATTCCCAACGAGCATCGGAACCAAAAACCCATCATGATTTCCTTTGATGATGGTTATAAAACAGTACATACAAACTTACTACCTCTTTTGTCTAAACTCGAAAATAAATACGGCAAGAAAGTAAAAGTGGTTCTATTTATCAATCCAGGAACTTTAGCTAGAAAAGGAAGTAAAGATTTTACCCACTTAGGATGCCAGGAATTGAGAGAAGGTTTAAAAAAAGGATTTTATGATATTCAATCTCATGGATTAAATCATCAAGATTTGACAACACTCAACCGTGGGCAATTAATTAACGAACTTGTGCAATCTAGAACTGAACTAAGAAAATGCACACAAGACTTAGACCCAGAGCAAAAAGTAGCATCTCATTTTGCTTATCCTTATGGAGCTTATAACAAACAGGTAGAGTCCTATGTAGCTAAGTATTATTTATCAAGTTATTTATATAATGATGAAATAGTGACTTATGCTTGCATAAAAAACTATTATGAAATTCCTCGCTTAATGGTTAATAGACAAAAATCAACTAAACAATTGCTAGAAGTAGCTAGAGGAATTTCTCCAAAACAGCATAAAGAAAAGACCAAAGAAACATGCCAACAGTAAAATCTAGAATCAAGTATATTTGAAACTTTCTAACACGATATTTATAGTGTGTTGAGAACTCAATACCAGATAATATAGAAGCATCATGCTAGGGAGGCAACTAACAACTGATGAGCATTGTAGATAGTATTTTCATGCAGATGTTCGGTCGCCCTAAGGGTATGGTAGGCAGATTTGGTGGTCTGATTATGGCACGCATGAATCAAGCATTCACCTATTCGGTCATCGACTTGCTCGACATTCAGTCGAACGACAAAGTGCTAGAAGTTGGATTTGGCTCTGGAGTGGGTATTCAACGTCTGTCCAGGTTGGCATCAGCAGGATATATTGCAGGTGTTGATTACTCTCAAGAAATGGTTGAGCAAGCTACATCTCGGAATATGGCAGAGATTGAGGCTGGTTTGGTTGATTTGCGGCAAGGGTTGGCAGAAAGTTTGCCTTTTGAAGACAACACATTCGATAAAACGCTGGCGGTTAACTCCATGCAAGTCTGGCCAGATGCTGTGCTTGGACTGCGGGAAATGCGGCGAGTTATAAAAGTTGGCGGCAGGATTGTGCTTGGTTTTACTCCTTATTCAGGGCAGTCGAGTACCGAATTAACTCAGATACTAACAACTGCTGGTTTCATTCAAGCGCGCCTATTGGAGACAGATCGAGGTTTTTGTGCATTGGCGATCGCAGCATAAAGCCTGCGGCATAGCAACTCTACCAGACGCTACGCGTAGCTTGCTTCCCCGTAGGGGTACGCTTAGAGCGAGTCCGCGAGCGTCTGGGGTTTCCCCCGCAGTCGCCACAGCGGCGGCAGCTTTTGGGGGGAAGCTTCCCCCCAAAAGCTGCCTTGGGAACCCGCGCAAGGCGCTGCTCTTCAAGTGGAGCAACTGCCGTCATTGGGCATAGGTAATACCGTTTCACTTTAAAGTTGATACATTTGGGCAAGCAGGGGTAGCAGGGGAGGCAGGGGATATCAATAATTTTGTGAAATGGTATAAGTAGGGGTTGCTGAATAAGTCTCTTACAGCAGTTTTCGACCAAACCCGCTACAAAATAAATCGCAGAATGAATTAATTACTGGCTTTGATTATTTCCGTCTGTGGCACGATTGATTGCAATTTGCTGTAAGCAAATCTAGAAGCCACACAGCATACGAAATAGTTGTTTCATCGCTCAGTTGACAAATTTACCCAGCGATCGCTAACGATTGTGCAAGGGTTTTGAGACTCTAGATGTTATAACCTTGCACTCGTTTGTTGGAAAAAGGCTTAAAACCCTTATCTAGTATATATTACACTTCTATTCAGCAAGCCCTAAGTAGGTAAACAAAAATATTTACAGTCATTGCGAGCGAAGCGAAGTAATCCCAACCCTTGCGGTTGCTTCATTTCGCTTCGCTCCATTCGCAATGACAGTGTGTAATTAATTGTGTTTAGGTACTTAACTCTTCTCCATGCCCCTTTTTTGACTAATAGCTAAACTGTACTCAGCTGTTCTTTTTTAGAATCTGCTTCTGCACTACTCGCTTCTGACGGCGGAACTAATTGCCAGAATTTAGGTAAGTATGTTTGCCAATTTTGCAGAATCATCTTCGCCTTTGGTGAACCAGTCCGTATCGCATGAGTTTCGATTAACTCTTGTAGTTGTTTTTTGCCTGCTTCTGTAATTACCCGTTGAATATTGACGATTTCTGGATTGACTAACTCAGGGAATGAGTCATCTTCATCTAGGAAGTATGCTAGTCCGCCAGTCATTCCAGCCGCTACGTTACGTCCTACTTTGCCCAGGACAACAATCACGCCACCAGTCATATATTCACAACAATGATCCCCAGCACCTTCAATGACTGCTATGCCTTTAGAGTTCCGCACAGCGAAACGCTCTCCTGCTAAACCGTTAGCAAACAATACACCACCCGTAGCACCGTAGAGGCAGGTATTGCCAACTATGACATTTTGTGATGGGTTATAGGTAGCATTTGCTGGAGGCTTAATGATGATTTCGCCGCCGTGCATTCCTTTGCCTACATAGTCGTTAGCTTCTCCTTCCAGGGTAAGAGTGATACCTGGGAGGTTGAAAGCGCCAAAGCTTTGGCCAACGCTACCTGTAAAGTAGAGATTAATTTGTCCTTCAAAGCCGCTGTCGCCATATTGGGAAGCGATCGCACCTGCTAACCGTGCGCCAACTGTTCTGTCAGTGTTGACTATTGGTAGTCTTTTAGTGACACTAGACTGATTTTTAATGGCAGCTTGAATCTCCGGATCAGCCAGCAATTGGTCATCTACAACCACGCCGTTGCTATGAACTTCTTCATGGATCAACCAACTACGGTTCTCTCTAGTATCTGGTAACTGAAGCAAACAATTGAGATTCAATGCTTGCGTTTTGGTGAGCTTTGCCTCTGGTCGTGCTGTCAACAAATCCGCACGCCCAATAATTTCTGATAGAGAACGGTAGCCGAGTCGAGCTAGAAGACTACGCACCTCTTGCGCTACAAAATAGAAGAAATTGACGACGTGTTCTGGCGTACCGCTAAAGCGTTCACGTAGTTCTGCTTTTTGAGTAGCAACACCCACAGGGCAGGTATTCTTGTGACAAACTCGCGCCATTACACATCCTTCGGCAATCATGGCGATGGAACCGAAGCCAAATTCTTCACCACCCATCAATGCACCGATGATTACATCCCAGCCGGTTTTGAAACCACCATCTACACGCAAAACTACGCGATCGCGCAGGCTATTTTGCATTAAAACGCGATGTACTTCACTCAACCCAAGTTCCCACGGTGAACCAGCGTGTTTAATTGAACTCAGTGGTGATGCACCTGTACCTCCATCATGTCCTGAAATCTGGATGATATCGGCGTTTGCTTTGGCTACACCAGCTGCGATCGTGCCAATGCCAATTTCTGCAACTAACTTGACTGACACCTGCGCTCTGGGATTAATTTGGTGCAAATCAAAAATTAGCTGTGCTAGGTCTTCAATGGAATAAATATCATGGTGAGGTGGTGGCGAAATCAAGGTGACACCGGGCTTAGAGCGTCTTAACATCGCAATGTATTCGCTCACCTTGGGGCCTGGCAGTTGTCCGCCTTCTCCAGGTTTTGCACCTTGAGCGATTTTAATTTCAATTTGTTTGGCATTGCTCAAATAACCTGGGGTAACTCCAAACCGTCCCGATGCAACTTGCTTGATGCTGCTGGAAGCTGTGTCACCATTCCGCAATCCTTTTAAGTGCGGTAGGGTGGGCGAGTGACCAGATTCGTCTACATCATCCAAGACTTTATAACGTACTGAGTCTTCGCCACCTTCCCCAGAGTTTGATTTACCACCAATGCGGTTCATGGCGATCGCTAAAGTTTCATGGGCTTCCCGCGATAAAGCGCCTAAAGACATACCGCCAGTGCAGAAACGCCGGACAATTTCGACTACTGACTCTACTTCTTCTACAGGAATTGGTGAGCGATCGCTTTGAAAGTCTAGCAAATCACGCAATGCTGTTATTGGTCTACCTTGCAGATATTGCTTATAAACTTCGTAGTGGTCATAGTTTTTGCTATCCACAGCCTTATGCAGCGCCTTCGCCATTTCTGGGCTATTCATGTGGTATTCACCACCGCGTCGGTACTGGACAAAGCCTAGATTTTCTAACTTCTGGGTTGTCAGTTCGGGAAAAGCCTTGCTATGGAAGGAAAGCACTTCAACAGCTAATTCACTAATACTCAAACCACCGATACGGGAAGCTGTACCACAAAATCCCAGTTCTAATAAATCTCCACCGATGCCAATGGCTTCAAAAATTTGCGCTGCTTGATAGCTGGAAAGTAGAGAAATTCCCATTTTTGAGAGAATTTTTAATAAACCTGACTCTACAGCCTGACGATAGTTACCTAAAGCTTGCTCTTGGGAGCAGGCGGCAATTTTACCCCGTTCCATAAACTGTTGTGTTTTGGGATCTAACCACCAATCACGCACAGTATTCAAAGCCATGTAAGGACAAACTGCACCAGCCCCGTAGCCAATCAGACAAGCAAAGTGATGGGTACTCCAGCACTGAGCAGTATTGACAATCAGGGATGTTTTCATTCGCAAACCTTCACGGATCAGGTGGTGATGTACAGCACCTACCGCTAATAAAGGAGGAATATAGGTGTATTCAGTGCTGAGTGAGGGGCTTTGAGGCAGTCCGCTGCAAGCATCGCTCAAAATCAAAATTTTCGCTCCAGCCCTGACTGATTCTGCTGCTTGTGCTTGCAAAGACTGCACGGCTGCTTTTAATCCTTCTGGTCCGCTGGCAATTTCAAATAAAGTTGACAACTCAGCTGTTGCAAAGCCTGACAGTTTAATAGCTTCCAATTCTGTCTCTGTCAACACTGGCGATTCTAGCTTTAATCTGCGAGCATATTCTGGTTTTGGTTCTAATAAGTTACCCCGTTCACCCAATTCAACTTTCAAGGACATCACTAACTTTTCCCGTAAGGGATCAATTGCTGGATTTGTCACTTGAGCAAAGCGCTGTTTGAAGTAGTCATAGAGCAGGTGAGGTTTTTGGGACAGCACAGCTAAAGGAATATCATCTCCCATGCAGAAAGTTGGCTCTTTGCCTTCTGTTGCCATTGGTTGAATGACCATTTCTACATCTTCTGTGGTGTAGCCAAAGGCAATTTGATGGCGAAGTAAATTTTGTCTGTCAATAGTCAATTGCCCTTTGCCGTTGCCGTTGCCATTACCATTGCCTAATGCAAAATGATTAATCATCCCTTCAGGATTCGCCAATCGCTCATGGGAGAGACCCCCAAGATCCTTCGGGTTCGGCAGTCCCCCAGACGCTCGAGGACTAGCTAACGCTGCGCTATCGACGGTAATCCCCAAGATGGGGGCTGCTTCATCGCGTTGGCTCACTAATGACTTTAACTCTTGGCGATATTTTTGCAACCATTCCCCATAAGGTTGCTGCTTGGCGATACGCTGCTTAATCTCCCAGTTCTTCAATACTTCATGACTGACTAAATCCACAGCAATCATTTGCCCAGGGCCAAGTCTGCCTTTTTCAATAATGTTGGCTTCTGGAAAATCTACTACACCTGCTTCCGAAGCGACGACGATGTAATTATCTTTAGTGATCACATAACGAGCTGGTCTTAAACCATTACGATCTAGTGATGCACCAACTTTTTTCCCGTCGCTGAATACTAAGAGTGCTGGGCCGTCCCACGCTTCTTGCAAGCCGCTGTAATATTCGTAAAAATCGACAATTTCTGGATATTTACCTAAAGATGGCTGATTTTGGTAAGCCTCTGGAACCATAATCATCAGGACTTCCAGGGGGCTGCGTCCAGAACGCACCAGCAATTCCAGCACATTGTCTAAGGTGGCTGAGTCGCTGTTGTCAATGTGAACTAAAGGCTTGAGTTCGCTAATGCGATTGTCCCACACTGGATGATTGAGACTGGCTTCTCGCGCCATCATCCAATTGATGTTACCTAGCAAGGTATTAATTTCGCCATTGTGACCCAAAAGCCGCATTGGTTGAGCTAAAGGCCACTTTGGCATAGTGTTGGTACTAAAGCGGCGATGATAGACCGCAAACGCACTTTTGTAAGCCGGATTTTTTAAATCTTCGTAAAAGTCGCCCAGTACAGCAGAACGCACCATGCCCTTATAGACAATTGTGCGGCTTGACAACGAGCAAACATAAAAGTCTTCTGAAATATCTTTTGCAACTGTACTAATGCGGCGGCGGGTAATATACAAATGCCGTTCTAGTTCATCGCCACTTTTATCAGCAGTAGCTAAAAAAACTTGTTCTATCTGGGGCTGATTTTCTCTTGCTTGTACTCCCAGTAAATTAGGCTGCACTGGTACTACTCGCCAGCCCAGTATAGTTAATTTTTCTTGCGCGGCTACTTGCTCAACTGCGACCCTAGCTTTTTGGGCTAATTCTGCATCTGGCGGTAAAAATATCATCCCCACGGCTATATTGCTGGGAGATAAACCTTTGATCTTTACTTGAGAATGGTCTTGTTGGAACAACTCCCAAGGAATAGCTGTCAAGATACCTGCACCATCACCAGAATCTTGATCTGCACTACAACCCCCCCGGTGTTCTAAGCAAGTCAAAGCAGCTAAAGCTTTAACCACAACTTCTTGACTCTCATGATTTTGGCGATGAGCAATGAAACCCACACCACAGGCATCTCGTTCATCTACTAACCATCTTTGTCCCTGGTAGGTATCCGAAAATGTCATTGTTTGTAATTGATTCATCGGTTGATCATTCATAGCCCATCCCTGAAATAATGTGGAGTCACAAATTTTGCCAGTACTTGTGAAGAAAAATTCCTAAATCCCGTTCTCAAAAAAAATACATAAAGTTAACGAAATTTAGGGAAAAAAAATTTTAACTTCGGTTTTTCTTTCTAGTCTACCCGTGTTAAAATAGCTGCGTTATTTTTTTGTGTGTTTATGCTGTGTGAGACAAACTACCTTTGCCCTGACAGTCTTTTATTTATATCGTGAAGCTATGTATTTTCTCAATTCTCTATTTCCCAGATCAAAGCTATTTTTTAGGTAGAGCATGTTTTGCTTCACCTGTAACAAAACTTAAACTAAACGCTTTACTGTTTTTAAAGCTTACAATCATCCTGATTCAGCAACAAAATCAGCGTATTACACTACATGACCATTTGACAATTCCTAAATATTTTTCTTGTCTATATTTTTGCTGTTTATTTGTCGCCATTGGTATTAATAGAAACTAAACCTCACTTTAGTACCAACATTAGTAACTACTGGGTGAGGAACAAGCAGCTTGATTCATCTGTCATACCCAAGACTAATTGTGCATAGTCTAGTAGGAATTTGATGCTAGTTAAAACAGTTACTTACTGTCATTTTTATGACCAAGTAATTAGCTAAATTGTATGAGAGACAACAAGCCAATATATACAATATCATATTTATTCCCAAGTTAAGTCATCATTTTTTAATATTTTCCCCTAATCGTTAGTTAACCTATTTTTTGAGTGATAGCTTTCAACAGTACCTAGTAAATTATGGTAAAAATGCCGAATTACTTCTACCAACAAGATCACAGTGCTTTTGCTAATCAAAGCGATACCACGGACAAGCCGCCGATGGGGCGTGTAAGCGGGTTCTTTTGGGCTATTGTGCCGCCCATAATTGCCACACTCCTGTGTTTGTCTACTACTACCCATACTACAAGCGCCCAACAACCTCCGACAAATACCAAAGCAACTCCAGTAAAGACTTCACAATTTTTTGCTGGGAACCAAATTTCCTTTAATGGTCGTACCTTACCAGGAACTTGGTTGCAGCGATCGCTAACCGCAGGTAAAGTTAAAACTCATATCAGTGACGGGGTACTCAGGCAATTAATTGGGATAGATTTATTAAGTAGCAGTAATCCAGCTAGGCAACCAATATATTGGTTTTCATCACTTACTAAGCCGCCAGTTTTAACTGCTCAGTTGCTGGGGGGATATCGCTATTTAGATATTACTAATTTTGCTCAAACAGCAGGATGGCAGATGCAAGCCAATGGCAATATTTTGGTGATTGCCATCCCCAAAGCACAAGTGAGAAATATTCTTCAAAGCCAGCAACCCTCAGAGAAAAGTGTTACACCTTTGCAGAGCGATCGCATCGTTGTAGATTTAGACCGCCCAACTCCTTGGCAAGTTTCACAAGGTTTAGCAATCAAAAGACCCCAAATCCCAACTTTAGATCCCGATACTCCAATCCCTAAACCCACTACGCCACCGAATAGAGAGTGGACAGTTACCCTAGATGCAATAGCCGATCCCCTCTTGATTCAGCGCTATACTCCCCTACCACCATTGCCACTATCACTGCCAGATCTACTCAAACAATTACCACCACTACCAGATCCTGAAGCATTAATTCAACAAGTAGAGGTGGTCAATAATCAAACGATCATTCATCTAAGCGTTCCCTTCGGTCAGTCTCCCCGGATTAGCACTGTAGCTAACCCCAATCGTCTGGTGATTGATATTCGTCCCGATGCCATGCTCCCGCGGGATATTACTTGGGCACCGGGATTGCGCTGGCGACAACAATTTGTCAATTTAGGTGCAGAAAGCTTTCCTGTGGTTTGGTTAGAAGTTAATCCCCGCAAAGTTGGAATCACATTAAAACCCATTTGGACAAATTCCGATACTCTAACGGGTACTGCACCCCTAATTCAAACAGCCCAGCGGTACTTAGCAGCAGCAGCAATTAATGGTGGTTATTTTAATCGCAATAATAAATTACCCTTGGGTGCAATTCGTCGGGATAATCAGTGGTTGTCAGGCCCTATTCTTAACCGGGGAGCGATCGCCTGGAATGATTCTGGGCAATTTTACTTAGGTCGTCTCACCTTAGTAGAAACTTTAATTGCTCCCAATAACCTACGATTACCAATTTTGTTTCTCAACAGCGGCTATGTACAAAGTGGTATTGCCCGTTACACCCCAGCTTGGGGAGCTAGCTACATGCCCCTGACTGACAACGAAATTATTCTTGTAATTAGCAAAGACCAAATTATTCAACAGTTACCAGGGGGTAAAGCTAGTGAGGTTGCCGTTCCTATTCCCCAAGATGGCTATCTATTAACTTTACGTGGAAATGCTGCTAGTACTACATCACAATTACCTATTGGCACTACAGTCAGTATTTCTAGTAACACTACTCCTGCTGACTTTAACCGTTACCCCTACATTGTGGGAGCCGGGCCGTTATTAGTACAAAATAATCAAATTGTTCTTGATGCCAAAAGCGAGAAATTTAGCAATGCCTTTGTTGCCCAAAAAGCTATTCGTAGCGGTATTTGCACGACTGCAACAGGCACACTGATGATTGCTGCGGTACATAATCGCGCTGGCGGAGCAGGCCCTAGTTTGGCAGAACACGCTCAATTGATGAAGCTCTTAGGCTGTGTAAATGCTCTAAATTTGGACGGTGGTAGTTCTACCAGTCTTTATTTAGGAGGACAACTACTCGACCGTTCTCCTAGTACTGCTGCTCGTGTTCATAATGGAATTGGCATTTTCCTGCAACAAAAGCGATAGAGAAGAGGAAAGGGAGCAGGGGAAGCAGAGGAAGCAGGGGAAGGAGAATAACAATTTTCCATGCCCCATGCCCAATCATTTTTTAAAGTTTAGAATAAGCAGCCATTTTGCTGGATGAAGACTTGATGTAGACGCGATAATTTTAGTAGTAATTCTTTACACCACAAAGTCTGATTTTGCTATCTTTAGCAAGGTGGAATTGAATTGCTGATTTTCACGGTTGCAAGATTGCGCCAGATTTTTCCATCAATGGTTAAGAGTAATGAAGGTTTGTTATGTCTCCAAATGAGGTAACTATGGCTCAATATCAAGAAACCACACAAATTAACACTCTGCCCCTACCCACCGCTATCACTACCAGGGGTGTTGCTGCTACTGAACTACGTCCTTGGGGTTCTTTTACTGTTTTGGAAGAAGGGCGTGGATACAAAATCAAGCGCATCGAAGTTAAACCAGGACATCGGCTCAGCCTACAAATGCATCACCACCGCAGCGAACACTGGATTGTCGTCTCTGGTACAGCTAGGGTAACTTGTGGCGAGCAAGAAATTCTGTTGGGCAATAATCAGTCAACTTATGTACCCCAGTGTACGTCTCATCGTCTAGAGAATCCTGGCGTAATTTCTTTGGTGTTAATTGAAGTGCAAAATGGCGAGTATTTAGGCGAAGATGATATTATTCGCTACCAAGACGACTATGCCCGTACCGGAAATTGAACCTGATACCATACTCACAGGGCTACAGCTTGGAGCTAGAAACTATAGCAGGGGACAGGGGATAGATTTGACCCTTCGGCTATGCGGCAGTGAGCGCAGTCGAAACTCAGGGTCAACGCCTCGGCTTTGCTCGGCGTTGAAAGTCTCATGATGTCCTAACCTACCTGGCAATAGCTATAAATATTTTTTTGTGTAAAACGTCTGAGTTAACGACTGCACACTTAATATCCCTGCCTATCTGAGGTGGGGATATTAAGTGCGATATACTCTTTAAGGTGGGGGTTTTGAATTGCCAAAACAAATTTCATGATTCATCTAAGTCAAGCAGCAGCAAGTGAAATCGGACGATTAAAGTCAAAGCAGCAGCCAAACATCTTGTTTAGATTAGCGGTTAAACCGGGTGGTTGTTCCGGTTGGTTTTACGATATGTCTTTTGATGAAACAGTAAAAGTTGGCGATCGCGTTTTTGACTTGAATAATATTCGAGTAGTCGTAGATGCTGAAAGCTTAGATTACGTCAACGGTTTGGCTTTAGATTATTCAGAGGATTTAATGGGCGGTGGTTTTCGCTTCCATAATCCCCAGGCGATCGCTAGCTGTGGCTGTGGTAATTCCTTCTCCACCACTGCACCAAGTGCTATTGACTCAGAAAAACTTTAAAAATAGCATGATAATTTGACATTTAGTTAAAAAAAAGATATAATCGGGATTTGTTAAAACTTAGACCACTAAGCAGCTTCACGCGCTGTAACTCATGCCAACAATACAGCAACTCATACGTAATCAACGCGAGAAAGCGCGTCAGAAAACCAAGTCCCCAGCTCTGAAGCAATGCCCACAACGCCGGGGTGTTTGTACCAGGGTATACACGACCACACCTAAAAAGCCTAACTCAGCTCTACGTAAAGTAGCAAGAGTCAGGCTTACTTCTGGATTTGAAGTCACAGCTTACATTCCAGGAATTGGCCACAATCTGCAAGAGCATTCCGTGGTAATGATTCGTGGCGGTCGGGTTAAGGACTTACCAGGCGTAAGATACCACATTATTCGCGGCACCTTGGATACAGCAGGAGTCAAAGACCGCAAACAAGGACGTTCCAAGTACGGAACTAAACGCCCGAAAGAAGCTAAAAAATAAGACAGAGACGATTAATCGTGATTGATGCGATTAACCGTCTTTCCAGAAACGCAAAGGGACAAACAACTAGCTGTACTTACTTTTTCAAGAAATCCAGCTACACCCTTGAGTGAGTGAGCAAATGTTAGGTAATTTCAAGTAGCATCCAAGCAGCGCAGCAGCATTTTAATCCAAAATATAGGTTTTTTTGAAATGTTGTCGCCTTGCTTGTATGTCCAGTTACGGGCAAGCAAGCTCATGGCTCACCCTCGCTGCAAATGGAGAGAAAAATTAAGTAAGTCTGGGCAACTGTTGCCGCCTAAAGATCCAGTGTCTGATAGCATATAATTTCGTTGCCAAATCCGCATTAAAGGTTAAAGTATGTCTCGTCGTGGTGTTATTCAAAGGCGCCCAGTTCCGCCTGACTCTGTGTACAACAGTCGCCTTGTGAGCATGATAATTCGGCGAATTATGCATCATGGGAAGAAATCCCTAGCCGCACGCATTGTTTATGATGCCTTAAAAACTATTGAAGAACGCACTGGCAGCGCTGCTTTGGAAACCTTTGAAAGAGCAGTGCGAAATGCTACACCTTTAGTAGAAGTTAAAGCTCGCCGAGTTGGTGGGGCAACCTACCAAGTACCAATGGAAGTACGTTCAGATCGGGGTACTACCCTAGCACTACGTTGGCTAGTGCAATTTTCTAGGTCTAGACCAGGCCGCACAATGGCCAGTAAATTGGCTAACGAGTTAATGGACGCAGCCAACGAAAGTGGTAATGCAATTCGTAAACGTGAAGAAACACACCGGATGGCGGAAGCCAACAAAGCCTTTGCACATTATCGTTACTAAGGGAAAAAGCGATATATCCTAACTTTATAAGCGGTAGATCGCGGACTTACAAAAACCAAGACGGTTTTCCGTAAAAGTATAGAATCTTAACAAAGAGTAATATACAAGATATCATGAGGCAAAAACTATAGGAGGCTACTGTGGCACGTACGATCCCGCTAGAGAGAGTACGCAATATCGGTATTGCGGCGCATATAGATGCGGGCAAGACAACGACAACCGAGAGAATATTGTTTTACTCTGGCATAATTCATAAAATTGGTGAAGTTCATGAAGGAACTGCCGTAACCGACTGGATGGATCAGGAGCGTGAGCGAGGAATTACCATCACAGCTGCTGCGATCAGTACCAGTTGGAAAGATCATCAAATTAACATTATCGATACTCCAGGCCACGTTGACTTCACAATTGAAGTTGAACGTTCCATGCGCGTGTTGGATGGTGTAATCGCAGTATTTTGTTCTGTGGGCGGCGTGCAACCGCAATCAGAGACAGTGTGGCGGCAAGCAGACCGCTACAAAGTGCCTCGAATCGCCTTTATTAACAAAATGGATCGTACAGGCGCGAACTTTTATAGAGTTCACGATCAAATGCGCGATCGCCTGCGGGCTAATGCCATTGCCATTCAACTGCCAATTGGTAGTGAAACTGAGTTCCGAGGAATCGTTGATCTAGTACGTAAGTGTGCCTATATTTACAACAACGACCAGGGAACTGACATTCAAGAAACAGAAATTCCCGCAGAACTGCAAGAAAAGGCAGAAGAGTACCGTACCAAGCTGATAGAAGCTGTGGCAGAAACTGATGACAATCTGATGGCTAAGTACTTCGAGGGTGAAGAACTTACAGAAGATGAAATCCGTACTGCTCTGCGTAAAGGTACAACAGCGGGAAAGATTGTACCAGTGCTTTGCGGCTCGGCATTCAAAAACAAAGGCGTACAGTTGATGTTGGATGCAGTTGTAGATTACCTACCTTCACCAACTGAAGTGCCACCAATTCAAGGCACACTGCCGAATGGCGAAACTGTAGAACGTCGGGCTGATGACAACGAACCTTTGTCAGCTCTGGCATTCAAGATTATGGCTGACCCTTATGGCCGTCTAACCTTCGTTCGCGTTTATTCTGGTGTGCTGAAAAAAGGTAGCTATGTCCTCAATGCCACCAAGAACAAGAAAGAACGGATTTCTCGCTTGGTGATTTTGAAAGCAGATGAACGACTTGATGTCGATGAAATGCGGGCGGGAGATTTAGGAGCAGCATTAGGATTGAAAGATACCTTAACAGGTGACACTATTACTGATGAAGGATCACCAGTAATTCTGGAATCTCTATTCATTCCTGAGCCTGTAATCTCAGTGGCGGTTGAACCCAAAACTAAGAATGATATGGACAAGCTGTCCAAAGCTCTGCAATCTCTCTCAGAAGAAGATCCAACCTTCCGCGTCCACGTGGATCCTGAAACCAACCAAACGGTGATTGCGGGAATGGGAGAGCTGCACCTGGAAATTCTGGTAGACCGGATGTTACGCGAATTCAAAGTGGAAGCTAATGTCGGTGCGCCGCAAGTAGCATACCGCGAAACGATTCGTAAGCATGTCACCAAAATAGAAGGGAAATTCATCCGTCAAAGTGGTGGTAAAGGCCAGTACGGTCACGTTGTTATTGATCTGGAGCCAGGAGAACCTGGTAGCGGTTTTGAATTTGTTTCCAAGATAGTCGGCGGTACAGTACCCAAAGAGTACGTTGGCCCCGCAGAACAAGGAATGAAAGAAAGCTGCGAATCCGGTATTTTAGCCGGTTATCCCCTGATTGATGTCAAAGCAACACTGATCGATGGGTCATACCACGATGTAGACTCTTCAGAAATGGCTTTCAAAATCGCTGGCTCAATGGCGATGAAAGAGGCAGTAATGAAAGCCTCACCAGCCCTCTTAGAGCCTATGATGAAAGTTGAGGTCGAAGTTCCCGAAAACTTCCTTGGGGATGTCATGGGCGACCTCAATTCACGTCGTGGGCAAATTGAGGGTATGGGATCTGATGATGGTCTGGCCAAAGTGACTGCTAAAGTCCCATTGGCAGAAATGTTTGGCTACGCCACTGATATCCGGTCGAAGACCCAAGGTCGGGGCATCTTCTCGATGGAGTTTAGCCACTACGAAGAAGTGCCTCGCAACGTGGCTGAGGCAATCATTGCAAAAAGCAAAGGGAACGCTTAATTAGAAAAGGAAACGAGCATTCATGGCACGCGCAAAGTTTGAAAGGAATAAACCTCACGTTAATATCGGTACGATTGGCCACGTTGATCATGGTAAAACTACCTTGACAGCAGCTATTACCATGACCTTAGCGGCTCTTGGTCAAGCTATTGGTAAGGGTTACGATCAAATCGATAACGCACCCGAAGAAAAGGCGCGGGGTATTACCATCAATACAGCCCACGTTGAATATGAAACCACTAATCGGCACTATGCTCACGTCGATTGCCCCGGACACGCTGACTATGTGAAGAACATGATCACTGGTGCTGCCCAAATGGATGGTGCAATCCTCGTGGTTTCTGCCGCCGATGGTCCCATGCCCCAAACCCGCGAACATATCCTGTTGGCAAAGCAGGTGGGTGTACCTAGCCTAGTTGTCTTCTTAAATAAGGAAGACATGGTAGATGATGCTGAACTACTAGAGTTAGTAGAACTGGAAGTCCGGGAACTGCTGAGTGCCTATGATTTCCCTGGCGACGATATCCCCATTGTCACAGGCTCCGGTCTGAAAGCACTGGAAAAAATGACTGCTAACGCCAAGACACAGCGGGGAGAAGATGAATGGGTAGATAAAATCTACGCACTAATGGACGCTGTAGATTCCTACATCCCTACCCCCGATCGCGCGATTGACAAGCCCTTCCTGATGGCTGTAGAAGATGTGTTCTCCATTACAGGTCGGGGTACTGTCGCCACCGGTCGGATTGAACGCGGTAAGGTGAAAGTCGGCGATACAGTGGAATTGGTGGGTATTAGAGACACTCGCAACACCACTGTCACTGGAATCGAGATGTTTAAGAAGAGTCTCGATGAAGGTATGGCTGGAGATAACGCAGGTGTACTACTGCGGGGTATACAAAAAGCTGACATTGAACGGGGTATGGTGATTGCTAAACCTGGTTCGATTACGCCTCACACTCAATTTGAAGGTGAAGTGTACGTCCTTACCGAAAAAGAAGGTGGTCGGAAAACTCCATTTTTCTCCGGCTACCGTCCCCAGTTCTACGTGCGGACAACCGATGTAACTGGCACTATCAAAGCCTTCACTTCTGATGACGGTAGCGAAGCAGAAATGGTAATGCCAGGCGATCGCATCAAAATGACCGTAGAACTGATCAATGCGATCGCAATTGAGCAAGGAATGCGCTTCGCTATTCGTGAAGGTGGCCGCACCATCGGTGCTGGTGTTGTCTCTAAAATCTTGAAATAGCACTTTTTGCCCCAATAATATCAGGAGTAGAGATGGTACAAAACCTTTCTGCTCCTTTCTCTTCCCTCTCTCAAAAAGGTGACAGGTTACAGCTTTCTATCTGTATCCCGTAACCTGTATCCTGTACCCTCAATCGTCAGAACCTAGAAAATTAAAGATGGCAACTCTACAGCAGCAGAAGATTAGAATACGTTTACAGGCTTTTGACCGCCGTTTATTAGATACATCTTGCGAGAAGATTGTAGACACGGCTAACCGCACTAACGCTACAGCTATCGGACCAATTCCTTTACCAACAAAACGCAAAATCTACTGCGTGCTGCGATCGCCTCACGTAGATAAAGATTCGCGGGAACACTTTGAAACCCGCACCCATCGCCGGATTATTGACATTTATCAGCCTTCGTCTAAAACTATTGATGCTTTGATGAAACTTGATTTACCCTCAGGTGTGGATATTGAAGTCAAATTGTAGTTAGTAGTTAAAAACAAATATTGACAACTGAGAAATGAGATTTCTTAGTATAAATACTTGATTTGCCCTGAAATAAATTTCTTCAGGGCTTTTTATTGCCTAGGAAACAAATGATATAATTTGACACTCCCACGGTTATGAAAACATTGCTGTCGCTCGTTTTCATGCTATACCGTGAGATTCTTGGTTCATCTAGTCCACTTACCATGATTAGTTTTCCAATCACGCCAGAGATGGGTCTGTCTACAAGCTTTTTGCTCCATTGCAGAAGCCAGATTCGGTATGCCCTACCGTACTGTTTCAACTAAACTTTGGTTTTCTGGTACTTGGGTAAGAGAAGATTTTATCCACACAAGCCTTTCTGCGTGTAACACCCTACCTTCTCCCCAGGGCAGACGCTGCGCGAACAGTTTTCCAGTTGCGTAGGCGTAAGCCTTCTCGTACAGTAGCCTTTCGGCTCTAGGTTTTTTAAGTGGTTGAATACCCTAGCCACTCAAATGATGATAGCATGTGTGAGTAGACTTGACTCACAAAATGGAAGAAATTCGCTTAAATGTTAGGTTACCAAAGGATGAAATGAAAATTTTAGAAAGTTACGCAAAAAGAACTAAACGCACAAAGACAGATTTAGTGCGTGAGTGGATTCGTTCTCTTGAAAAGATATCTGACAGCACCTAAAAGTGCTTACGCATTCATGAACCAGCGCTGTAGATAGATTTTCCGTTGCAGGCGGCTGGCGTACCCACGGCTAAAAACCAATGGGCTGTCTGCTTTAATCCTTGTAAACAAAGTACGGTAAAAGCAGAGAAAAATAAAGTTTTAAAGATTAAATTTATACCAAGGTAACAATGACATCCTCTTCTAAAATTGCAGTCCGTGAACTACCTCTGTTCCCGTTACCTGAAGTAGTTCTTTTTCCGACTAGACCCTTACCCCTGCACATTTTTGAATTTCGCTACCGAATCATGATGAACACGATTTTGGAGAGCGATCGCAGGTTTGGGGTCTTAATGGTCGATCCAGTAAGAGGCACAATTGCAAATGTTGGTTGCTGTGCAGAAATCATTCATTACCAACGCTTGCCAGATGATCGCATGAAAATGTTGACTTTGGGACAGCAAAGGTTTCGTGTCTTAGAGTATATTCGTGAAAAGCCTTACCGTGTTGGCTTGGTAGAGTGGTTAGAAGACCAGCCCCCGGCTAAAGACTTACGACCTTTCGCTTCTGAAGTAGAACAACTACTGCGAGATGTCGTGCGTCTTTCAGCTAAGTTAACCGACCAAAACATCGAATTGCCAGAAGAACTACCTGATCTACCAACAGAGCTATCTTATTGGGTTGCAAGCAACCTCTATGGTGTAGCCGCAGAGCAACAATCATTATTAGAAATGCAGGATACTATTGCTCGCTTGGAAAGAGAAGCAGAAATTTTGACTACTACTCGTAATCATTTGGCAGCTCGTTCTGTTTTGAAAGATACTTTTAATCAGAACTCATGAGTAGTCATTAGTCATTAGTCAGAACTTTTAACAACTTAATTACTGCATGGCGCTGATTGACAAAATATTATAAGCGCCCAAAATTTTTAAAACTTCTGTGTGGATATTTAGTTCTGCTAAAGCCGATTGGACTCGTGCTTCGCTAGCATCTGCTTCTATGTCAATAAAAAACAAGTATTCGCCTAGCGATCGCTTGGTTGGACGAGACTCGATTCGGCTAAGATTAATTCCTCGTTGAGCAAATACTTGCAGGAGTTTGACCAATGCTCCAGGTACATTGGCAGGTACGCTGAAAGCCAAAGAAGTATGAGTCGCATTAACTGAAAACGTCTGTTCAACAGCCTCTGCTCCTACCTGACTTACCACCCAAAAACGAGTACAGTTTTCTGGATAGTCGTTAATGTTACTAGCTAATATAGGCAAGTTGTAAAGTTGGGCTGCTCTATTAGATGCGATCGCAGCTTTTGTCAAGTCCTGCTCCAGTCTTTGTAGTGCTTCAGTTGTAGAATTGGCAGGAATCATCTGTACAGTTGGGAGAAACTGCTCTAACCATCCCTGACATTGTGCTAAAGCTTGTGGGTGTGAATAAACAGTTTTAATACCATCTATACTAGTTGCACAGGAAATTAATGCATGGGCAATGGGCATGACTAAAGCTAACTGAATTTGCAAATTGTCTAATTGCCACAGTGTATCCATCGTCATAGTTACACTCCCTTCAATAGAATTTTCCACTGGCACAACAGCTAATTGAGTGTGTCCAGCAGCAACAGCTTGGAGTGACTGAGCAATGCTAGGATAAGGGCATAAAGTAACTTCTATTCCTGTCTTTTCAGTTAACCAGTTAACATAAAAAACTGCTGCTTGTTCTGCGTAAGTGCCAGGAGGCCCTAAATGGGCAATGGATATGGTCATGGTACTTATTAGTTATAAGAATGTTTGCTGAAAAATTTTCTATTAGGTACATGAAGAACTATAATTACAGCGGCATTGAGATCTGACGGCAACTGCTTGACTAGTAAAGTTAGCGCCTCGACTCCTCCTGCCGACGCTCCGATGACAATAAGATCATGTCCAATCATTTTTGATTTCAATATAGTAGTGTTGATAACAACAGATCACAAGGGTTGGGATAGTAACCAAGTCGTAGGTAAGTCTGAATAGTTAAAAATTTTTGAAGCAGCTGTTTAGGTTGGACAATGATAAAGTTTGTAACTGTATTCACCAGCAGATTTCCCGGATTGGTTGTCAAGAACACAGTGCTGAGATTCCAAATTGACTTGAGTCCGGAACTCGACTAACCATAGGTCTAAAGGTCTAGGAATTTCAGTAAGTTGTTGATCAAACGCTTGCATGGCTTGGGTATAATCTTGTGTATCTGAATCTCGATGAGCCAAGAAAAACTGTAAGTTTTGAGCAGGCAGATGTGGAAATTCCCAGGCTAACCCCATCATTCTACCGGTTTGTCCGTGATGTAAGTGAGTAGTAGCAATTAGTACATTAGATTGAGATGCTTTTTGGATCAAGGATGCAAGAAGATCAGGGCGTTGGTTTTGCAAGTAGCCTAGATTCCAAGTTACTGTTAATCCCCCAAACATTGCCATCAGCCAAATTATGCTCACTACTACTTTGCCATTCACTACCAGCCAAAACTTCTGCTGATGCGGGTTGAAATTTTGTACTCGCTGCCAACAGCCTGCCAATGCAGCACCCAATAGTAAAATTATTGCTGGCGCAAAGATAAATTGGAAACGAGCAGCCAAGGTTAAGTCCATCCCAAGACCATAGGTGAAACATAAGCACAAAGCGATCGCCCCAATTACATACCCCATCAATATTTGTATTGCTAGATAAGTATCAGGGTTGTGCTGCTGGATTTTTAGCCCATTCACAAGATGAGGCAGACTCCAAAGCAAAAATAACAAGGTGACTATACCAGAAACAATCACAATCGCCACGGGCAAGTTTGTGAGTGCTGAAGGTAACAGCAACAGCATACTGAGTATCCAAAGTAGTAGTCGCCCTATCGGTTCTAACCATCTCACATGAGGATTGCTACTCGCTACCCAGGTTGTGAGTTCATTGCCAGGAATACGTTGTAGGGTCGGTATCCAGACAAGACCTCCCATCAAAGTACCTAAAGCAACTATCCCAAGACGCCACAAATTAGATTGCATCGATTCTTTCTGTTTTCTGTTGTGCCAAATTTGCCTCAGTAATATCAAGCCTTCAGCACACAAAGTTAAGGTAAAAAAGTAATGGGTTGCTACCCCTAAAGAATTGATTACTACCCAAGCGAATACTACCCAAAGTGGCAAAGATTGTTGGTAATAGATACTTTGAATTGCTTTAACCAAACAACATAGAGAAGCAATTACTAGCAAAATCACCAAGGTGTAATGACGTGCATCTCTAGCCAGGAAAACCGCATAGGGTGAAACTGCCATCATTGCTGCTGCCATCTGACCTATTAATTTAGAACGAAAGGCTAAATAGCCAAAGCCAAACATAGCAGGAATTGATGCCACCCCAAATAAAGCACTGAGCGATCGCGCTGCCCAAATTGAGGCTAGTTCCCCCGGAGGCGAAAATAATTTCATCCAAAAATGGGACAATACAAAATAGACCGGAGGATGAGTACTTTCATTAAATAAATGCTCGATGACTGCGTTGATTCCTACAGTGGGTATAGGTTGTAGTGGCTGTAACAGCACATCCGAACTAATGACCTGATTGAGTGGTACTGTGCGAAAACTATTACCTAAGCTAAAAACTATCGTTGCACACTCATCAGTCCAAGGGGGTAGAGATGTCAGGTGCCAAAAGCGTAAACAAGTACCAATAGCCAACCATAGTAGCATTAGCAATAAATGATAGCGGTTTTTCATTAATGCGATGTCAACTTAATTTTGTCCAAAAAATGCTTTTAACAATGACAGCAAAGCCTGATGGAATCGTGACAGGAGTTATGTTTTAAAGCAATTATCATTAGCTAAAAAAAAATTATATCTTGGGTGATATATAATTTATCTGTCTAAAGTTAGTAAACATAATTTTTAAAACTATCTCAATGCTGAAGGATAACTAAAAGCGAATATACTTTAAAAAAAATCAGAATAGATAAATATTTTTTCCTAAATTAAAATTAATAAATATAAAAAATTCATTAATAATAGAAATACATAACAATTACTTCCTGCAACTATGGCTACCAAGTTCACAGCCTCCCAATCGGTAGAAATTGCTGTCCCACAGCAGCCTATTCCTATCCAACACTACTTGCGTCAGCCTCAACGTTTGGTTAATGCTTTGGTGGACAGTAGGCGGATTCAGCAGCTTTCTGAGGAAGTATTTCGTTTGAAAATGCGTCCTCTGACTTTTATGTCCCTGAGTATTCAACCTACTGTAGACATGAGAGTCTGGGCAGAATCAAATGGAATGATTTTTTTGCGATCGGTAGGTTGTGAAATCCTTGGTTTTGAGTATATTAACCAGCGCTTTGCTTTAGATTTACAAGGACATTTGTCTCCCTATCAGCTAAGCACTGGTACTCGCCTACAAGGAAAAGCCGATTTAGAAGTGCAAGTGGATTTCCCACTACCATTTTCACTGACTCCCAAACCAATTTTAGAAGCCACCGGTAATGGTTTACTCAAGAGTGTGCTGTTGACAGTTAAACAACGGTTACTACATCAACTGCTGGCAGATTATCGTCACTGGGTAATCTTGCAAACAAAAGAAAAAGCCCTAGATGATGACAATGGTGAATTACCAATCCTCAATATAGAGTAATTTTTAATTTACCAAACAGAATTCAGGAGTCAGGAGCCAGAATTCAGAATTGAATTCTATGTGACTGGCGGATGAATAAATGGGTATAAGACCCCCACCAAATTTTTAATTTGGTGGTCTGCAATGAGTGGCGGGTCTGAATCCCCAATTCATTGATTCTGACTCCTGAATTCTGGCTTCTGAATTCTTCAATCATAATATTTTTTCTGATTTTTGTAACAAATGAATTGGTTGTAGGGGCTTACATGTATATGCCCTTATTGAATTTGGCAAGGACGAAAGGACTTGCGATGCAAGGGTGAGGGGCCGTATTGTCGCAGCGCTATTAAATGCTTTTGACTACCATAACCCTTGTTATGTGTTATGTCGTATTTGGGGTACTTTGATGCCAGACGCAGCACCAATTCGTCACGCCAAACTTTAGCCATAATACTAGCAGCAGCAATATTAAGCGATCGCTCGTCTCCCTTAACTATTGTTTGTTGTGGCACAGGCAAGTCTTTGATTGGCTGATTACCATCAACCAAACAGATTATAGGCTGTACCTTTAATTTGAGTACAGCCCGCTTCATGGCTAACAATGTGGCCTGCAAAATGTTTATTTGGTCAATTTCGGCAGTGCAAGCAAAACCGATTTTCCAATCGATTGCTAGGGTAGAAATTAGCTGTGCCATCTGAGTTCTACGAGAACTAGACAACTTTTTACTATCTTTAATCCCAGCTGCCATTAGTTCTGACAAAGCACAAGCTGGTAGGATGACTGCTGCTGCTACTACAGGGCCAAATAAAGCACCTCGTCCTACTTCATCCACGCCTACAATTAACCCTGAAATACCTAACAAATTAGAGGACAACTCCAGCCAATTTGATTCACTTAAGGGTTCTAGCGAATGAAAAGCAGCAGTTTGCCGTGTCTTCACCATAAAATAAGTTAATTGTCGTCTGCGTTAGATGTATCCTCTACCGCAGAAGAACGACGGCGGCGACGGCGGTCCCCTACCGAAGTGCTAATCGCTTCAGTTTCCTCTACATTCGTGAAACCTCCCGCGGGGTTCGCCACAAATTTTGTTTGCTCATATACATCTTCTGGTAAGGATTTCTGCTTCGTTTCAGCTTGTAGTGTATTTGTATTTACCTCAGTGCTTTCTATTTCAGCAACAGTTGAGTTTGCGGTTGATTCAGTCGATGCAGTTGGTAGTTGCCCAGGCTGAACAATGTTAATAATTACGGATTTAGGATTTTTGATTTCTTGCTCTAACTTCACTAGAGGAGAAACTCCCATCAAGGCAAAAACATCCTGTTCTGAGATGGTCATTTCTACAGTCCTAATCTCCGGTGGTTCTACCACTGGTTTAACTGGCTCTACCTTGGTCACTTTATGACGTTCTGCCCGTTCAGTCCAACCGGATTTACCAAGGTTAGGTGAGGGGATATCTGGTGTAGTTCCTAGTTCTGCTTCAGCATCCAAGTCTAAATCTGGCTCATTGTCAAAAGCTAGTGGATGAGCAGTAATCCGGGGTTCATCTTTTCCGTTTACACCATTGATGCTAATCCGATTACGACGGGTGCGGGTACGACGCTTGTTGTTATCGCCTAGTTCTTGATAACTAGGATGATTCATTAAATTTAAGGCGCTCAAGTCAGAGTCACCATCAAATCCTTCTCCAAAAGCATCGTAGTTTTCCCGTGTTTCTGTGATGCGAGCAGCGGGTAAACGTGGTTCTCTATGAGGCAGAGATACAACACGCTCTGGTGTTTCTACTGGTGTTGGCAATCGGTTTTCGTTTTCTCCAGGTAGATGTACAATATGTCCTAAACCACCACAAGTAGGGCATAGTTCACCAAATAATTCGTAAATATTTTGACCTTGGCGCTTCCGGGTAAGTTCTACCAAACCCAACTCGGTTAGTTGGGCAATTTGGGGACGAGCTTTGTCTGCTTTCAGAGCTTTGTTAAAATGCTCTAAAACTTGCAATTGGTCGCGCCGCAATTCCATATCAATGAAGTCAACGACGATTACCCCAGCAATATTTCGCAGACGCAACTGACGGGCAATTTCTGTTGCAGCTTCACAGTTTGTCCACAAAACAGTTTCTCTGGCTGTTGCCGATCGCGTGAAGGAACCGGAGTTAACATCAATTACTGTTAATGCTTCAGTGGGCTGGATAATGATGTAGCCTCCAGAAGGCAAGTCTACTCTAGGTTTTAGGGCTTCTCTAATTGCGGCATTGATGCGGAAGTACTCTAAAATTCCAGAGCGATCGCGATGATGGTCAATTAACAATCCCTGCGGTGTTTGACCTCCACTCCAGTTCTGTAAATACTGCTTGACTCGCTTCAAGCCAGTACTGGAATCTACAACAATCCGATTTACATCTGCACCATACATATCCCGCAATACACGCTGGATAAAGTCATCGTCTCGGTTGAGTAGTGCAGGAGCGCGGGTGGATTGTGCTTCTTGTTGAATGGCTTCCCATTGCTTTTGCAGCACCTCCAAATCTTCCATAATCGCTTCTTCTGGTTTGCCTTCTGCTTCTGTACGCACCAGCAAACCCATTCCCGCCGGTTTAACTAAAATTGCCAGCGCCCGCAAACGGTTACGCTCGCTTTCATTCTTAATCCGCCGGGATAAATTTACACCCCTACCATAGGGCATCAGCACTACGTAGCGTCCGGGCAAAGTGATATTACCTGTGAGCCTAGGGCCTTTGGTTCCCGTTGGTTCTTTCATTACTTGCACCAACACTTTTTGTTGTGGTGCTAATAGTTCTGTAATTGCGGCAGCTGTGCGCTTTAGCTTCAATGGCCCCAAGTCAGTTACATGAATAAAGCCATTACGTTCTGGATCACCAATATTTACAAAAGCCGCATCTATCCCAGGTAATACATTTTCTACAACACCTAAATAGATATCACCTATTTGGTGATGACCGGTGGCCACAACGAGTTCTTGTATTTGATCTTCAGAAAAAACGGCAGCAATTTGATGCTGCTCCGCGATGATAATTTGTTTTGGCATTCAATTTCCTCAAAAATTGGCAGCACTAATTGGCTTGGGGGTTTATTATGCCTCTCACCCCTGCCAGCCCCAAAAGGTGCTGCTTGTAATAAATATTGTGAATCTAAGCTCAAAGTTAAGGAGCTATTGACTAAGGAATTGCGTTTACACGCCTGATTATTCCAGAACGGCTGCATAATGTTTAAGCAAATAAATCAACCGTCTGTGGTTGATTTTTGATGCGATACCTTCACCATCGAGGGATTAGGCATTCAGCAGTTGTTTTAAAAAGCATAGAGTCAGAGTTGCCGACGGAGCCTGTTGTTAGTTACTAGTTCACAAGATAGCTATCAAGAGAGAGTGTTCTTTAATCTGCCTGCTGTTTGTCTGGGATAAAATCCTAGAAGTTACACTCTAATATCTTTGCTTCCGCACCCTGAGTACCAGAGTAGTGAACCAGTTCATTCAATGCAGCGCCAGAAAATTTCTCTTCATCTGATTCTAACGCAACCTTGCTGAAAATCAATTCCTATGATTTGCCATGTCAAGGTAACTACTAGCAAGTTACCCTTTAGAAATTATACTTGTGAACTACCAAACACTAACCTACGGTACAGTGTAAGCTTCCCAATTCATCGGGAACTGCCTCTATAACTTTGTAGCTCTATTGGTCTTACATTCCCTCCAAGGGCAGGAGTCCTGGTTCCCAAGACCCAAATTTTGCTCACAATCATAACTAGCTACTTTGACCGTTTAGTTTTATACGATCCTGATTGCTTAGCTTTCACAATCGTTGCAGCGTTTATGTTGCTTTACCAAGAAGTATATCAAAACTATCGCTGCGTTTGCGAAAGATTTGTTTGGCCGTCGCAGGCTTGCCTGACCTCAACTTACACGCATTCATCTCGACGCTTACCTTTCAGGTAGAGTGCGGATCAGCTAAAAATAGCTGATTGCGATGAATGTGCAGAAGTTGAAATTCTACACCTGTTACTATTTCCAGCATAAACAGGATTTGTTCAGGACGCAACAGCACCCCATCAGGACGATAGCTACCCACATAACGCAGGATAACTATAGATTCTTGTGCTGTACTATTGTTAGTTTCTACCAATTCCAGTTCAAACAAACGCGAGCGCAGATTTACTAAGCAGCTTTTACCTGACTTAGTTATTTGCTCCCACCAAAGTTCGTCTTTTGCTTTAATTGTTTCAATCCATTCTTGCCATTGTGCAAATGTAGTTGTGCTAAGTGCTGCCACTGTAATCAAATACTCTGCTGCCTCCATTATTTGGCTAGCAGCAGGAACTTTTAAATCCAACTGCACCACATTATATATAGGTATGTCTGTGGGTAGTTCGTGAGCCAGCAGTTCTCGAAAAATATCTACTGCTACTGGTTCAGTTAACTCAAAATCCACAATCTCGCCACTGCTGGTAATTCCTAAAGCCAAGGCATTCGCTACAGAAATACGTGGAGTTGGATGAAACCCACCAGTGAAAGCAATAGGCAAGCCTGCTCGCCGTAAAACTCGATCAAATAGGCGCATTAAATCCAGGTGACTCAACAAAGCCATATCGCCTTGTTTACCAAACCAAACACGCAGTCTTTGGGCTTTAGTTGTATTGGGGACAAACTCACCAGCAAATTTGGGGATAGCAGGTGGCGAAATCACGATATTGTGGCCAAAGTCCGTGCTACAAACGCCACAGTGAGAACAACCTTCAAAGGAGCAGTCTGGAACAGTTGCAGCTTCTAGAGCGCGTTGTAAATCTTCCTTCAGCCACTTTTTGTCTATTCCTGTATTTATATGATCCCAAGGTAGGGGAGCATCAAATGAAGAATGAAGATTACTTTCCTTCTTACTTTCCATCAAATTCCATTCGCCGTTTTCTACTTGGCGATATTTCCAGTCTAAGCCAGCTTCCGCGATCGCCGATTCCCAAGCACCAAAAGCTTTATCCAAATTCTCGTACCAGGAATCCATGCCAGCGCCTAATTCCCAGGCTCGGCGTACTACCTTACCCAAACTGCGATCGCCTCTGCCCACAAAGTCTTCCATTGCCGAAATTCGGACATCGGTGAAATTCACTTTCACTCCTCTGATCCGGCGAAATTCGTACCGCAGTAAGTTTTGTTTGCGTTTAAATTCAGTAGTAGAAACTGAGTACCACTGAAAGGGAGTATGGGGTTTAGGCGTAAAGTTAGAAATCGTCAAGTTAAAGTTAAGAGGTTTTCTTCCCTTCCCTCGACATTCTCTTTGCAGCCAGCTTACCGTTTCTGCTATCCCTATAACATCGGCATCTGTCTCACCTGGTAAGCCAATCATAAAATACAGCTTGATTTTGTCCCAACCTTGCTCCCAAGCTGTTTTCACGCCTCTTAGCAGTTCTTCATTGGTTAAACCTTTATTTACAATGTCCCGCATCCGTTGGGTTCCAGCTTCTGGAGCAAAGGTGAGGCTACCTTGCCGCGTACCGCCTAGGATGTTGGCAATATTTTCATCAAATCTATCTACTCGTTGACTAGGAAGAGTCAAGGAAATATTTTCATTTTTTAACCGATTTTTAATCTCCATCCCCACCGCTGGTAAGGACAAATAATCAGAACAACTCAGAGATAACAAAGCAAACTCATTGTAACCAGTTGCCCGCATTCCCTGTTCAATTGCTTCTACAACTTGATCAGGTTCTACATCCCGTGCTGGTCGGGTCAGCATTCCTGGTTGACAGAAGCGACATCCACGAGTACATCCCCGCCGAATCTCAATTGTCAAGCGGTCATGTACAGTCTCCACGTAGGGAACTAACCCAACTGAATAAGCTGGTATTGGGGTAGAAACTCGGCGCAGAATCTGTTTTGGTACATCTGGGCGGTGAGGATGAACTGAGCCATCTGTTGCCATGTCGTAAAACTGGGGAACATATACGCCTGGTATTTGTGCTAAATCCAGTAAAGTCTGTTCCCGGTTCAGTCCTGTTCTTTTGCCCTCTTCCAAGACTAAACCAACTTCTGGGAGGAGTTCTTCGCCGTCTCCGAGGGCGAAAAAGTCGAAGAAGTCGGCATAAGGTTCAGGATTCGATGTTGCTGTTTGTCCGCCAGCAAAAATTAGGGGACATTCTGCCTCTGCCCGTTCTTGCCATGTGAGGGGAACTCCAGCTAAATCCAACATTTCTAAAATGTTAGTTGCACCGAGTTCATAACTGAGGCTAAAGCCTAAGATGTCGAATTCTGTGAGCGATCGCTTTGACTCTACAGCAAATAAGGGTGTATCTGTCTGCCGGAGTTTAGCTGCCAAGTCTGTCCCTGGTAGGTAAGCGCGATCACATAACTGTCGTGGTTGGGCATTCAAGATGTTATACAAGATGATATGCCCTAAATTGGATGATCCGACTTCATATACTTCGGGGTAGGTTAATACCCAACGTATTGCTGCCGTATTCCAATTTTTATGTACTGCTAAATGCTCGTTACCCAGGTAACGCGCTGGTTTTAAAATTTCCGGTGTGATTAATTTTTCAACTGCAACAGCCACTGTGCTATCTTCTAGCTACCTTAATTACAGCTAATCACCTCCAACCTTAGCATTGATTAGCTCTTTCAATCAGATTTTTCTTTATAACTTACAATTTTGTTACACAAAGTTGCTGATACAGCCATGTTAAATGTTATTATAGAGAATTATGTAAAATTCCTACTCCTGACAAATAGGTTTCGCCCTTAAATTATCTCGAAAATTCCATCAAGCTGTGTAAGTTCAAAAATCATTCTCACTGATGGGGAAACAGAATCCAACTGTAAACTCCTTCCTAAACTCTGAGCAAGCTTGAGCGCAGAGACCAATGCCATTAAGCCAGCACAGTCTAAGGATTCTACTGCGGCTAAATCCACTAGCAAGATGTAAGTATCATCTTGGGTCAACGCTGTTGTCAGATCTCTTTCCAACTCCTTGGAGTTGGCGGCATTTAGAATGCCTTGAGGACGAATAACAGTAGTTTTTTGACACTCCAGTACTGCTTGCATATTAACATCCTAAAGTTATTGAACTGTGAAGCCCATATTTATCTGAACATAAACTGTTTTTCCTCGCATCGACCATACGCCTGGTGACTCTTTGCTGAATCTTTATTGCTTTAGTGGGTCATTTAAAGATTGTCATAAATACAAGGTAAAATGTATTTATCTATACTTTTTTTCAGCCTCGGTTCCAAAACAATCAACACAGACAGCCGTAAAGTAGATCCATCAAGTATAACTATGCTAAGAAAACTTGATTGGTCTATGACTGAAGCTGATTTGGCCAAGATATAGCTGTAGATTAAATGCTTTAACTTTCAGGGTTACTTGTGGCAGATGGTAGGGTTGATGTCAAATGAACCATCTCATCAGCTTGTGATCTATATCACTAAGACACTACTGTTTGTATCACATTTTATACCAGAGTTGATCTAGGATAATTAGTACCATATTTAAAGTTGGATGATCATTTATGAGAACTAAGTACGCTATTCGTCAATTGGTAGAAAAAGCTCTTGACATTAAAAAACTAACTCCTGAGATAGAAAATGAGATCAACTCAGAACTAACTGAGAATGGTTATATATCTGATATTGACTACGAAGCTCTGGAATTATTAATGGCAGAGATGGATGCTGGTCGAGTTAAGTTAGTTCCTAGCTGGGTATATTAGTTTTAGGTATTGGCATTGCCAGTTTTTCTCCATCCAAAGTTTGTTTTGACAAGAAACTAGAAAAATCAAGCTTTAAAATAGTTAACTTTAGTTTAAATTTTATTCTGGGCTTTAGCCCCTTAACACAGATGGACTTTAGCCTTCATCCTTATACGCTTGCCAAAGTTGGTAAATAAATTGATTAAGTTGTTGTTTGGCAGTTGAATCAGTCTCAGCTTTTGGGTCTTTTGCTAATACTTGGCTTAACAAGGTAATTACTTCGGTATCTAAGGCAGGGCGAAATAACTTGTCAGGCCAAAGTAAGTCAGAAGCATCTCTTAAGTCAGTAACTAGCGGTAGTTCTTGGGTGTAGGTGACTAGCAATAAGGGACGTACCCAACACAACTGACGGGAAACCACTACTTGAATGACTTCTGCATACAGATTTCTGTCACCGTATCCTAAAGACACAATTTGTCCTGGTTGAAAATCTAGGCTCATGTCCATAATTATGCAGCTAGTTCAGTGGCAAGGATTATCTTGCAGCTTTCTTAATTTTATGTATATATGATGTAACATTAATGTAGCATTTTCACATCTGTAATTTTTGAGGCAAATGCCTCAAAATCATCTCTATAGCATTGCCCCAATCCTTCGCCGCAAAATATAAAGTTGAAATGAAAATGCTATAGAATATAGTGAATAACTGTTAAGCAAACGCAAGACAGAGACAAAGTATGTTGTAGTAAACCATCGCAGAAAGAGCAAGAGCAGTGTCAGTCGAAACTATTGAGAAGCGTTCCACGTCCCGCAAGCTCGCGCCTCGGTATCGCGTTTTGCTTCATAACGACGACTACAACTCTATGGAGCATGTGGTTCAAGCATTATTAACCACGGTATCGAGTCTTACTCAACCCCAAGCTGTGAGTATTATGATGGAAGCCCATACTAATGGGCTAGCTTTAGTCATTACTTGCGCTCAAGAACATGCTGAGTTCTATTGTGAAACATTGAAAAGTCATGGTTTAAGTAGCACCATTGAACCTGACGAATAGTCTTAGTCAGTGGAGAATATAAAAAACTCCACCTCTTTATGGGTGGAGTTTTTTGGGCATGGAAGAAGAAGTTACCAATGCCCGATGACGGCAGTTGCTCCACTTGAAGAGCAGCGCCTTGCGCGGGTTCCCAAGGCATGTTTTGGGGGAAACCCCAGACGCTCGCGGACTCGCTCTAAGCAGTCACGTAGCCGTCTGGTAGAGTTACCATGCCGTTGGCGTAAAGCCCTTCTCCAAAAGGAGACGCTACGCGAACGGGCATGGCTGCGCTTACCGCGTAGCGTGTCGCAGACAAACCTCTTGAAGAGAAGGCTAGCGCCAAGGGAGAAGATCGCACTCACTGCCTCCCCTTTGCCCCAAGCGGCGGAGCGACTATCCCGAACATCCCACAAGGAGATAGAGTTTCCCGTCGCTTTCAATAAACAACTAACAACTAATAACTGGCAACTAACAATCGACTACTGACTGGTATGAATCCCCAGTTAGTTACTAACTGGTTTATCTCCTGCCGGACGTTGCACCAGATAGCCCAGAATAGCGGTTGAGATGCCCGTAATGATTCCGGCAGTGTTTCCCCCAATCATCCCAGCGCCACCTAACACGCTGGAAACTCCCGCGATTAAACCTAGTATGGTTGTCGTGCGATCTAAAGTTTTCTGATTCACTTCATTACTCCTGTTCTGTATTTTCTTCGTATTCTCTAATTTGAAAAGAGGTGTCACGCTGCAAAAACCGCTGTACATCTCTTGTATAAAACAAGAGTCTTTTAAATTTGTGGTTGATTTTCTGATCTAGTTGACCAAGAAGCATCTGTATAACATCTTTTCTATTTAACCCAAGTTGCGGGTGATAAAATTCTGGATGCTTGTAACCGTTGATATAGATAAATGGACATAAAAAGTTGTCGGTTGCGCTAGAATGCAACCGTAATTTAGCACTAACCATCAAGTATAGAAATTAACTTATGAGCTAAATGCTTTTTTGAGAGTAAATGCAAAAATAAATGCTTGTAGTTTCAGTAAAAACCCTTCATAAGTAACAGCATGAATTGATTTTGGAAAAACACAGGTGATATTACTAAACACAGTTTCAATATAATGCCGAGTATGTTGTTTAATATATTGATTCCAAGGCTGGTCTTGACGCTTAGAGTTCTTTTTTCGCATGACTTTTAAAGAAATTTGACTTGTTTGTTCTAAGTCATCCTCAATGGTGTAGTCGGTGTAAGCTGAATCACCATACAGTTCACTACCAAGTGGGAGATTTAAAGGTAAGGCATTTAACGCACGTACATCGTTGGCACTACCAGGCATAAACACAAATTCTACGGGAATACCATTTTTGGTGGTTAATAACTGAACTCGAACCCCGTAAAAATATCGTTTTTTGGATGCGATGTAACCTCTATACTGTGCCGACTGGATTATTTTGACATTAAAGATCCGGATGTTGTCGCAGATCGGCACTGGAAACGAGTCTAAAAGATATTCCGTGGAATCACTAATTTCCTTCAGTACCATTCCCACTTGATGAAACAAGTCGTTGATTAACATTGAGACACTGTGTAATCTCCGGTTAAAACGTGACTTTTCTAACATATTAGATATTAACTTGTGGTCTTTCATATAGCTACAAGCCTTGCTATGATTACCATTAAAGAACATCGCCGCGCAGATAGCAGTTGTAATAATTTCTGCATCATTCATCTCTCGACGACAGTCTTCATTATGCCCAATCGCCTTTAACAGGTCGTCTGTGATAGCATATATGGCAATTATTTCGTTTAGCATATGACCCTCCTCATTTTCTCTTCTTGGAGGGCATTTTATTGCTTAACTGTCCCCAAGCGATCGCCTATAAGAGAACTCCACAGAATGATTGATCCTATGATCAGAGAAAGATAATTTCAGTG
>JAYGHB010000107.1:0-71285 GCA_034931985.1 Halotia wernerae UHCC 0503
TATGGAATTCTCTGTCTGCCAACACCACAACACGACATTTTCTCAACAACTTTATTCTCTGTTGGGTTTTTAAATTGCTGTTTCCCACATGATTTAATGTTTCCCAATACAGTGGTAAGGCATGAGTACCCCATACCAACGTCACCATAAATATATTTCGCCCTTTCCACTGAGTTCTATCCAGTGCTACTATCCAATAACCATATCTTTGATGCTTTCTCTTGTCAAAATAACGCCGCTGCTCTCGATTCAGTTTATGTCCTTTTAAAGATTGTCTAATCCAATATTTTATCAGTGGCAACCACAATAGTTTTATGCAGAGTTTACCTACAACTAAAAATCTTTGTAGATTGCGTTTGCGACTTTCATATGTAATTGCTTGCGGAAATAAGCTGGCCAATGTTGAGAGTTTCACTTGTCGATGAGATTGTATCAATAACAACAATATTTCCAGTGTTAGGTACTGCTGTTCACTCAAATGTTTTCGGAAGATAGTTTGATATGATTGTGGCAACATTTATTTTTTCGTTGGGGGTCTATTTCCCCCTTTTTTTTTACCACTTTATTTTCTCAAATTATTGCTAAGTCTCATCTTGACCTGCCTTGTCACCCGTTAAGCTCAATTTGTGGCTCTGCAAGTTGAGTATAATTTGATTCAAAGAACCCCAGAAAGAGATCTGTTGCCAATGGCTAAAGCCTTTGATTTGGCAGTAACACCGTGGTCGCTCTGGGTGGTGGTGTGCTAACAAGCAAATACAACAAACCTCTTCAAGAAAACAGTGAACAAGGGCGACTTGCAAATGCCGCAGCCGGCAGTATTTCCTAAAAAAGTTTAGCGATCACAGATGTTGTTAATCAAGTGGCCGCAAACAGGGAGATATGAGTAGTTTTAGTTAACTATTTTTATTCAGTTTTCAGCCCCATAATTTCTTGCAAAGTGACATGATCCGCGATCGCCTGTTTGGTGGCACATAATAATACCAGAGACAACCACCGCATCTAAAAAAGCTAATGCCAGATTTGCGAATAACGAGCCAGATAGTAATTCATTAATCCTTGAATTCCATCTGTCGGTAGAGAGTTTCGGACATTATGCCACTATCTGTAGACTTATAGTATTGACTCAAATTTAGGTAGAAGTATGAGCGACAATCAAGATTTATCACGTCTGTACCCCACCCGCATTGATATTGCAGCAGAAGCGCGATCAAAAATCGTGACAATTCTCAATCAGTCTCTAGCAGCAACTTTGGATCTCAAAACCCAGACAAAGCAAGCACACTGGAACGTCAAAGGCACTGATTTCTTTCAGTTGCATGAATTGTTTGATGAAATGGCTGGTGAATTAGAAGAATATGTCGATATGGTCGCCGAACGCGTCACCGCTTTGGGTGGATATGCTTTTGGAACTGCTCGCTTGGCTGCTGCCAATTCTATATTGCCAGAATATCCTCTAGATATTTTAGCAGGCATGGATCACGTCACAGCTTTGGCAGATCGCTATGCAGCTTATGCAAAACATATCAGAGAAGCGATCAACAAAACTAACGATTTAGGCGATGCTGATACCGCTGACCTTTACACCGAAGTTTCTCGCACCATTGACAAAAGACTTTGGTTCTTAGAGGCTCATCTACAAGTACTAGAAATCAAGGCGAATGGTGCAGCAGCTACTACAACTAAAAAAACAGCTGCTGTTAAATAAGTAAGTTTCAGAAACGCAGATTTTATCAAACCTCATAGTATCTTTTTGGTAAGTACGTCACTTTTAAGTGCGTACTTTTCATTTATATACATATCCTTTAGTATTTAAATAGTTCAAAAATAAATTTTAGTTTTTAAATACAATGTTGTCTAAATTCATCACTAACGCTCTTTCTTGCATCAGCTCACGAAAAGACCTATACCTTTGAGCGCCAGAAAGCCAGTTAGCAAAAAACCAAGCTTCCCACTCTCCATTTTCAAAGACTACTTGGGGATTAAGCAGCAACAACCCTTGATTTGAATTACCACCAATTTCTAGAGCAGTTTGTAGATACTCATCTCGTAGGGAGGTAGGATCTTGTTCATCTTCGTAAACAAAATATTCCTCGTCGGGTACAGAATTTAATTTTGAAAATTAAAACACTCATCCCAAAAGAGGTAAATGATGTCTAAAAATACAATTAACCACCTAATTCATGATAGAAACGCCCGTGGTCATGTTCAAATCGGCTGGCTTGACAGCTACCATACATTTTCCTTTGGTAGTTTTTACGATCCTAACCGCATGGGATTTCGGACGCTACGAGTAATTAATGAAGACCGCATTGCTCCTGGTGCTGGATTTCCTACCCACAATCATCGTGACATGGAAATTCTCACTTATGTTTTAGAAGGTGCAGTAGAGCATAAAGATAGTTTGGGTACAGGGTCAGTAATTCGTCCCGGTGATGCTCAGATTATGAGTGCTGGTACTGGAATCGCCCATAGCGAATTTAATCCTTCTGCAACTGAGCCACTTCATTTACTACAAATCTGGATTCTACCTGATGAACAAGGATTAGCCCCAAGATATGAACAAAAAGCTTTTCCTTTAGAAGAAAAGCGTGGCAAACTACGCTTAATTGCTGCTAAAAATGGGCGAGATGGTGCTGTGACAATTCACCAAGATGTTGATTTATACACATCTGTTTTAGATGATGGCGATGTTGTCAATTATCACGTCAAACCTCATCGCTATGCTTGGTTACAAATAGCTCAAGGTATAGCAATCTTGAATGGTGAAGAACTCAGAGCAGGTGATGGGGTACAAATTAGCGGTGAAGAACAACTCGAAATTAGTACCAATATTGGCACAGAAATCTTGCTTTTTGACTTGGGTTAATATTGTGATAGTAGTAGTGGCGTGACAAAACTAAATTGATGTAAAAAAAACTGTAGGTTGGGTCGAAGAATGAGACCCAACACGGGTCAGGATGTTGGGTTTTGCTTTGCTCAACCCAACCTACACTTAACGCACTCTTAGCACCATCCTAGATTTGCTAAAACAGTGCATTAATCAAATCCATCTCATCGGCGTTTATCGGCGGTTAATTTCATCCAACTACTACATGAAAGCTGATGATTTTATCGCCGATATTCGTCGCCACAATCGCCGATTATCTGATATAAATCCCGTGACTGGCGAGATATCGCATCTATGCGATCGCTATCCTCAGCATCTAGACTAAAACTAAATACCTTGGCGTTATCTTCGATATGTTCAGATACACCAAGTCTGGCGCCAACTATCACACCCCCCACCGTTGGCTGATCTAAAATGTAACGTACTGCAACATTGGAAATGCTTACTCCATGTTTATCAGCAATTTGTTTCAGGGTAGAAAGCAACTCTTGAAATAATTGCCAACCACCCCAAGCATCAATTATATTTTTATATTTCTTCAAGCTCGTGGTAGCTAAATCCAATCCTCGTGGTTCTGATTTATCCAAATACTTTTCTGATAGCAAACCACCGCAAACTGTGCCATAAGTAAATAATTTTATGTCGTGCTGTTGACAAAACTGCACCATATTCAATTGGGGACGACGATCAACCAGAGAAAATTGTACTTGGTTAGAAACAATTTTAATGCCTGCTTCGATAATAATTTTGAGGTGTTCTGTATCAAAGTTAGTTAAAGCTAAATGCTTAATTTTTCCCTCAGTTTGCAACTCTGTCATGTACTTGAGGGCAACTAAGTAGTTTTTATCTTGATATTCCCACCAGTGGAATTGCATTAAATCTAAAGATTCAACAGCCATTCTCCTCAGGGAAATATCAATATTTTCTTCGACCAGTTTTTTCGTCATTTTACCAGGACGAGGTACCCATTTTGTAAAGGCTTGCACATTAGCTAAAGCCTCTTGTCCACGCTTAGCAATCATTTGACGGCGAAATTCCCCAATAAAATCTTCAGCGGGGCCATAATGGTCTGCTAAATCCCAAGTGGTAAAACCTGCATCCACATACTTAAACATAGTTTGAATAGCAGCTTGTGGATTGATGCGTCCGTGTCCACCAGACACTTGCCACATACCATTTAATATCCGACAAATATTTAAATCAGGAGTGAATTGAAGACGGCTTTCTGCTGGTAAATTCATTGTAAAAATTATCAGTTATTTATAGGGCATAGGGCATGGGACATGGGACATAGAAAAACAAGGTTAAATTTAATTATTCCCAATCACTTAAAGTCTAAAACTTAAGTTAAGTAAAGATGGTAACTGAAAATTACCAACTCTTAACTGTTAACTGCTTTAATGCCAACCTGTTTCAGCTTGTTCGAGAACATAAGCAGCGACAGATTGAATTTGCTCTTTAGTGAGGCGGTCTTTGTAGGCTGACATATTATTTTTACCATTGATGACAATAGATGCGATCGCCTCTATTGAATCCATGCCATATCTCTTGAGTGCTGGCTTTTTCAAGTTTTTACCCCGCCTAATAATATTACTACCGTTGATATGGCAACCAGCGCAATGTACGCTAAATATTTGTGCGCCGTCGGTTGTTTCAGCTGCGATCGCAGGTAAAGTAAAACTACTTGTTAGCAAGAATAGCGTTAGTAATACTAAGGGTATGAGTTTTTTCACTCAGCTGCTCCTAATCCTAAAAGTGTCAGAGTTAATACTACAAGGATTCAAAGTCAGCTGTAAATCCCATAAAATTTACACAATCTTCCTGAAAAGCTTCAGCATCGCTGACATCCTCTATTTTGTATGCCATAATCCGCGTTCCGTCGGGCATTTTCTTAGAACCAATCAATTCACCTTGATACTTATCTGTCATTGTCTTAAATTCAATTGCATAACGCTTCCAGGCATCACCTGAACAAGTAATATTCACCCGCCACATAAATTAATTATCACTTACTACCAACCAATACTTATCATCTCATATAGCAGTCCACTTTGATTTCTGAACTTACTTGTGTAGAGAGGGAACAGAGAATAAGGGATATGAGGTGTACTGAATTTTTTCAAAAATCAAACAGGAGTTTTATATAGCGGTTCTCATTTTGCTCTAGTACAGATTTATTTGGCAGTTGCTACAAGTCGGCGGTAGTTCCTACCCTGCGGGTGACGCTCGATAGCGAAGCATTTGCGACGTAGGAGCGTCTGACTCGCTACCGCTGCGGTTAATTATTTTTAATGAAACTCAAATCCCCAAATTTTCTATCTAAAGGAAGTTCCTTATCCAAAAGGCATACGCCATAATATGAAAGTGGCTTTATGTCTAGAAAATTTTATCCAAATTAGCTAAATAGAAAGAGTTGAAAATGCCTAGTAATATCAAAGAACAAATTCAAACAGACCTACAACAAGTTAAAGAAACTGGACAGTTAAGAACTGAGCGAATTCGTGAAATTGTGAAAGCCGCAGTTTCTCAGGTAGCTTCAGAGTTTAAAACAGGCTCTGCTGAAATTCGTACCCTTGTAAAGGATGCTGTTTCTGCTGTTATTGAAAACTTACAAGACAAAGGTACAGAATTAAAAGAAGACGTGACAGCATCAATTGAAGGTGCATTGGAAGGAGTTAATAGCAAAAGACACATGGCTATCGTTGAAACTCAAGCAGAAGTAAAAAAACTGCAAGCTCAACTCGATAACGAAGAAGAAGAACTCCAGCAAGAAGTTGATGGAATCTTAGCAGAAATTGAAGAAACTGGTAAAGAAGAAACTGCGGATACTAAAACTGTAATTGAATCTGCTGTTAACAGTGTCAAAAACAGTGAAGAAGTAGCCTTATTAAAGAAACGCTATGCTCAATTACAAGCGCAGCTAGCTATTGTTAGAGCTAACTTAACTGCACGTTACGGTGGGCGTTCGGAGGAAGTTAAAGATTATCTCGACGAGGCGAAAAACTGGTACGATCAAGCTCGTCCGCAAGCCGAAGCCGTAGCTATGCAGGTAGAACAAAAGCGATCGCAGTTAGAAGATAAACTGGGTGAAGCAGGTACCGCTGTAGCTAAAAAAGAAAGTCAGATCAAACAAACTCTTAGAGAGTTACTGCTTGCGACAGCAGATTTATTCAAAGAAAAAGAACCTGCTGATCAACAAAAAGATCATGCTCACAAATAGGTCTTTTTTAACTCTCTCAAAACCGAATAACTTTTACCACAGGTATTCTATATCGAGAATACCTGTGGCTTTCTGTTTTTATTTACGCTACGCGGGTCAGTTGTTTTTGATCTGGTTTAATACTCCATCCCCTTGTGGGTGGTCTTAAAACATCTTTACTAGTAACCACTAGTCAATGACAAAACTCTATACCCTTGTGGCTTTCTGTTTTTATCTTTCTATCACAAATATGGATATAAAAATAAAAATAGATTGGGGAATACCCAACCTATTTAACTTGATAGAGAAGCTTGATGTAAGGTATTTAATCAAGCCTAAAACTTTAATAGATACGTTCTTCTCTACTCATCTTTTCTTCATGCTTGGCAATAACCCAGATTGCATGAATACTACCGGGAAGCCAACCTAAAAGTGTGAGTAAAACATTAATCACAAAAGTTGGGCCAATTCCAACCGTCAGAAAAACGCCTAAAGGAGGCACTAGTAAACCTAAAAGAAAACGAACTAATTTCATGATTTTACTACAATGTTTGAACTTTATTTAATGATGTTATTTGAAGGAGAATAAATCATCTGCATTCAGAGATTTATTTGGGTAGAGACGTGACTTAACTGACGTTTCTACCCGCGCTCATCCTTATCTAGAGGGTAGTTCACCTTGGGTATTTACATCCTGGCTACTGTTTAAAGCAGGGTTCTTTTCAGCAAAGTAATTATTAATGAAGGTGCTAGCGAAAGATAGAATCACGGGACCGAGAATAAAAGCAATAATTCCCCGAACTGCGAATCCAGGAACTAATACTGATGCTAACCAGAAGCATAAACCGTTGATAACCAACGAAAACGCTCCTAATGTGAGAAAGTTGAGTGGTAGAGAAAGAGTAGAAATAACAGGCTTAACTGAACCGTTAATCAAGCCAATTACTAAAGCAGCAATTAAAGCAGCTGGAAAGTTAGCAATATTAACGCCTGGTACAACTAGATCAACAATTAATAAACTCAGCGCGGTAGCTATGGCTGTTAGAAATGTTCCCAACATTGTTTTTTCCCTAAAAATTACAGATAGGTTTTCTAAGAATCCTTTTCCTATCTTTAAAAAGATCCTCACTTTTAACATCTCTTACAAGATAGATTTTACTTCTACCATTTGGATGATTATAGAAAAAACTTATCTATAGCAATTCTTATGACAGCAGTTGGCATTTTCATGAATCACATGTAGAAACGTTACACATAAAGTCTCTAATACCAATTCTATGTGAGACTGCACATAACGCCCGCAGGCTAGAAGCCTGGGGCTAAAGAAACAAAGCCTGCACAAGCAGGCTAATTCTATGCAGCTTCATATAAAAACGGTATAAAGGGTTTAGGGTTTTATTTATCCCCTCTGATCTGATTAGGTTTTACTAGCGATGCCTTCTCTGCGAGAGGCTTCGCCAACGGCAACCCCAAGGGGGAACGCGTCAGAATTGCAAAGAAATATCACAATCATCTAGCTCATCAATGATTTCAACTATTATCCCAGCAGTCGCAACATAAAACCTACTTTATTCCTCATTCCTCAATGCTCAACCCGAAATCAATCAATATTCCGAAACCAACTCGCTACCAAAATGCAGCGATAGATTATTACATGGGACTGACAAATTCGTCCTATCTCCATTACGGGTATTGGGAACCACTGCCTACTCAGGGTGAAGAATTAACTCTAACTCGCCTGCGCGTGGCTCAGGAAGCATATACAGCTAAACTTTTGAGCTTTATTCCAGAAAAAATAAAAACTGTGCTTGATGTCGGCTGTGGTATTGGTGGTAACGCAGTATATTTGTGCGATCGCGGTTTCATTGTTGAGGGATTAGCACCTGATGTACTTCAGCAAGAGAGGTTTGTTAAAAATACCAATGGTCAAGTACCTTTCTACTTAACGAGATTTGAAGATTTTCACACCTTAAACTCTTACGACCTGATCTTATTGAGCGAAAGCAGCCAATATATTGCATCTTTTGATTTAGCTCAAGGTGCGGCTCGTTTATTGGGTAGTGGTGGCTACCTGCTGCTTGCAGACATGATGCGTTTTGATGCCGAATACCGAGAAGGTATTTTTTCTAATTGTCATGTCGCCAGTGAACTCCAGGCGGCGTTGTCACAGTCTGGATTCCAGTTAATCAAGACTGAAGACATTTCAACCCATATTGCGCCAACGATTGACTTGTGTGTTGATAACTTCCGTACTTTTGGGCTAACAACGGTTAAATATATTGCTGATGTTGTGGCGATCGCCTTCCCACCGTTATACGCACTCGGTCGTTGGGCATTTAAGCGCTGGCTGGAAAAGTCGATTGTCGAGGGGTTAGCAGCACGCGCTATTTTTGAGAGTCATCTGTGTTATTCCATCCAACTCTGGCAGTTATCAAAAATTAGCTGGGACTAGTACTCGACCAACCCAAAATTGAGCAGAAATCTTAAAACCCTCTTTCCCCCTGCTCCCTGCTCCCTGCCTCCTGCGGTCTTAATGATAAGTCTTTTACCGAACACGATATTACTTATAGGCTGTCTCTAGCTCTGGCAACACAACCTGATCAACTGCTTGCTGCTCTTTGCGCCAAGCATGGGGAGGTAAACCGTGATATTGACGAAACTGGCGAGAAAAATGACACACATGTTGATAGCCCAAGGCTTTGGCAATTTGCTCAATTGTCTGATTATTATTTTGGAGTAAAATCCGAGCTTCAGCCATCCGGCGTTTGACAATCCAGATGTTTACAGTTTTTCCTGTCTGTCTTGATACTCGATTAGTTAAGTAAGCAGGTGAGTAACCTACCGCCTCAGCCACATCACACAAAGTAATTCCTTGGTCATAATTAGCTTCAATGAAGTCGAAAACTTCTTTTAATTGGGGATCGCAAGGAAAGATTGACTTGGGAGAGGTGGTTGATGGAATTTTATTTACAGATACTGGTTTTGTAACTTCCTGGAGTTTAATAGCAAACCAATCTTGGAGGCTAGCTTGCTTTTGTAGTCGGCTAGCGATCGCTCTAAGCAATTCGTCTACTGTCGAAGGTTTGGTAAGATAGTCATCTGCCCCCAACTCCATAGCCCTGCGAATATCTGTCTTACTGTTGCTACCAGTCAGAAAAATGAAAGGAATAATTGCTGTCACGGGATCTTGGCGCAGTGTGGTGAGAACGTTATAACCATCTATATCAGGCATGGCAATATCGCAAATCACCAAGTCAGGTAAATGCTCTTGTGCTTGCTGGATACCATCAAGACCACTTTTAGCATCAATTGTCTCAAAACCTTCAGCTTCAAGGCCTTTGACGAAAAGATTACGGGTAACGGTATCATCTTCGATTACGAGGATTTTTTTTGACGATTCGTACATCATGATTTCTATCACTAAAACTTTTGGCGGGTAATAATTACGTAACTCTAGGCTGAGTCTTTTAATAGGGACAAGATTAATTATTTTGAACTAATGGCAAGATCACAGTGAACGTAGAGCCTACACCAACTTGACTCTCTACATTATTAATTTGACCTTTATGTAAATCCACAAGAGTTTTGAGGATTGATAATCCTAGTCCAGTACCAGGGATATCATCAACATTGCTGCCTCTGTAGAATGGCTCAAACAAGCACTCTTGATCTGCGACTGAAATCCCAATTCCTTGATCTTTAATTTGGAAAATTGCTTGGTTGCTTTCGCACCAGAGTTGAAAATCAATTGCACAGTTGGAGGGGGAATACTTAATTGCATTATCGAGCAAATTTTTCAAAATAGATTCTAGCAATTTTTTATCCATGCAGCCTGTTAAGCTGTCCGCTGGACTAACAAAGTTGATTTGACAATGACTACTAGTCATCTGCATTTGTGCCACTAAATCATTGCAGAACTCAACTAGTTCTAAAGGTTTCGGCTCAAATTTGATTTTTGCAGATTCTGTCTTAGAAAAGAACAGAATATCATCCACCATTTGGCTGATATGTTCAGAGGCTGTTTGAATATTATCGAGCAATGGTCGTATTTCCTCCTCTGTCCATTCGCAGATATGTCTCTTGAGTAAGCTATTAGAGAATGAAACAATATTTAGGGGCGTGCGGAATTGATGACAGACTATAGACAAAAAGCGCGCTCTTAGTTCACTTAGTTGTTTGGCTTGTTCTAGAGCTTGGTTAAGCTCTGATTCGGCATATTTATAATCGGTAATATCAATACCCGCGATGAGTTGAACTGGTTTACCTCCAAAATCCAGCACTCCATCTAATATTGCTACTGTGCAAGCTAGCCAGCGCTCTGTACCGTTTTTTGTCAGAATATTTATCTCTTGATATTCAAAGTTACCTGTTTGGCCTTGGTTGCGTACTTGCCTACGTTTTTTGTTTTTAATTAGTTGACGAATATCAAAGCCACTTAATAGTTCCTTTTTTGTGTAGCCAGTGAGTAGTTCTACTGCGGGATTAATATAGCAAAGCCGTGTGTCTTGAATCAAGAAAGTGCTAGCATCGGTAAGCTCCACTAAAGTCCGAAATCTAGTTTCGTTTAGGCGTAAGGCTTTCTCAGTCTGCTTGAATTGAGTAATGTCCCAAACGCTCCATACTCTACCAATAACTTTCTCATCAAGCCACTGAGGCTGAGAGTAATGTGCAAAGACCCTCCCATCCTTTAACTCCAGAACGTCGTAGCTTTCAAAGTCAGATTGACTAGAAACTTCCCAAACAAGCCGATTAAAGGCTTCTGAATCTTGAAGTTGGTTCTCAAAAAAGGCTTTACATCGGGGACATTTTTTAGATAGCATCAGAGATTCTGGAATCTGCCACATATCCATAAATTTCTGATTAAAGCTGAGAATATCTCCCTCAAAGTTAATCGCGATAATGCCATTGGCAGTAGATTCAAGAGTAGAACGAAGTATAGATATAGATGCTTCTAACTCACTCTCTTTGGTCTTGAGTTGAGAAACCTCCTGCTGCAACTTTTTTTTGCTTTCTCTTAATTCATCAATCCATTTTTGCACGCTTACATCTACTACCTCATTGCTCTTTTCACGCACAAAAGCACAGCCGAACTTCTTACCTTGATGTTCTATATAGGTAATAGATATTTCTACCAGAAATATTCGACCTTGTTTTGTTCGATAACGAGATTTAAAGGTAAAACAATTCTGTGATTTAATATCTGACCAATTGTGTAGAGAATAATCTACGTCTATATCGTGCAGCGTCATGGAAAGTAATTCTTCAACGCCATACTCAGTCATCTGGCAAGTGGCATCGTTAACGTAGAGAAACTGCCCATTGGCTCCTAAACAAAAAGCAGCATCTACAGCTTGATTGATCAGAAAATGAGCGAACTTCAACTCTACTTCTGGCTGCATCGCCCGTTGAGAGTTGGATCGAGCTGACCTGTAATCGCCAGAATTCATATCCCTACTTACTCACTCCCCAGTATTTCAGTCAACACTACAGCCATTGGTAAACTAGCAATCATAATTTTCTACAATTATTAGTGCAGTATTAAATTTGTAAAAAAACGAACTATTTTGCGGATTTTAAGTAAGTTATTTATGGTTTCTGCTTGATATAACTATACCAATAAAATTCAATATTTTTACTTATATCGGAATATATAAATTTTAGAAATTCTATTATCTATTTAGACAAATATTGATCTAATAACTAATTATTTATTAGACTTTCTAGCTCTTAACCTATAGGTCAAAAGTATATTTTATTAAGCACACTTACACCGATTACTAGCGATGTCAAACTACTTAATTATCAATTATTAGATGTATCTACCTTGTCTTACCAGATTATATAGTTCATGTTTTTGCTGATTAATTTATTTGCTTAATGTTTCTTAACTTACTATCTCATAAATTTAACTATAGAAGAATCTTTCTAGTCATCCGTAATAAGGAGTACCTTTTTATTACGATAAGCATCAGTACTCGTACTTTTATTGTAAAAAAAAGAACATTTTTTGCAATAAAAGATAGATTAATATTTTAGTCATGTATCATTGGGAATACGTTTTACACAAAATCCGCTTTGATTCTTTAGTGATTTGTCACAGGATAAATAAAATATCTATGCCAGTTATCTTTACTGAGATAAAAAATGTTAATGTCTTGTAAAGACTATTTAGTGATCGTATAAAGACTGTTATGGTGTTGTTGTTTTAGTGGTATTGGAGGCTGAATAATCTGTCTTGGCAAATTAAATCGACAAATTTATTGGTTTCACTTTAAATTCTTGACAGTAAAATCTAAGCAAATTTTGCTAAAACAAATTAGATTTGTATCAAATTGGTATTAGGGTAAACTGGGCGCAGGACATAGACACCAGACTGATCGCTTATCAAGCAATGTCTCACATAAAAGTGGTGACAAAGCTTTAATACACCATCGCTAAGCATCAATATCCTAGAAAATTTCAATAGGAATTGTAGTTATCGCACCAAAAGCGAAAGAATTGACATACCCATCTATAGATTCTTCATTGCAAATATGGGTTGATTTTATTAAGAATTGCAAAGTATCAATTTTGCAGAGCAGCTAAATGAGAATTTAGATCAGCTTTGTAACAAAAGCGAAAGAATTGCCAACCCCATCAACAGATTTTTCATTGTAAATCAGTATTCATATCCGATATTCTGGTTCCTAGAAGCACAGACTTGATTGTTTTGCTTTTTTATAAAGTTTTTTAAATGGTCTTGAAAGCAGTTCTCTAAAGCAGCAAATGGAAGTCATAGCTATCTTTACTATCAACTGAGCTTGGTCATAGCTGTCAAAAACAACAGAGTTGTTTGTATTAGATATTACAAAGAGTCTGAGCGGGAAATAGTGAATCTTTGTGCAAGTTTCTGAAATTAAGTGAAAGCAATGAGTAAAAAGTATACTGGTTCAAACTCTCCTCTAATTACTACTGAGCCATACAGCAAATATGTAGAATCTGCGTTAGATAAATCTCGTCAGTTAGACCAGTCGGGAACGAATGGGATTCAGCCTTTTTTACCTGACGGAACAGATCCAGCGCCTTCAGTCGCAGATGTAATTGCCCAAATGTTGACAAGTTTGGGAGTGAGCTACGCTTTTGGTGTTGCTGGGGGGGCGATGGCTAGCCTGTGGAGCGCACTATCAAATAGCTCCATAGAAGTGTTGAACTTCCGCCATGAAACTGGAGCTACCTTTGCAGCAGTTGAGGCATATTTTGCTAGCGATCGCCCTACAGTAGTATTTACCACAGCAGGGCCGGGGATCACCAACTCTCTAACAGGTTTATTTGCTGCTCGTGGTGAAGGTGCAAAGGTAATTTTATTGTCGGCTTGCACCTCAGCCCCAAATCGCGGTCGCTGGGCAATTCAAGAAACCAGCAGCTATACATTACCCAGTGGGGGAATATTTACATCGGGAGCATTATTCAACTATGCAATCACGATCGAATCTGCTGCCCAACTACCGCAGATTTTCCGTAAACTAGCTTTAGCTTTAGCGCAACCAGGAGGATTTGTAGCTCATTTGAGCATTCCTACTAGTGTGCAGACAAGTTTAGTTGAAGATATAGCTTGGCCTAAATTAGATATACCTTATAGTGCGATCGCACCGAATAAACAAGCGATCGTCCAATCTGTAGAATTGCTATCTGCTGGCCCCTTCGCTATCTGGGTTGGTTTCGGGGCGCGGGAAGCAGCAGACGAGATTCGCCAACTCGCCGAAAAAACTGGTGCAGCAGTCATGTCCTCACCCCGCGCTAAAGGGATTTTTCCTGAAGATCATCCCCAATATATAGGTGTCACAGGTTTAGGCGGTCATGCTTCCGTCTTTACCTACATGCAAGAACAACCACCCCTCCGCACCCTCGTACTAGGAACCCGCCTTGGTGAACCGACTTCCTTTTGGAGTCCGGCGATGATTCCCCCCAGAGGTTTTGTACATGTAGATATAGATCCAGAAGTACCAGGAGTAGCTTATCCCCACGCTGAAACCTTCTCTGTCCGGGCTGATATCAAAACCTATTTACAGGAACTATTAAAGCATTGGCCAGAGACTGATTCGCCCTCTGTAGCGACATTACCTCATCCAGAACACGAAGCAATTCCTCTAGATCTAGATATAGATTATCCCGTGCGGCCAGAGGTATTGATGGCAGCCATTCAAAAAGTAATTGTTAAAGGTAGCGATGCGGTAGTCATGGCCGAGTGTGGTAACTCCTTTACTTGGTCAACTCATTTCCTGCAATTCCCCCAAGCTAATCGTTACCGAGTTAGCACGGGAGTTGGCGCAATGGGTCACGCCGTCACAGGAGTTTTAGGTGCAGCGCAAGCACGCAATGGCAAAGCCGTAGCCATTGTCGGCGATGGAGCAATGCTAATGAATAACGAAATTAGCACAGCCGTCAAATACAAAATTCCTGCCATTTGGATTGTACTTAACGACGCTCGCTATAACATGTGTCATCAAGGCATGAAAGTACTTGGATTAACAGGTGCAGATGCCACAATGCCAGTGACAAACTTCGCCATGATAGCACAGGGTATGGGAGCAGAAGCGATCGCAGTTGTCAGAGAGACAGATCTCGAAGCTGCATTAGAGCAAGCGCTAGCTGCAAATGTTCCCTTTTTAATCGATGTGGTAATTGATCCCGATAGACTTGCACCCTCTGGTGGACGTAACAAGAGTTTAGCAGCCCAAGGAGTTAAATCCAGTCCAACCAAAACTCCAGCCAAAGCAGTCTCCTTCCCATCAGTTTGACATCCAGACACTACCAAGCAAAACCACGTTGGATGAATAGATTCACCCTATTCATCTCTCCTCTCTGCGCCTACCCTGCGGGTTCCGCCTTAGCGGTATGCGTCTCTGTGTGAGATAAATCATCAACAACTAAAAAAACCAAGATGCTGCTATTTGAAACCGTTAGAGAAATGGGTCACGAACAAGTTCTCTTTTGTCATGGAAAAAACCCAGATATTAGAGCAATAATCGCCATCCATAACACCACATTAGGCCCAGCAATGGGGGCGACCAGATTATTTCCTTACATGAACGAAGAAGCCGCCTTAGAAGACGCACTTCGTCTCAGTCGCGGAATGACCTACAAAGCTGCCTGTGCTAACATTCCAGCCGGTGGAGGAAAAGCAGTAATTATTGCTAACCCTGAAAATAAAACAGATGATTTATTAAGAGCTTATGGACGTTTTGTAGACAGTCTTAACGGACGTTTTATTACAGGACAAGATGTCAATATTACTCCTGACGACGTGCGGACAATTAGTCAAGAAACTAATCATGTCGTTGGCGTATCTGAAAAGTCTGGTGGCCCGGCTCCCATCACAGCCTGGGGAGTTTTCTTAGGTATTAAAGCCGCTGTAAAATCCCGTTGGCAAAGCGAAAACCTTGAAGGCATGAAAGTTGCAGTTCAAGGTTTAGGAAACGTTGGTAAAAACCTCTGCCGTCATTTACATGAACAAGGCATCGAACTTTATGTAAGTGATGTCAACCCAGCCAAAGCAGAAGAGATAAAAAAACTATTCGGTGCAACTGTAGTCGCACCAGATGAAATTTACTCTTTAGATGTAGATATTTTTGCCCCTTGTGCTTTAGGTGGAACCCTTAATAGTCATACAATTCCTTTTCTGAAAGCTCAGATTATTGCTGGTGCAGCAAATAATCAATTAGGAATTGAGCAACTACATAGTCAAATGCTTGCCAAGAAAGGCATTTTATACACTCCCGATTATGTAATTAATGCTGGAGGATTAATCAATGTTTATAACGAAATGATTGGTTATAACGAAGAAAAAGCTTTCCAGCAAGTGCAAAATATTTATGACACATTGTTAGCAATTTTTGATATTGCTAAACAGCAAGAAATTACAACTAATGATGCTGCGAAACGATTAGCAGAAGAGCGTATTCAAAGCGGTAGCCGTAGCCAGACTAAGGCGATCGCAGCTTAATTTTTATTATCTTCAGGAGTGAAAAGTGGAAAAAAATACGTTTGCAACATCAGCTTATATTGCTACTTCACCAAAGAGTGCCTTCGACTATCTTTGTAGTTTAAAAAATTTAGACGAATGGACACTTTATAGTCGGATGAAAGAGCAAGTTGACGAAGATACTTGGTTGGGTACGGCATCTGGTTATCACAAAAATCTTTACTATCACGTTAAAAAACTAGAAAATCCGCTTTTTTATGGCATTGAATGGCACTGCGGATTAGAGTATCAAAAATATTATCAAGTTTATCCTGTCTTACTATTTCCCACTGATTATATTGAGCCGGGGACAGATGAAAAGGGTGTGTATTTTCATTGGTTAAGTTTTGTTGATCCCAAACGTCAAACTCAGATGATTATGCAGGGAATCCACACGGTGCATACTTCCGAGTGTCGTTCTCTTAAAGGTAACTTAGAACGCAAAAATGGTCATACATCAGCCGCCAAAGGTAGCCACTTCATTGATACTGACACTATCTATGTTGATGCCCCAATTGAAATGGGCATTGAGTATTTAAAAGACTTGCAAAATATTGATGACTGGGCGCATTTACTACGACCTGATGGCAATATTACTACTGAATCTGGTGACTTTAAAGATGAATATGACCAGAAAGTCAAGGTTTCTGTACGGGTTCATAGCTTGAGTAAATACTACTTACTTGAACAAGAACATTTTTATCCAGATTACGAATATTATCAGCGTTCTGTAGCATTACTAATTCCCACCGCTTATGCTTTCGCTGACCCAGAAGCTTCTGGTTTTATTCTGCACCGAATTACATTCTGGAAAACCGATGGAACTGTTACCCACGGCAAACTACAAATTGAAGACTTCGGCGCTGAAAGCATGAACATCAAACGTTTACTCGAAGCAAAAGCCGGCAACCTGCAATCATTTGATCGGGGGATGAGCTATCTACCAAAACCCCAAAAAGAGCTAGTTAAAAATTAAACTCTCAGCGTTCCTCTGCGCTTCCCTTAGCGTTCCTCTGCGTTTAAAATTCCCCTCTCAATTCCCCACGATTAGCCGTACTGCAACACATGAAACTGAAACAACTTACTATTACTATCCTCACTTTTTGTGTTGCTGCTTTTTCGGGAATAAAAGCTGCTGAAGCTGCATCATTTAAAGTAATTGCTGATGGTCTAAATAATGCCGGCGGTCTGAGTTTTAGTCCTGACGGTAGTCTCTATGTAACAGAGGCGGGAACTGGTGGAAGTGGAGCTTGTGTTCCACCATCAAGTGGTCAAGGCGATTCTTTATGCTACGGCACAACTGGTGCAGTTACCAGGATAAAAAACGGTAAGCAAGAGCGTGTACTTACAGGGCTTCCCTCTTTAGCATTACCAGATGGGACTGGAGCCGGTGGCGCTAATGATATCCAATTTGATGCCAAAGGTAAGCCTTATATTCTCATTGGCTATGCGGCTAATCCAGAGTTCCGCGATCGCAATTTAGGTGACACTGACCTAGGAAAAATCATCACTGCCGACTTTAACACCAATTCCTGGACAAGTATTGCCGATTTAGCTAACTATGAACTCGTTAACAACCCCGACGGCAACGATTTAGCTAGTAATCCCTTGGGTTTGTTAATTGATGGCAATACTTTGGTAGCTGTTGATGCAGGTGCAAACGACTTGCTGAGGGTGCAAACTGATGGCAGTAATTTACAAACAATTACCGCTTTTCCTGAAGATATATTGACGAATCCAGTCTTCCCACCTTCGGGTTCTCCATCCAACGAACCATCACAAGTACCATCTCAAGAAGCAGCACCGCCGTCACAGTTTCCCATTCAAGCAGTACCCTCCAATATAGCCAAAGGCTCCGATGGTGCTTATTATGTTAGCCAATTTACTGGTTTCCCTTTTCCAGAAAATGGCGCAAAAATTTATCGCGTTGGTGCTGATGGTCAAACAACCATCTATGCAAATAATTTTACCCAACTCACAGACTTAGAATTTGATCCAGCAGGCAACTTGTATGCTTTGCAATATGCCAATCAGTCGGCTTGGAAGGGTAATTTAGAGGGTTCTTTAATCAAAATAGCTACTGATGGCACTCGTACAACCCTCCTTAGTGGCAATGGATTAGAGTCACCTAGCGCCTTGACGATTGGTACTGATGGGGCAATTTACGTTACTAATCGAGGCGGTAGCCCTGGAGTTGGACAAGTCCTCAGAATTGAAAATCTTAAATCTGTACCTGAACCTAATTCTACTTTAGGTTTGCTAGCGATCGCCGCTTTGGGCATTGCTTGTAGTAAGGGCTTTAGCCCTGCTTTTATGCAACTTAAATGCTCATCAACTTAAAAAGTTTCACACCAAGTTCAATATTTCCCCTGTGTTCCCCAAGAACTCAGATTACTTGTGCCAAAAACCATCAAAATTACTAACTCTTAATTTCCAAAAACATGAAACTCAAATCAGTTGCTTTAGCTCTTTTATCTGTTTGTATTGCCACAGCTACTACTGCAAAAGCAGCGTCAGCCGCAACTTTATCAGTAATTGCCGATGGTCTTGATAATCCCCGAAATTTGGCATTCGGCCCTGACGGTAGTATTTATGTAACACAGAGTGGTAAAGGCGGTGATGGCAAAGACGGTAGATGTATTCCATCACCTAGCGCTGGATTTATTCCTTTATGTGCTGGTCAGAATGGTTCCTTGACCAAAATTGCTACAGACGGTACAAAGACTGATATAGTATCCGGTCTGACTTCTTTAGCATTATCGCCCTCTGGAGAACAAGCAGCAGGGCCTGCGGACTTTAAATTTGACTCTAAAGGCAACGCTTATCTTTTAACTGGTCTTGCAGGTGATCCGAGCAATCGTGACACTATTTTAAAAGCTCCAGACTTAGGACAATTATACAAAGTAGACTTAAGCACAGGTTCTTTGACAAGTCTTGCCGATTTTGCAGCCTACGAAACCGCGTTTAATCCTGATGGCACTGATTTAATTTCTAACCCCTACGCTTTGGCAATTGAAGGTGATACTGCTTATGTAGTTGATGGGGGTGGAAATACAATATATTCTGTGGGACTAGATGGTAGTGGTATTAAAAATGTAGCTGCATTTCCTCTAAAAGTCATACCTAGAGATAAACTCGAATATCCAGACCTTGGGCCAGATGTAGATCCATTAACCCTGCCAGTAACACAACAATCAGTACCTACAGGCATTGCGATCGCTCCTGATGGTAGTTTAACAGTCAGTGAATATACTTATTTTCCTTATCCAGAAAAAGAAGCACGTCTGTTTAAAGTTGATCCTAATGATTTGTCTATTCAGGCGATCGCTGATGGCTTTACACAACTGACTGGCGTAACTTATGATTCTGAAGGCAATTTGTATGCCTTGCAACACATTAATAGTTCCGAATGGAAAGAGATTCAACAAGGCGGTATTATCACTGGTGATATCAGTGGTTCTTTGATCAAAATATCCCCTGATGGTACTCGTGAAACTATCTGGAGTGGTAATGGATTAGAAGCTGCTTCTGGTATAACTTATGGCCCTGATGGTAGTTTTTATATTTCCAACCGAGCCAGACTTGCCGGCACAGGACAAGTTATTAAGATTGATCCCAACGCTAAAAGAGTTCCTGAAGCTTCTTCTACATTCGGTGTAGTAGCTGCTGCTGCTTTTGGCGCAAGTTCGCTGTTAAAGCGCAAACGTAAAGCAGAGATAGTTTAATATTTCTTAACAAAATAGAATGCTGCCTCAAACCAAAAGTTGAACTTAAACATGAGGCAGCAGCCCGAAATTTAGGGTTCCCGAACTAGGACTAGGAACAAAATTAGGATTCAGCAAGAGTATACCTCATACAACCAGTACTTAAAGCTCATGGGATTAATCAAGAATTTGTCAATCGGCATTCTCGGTGCTGGGTTCACAGTATTAGCAACAGCTGCTCAAGCTAAAGCTGTAACATTAACTTACGACAGAAGTATCGGCAGTCCTGGCTTCGGCCCTGGAGAGTTATTTGTTCCCCAAGGCATAACAGTGGATGAATCTGGTAATACCCTTATCAGTAACGGTCGCGGTCTTAACCCAGACGGTAGTTTTAACCCCAACATCGGCAACAAAGTTGAAGTATTTGATCCTCAAGGTAATTATATTGGAGCGATCGGCGAAGGCGGTAAAGGGCCTGGACAATTCGACGAGCCATCAGCACTAGAAATTGATCCTGATACTGGAAATCTCTATGTGGGTGATGTTTTTAACAATCGCGTTAACGTCTACGATCCACAGGGTAACTTTATTAACTCCTTTGGTGACTTTGGCGGTCTGATACCGGGTAGGGCTTTCTTTGGGCCATCTGGTGTGACATTTGACAAAGATGGCAATGTCTATGTAGGTGATTTTAGCGGTGACAAGATCAATAAATACACCAAAGGCGGCGAATTGATTGGTAGTATTGGCAGTTCTGGTACTGAACCTGGACAATTTCAAGGCCCAGCAGGTATCAGAGTTTCCCCAGTCAGCGGCAATTTCTTTGTCAGTGATCAATTTAACAACCGCATTCAGGTTCTTGATCCTGAAGGGAATCCGCTATTGACATTTGGTACACAAGGTACTGGAGAGGGAGAGTTTAATCAGCCAATTGGCATCGAAGTAGACGAATTTGAGAATATCTATGTGGCTGATTCTATTAACAGCCGTGTTCAGGTATTTGATAAAGATGGTAACTTCTTGACTGCATTCGGTAAAGCTAGTGCAGCACCACCACCCCAACTAGGTGAGCCTCCCTTTGGCGACCCCCTTGACTTGACACCAGGCACATTCAACTGGACAGCTGGTACAAGCTACAAAGATGGCAAACTCTATGTAGGCGATTTCTTCCAAGGTCGTGTTCAAGTATTAAACGTAGAAGATAGAGCTAAAGTGCCTGAACCTAATTCAGCATTAGGTTTAGCGTTATTGGGACTTGGAGCTACTACTGTCACATTGAGAAAACGTCGTCAACAAAAGTCAGTCATTCGTTTAGAAAAAGCATAAGAAAAGACTGGTGTTTAAACCAATTCCCAGTTAATTTTTCTCGTTCCCAGTCTTTGGGAACGAGAAACCCTCAAAGTTTATGTAAATAATTGTAATGTCATGTCTGCTGTAATTAATCTAAATGTAACTAGTATTACCGACTTACTGCGTCATTGGATTTCACTGCAAGTTACTCCAGAAGCTTTTACTTGGCTAGATGAAAAGCAAGAGCAGATTGCTAGAGGTGCTAGTACGCGAGTGTTTTTTACTGCATTCAGCGCTGTGCCACGTTACACAGGTAAAAATCAGCTGAATTTAACTCCAAAAGACTTAAAAGCAGCTTCGGCTATCCAATCAGGCTGGTTTCCTGGTAATTGGACTGTAGATCAAGCAGCTCGTACATTACTAGTATTAGCTCTGCCACAAGCTGATGTAGAGAAATACTTGCATACCTTAGAACAAGTATTCACAACTGCCGATGTCGGAGAATTAATAGCACTATATCAAGCCTTACCTTTGCTGCCTTACCCAGAACGGTTGCGAAAACGGGCTGCTGAAGGTGTTCGCAGCAATATGATAGCAGTTTTTAATGCGATCGCTTTACAAAATCCCTATCCAGCGCAGTATTTTGATACTCTGGCGTGGAACCAGATGATATTAAAAGCTTTATTTGTCGGTAGTCCTCTGCATTTAATTCATGGTTTGGATTCTCGTGCTAATGAAGAGTTGGCGAGGATGTTAGTTGACTATGCCCATGAACGTCATAGTGCTAATCGTTCAATACCTGCTGAACTCTGGCGATTGGTGGGAGATGGGGGAATTTTATCGGGCTACGCCCCGCTTCGCTAACACGCAGAGGCGCAACGCACCGCCAGGAATAGGCGCGTTAGCCTACATTGAATAAGAGTAAAGAAGGACTGAAGTCCTTACTACAAACTAAAAATATGATGTATATTGATCCTCACATTCACATGAGTTCCCGCACAACTGATGATTATCAGATGATGCAAAAGTTGGGAATTGTAGCGGTGATTGAGCCGGCTTTTTGGTTAGGACAACCCCGTACTAATATTGGCTCTTTTCAAGATTATTTCAGCAGTTTAGTTGGTTGGGAAAGATTTCGGGCTGCACAATTTGGGATTAAGCACTACTGCACAATTGGCTTAAATTCTAAAGAAGCAAATAACGAAGCTTTGGCAGAACAAGTGATGGAATTATTACCTTTGTATGCTTGCAAAGAAGGTGTAGTTGCCATTGGTGAAATTGGCTACGACGATATGACCCCAGCCGAAGATAAATATTTCCGTCTCCAGCTAGAATTGGCGAAAGAACTAAATATGTTGGTGATGATTCATACGCCTCATCGTGATAAAAAAGCGGGTACAAGTCGCAGTATGGATGTGTGTATTGAACATGGGTTAAAGCCATCACAAGTAATTGTGGATCATAACAATGAAGAGACTGTTGCAGAAGTTTTAGAGCGAGGCTTTTGGGCAGCTTTCACGATTTACCCTAATACAAAAATGGGGAATGCCCGCATGGTAGAAGTTGTCCGCGAGTATGGCAGTAATCGCATCATTGTAGATAGTAGCGCGGATTGGGGAGTTAGCGATCCTTTGGCTGTACCTAAGACTGCCTTACTGATGTTGGAACGGGGAATTGCTGAAGCTGATGTGCAGAAAGTTTGTTATCAAAATGCTCTTACAGCTTACAGCCAAAGTGGTCAAATGCAAGAATCCGACTGGTTGAATCCAACTCCTATCGACCAGCGACAGTTATTTAATGATAATTCCGTACTGCGAGGACAACAACCATTAGTAGAGTCGCGCCATGATTACGCCTTAATTGAATGAGAATTATGAACACTGCAACATCAACTTCCTACCGCTGGTGGGCATATCTGCAATTGATGCGGCCTGCCAATATTATCACTGCATGGGCAGATATTATGGCTGGCTTTGCTGCTTCGGGGTATTTTGTTCTCAATCATCAGTTCAATTTAATTCCACTGCTTTGGTTGCTATTAGCTACTACTGGTTTATACGGTGGAGGGATTGTATTTAATGATGTTTTTGATACCAAATTAGATGCCCAAGAACGTCCAGAGCGACCAATTCCCAGTGGTAGAGCGTCTCGAAACGGGGCAACTTTACTTGGTGGTATGCTTTTGAGTGTAGGTGTAGCCGCAGCTGCTCAAGTCTCTTGGTTAAGTGCTACTGTGGCGATCGCGATCGCGTCTTTTGCTCTGTTGTATGATGCGTTTGGTAAGCATCACCCTATTTTTGGCCCCATCAATATGGGAATTTGCCGTGGAGGTAACTTATTACTGGGTGCAAGTATCTTGCCAATGGCACTCAGAGAATATTGGTTTTTAGCTTTGATTCCCATAGTATATATTGCTGCAATTACCATCCTCAGTCGGGGTGAAGTACACGGGGCAAAGCTGAATACTGCCTTAGTAGCGCTATCGCTAATTGTCATAGTCATTGCCGGACTTTTAGGGTTAGGGCTGTTACCAGATTATCAAGTCCTCACAGCATTACCGTTTGTAGTTGTGTTCGCTGTGCGGGTGTTGTTTCCTTTTATCAAAGCAGTACGCGAACCTACCCCAGAACAAATCCGTATTGCAGTCAAAGCTGGAATTTTATCACTGATTGTCTTAGATAGTACTGTGGCTGCGGGTTTTGCAGGTTTACTCTATGGGTTGCTAGTTCTGGGTCTGCTACCAATTTCCATAAAACTGGCACAAGTATTTGCAGTGACTTAAAGCATAAATTTTACAATTTGGACTGATATGTATTGGCGATGTCTTAAGTAATAAAGCCAACGTCTTCAAGGTGCTTCTAGGAAATTAATAGCTCATGCACATTCTGATTTATTCTTACAACTATCATCCAGAGCCGATTGGAATTGCGCCCTTGATGACCGAACTAGCAGAAGGGCTGGTAGAGCGAGGTCATGAAGTAAGGGTAATTACAGGAATGCCTAATTATCCTCAGCGCCAGATTTACGACGGCTACCGTGGTAAGTTGTATGTTACTGAACAAAAAAATGGCGTTAAGATTCAACGCAGCTACTTACGAATAAAATCTAAACCCAACCTCATAGACCGACTGTTATTAGAATTAAGCTTTGTCTTTACAAGTTTGCCACAAGCCCTAAAGGGCGAACGACCTGATGTAATTCTCTTAACAGTACCACCGCTACTAGTTTGTTTACCTGCAACTTTACTCGGTTGGTTATACAACTGCCCAGTAGTATTAAATGTGCAAGATATTCTTCCTGAAGCGGCTGTACGTGTAGGACTAATCAAAAATAAATTAATAATTCGGGCTTTTGAAACTTTAGAAAAATTTGCTTATCGTACTGCCCATACTATTAGCGTGATTGCCGATGGTTTTGTGGATAATTTAGTCCAAAAGAATGTACCTGCAAATAAAATTGCCTGTATTCCCAATTGGGTAAATCTTAATTTCGTTAAGCCTTTATCGAAGCAGAATAACTCTTGGAAAAGCGCCCATCAATTAGATGATAAATTTGTGGTGCTTTATTCCGGTAATATTGCTCTCACCCAAGGTTTGGAGACAGTTGTAGAAGCAGCAGTTCGTTTGCTTCATATTAAAGACATTGCTTTTGTGATTGCTGGAGAATCGAAAGCGCTGGAAAGATTGCAGCAACATTGTCTGACTTGTGGAGCAGATAATGTTTTGCTAGTGCCTTTACAACCGCGAGAAAAACTACCACAAATGTTAGCAGCAGCAGACGTGGGTTTGATTGTACAAAAGCGCAATGTGATTTCTTTTAATATGCCTTCAAAAATACCGCTGTTGCTAGCTAGTGGTCGTCCAATTGTAGGTTCAGTTCCCGCCACTGGTACTGCTGCTAAAGCTATTCAACAAAGTGGTGGCGGCTTAGTTGTTGAACCAGAGTCACCCGAATCTTTGGCAAATGCAGTGCAGAATTTATATGCTAATCCGGCTTTAGCAGCGCAGCTTGGTGACAAAGGCAGAAAGTTTGCAGTTAAAAACTATGCCTTTGAACAAGCGCTGGATAGTTATGAACAGTTATTTACTGATGTTATTGCTAACCGAGCTAAAAATTTGGATATTTTGCCTAAATTCATTTCCAAGGAATCACTTGCTGATATTTGAAAATTGGGGACAGAAAAAATGCCTTTGAAAGCCATCGCCCTTAAGCCTGAATTAGTAAATCATGTCAGACCCCGAAGAGTTACCATCATCGGTGGGTGTGGTAGGATGGGAAGATTATTTAAAGAGCAACTTTCGGCAATAGGTCATAACGTTAGTGTTCTTGAACAAGAAGATTGGGAGGATGCAGAACAACTGTTGAGTCCAGCAGAACTGGTGTTAGTATCTGTTCCCATTGCATATACAGTTGATGTTATTAAAAGTGCAGCTAGATATTTAACTCCAACTACAGCTTTGTGTGATATCACAAGTATTAAAACACAGCCAACTCAAGCAATGCTCGAATCTCATTGTGGGCCTGTTATGGGACTACATCCGATGTTTGGGCCAAATATCACATCGTTTTTGCAGCAAAAAGTGGTAGTATGTCCAGGACGAAATGATGATTCATTTCAATGGTTACTAGACTTGATTAAAAGTCAGGGGGGAGAGTTAATTGTTTGCACGCCTGAAGAACACGACGAAATGATGGTTGTTATTCAAGCGACGCAGCACTTTTGTAGATTTAGTATTGGCGTTTTTTTTGCAGCAGTAAATATTGATATAGACCGGAGTTTAACAATGTCAACTCCTAGCTATCGCCAAGAAATTGATATTCTTAAACGTTTGTTTGCTCAAAATCCTAATTTATGTGTTGACATCATGTTAGCTTCGGAAGAAAGTTGTCAAGCAATTAGTTCTTTAGCTGATAATTATAGCCGCTTAGCAAGATTAGTGGCTAAAAAAGATAGAGTTGCATTAATTGAAGAGTTTGAAAATACTCAAAGGTTTTTTGAATAGAAAATCAATAAGTATATGGGTGATTTATTTAAGATCTAAATAAGTTGTATTATTTTTTAACAAACCGCAGAGACGCGGAGTACACAGAGAAAAGAATCAAGAGAGGTTTTCATGATAGAGGCAAAGAAATCTATACCTGAGCAAAATGAGAATTGCCATAAATAAATTATGTTAATCGACATTTTTCATGATACTGTTTGCCCCTGGTGTCGAATTGGTAAAAAGCATCTTTTTGATGCTCTGGCACAATGGCAATCAGAAACAGTACAAATCGACTGGCATCCTTTTCTTCTCGATGATACTGTTCCTAATTCTGGGTATGAATTTCGTAGCTTTATGCAAACAAGAAAAAGTATTGGAGTTGAAGAACTTCAGTATATGTTTGACTATGCGCGACTAGTAGGGGAGGCTGCTGGAGTTAAGCTAGATTTTAATAAAATCCGTTTGGCTGTTAATACTAAACTTTCCCATCGATTAATTGCTTTAGCACCAAAAAACGTAAAAAACCATATTGTAGAAGCAATTTATCAAGCTTACTTTGAAGACGGTTTGAACATCGGAGATATTGATGTTTTGGTCACCATTGGTACAGCCTATCAAATGGGTGCTATGGAATTACGATCGCAGTTAAATAATGATGTTGCAATTCAGGCAATTGTAGCTGAATCAACGTTAGTGCGATCGCATGGTATTACCAGTGTGCCTTTCTTTATTATCAACAACAAAGTTAAGGTGAATGGTTCTCACTCTGTTGAGGGTTTTCTCCAAGCTTTGAATACTGCTGCACTTCAGGATATAAAAAGATGATATTAGATATTAGACAAAAAAAGACATTTAATTTACAACCAATCCATCAACGTGTTGCAGTCAGTTTTAACTATGAAGTTCACTTTACTAATAATCTATTTGATCTGAAAAATACCACCTTGGCGCAAGTAATTACAGCCAATGGAGAGCAAAAACCAAAGCAGGTATTAGCAGTAGTCGATGCAGGGTTATTAACGTTTTGTCCTGGTTTACTAAAGCAATTGACAGCTTATAGCAAGTTTTATGCAGAAGTAATCACACTGGCTACAGAACCGATGCTCGTTCCAGGTGGTGAAGCTGCAAAAAATGATCCCAATTTGATAGAACAAATCCATCAACAAATTGAAGCGGCTGGATTATGTCGCCACTCCTATATATTGGCGATTGGCGGTGGGGCTGTGCTGGATTTGGTAGGATATGCAGCCGCAACTGCTCACCGAGGGATTCGTCTAATCAGGATTCCGACGACGGTGTTAGCACAAAATGATTCCGGGGTGGGAGTCAAAAATGGTATCAATGCCTTTGATAAAAAGAATTTTCTCGGTACATTCGCCCCACCTTATGCAGTAATTAATGATTTTACCTTCTTGACAAGATTAAGCGATCGCGATTGGCGTTCTGGGATTGCAGAGGCGCTGAAAGTATCTCTAATTAAAGATGCTAGCTTTTTTGATTTTATCCACAGCCATAGCGCCGACCTTGTCCGTCGAGATATGGATATTATGCAACAGCTGATTTATCGTTGCGCCCAACTACATCTAGAACATATTGCTAACAGTGGCGATGCTTTTGAAATGGGTTCATCCCGTCCCTTAGATTTTGGTCATTGGGCGGCGCATAAACTGGAGCATTTGACGAACTACAGTTTACGTCATGGCGAAGCAGTGGCGATCGGTATTGCTTTGGATAGTACTTATTCTTATCTTTTAGGGCTGCTTGATGGCTCGGAGTGGCAACAAATACTACATACGTTGTCAGTATTGGGTTTCACTTTGTATTTGCCAGAGTTGGAAGATTTTCAGAGGGTGTTTCAGGGTTTAACTGAGTTCCGGGAACATTTAGGGGGAGAGTTAACTTTGACTTTGCTAGAAGGTGTTGGGAAGGGAGTTGAGGTTCATGAGGTGGATTTGTGTTTGTATAAGCAAGCTATTTCGTTGTTGGGGGGCGGATAAATTTTCGGGCTACGCCCCGCTTCTCTAACACGCAAAGACGCAAAGGCGCAGAGAAGAAGGTAAGAGTGTGTCTTAGTGTCTTAGTGTCTTAGTGGTTCAAGAAAAAAGCAAATTAAAGTGGGGAAAATATGAAGGTTGGAACTAATAATAATTTTCACTTGACTTACTGCACTAATGTTCATCCTGGGGAAAATTGGGATCAAGTTTTTGCTAATTTAAAGCAGTATATTCTACCTCTCAAAGAACGATTGGCATCTGGGAAATCTTTCGGGATTGGGTTACGTTTGGCTGAGGTAGCAGCTAGGGAGTTGTTAGAGGGGAATGCTTTAGGTGAGTTTCAATTATGGTTGAGGGAAGAAGATTTATATGTGTTTACTTTGAATGGTTTTCCCTATGGACAATTTCATCACCAAGTTGTGAAAGATCGAGTTTATACGCCGGATTGGTCACAGCAGGAACGATTGGATTATACTTTACAACTAACGAATATTTTGGCAGCGTTATTGCCTGATGAAACTGAAGGCAGTATTTCTACATTACCTTTATCTTATAAACCTTGGTACAAAGGCAATCAACTTGTTCAAGCATCCGTTATGGATAGTGCTAGTCTCCACATAGCGGAGGTTGTAGCTAGGATGATAGATATTTATGCTGAACAAGGAAAACTCCTACACCTGGATTTGGAACCTGAACCAGATGGATTAATTGAAAATGCTGCTGAAGTAATTGATTATTTCCAAATGCATTTACTACCTATTGGTGGAGCTTATTTAGCAAAACACTTAGGTATTTCGCAAATTGCGGCTGAAAATCATTTATTAAATCATGTCCGTGTTTGTTACGACACTTGCCATTTTGCTGTTGAGTATGAAAATCCTATTGCAGTTTTCCAGCAATTTCAAGCAGCAGGGATTCAGATTGGTAAAATTCAAATTAGCGCTGCATTACAGGTGAATATACCAGACAGTGCCGAACAACGCCGTCAGCTAATAGAGCGATTAAATCCTTTTGCGGAATCGACGTATTTACATCAAGTAATTGCTCGTGATCATTACGGGCGATCGCGTCATTATCGAGATTTAGAAACTGCTTTACCCAATCTCGAAGATACCATAGATCGTGAGTGGCGGATTCACTTTCATGTCCCGCTTTTTATCCGCGATTACCCACTGTTGCAATCTACCCAAGATGACATTATTACCGTATTGAATCTGCTAAAAAATCGCCAAACTTGTACTCATCTAGAAATCGAAACCTACACTTGGGAAGTCTTACCAGAAGACATGAAACTCGATTTATCAGCATCAATTCAACGCGAGTATGAATGGGTACTATCCAAATTGTTAGCAAAATCCTTAGTTGCTAGTAATTAATCACAAAAATTTTAATTATAAAAGTCTCTATTTCCTTTCTTGGCGCTCTTGGCGGCTTGGCGGTTCGATAGGCTTTACTCTTAATTAGTTTCCATGCAAAAAACTGTTGTTCTCAACGTAGTCGGCTTAACACCCAGCCTTTTAGGTAAACACACACCCTTTCTTTCTAGCTGGGCAAAAAAAGGACAAGTCGCCCCCATTACACCCATATTACCTGCTGTAACCTGCACAGCCCAAGCAACTTATCTCACAGGAAAATTACCCAGCGAACATGGAATTGTCGCTAATGGTTGGTACTTTCGAGATGAGTGTGAAATTAAATTTTGGCGACAGTCTAATCAACTCGTCCAAACTCCCAAACTGTGGGAAATGGCGAAAGCGCTAGATCCTAACTTCACCTGCGCCAACTTGTTTTGGTGGTACAACATGTACTCATCGGTAGACTATGCAGTTACCCCCAGACCGATGTATCCAGCGGATGGGCGGAAAATTCCTGATATTTACACACAACCGGGGAATTTGCGATCGCAACTGCAAGCTGAACTCGGTCAATTTCCTTTGTTCAATTTCTGGGGGCCTAACACATCTATTCGTGCTACCCAATGGATTGCAGATGCAGCCAAGTGGATTGAAGAACGCCATAACCCCACGCTATCACTCGTTTATTTACCACATCTTGACTACTGTTTACAAAAATTTGGCCCTGATGTCAATAAAGTAGCTGAGGATTTACAAGCAATTGATACGGTTTGTGGCGATTTGATTCAATACTACGAAAATCGCGGCGCTGAAGTTATTGTTTTATCAGAATACGGAATTACATCAGTATCCCAACCAGTTCACCTCAATCGGATGTTGCGAGAAAAAGGCTTGCTAACGGTACGTGAAGAACTAGGACGAGAATTATTAGATGCTGGTGCTAGTAAAGCTTTTGCTGTCGCGGATCATCAACTTGCCCATATTTATGTCAATGATCCATTTTATATTCCGAAAGTGCGATCGCTTTTAGAAGAGACTGAAGGAGTTGCATACGTTTTAGATGATACCAAAAAATCAGCTTATGGTTTAGCTCATTCTAGATCGGGAGAATTAATCGCAGTCGCTCAACCTGATGCTTGGTTTACTTATTATTATTGGCTTGATGATCGCCACGCCCCCGATTTTGCCAACACTGTCGATATTCACCGCAAACCTGGTTATGATCCGGTAGAACTTTTTATTGACCCCAAAATTAAATTTCCCAAAGCAAAAGTTGGACTCAAGCTTTTAAAGAAACAACTAGGGTTTCGCTATTTGATGGATGTTATTCCTTTGGATGCTTCTTTAGTGAGTGGTTCTCACGGTTGTCTTCCGCCTTCTCTTGCTGAGGGGCCGTTATTGATTACCAATCAATCTCACTTGTTAAACACTAATTCAATCCAAGCAAGTGATGTTTGTCAATTAATTTTGGGAAATTTAAGTAAGTCGGCTGGAATAAACATTCCCTAAAGATATTTTTTATATATCCATAGGAAGAGGCGGTAATTGTAAGTTAGAATTTTGTAACTTGTACTAAAAAAGCGTCACAAAGAACGAATAAATTGACACCTCAATCTAAAAAATTATCAATGTGTTACCTGCATGATGTTTAGTACAATTTAATTATCAAAAGCACAAGTTTTTTAATTACTATTTTAAAAAGAATATCTGGATGAGGACAATTCATAGACTAATACCATTCAGTTAAGGATAATTGTAGGTTGGTTAGAGCCTAAGCGTTACCCAGCAAAGCCGTGATAATGTTGGGTTTTGTTCCTCAACCCAACCTACGCAAAATCAGGTTTTCAACTCTAACTGAACCGTCTTGAATTATAGACTTATTGCGAAAGTTTCAGGTTATAAATAATTAACTGCCGATGTATGCTGATAATCACTTATGCAAGAAGTCTTGTAGTTAGATTGATATCTAATTGTCTTGATTCCCAAATGAATTATTAATTATAGTTAATGGCTTTTGACTAATAACTATTGCAGAGAATTTATCTATGATCGTTGATTCTCATTCCTATACAACCCTTGGTAATGTTCGGATTTCTCGCTCCATCACAGAAGTTAAGATGGAAACTGCCCTTGAAGAAATTCTATTCTACTTAAATTCTCAACGTGGTGGTTTGCTCAATAGTAGTTATGAATATCCAGGAAGATATAAGAGATGGGCGATTGGATTTGTCAATCCGCCATTAGAATTGACAACGAAAGAAAGTAGTTTCACACTAACAGCCCTGAATGATCGCGGTCAGTTTTTTTTACCTTTACTTTTAGAGAAACTATCACAATCACAACAAGTTCAGGATGTCAACCAAGCGAAAAATTGCATCACAGGATTGGTTAAACCTACCAAACAATTCTTTGCTGAAGAAGAACGCAGTAAACAACCTTCGGCATTTACAGTTGTGCGGAAAATTCTCCATATATTCTCTAGTCACGAAGACGAACATCTAGGATTATATGGTGCGTTTGGTTATGATTTAGTTTTTCAGTTTGAACCAATTACCCAATGTTTAGAACGTTCTCCAGATCAGCGGGATTTACTACTTTATCTACCTGATGAATTAATAATAGTTGACTACTATCAGCAACGCGCATTTTGTCTGCAATACGAATTTGAAACAGAGTATGGCAGTACTTGTAATTTGCCTAGAGTCGGTGAATCGATTGATTATCGCGGCAAACGTCTAATTCCTGATAAAATTGCTGACCATAAAGTAGGCGAGTATGCCAAGCAGCAAGTTGAAACTGCTCTTGATTATTTCCGCCGAGGCGATTTATTTGAAGTAGTTCCGAGTCAAAGTTTTTTTGCGGCTTGTGAAGAGGAACCCAGCAAATTATTTGAAACTTTAAAGCAAATCAATCCTAGTCCTTATGGATTTATTTTTAACTTAGGTGGAGAATACATCATTGGTGCATCTCCAGAAATGTTTGTGCGAGTTGAGGGTAAGCGTGTAGAAACTTGTCCGATTAGTGGCACTATTACTCGTGGACAAGATGCCATTGATGATGCTGTGCAGATTCGTCAGTTACTCAATTCACACAAAGATGAAGCTGAGTTGACCATGTGTACAGACGTTGATCGCAACGACAAATCACGGATTTGTGAACCTGGTTCAGTACAAGTGATTGGTCGTCGCCAGATTGAATTGTACAGTCACTTGATCCATACAGTCGATCATGTCGAAGGTATATTGCGATCGCAATTTGATGCTTTAGATGCGTTTCTCAGTCATACTTGGGCAGTGACAGTCACCGGCGCACCCAAAAGAGCCGCCATAGAATTTATTGAACAGCACGAACGCAGCGCCCGACGTTGGTATGGTGGAGCAGTTGGCTATTTAAACTTCAACGGCAATTTAAACACTGGCTTAATCTTGCGGACAATTCGGTTACAAGATGCGATCGCCGAAGTGCGAGTTGGTGCTACAGTCCTTTATGATTCCATACCCCAAGCCGAAGAACAAGAAACCATAACCAAAGCTGCGGCTTTATTTGAAACGATTCGTCGCGTCAAGCAAACAAGCGATCGCACTCCTATACAATTAAGTCAAAGCGTCCCAAATGTAGAATCTGGCAAACGTATCTTACTAATAGATCACGAAGACTCTTTTGTGCATACACTAGCCAACTACATCCGCCAAACAGGTGCAAGCGTCAAAACCTTACGTCATGGCTTTTGCGAATCACTGTTTGATACAGAACGCCCTGATTTAGTCGTCTTGTCTCCTGGCCCTGGTAGACCAAGTGATTTTCGAGTTCCAGAGATTGTTCACGCTTGTATTCGTCGCCAAATTCCCATTTTTGGAGTTTGTTTAGGGCTACAAGGCATCGTCGAGGCTTTTGGTGGAGAACTTGGAGTTCTCAACTATCCCCAACATGGTAAATCCTCGCGGATTTTCGTCACCGACTCAGATTCTGTTCTCTTTCAGGACTTACCAGAATCCTTTACAGTCGGTAGATATCACTCATTGTTTGCCATCCCCCAACAGCTACCAAGAGAACTGAATGTTACAGCGATTTCTGATGACGACGTAATTATGGCCATAGAACATCAGACACTTCCAATTGCTGCTGTGCAGTTTCATCCAGAATCCATCATGACCTTAACTGGAAAAGTTGGTTTGGCAATGATTAAAAATGTGGTACATAAATATACACAAACTAAAGAGTTGATTGGGCATGGGGCATAGGGCAGAAAAAAGTCAAAAGTCAAAAGTCAAAAGTCAAAAGTCAAAAAATTATTTCTTGTCTTCTCTGCTCCTCTGCGTTCCCTGCCTCCCCTGCTCTCCACTCCTTCTTCCAATTTATGATCAACAAAATTGCTCCTCCTAGCCATATTCTTGAAGAAATTGTGCGGTATAAAAAGCAGGAAGTTGCCCAAATGCAGCAAGCACTGCCTTTAACTTCTTTGCAAAATAAGTTAAATTCTGCTGCGCCTGTGCGAAATTTCTTGACTGCTTTGCAACAAAATTTTAGTAAACCTAGCTTAATTGCCGAAGTTAAAAAAGCGTCACCCAGTCGTGGAGTGATCCGAGAGGATTTTGATCCAGTAGCGATCGCCCAAGCTTATGAACGAGGTGGCGCGGCTTGTCTATCGATTTTGACTGACGAGAAGTTTTTTCAAGGCAGTTTTGTTAATCTGCGGACTGTGCGTAAGCAAGTTGGATTGCCTCTACTGTGTAAGGAGTTCATCATTGACCCTTATCAAATTTATTTAGCACGAACATCTGGCGCTGATGCGGTATTGTTGATTGCTGCTATCTTAAGCGATCAAGAACTCCAGGACTTTTTGCAGGTGATTCACGATTTAGGCATGAATGCGCTGGTAGAAGTCCATACTATTGCTGAACTAGATCGGGTGCTGAAACTTAAAGACATACATTTAGTAGGAATCAACAACCGGAATCTAGACAATTTTACAGTTGATTTAGTCACAACCCAGCTACTTTTGGCACAGCGACAGAAACAAATGCAAAGCATGGGAATTACCGTCGTCAGTGAGTCAGGATTGTATACACCCGCTGACTTATCTCTTGTCGCTGAGGCTGGGGCGCGTGCGGTTTTAGTAGGAGAATCTTTAATTAAGCAAAGCGATATAGAGCAAGCAGTGCGTAATCTTTTGAGTCTTGTTTAAATTCGTAGCAAATTAAATTTGATAAAACTCTGCGTTTAAGAAATTAATCATTAACTATTTTTCAAAATGACATCTATCTCCGCTTACTTTCAAACATTACGCCAGCAACAACAATGTGCTTTGATTCCCTTTATCACCGCTGGCGATCCTGACTTAGAAACCACCGCCGAAGCTTTACGCATCTTAGATCGCAATGGTGCTGATTTGATCGAGTTGGGCGTTCCCTACTCCGATCCCTTAGCAGATGGGCCAGTAATTCAAGCCGCCGCCACTCGCGCTTTGCAAAGAGGCACAAAATTAGAGCCAATTCTCCAGATGTTGGAAACCGTCAGTCCTACCCTGAAAGCACCAATTATCTTATTTACTTACTACAACCCCATCTTGCACCGAGGTATAAAAACATTTTTAACCCAAATTGTTGCCGCTGGAGTGCAAGGATTAGTAGTACCAGATTTACCCCTAGAAGAAGCAGAACAATTAATACAGACTGCTGCCTCTTTGGGAATCGAAGTAATTTTACTCGTAGCGCCTACCAGTTCTCAAGATCGGATTATTGCGATCGCTCGTAAATCTCAGGGATTTATCTATCTAGTGAGTGTAACAGGTGTAACAGGTGTCCGCGCTCAAATCCAAGACCGTGTAAAGCATTTAATCACAGACTTACGCAGCGTTACCGACAAACCCATCGGCGTTGGTTTTGGCATCTCAGGAGCAGAACAAGCACATCAAATCAGAGAATGGGGTGCAGACGCAGTAATTGTTGGTAGCGCCTTCGTCAAACGCCTCGCCCAAGGTACTCCCACCCAAGGACTACAAGCCCTAGAACAACTTTGTCAAGAACTCAAAACAGCAATTACCCCCGCATCCCTGCAACAAATTGTTTCCGCCAAATAAAACTCTGCGTCACTTCGCGTTTACTTTGCGCCCCTTTGCGTTTAAAAACTCTAATCTCAAAAATATCAAGGATTTTAACCAGTGGTAAGCATACAAGACATCAAAACTGCAACTCAACAACCAGACTTCCTAGGCAGATTTGGCAAATTCGGCGGTAAATACGTCCCCGAAACCTTAATGCCCGCATTAGCTGAACTAGAAACAGCATATCAACAATATCGCCACGACCCCAGCTTCCAAACCCAACTACAAAACTTACTGCGAGATTACGTCGGACGGCCCAGCCCATTATACTTTGCTGAACGCCTCACAACACACTACGCTAGACCTGATGGTACAACAGGAGCGCAAATTTACTTAAAGCGAGAAGATTTAAATCATACAGGCGCTCACAAAATTAATAACGCCTTAGCTCAGGCATTGTTAGCCAAACGCATGGGTAAACAACGGATTATTGCCGAAACCGGAGCCGGTCAACACGGAGTAGCGACTGCAACCGTATGTGCCTTATTTGGTTTAGAATGCGTAATTTACATGGGCATCCATGATATGGAACGACAAGCCCTCAACGTATTTCGGATGAAGTTGATGGGGGCAGAAGTTCGCCCGGTGGAAGCAGGTACAGGAACCCTCAAAGATGCCACCTCAGAAGCTATTCGGGATTGGGTGACAAATGTTGAAACCACCCATTACATCCTGGGTTCCGTTGCTGGCCCCCATCCCTACCCGATGATGGTGCGTGACTTTCATGCCGTAATTGGTCAAGAAACTCGCGCTCAATGTCAAGAAAAATGGGGAGGACTACCGGATATTTTACTGGCTTGTGTAGGTGGTGGTTCCAATGCGATCGGGTTATTCCATGAATTTATGGATGAATCTGCTGTGCGGATGATTGGAGTAGAAGCCGCCGGTGAAGGCGTAGATACTCAAAAACACGCAGCAACTCTGACACTAGGAAAAGTTGGAGTTCTGCACGGTGCAATGAGTTACCTACTACAAGACGATGATGGTCAAATAGTTGAAGCACATTCAATTAGTGCAGGGCTTGACTATCCTGGTGTGGGGCCTGAACATAGTTATCTCAAAGATCTAGGTCGCGCCGAATATTACAGCGTTACTGACAAGCAGGCTTTAGATGCATTTCAAAAGCTTTCCCAACTAGAAGGAATTATCCCAGCTTTAGAAACTGCCCATGCGATCGCATATCTGGAAACCCTTTGTCCTCAGTTAGAAGGCAATCCCAAAATCGTGATTAATTGCTCTGGTAGAGGTGATAAGGATGTGCAAACTGTGGCAAAAATTCTCAATCATTAAGTCGTAGTAAACAGTTTAGTGCTTCAAAAATCAAGGACTAAAGTCCTTACTACAAACTATTGACTATTAATTATGATCACTGCAACTCAAACTCCACCTGAAAATATCTCTGTAACTCTTGATGCTTACGACTGGCCAGGTTTATTACAACAGTTGTTTGCTCGGCAATCTTTAACTCGCACTCAAGCTGCTGATTTAATGCAAGGTTGGCTTCAAGATGCTATTCCCCCAGTTTTATCAGGGGCAATTTTAGCGGCAATTCAAGCCAAAGGCGTAACCTCTGAAGAATTAGTAGGCATGGCCAGTATCTTACAATCTCAATCTTCTTCTAATCCTCATTATCCATTCCGCTTAATTGACACCTGTGGAACTGGTGGAGATGGGGCTTCAACTTTTAATATTTCTACTGCTGTAGCTTTTGTGGCTGCGGCTACTGGGGTAAAAGTTGCCAAACATGGTAATCGTTCTGCATCTAGTAAGACTGGTTCTGCTGATGTGTTGGAAGCTTTGGGTATCAATCTCAATGCTAGCCCTGATCAAGTGCAAGCAGCAGTGGGCGAAATTGGCATCACCTTTTTGTTTGCCCCTGGTTGGCATCCCGCACTTAAGGCGGTTACTGCTTTACGAAAAACTTTGAAGGTGCGGACTATTTTTAATTTGTTGGGGCCTTTAGTCAATCCCATGCGACCGACGGGGCAAATTATTGGTGTCAATGATCCGCTGTTAATAGAAGAAATTGCTCAAGCTTTATCACAGTTGGGATGCCGAGTTGCGATCGCTCTCCACGGACGCGAACGCTTAGATGAGGCTGGTTTAGCAGATGTCACTGATTTAGCTGTACTCCAAGAAAACAAGGTACGCTGTCTAACGCTCAATCCTCAAGAACTGGGTTTGAGTCCTGCACCAACTACAGCGTTGCGGGGTGGAGATGTCCAAGAAAATGCCGAAATCTTAAAAGCAGTTCTGCAAGGTAAAGGTACTCAAGCGCAGCAAGATGTAGTCGCTTTAAATACAGCCTTAGCCCTGCAAGTTGGTGAAGCGATCGATGGCGAAACCGACATTCTAGCAGGTTGTGTTAAAGGTATTGTCCTGGCTAAAGAAGTCCTACGAAGCGGCGCTGCTTGGACAAAATTAGAGCAGCTTGCCAAATTTTTACACGATTCCAAATCATAAACAAAAGGAAAAATCAGATGATTATAGTACTTAAGAGTGGTACACCTGCTGACGAAATTACTCGCCTGAGCAAAGAACTAAGTGACACTTGGGGAGTAAAAGTAGAAAAAAGCATTGGCAAGCATAAAGTTGTTCTAGGAATGATTGGTGAAACTGCAACTCTTGATCGGCTGCAAATCCAGGAGTTTAGCCCTTGGATTGAACAAGTATTGCGAGTAGAAAAACCTTTCAAACGAGTTAGTAGAGAATTTCGACATGGAGAAGCTAGCGAAGTTGTTGTTCCCACACCTAATGATCGCGTTTATTTCGGAGAACATCATCCGATTGTGGTGGTAGCTGGCCCTTGTTCTGTAGAAAATGAGGCGATGATTGTAGAGACAGCGAAGCGGGTAAAGACCGCCGGAGCAAAGTTTCTCCGTGGGGGAGCTTACAAACCCCGCACATCACCAATACCTTCGCCAATTTACGAGGGTGAGATGATGATGCTTTAACCATTAACTCCCATTTCTTTGAGGGTTGGCAAAAACAATCAGTCCTAAAAATTCCTTTAAGGTTTCCTACAAGGGTTTTTTAACGTATTGACAGCAGGATAAGGGTTTCAGATGAAAAACCACCTTTTCATCGAAACGCTTATGTATGCTTAATTTTGCCACTTTTGCCAAAATTTATCTAGGCTCTTATTTTGGCAAAGGTATTGATCACCTTATGCCTTTCAAGGTTATGGTGAAAGCGCTTTAGATTTATTAGCCGCAGCCCGTGAAGCTACAGGTTTGGGTATCATCACAGAACTGATGGATGCTGCTGATTTACCAGCAGTGGCGAGAGTTGCTGATGTTATCCAAATCGGTGCGAGAAATATGCACAACTTCTCGTTACTCAAAAAAGTCGGCGCTCAAGATAAACCCGTACTACTGAAGCGGGGAATGTCAGCCACAATTGATGAGTGGTTAATGGCAGCAGAGTATATTTTGGCATCAGGAAACCCCAATGTAATTCTTTGCGAACGGGGAATTAGAACCTTTGATGGTAAATACGCCCGCAATACTTTAGATTTATCGGTGCTTCCGGTATTGCGATCGCTGACTCATTTACCAATCATGATCGATCCTAGCCACGGTACGGGTAGATCAGAATATGTTCCGCCGATGGCAATGGCTGCGATCGCCGCTGGTACAGATGCTTTAATGATTGAAGTTCACCCCAATCCAGCCAAAGCTTTATCTGATGGCCCTCAATCTCTCACCCCTGATAAATTTGACCGCTTAGTTCAAGATATGTCAGTGATTGGCAAAGTTGTTAACCGCTGGTCTACGCAGACATCGAAGACTGCTGAACTGTTACACATTTAGGCAACAGAGGAGGCATGCAAAATTAAATATACATTGTCATTGCGAGTGTAGCGAAGCGAAACGAAGCAATCGCAAGAGATTGGGATTGCTTCACTTTATTCGCAATGACATAAATATTTTTGCATACCCACTTATGCCCCATTTCTAAATTTCCCCTCGCGGGGATGGAAACAAGATAAGGTAGTAAAAGTATGACGCAAATACTACCATGCCTCGACATTCTGCGAACAAGCCGAATACACCTCAATCTCAGCTTACATGGTCGCCAGATACAGAATTAGTTGGCTTGGAGTTTGAGTTAGTCTCCGAAAAAGATGCTTACCTTTATCCTCAATACGCAATTGGACTCCATGCTTGGTTTCTCAACCAAGTGCGTTCCACAGATCCAGAACTTTCTGCTTACCTCCACGATGGCGAGTCAGAAAAACCTTTTACGATCTCTGCTTTAGATGGAGCGATCGCTAGTAGCGGCAGGCAAGTACAATTATTAAAAGACACTTGCTATCGTTGGTCTGTCACAGCTTTATCTCACCGAGTGCAAGAGTGGATGGTGCAGTGGGTAGAAAATTTGCCAAAGGTACTTGACTTAAGAAATGCACCCTTACAAATTCGCTCTGTTGGTATTGCCCATCCTCCCACAACTTATACTCAATTATTAAAATCTGAATCTAGGGAGACTGTCACTTTCAGATTTGTCAGTCCGACAAGTTTTCGCCGCAAAGGTCATCATTTTCCCTTACCAGTGCCAGTTAATGTATTTCATAGCTACCTGCGACGCTGGAATAACTTTTCAGGAATGACTGTTGATCAAGATGCTTTTTTAACTTGGGTAGATGATTATATATTGATTACTCGTTGTCACCTCACAACTACGAAAGTATTAGCGGGTAAGAAAGGCGCAGTTACAGGATTCACTGGGGCGATTGAATTGAGTTTAACTAAAGAAGCAGTCGAACAACCAGAGTTTTTACAATTATTTTCGGCTTTAGGCAAACTCGCCCCCTACTGCGGTACTGGACACAAAACTACCTTTGGCTTGGGACAAACACGTTTGGGTTGGTCATCTGAAGTTGTGCAAGATATACCTGATGTGCAAACTGTCTTGGCGAAACGCATTGAAGATTTAACAGAGATTTTTAAAGCCCAACGCAAGCGAACAGGAGGCGATCGCACTGATAAAATAGCTTCAACTTGGGCGACAATCTTAGCAAGGCGAGAAATGGGAGAATCTATTAAGGCGATCGCAGATGATTTAGAGATGCCTGAGTCTACCGTTAAAACTTACGTCAAATTAGCCAGGCGATCAGTGAAAAACAATTCGTAATTCGTAATAGCAGCCAATATATCTCGACAATAGCAAACAATCATTTTATGATGTGATCAACTTGATTTTTGGCAAGTCGAAGCGGGGGCAAAAACCCTAGGGGAGCCGCCAAATCGCCAGAACCTTGATAATTAAATACTTACAGCGTTTCAATAGTTGTAGTAAGTAGTGTTTAAGGTTTATTTTTTGGGGAGAAAAAATTGAGCTGCCAAAATCGCTCCTAGAACCTGCTCATAGACTCAGTTTCAGATGGCGGACTTTCCACCAGCTTATTCCCCGCAAGGGGATGGAAACAGCCACTGTTTAATTTGAGGAGATTGCAGCCAAGTCTTTCCACCAACTTATTCCCCGCAAGGGGATAGAAACCCATCTGCTTCATCTTCAGATTCCCATCGTCCAGTTACTTTCCACCAACTTATTCCCCGTAAGGGGATGGAAACGACTTACCCACTCCTCCTTTATCTCCTGTTACTATCTTTCCACCAACTTATTCCCCGCAAGGGGATGGAAACGCTAGATGTCCTTGATGTGCAAACTATCTTGGCAAAACGCATTGAACGATTTAACAGAGATTTTTAAAACACAACGTCAACGGACAGGTGGCGATCGCACTGATAAAATAGCCTCTACTTGGGCGAGAAATAGGAGAATCTATTAAGGCGATCGCTGATGATTTAGAGATGCCTGAGTCTACAGTTAAAACTTATGTCAAATTAGCCAGGCGATCGCTGAAACAGGAAAGTTTCTAGTTGTTGGATCTGGCGATCATTCTGATTTTTCAAAAATCAATTATGAAGATTTATCTTCCCAAGGATTAATAATAAAAATTCCACAGCCTGCAAAATCAGTAACATTACGAGTTGCTATGGCTGCGTTGTGAGAGTAACAAATAGCAGCAATTTGGGCATCAGCTTGAGATATGGGAGTCCCACTTCCTCGTCTTTGGGCTGAAATATTAGCAAAAGCTACAGCAGCAGATTCATCAAATGGAAGAACACGCCCTAGAAAATCTTCTGCAAACATCAAAGTAGCAGCTTGGTAGAGTTCATATTTCCGTTTGCCTTCTGGTAAAATAGCGATGCCATAGAGTATTTCTGCTTGTGTAATTGTTGTAGTAAACAAACTTATTACAGGTTGCTGGGCTGCCCAATTACGAACTACTGTAGACCCTTGACGTTTGATTAATTCTGACAGCACATTAGTATCAAGAATAATCATTATTCAAAAGTTGGTGCAGGACGCATAGGTTCTCTGGTAACTTCTCCTAGTTCAAAATCTTCTACGTGGGCAAATCGTTTTTCTATCATATTGACAATATTTACTGGCGGTTTCTGATTTTCTATTAAAGCAAGATGGAGAATTTCTTTTGCTTCTTCTTCTAAGGAACGACCATTTTTTGCAGCTCGTTCTTGCAAGAGATTTGTGATATTGTCATCAATATTAAAAATGGTAATGTTTGTCATGGTGAGCAAATTAGGTGCTGATATGTTTAAATAATGATATTTTAGATAAAATTGCCTCTACTTGGGCGACAATCTTAGCAAAGCGATAAATGGGAGAATCTGTTCAGGCGATCACAGATGATTTAGAGATGCGTGAATCTACTGTCAAAACCTACGTCAAATTAGCCAGGCGATCGCGCTGCCAAAGCTAGTGATAAATTATCCTTTATAAACACCTCTAAATACTCAGAATTTAGGAGTTAAAATCGTTGTGTTATGTTGTTTAAATAAGTAAGCAGGCGAGTAGCAAAATGCAAACTTTAAAAGCTATATATGAGAATGGTGTCTTTCGTCCTCTAGAAAAACTTGAATTGGCTGAAGGGCAATCTGTTCAACTAATAGTTGACACTAGTAATCCTGTTACTTCCCAAGAAATGCTACAACTAGCAGCTGAAGTGTATGAGGGATTATCAGAAACAGATGTTGATGAAATTGAAGAAATTGCCTTAAAGCAAGATTATTTTTTTATAGATAGAACTGAAGAATGAATCAAGAGCAAGTTCTCTTAGATACTGATACGCTGTCAGCAATTATGCGTCAAAATTCGCTTGTCATTCCTAAAGCTCAGGCATATCTAACTCAGCATAGCAGGTTTACATTTTCTCTTATTACTCGTTATGAAATTCTGCGAGGATTAAAAGCTAAAGGCGCTAACAAACAACTTCAAGCGTTTGAAAAATTTTGTGTTAGTAATATTATCATTGCTTTAACTGATGAGATAGTTGTCCAAGCATCTGATATTTATGCCGAACTCAGAAAAAAAGGAAAGACCATTGGAGACGCTGATATTTTGATTGGTGCTTCAGCGATGGTTAATAATATAGCTGTTGTTACTAATAATCAATCCCACTTTGGTCATATTTCTGGACTTACTGTATATAACTGGTTGGCTTAAATACCTACCTAAATTTAGGCGATCGCGCTGATAAAATTACCTCTACTTGGGCAAAAAATGGGAGAATTTATTCAAGCGATCGCTCCAAATTAAAAAGATCCCCGACTTCTTCAAGAAGTCGGGGATCTGAGCCTCTCGTGTTAAGTTTTTGTAACAATATTGACAGTTATCAGTCACATATTTTACTGTTTTAGCTAGCGTGTAAGCTTCACCTACACACTGCCGCCGAACCTTGAAAACAGCATAATCCGTTGGAGTGTGTCGATTAGGGGGTGTCACAGGCAGTCTCAGTAAGGCTTTTATCAGTGAACCCTTTCCGATCACATTTTCCCGCAAGGGGATGGAAACTTTTCACCCCAGTCATCTCTTTGCACCCGTTGCTTTCCGATCAAATTTCCCCGCAAGGGTATGGAAACGCCAGATGTCTACTATCTTGGCAAAACGCATTGAAGATTTAACAGAAATATTTAAAGCCCAACGTCAACGGACAGGAGGCGATCGCGCTGATAAAATTGCCTCTACTTGGGCGAGACATGGGAAAATCTATTCAGGCGATCGCTGATGATTTAGAGATACCTGAGTCTACTGTCAAAACTTACGTCAAATTAGCTAGGCGATCGCTGAAAAGTAATTCATATCCAGCGATTTAATTTTATAGAATATAGCGATCGCGCCGCCAAAGCTAGTCTAGATTCACAAACAAAATCCATCACCAAATAAGATTTGAAGCTAAACTACAAATAACAAGGAAGCATAATTAATATGCAAATTACTATCGAAATTCCTGAAGAAATCGGCAACCAGTTACAACAAAACTGGCAAGACTTACCCCAAAAAATTTTAGAAGCTATAGCATTAGAAGCTTATAGAAGTGGAATAATGACTTCTGCTCAAATTCAACAGTTACTAAAATTTTCTTCTTGGTGGGAAACCGAGCAATTTCTCAAACAATCTCAAGCTTATCTTGATTATACAGAAGATGATTTAGAGCAAGATATCCAAACGCTGCATCAGATTTTATCAAAATGATTGTGGTTGCAGATACTTCTCCTATTTGTTATTTAGTTTTAATCGGACAGATTGAACTTCTCCCCAAATTATTTGGTAAAATTCTGATTCCTCAAGCTGTTTATACTGAATTAGTTGCAGATGGTGCGCCTCCTCAGTTGCAATCTTGGATTACTACTCCTCCAAATTGGTTAGAAGTTTGCTCAATCGCTCTGAAAGATGATCCGCTTTTAGCCAATCTTCATTTAGGAGAAAAGGAAGCAATTTTATTAGCAGAACAATTGACTGCTGAGGTAATTATTTTAGATGAAAAAGCAGCTCGTAAAGCTGCACAAGAAAAAGGACTAAAAGTAACTGGATTACTCGGTATTTTAGATTCAGCAGCTAGTCAAAATCTCGTAGAAATGCCGTCTGTGATTATGGCTTTACAGAAAACTAATTTTCGTGCTGCTCCGAGCTTATTAAAATCTCTACTAGCTCGTCATCAAAAATCAGATTAAATGAGACAAATTAGCCAGACGTTCAGTGAAACAGGAAAGTATCTAATTATTGCATCTAGCGATCGCTCCGAATTAACTCACGAACAAAAAGATCCCCGACTTCTTCAAGAAGTCGGGGATCTGAGCCTCTCGTGTTAAGTTTTTGTAACAATCTTGACGTTAATAAGTCACATATTTTACTGTTTTAGCTAGCGTGTGAGTTTCATCTACACACTACCGCCGAACCTTGAAAACCTTATAACTTCGTTGGAGTGTGTTGATGCCTTACATAGTAAGAGTTTCAGCCGACAAAATTGGTGATTTTTGGTAAATTTTTTGTCACTTTTCAGGAGTGTGTCGATTTAGGGTCTGAAAGTCAGCCCCAGTAAGGTTTCCATCAGTGAACTCTTTCCGATCACATCGCCCCGCAAGGGGATGGAAACCTGCTGCTCTAGTAATTGAATTTTGAACTTTAAATACTTTCCACCAACTTATTCCCCGCAAGGGGATGAAAAGACTTTTGACAAACAAGATATAAAGAAAGATATGATTATCGTTGATCGCTATAAAAACTTATATGGATTGGTTATCTTCAGTTGATTTACCTCACCTTTGGAACTTTGTAATTGCCCAAACTCCCACACCTTCACCAGTATTAACCCCTGCGAAAAACCTCAACGAAATTGAACTACTCAAAAGCCAGTTAGAGTTTCTCAAAGCTACCAATGGTCAACTCGGTGAAAGCTTTAACAGATTTGTTGCAGCAATGCAGTTTACCTTAGTAGTCTTTGCCTTTTTGGGCGGAGTTGTAGTTTTTGTGTTTGGCAACAATTTAAAAAGTGCCAAGGAAGTTGCTACTCAGACGATTCAGCAAGAAATTGATAATCATATTGCTGGGTTGGTAAGAAAAGAAGTTAGGAATGTTAAACGGACTTTACAGCGCGAACGAGTAATTAGTTCGACTACTGTAGATTATTATCTACCGTCATTAGATGGCGAACCAAATGAGTATAAATTGCTGGTAGCTAGGGAATTTAAAAATGTAAACTTTTGGAATAAAACAACGATTCCCCAGAGATTTTTGGCTGATGTATGTGTTTTAGATTTAGAAAACTCTATCGATGTTGCTGGTAAAAAGTTTTCTGAATTGCCACCTGACAAAAGACAAGAAACTGGTAAGCGAATTATTGATGAATTTATCCAGATTTTGCCACAAACCGCGACTTTAGTTATCTATGTTTCTCCACCCCATCTAAACGCAATTAATAATGCAACATTTAAGGGTCGATATTATGCACCTGCAAATACAGCGATTAGTTTAGTGGGTATGGTTGCTGATGCTGCTTATGTAGCACATGGACAAAATAATTAGTATTAATATAATCAATACAGCAACTTATTGAGATGGTTTTTTATGAGGACGTTCCCACGGTTTGGGAGGACGTTCTAAACCTTTTGAATCTTCTGTTTTTATTGGTTTTATAACTTTGGGAAGTACAGGTTTAGAAGGTTTTGAATCTTCTGTTTTGATAGGTTTTGCAACCTTGGGAGTTTCTGCTATTTGAGGAGTTTTTACGGTTATTGATTTTGTCTGTGCTATGGGTGAAATATTAGGTTCATCATTTCTATCTACTATCTTATAATAACGCATTAAGCGTTGTGACCAGCCCAATATTTGGATCATTAATAATGGCTTTTTCTCATAAAATCTTAAATATTGGTTGCAAACTTCATTAATACTTTTATAGTAAATCGTAGTTTTGTTACTATGTCCAATAGTTTTTCCATATTCGGCTAATCGTTCAATATATGTAAAAATTTTTGATGGTTTTCTTTCACTTTTGTCAAGGTGCAAATTTTGTTTAATTTTCGAGTCGAGATAATTAACCAATTTGCTTAATTCAGTGCTAATACCTTCTTTTCCTGGTTCAATGCGCTGTTGTTCATTGGCTAAAAAATGAGCAATTTTATGAGCTATTTGCAGGTGTTCGTCAGCTATGGAATAAGTAATTTTATCACTATTATTGCTCATAAGTTTTTAATAATTTTCATAAGGTATACGATTAGTAGAAAAGCTGAGAATTTCGGATATTTTTTCTAATTGTGGTTGTTCAATTAATTCTTCATGGGCTTGTTGAATTTTATTGTGGATAAAGTTTTTGAGCAGTTCATCAGTCAAAATTTGATTTGATGATACAGCAAAAGATGTATAACGGCTATATAAATCAGCCTGATTTTGAGTAATTTCAGCTTCTGTAATTTCTACTGTCATGCTTCCCATGCCAATTGGTTTACCTGCACCAACTTTTAAAACTATGGGATAGTTTTTATCTTGTCCTAAAGCAATTAATAGACTTCCTAATTCTTCTGGTTTGAGGTTTTTGAAGTTTAATTTAGTGCTAAATTCGTCATTTTTAAATGCTACTTGTACAGGAATGCCATTACCTATACCTTTGTCTTTAGCATTTTTCATATTGTAATAAAACTTCCAACCTACTGTTTTGCCATTGTGATAATATGCTTGACTTTCATCTGGTCTTGGTCGCCAAAGATTAGGCATAAAACCAACTTCAAAACCTGTCATTTCACAATGAGCATCCTGAATTGTTAAAAGTCCTTGCCATCCCCATTTTTCTCCAGATGCGCCAAAAACTACACTTGCTGGACAAAGCTGATTCTTATCTTTGGTAGGTAGACGTTCTTCTGGGTATTCTTCTGGTTTTTTAGGCTTGACTCCCACACGACTATTAGTAATCGCCTCATAAACTGAACGAATACAACCTTTTAAAGAACTACCTTGAATTAATAGTTCTTTGTCATTTCCTTGAACCATTGTTTTTATCAAAGGAATATGTTCTTGATTAATATCGCTTCCCATCAGCACTATCCCAGTTGAGATGTGCAGCATTGTCTGAACTTTTAGAGTTAGAAATAAAGTACCGTGTAAACGGTTAGATAAATATTTATGGTGTCCAGGAGGTCTATTTGCAGTTGGTGGTTTGTCAGAAAAATAAACAAAATCGTATGGTCTGGGGCCACGTTCTTGATTTGACCCACCAAAGTTTTGAGAACGGTAGGAACTATTAGCCATTGTGATTTTTTACCGTTAGGGCGACAAAATGTACAGTAGCAGTGTTACTATCTCGAAAATAACGTTGAGCAATATTTACATCTTCAGAATTTAAATTCTTAGGAAAGCGGGTTTCTTTGGGTGAATGCAGTAATGCATTTTGTTCTAAAAATTCCCAATTACCTTTAATGGGACGAAAATTATCTTGCTCATCTTGGGAACTAAGAAGTAACACCTCATATTCTCCTTGCTTTTGCTTCCAACGCACTTCCAACACTGAATTAAATAGCTGTCCTTCGGGACTGGGGAATGCTTCTGGTTGCAGATTGGTGGAATTTTGTTGTAAGCGATCGCCTATATCTATTTCTAAGCTAGAATATTTAGAATCTTGCGAACGTCGTAACCAAAACCCTCCTACCCGATGCGTCCAGCGCAAAAAGTAATAGCTGGGTGGGGTTGGAAATTTTTCGAGTAGTTCAATTAATTCTTTTGCAGATAGTGATTGTTTGCTTACCCCTACGAAGCACATATTGCACCCCCTTCTTGCAGCAACTGACTCCACGCTTTTACTGCTTTAATAAATAAATCACGAACATCAGCACCTTCCCATTTCAGTTCTACACCAAAGTCGAAGTGCATTGCTTTTGGTTGAATGGCTACTTCTTGTTTATCGTCAGATGGAAAATTATAGGGATTTTGTTGTAAAAACTCTCCTGTACCCAAAAGATAAACTTTATCCCACGGTGTTTTGCTACCAAATCTATAAATCTTGCCATCATTTTTTAACTCGCACCCAGGATACTGAACCACAGCACTGTTGTACTCAACCTGGACTATACCCAATCCTCGTGATTTAGCAAACCCAATTCCAAACCAACCTGCGTCTAAGTCACGCAACACCAAAGCAATCAACCCTAACTGCGCTAAAGAGAAGTTTTTCAGGTGAATTTTAGTCTTAAATGCACCGCTGGTACAGACTTGATAATCAAAAGGCCCGTGTGCTACTGAACCAAATACCCTATCAATCGCTACACCGTTACGTTCTTCGATTTTGAGCGATACCGAAGTATCAGGATAGGCATCTTCAATACGAAAACGACTCGCAATGAATGTATTACCAAATATTTGGTCAGTAAATGACGATTCTTTATAAATTTCAGGTGCTGGTAATTTCTTTTTTAGTCCTTCTTCAGCTTGAGTATTTTTGTATAAATAATCGTATTTATCAGTATCTAACGGATTATTTGCCCAAATGAGTTTGGGGTCAGACGGTTTTTCATATTCAGGATGACCTACAGTTCGGACAACACGTTCAGCATGTGCGCGAATTGCACCTTTTAAAGAACTACCAGGAAGATAAATTGTTGGTTTACCATGATGAAAAGTTTCTACAAATTCCATTTGAGGTTTTGTCGGGTCTGCACCTTCTCTACCCGATTTAATTAAAATGGGGCCATCTGGAATAATAGTGATATCAATTGTGCAATGGTTAACAAGCTGCTTGTGCATAGTTAGTTTATTGGGAAGTAGAAGATGCTTTAGTGTTATTCATTGAAGATATTTGCTCGCGTAGATAATCGATAAAATTATTCACCCAAGCATCTTTTAAATTCTTACCATCAATCTGAGGATTAGGTATATCTGAATCATTTGGATTAATCAAAAACTTCAGATAATTTATGACTTTCTCTGGGTCAGTTTGCTTTTGATTACTTTCACTCCTGACATCAACCCAGTTCATCTCATCAATTGTGAGTTTAACTACTCCCAAGCCTCTTGACCTTCCACCACCTAAAGGAATTTGTTCATTTTCAAATTGATATAACCCAATCATCAATAAACCTAGCTCCCAATCTTTGGCATTTTCAACAATAGCATTAAATAAGAATGGTGTTCCTGCTGGGACAACTTGAAAATCATAAAGTTTACCATCAGCAGCAGTTGCAGTATCTCTATCGATAGCAACACCGTCTCGTTCTTGATACTGTCCAAACCAATTATCTTCAGGTTTATATACAGTCAAATCACGGATTTGTAATTTACTCGAAAGCCACGGCGAACCAAACAACGAAGAAACTAAATCTGTATTTTCGATAATATATTCATGTAGTTTATTCTCTTTATCTAACGGATTAGTATTAGGGGTTTCGTGTTTAAATTGTGATATTTCATCAGAGGTGATTGACCATTCACTTTCTATTGCTGGGTTAGCAACTAATTTACGGTTATTACCGACAATCCCCCGTAAGAAACTTTCTAATCTTGACCTTAAAGCCCCTTTAAAACTCGAACCAGGTATTAATGGTCTACCCAAAGCATCTTTGATAACAGGTAAATCTGCACCTATAGGTTCTGTAGAACGTCCAGCACTAATTCGTAATGCTGTAACCGTTTCCAAAACTCCGGTAATTTCTAGACGATTTTCAAAGATTTCAAACATAGTTTTGCTGAATTAATCTGGTAATTAAGTATTTTGGGTTGTCTTGCTAGAATTATTATCAGCCTTCAAATATTTGAGATAGCGTGAACCATAACCCAAATAACGACGTGTTAATTGCAACCATACAAATTTTAATTTTTCTGGACATTGTAATTTTTGGATGATTTCATCAGCTTTTTGTTTAAGCTTCTTGTCAATATCTTCAATAATTTTTTCAGCCAGTGCGTTTTTTCCATTACCCCACTTTTTTTCACGTCCTAACTGGTAGCGTAAAAAATTTTTAATAACTTCAGTGCTTTCAGTTGTATCAGCAACGTGCATTAAATTTCGATATTGTGATTCTTCTAAATTACCGTATGATTTTTTATCATTTAACCTTTCTTCAATGGCTATGACTAAATCATCTTCGGTCTGAAGTATCTCTTTTTGAATTTTGAACTCTTTTTGTTGTTGTTCCCAATTTTTCATACCGCAGCCTCACGAAATACTAAATGAAACTCATTGCAAATTTCTACTTGACCAAAACCTTCGCTAATACGTTCTCCTACAGCACTATATTCTAAGTCGAATAATTTTTCATACCATAAGTTTGGATTCGTGGTACTAAATAAGTAAACTGAACCTTTATTAGTTACAAGTTCTACATCTTTCTTCAACCCCCAAGCGCTATTCCAGCCAGAACGATAATCATAGCTACTGTAAACAGTGTGAAGTTTTAAAGATTTATCATCTTCATCTTTTACACCTGCAAATTGTTTGAGCATTGCGGCTGAAATCACTGTGGTCCGCTGCCAATCTTCTAATAAAATTGCATCAGATTGTAAGCCAATAGTAAAATATAGCTGATTGTCAAATGGGTTAGTTGTTGTTTCTCCAAATGCCTCTGACCAACTTTCCCAACGTTCTTTTAATTTACGATTAAACTCATCAATTCTATTTTTGACATTATTGTTTATTTGAATTAATTGGGCGCCAATTTTCACTTTACCCAAACCCCGTGATATCGAACCGCCAAGCCTAAAGTTGTCGGAATTATTGTTGAGAAAATTAGTTAATTTTTCAGCTAAATTTTTGTGAGGAACTATAATGCAACTTCTATAAACATAGTTATTCCATTCAATCTCTTGAAAATCAGTTTCTTTCGGAACTTTAATAGTTTTGTTATTTTTTTGCAGAAATGCCTCATTAAGAACTTCAATACTATATAAAATATCCTCGGCAGCAGTGGCACGACGACGATTGATACCAACCCGCGTTAGTAGGCGACTAGTAATTGTATGATTGTGATATTTATTACCTTGTTTGCTATAGAAACTACTATAACTTTCTACCCGCGCATCTATTCCATCTGCTAAGGCTTTGAGGCTACTGGGGTCGTAGGAACAGTTAAAATTTTCGGCACAAAAAGAATCTATTAATGTATCGAATACACCATGATTGTTACCAGTAAATCCTGGGTTAGCTTTAGAACTCACTGCTGTTGCGGGTAAAACTTTAATCGCATCTTCTACAACTTGATAAACACCCTCAACTTTGGCAACAGCAGAATAGGCATTTTGGAAAATTGCCGGATTTGCGTTTAAAAATAGTTGTTGAAAGTGGTTATTATCTGCAATGACATTTAGATTTTCGAGTTCCATCCCTGGATGATGCTGTAAGATTTGTTTGGCTACTGCACCACGCAGAACTGAACCAGGGATATATTTTTCGACTTCGTTGATGGAACCTCCGGGTTTTTCTTTCCCAATTGCTAGAGGTGAGAGGGCTGTAATTGTTATTTCTATCCGTGTTTTAGCTTGCGTCATGCTGCACCCTCAACTGAGACATTGGTGTTAGCAGTTTTAGCTATCAAACTCGACCAGTCAATATCATTGAGAGGTAATGTAGGTAAACTCTCCTGTTTCCAGTGCAACCATCCCAAACCTGTTGATTTGCTACCTCCTAATGCATAGATGTGGTGTAAAGCGGCAAAAAGTAAAGGTTTTGCTAAATCAGGACTGCAAGAGTTGAAGCGAGGAAGTAGGTGAATAGTACCTGTAAATTGCAATTGAGCATTGGCTGGTGATGTTTCTAATAGATAAAGCTTGCTTTCTTCAGCAGTGCGACGACGACGGTTGATGGTGACACCAGGACGCAAAACTTCTGGTAGTTCCTCGGCTGGCAAAGGGCAGATAAAATCCTCCACAATGATGCGGGATGGTAGGATAGGGTCGCCAAAGATTTGTGATACAACGCAGTGGTAGCCCTTATAGCCAGTTACTTCAAATAAATTTCGGAAGTCCTTCCAGTCTTGGTTTTTATCTGGAAGAAAATCTTCAAGCATATAAATTTGCCGGAAGCGATCGCACAGTTGATGTTCATTTGGACAAAGTTCTGTCGCTACTGGCGCGTAAAAAATTTGCCAACCTAGCGCACTCGCCAATTTTTCACATTCATGACGCAGCCTACCTTTGATTTGAGAAGCAGGAATCAGTAGTTGTCCTTGAGCGTTGCGGACAATGGGTTTGTCTGCAAGCGAACCGGATGAACCACCCGCACCAACGGATAGTGCAGTATCAATAATTGCAGTTAATGTCCAGTGTTCAGATTCTCTTTGGGGAAGTGTATCAAGGTCAATCATTGTTTTACTCCTTCTCCTTGTTGTTCCCCTTGGTTAACTGGTATTTGGTCATTTTCTAATAAAAACGGGTATAAATCTACCAAATCACGCCAAATTGTCTCGTAGATAGTTGTTTTTTTTATTTCGGTATCAGATTTATTCAGCTTCAAAGACATCCACGGCGCAAGATTACCATGATTATTTTCATCTTTTGGCTGACACCAAGCCTCTTCAAACGCAGCTTTTAGTTCTGGTTGTCCTTGTTGCAAACGTACTCGAAAGTAGCGATAGTTGAGGATGGCAGTACGTCTACCACGTTCTAATAAGCTGCGGATTTGATAGAGTTGTGATTTGGGAAATTTGGCTTGTTTGAGTGCTTGCACAGTATCTAGCAGCCCTCCCAGTTCGTGAAGAGTGTAGGGTGCAGCGTAAAGTTTGAGGTTGAGATGATCTTTGGTTAATCCTTGTTCGCGGAAATCTTTAATATTTGATGCAATCATTGTCACTGCTTTAAGTGCCAAAAAGTCAACTGTTCCACCGTAGTAGTTGTAGTCGCGTTTTAGGTCTTTAGCAAGTTTTTTTGATGATTTTAAAAGTTGGCTAGTCAGTGATTCTGCGTAGTATATAGGTGTATTTTCCGCAGTAATGAGAACACCTGCGGACATACTCAACTCGCACTGGTGACTACATTCGGGTTTTTCTTTACCTTGGTAGCGGTGGACTTTTTCAGGATTGTAGGGTTTATCAACATAAAATGTTGGTAACTGACGTTCAAATTCTTCGCTGATAGTTTTGGCAATATCTAAAGCTTTATCCGCAGGTACGATTAACAACACATCATCGCCACCAATGGTGACTATTTCAAACGGATAGATCCATTCACCGTTACGATTAATATTGTCTGGGTCGGTAAGATGATTAAGTTGACGGGGCTTGAGATGCTTTCGCAAGGCAATATAAACAGAATTTTGGGTTGCATCTAAAACCTGTTGACTAAACTTGCGGTAATTTTGTGGTGTGCGGATTTTCTGGCGGATATAGCCACCCATATTATTACCATCCGCATAGATATAGCCTACAAAGCCGCTTGGTGTGCTGACATTACCGATTTCTCGCAGAGAAAAGGCTTCTGTTGTTGGGGAACCTTCTGTTATTTGATAATACTCCCGATCGCTTGCTGAATTTTTCATAAATTCGTGAAACCTTTTCACCCAACTAGGAAAATAACCCGGCTTCCATAGTTCTTCTTTCCCTGACTGTCGGTGAAATCCAAAATTTTTGTACCATCGTCGTCGTTGTTGGCGATCGCGTTTGCTACGCTGTCCGACAATAACTTTACGTGCCAAAGCTGCGGAAAAACTTGGTGATCCTGGTAAATTCGTTTCTGCTACAGCTGCGCGTCTATCTGTTTCATCCCGTTGTAGGTAAGGATGAGTTTCAAACATAGGAGGATAACAGCGACTAAGACGTTCTTTTGTAGTATTGCCATTACGACGATGAGTAAATTGATTAGCTAGTTTTCCCACAAGTTCGTTAAAGTTTTTGCGTTGCCAAAATTTCTCCTCTAAATTATGTTCATTGGATTGATCAAAATAAGCTTGAATGATAGGATTATTTTGCTTTTGCAGATATTTATCCAACCAAAGAGTGTTTTCGATTGGGTTTTGCAGCAAACCAAAGCGTAACTCTAACAAGCGGAAGGTATCGCCAACTGCACAAGAGTTAGCAGTTAGGGTTTCGTCGGTGTAGCGTTTTTCAATAGCGTTAGCAAGTTCATGAACAAAAGCCGCCGGACAAAAGGCAAGAATACTACCACCTGTAGAGTAAATAATCAGTTCGGGGATAAGTGCTGTTGTTAAATCTGCAAATCCATTATCTATCAGCCATTGCTTGATCCGATTGTAGTGCGATCGCTGACCTTGCCCAAACAATGCTGGCATATCATAGAGATTGATCCGATCAAGAAGTGCCGAAGCACCACGAATATCGTTAAGTTTTGCTGCTTCAAACACATATTGTTTAATTTTTGTTGCACCACCATAAACCAAACCAATCGGTGTATTCTCTTCCCAAAGGTCTGGATATTTGTTCTTTAATTCTTGGAGTGTCTGGGGGGTGTCTTTTTCAGAAATATTGTAAAGTTTTTTTGCCTGTTGAACAATAAACTCCGTACTTTCTGGTACATCCTGTCCATCTTGCAGAGCCTGTCGCATTTGATGCAATGTACTGAGTTCATCAGGATTGAGATTATGCTTTTCGCTCCAAGCAAGACACCAGGCGATCGCAGTAATTGTGCGTGTACGAGATTCGTTCATGATGACTTTTGAAAATTAAGGACACCCTCTAGAGGTGTCCTTTTTGACGGTTACATACTATCAAATCAGACTAGCGCTAGTAGTCTTTGGAAGATTTGTAATCTAATTTTGTCTCATCAACCACGAAACAAAAAAGAATGCTATCTGCACTACTGGCTGTATTTTACTAAAAAGCTTTCTAAAACTCTTAGCTTTCTCTTCTGGCACTACTTGGTTCTGATGTATCACATTGTGATATATATTTAGTTGTGTTATGGATGTTACATGCCGTTGCAGTTGCAATTCCACCCTCAATGGTATCGTCGCAAATTTTTGTTGCTTTTCTCTCTCTGGTTGCAACACCCTGTTATAGCTAAGTAAAGCTAAACAATTAGTAGAGTAATTTACTACTTTAAATCTACTGACTTCGTCGATTTTCATTGTCTTTTCCCTCAATAATTAAAATCACGATTCTCACGTATGTCTGAGTAATTAAGTTAAGTTTGTTAGGATAGAACCTGGTGGCTCTATGCCTTTGCTTGTTGTCATGGTCATACTTAGAAGTTCATAGTATTCTCCAAAAAAGTTGATTCACTGATAAATTACACCAGTCTCAATAACTGCCATAGAATAAATTTCCTAGCCAAGAGTTTCGAGTCTTTTACGGAGAACTAGAAGCTCTGAATCTGTACATCAAAGTACAAGTCGGCTGAGGAAGACAACATTAGATGCTGCAAATTATCAATATTCAAAATTATACTCCATACATCTTTTCTTGTGTTGTCCTAAATTGTTGTTTTGTATACATCTTTAAAAGAAATATTTTGCCACTACCACAGAAATACAAAAACAGAAATATGTGATACCATAAATTAACTATCCAATAAAACAACTTTCCCGCAAGGGAATTGAAACTCACGCTCTGGTGTATTCTGAGCATTTAAATTTAGTTTCAGTACTTCCCCGCAAGGGGATAAAACTTATAACTGCGCTGGTTTTACCAGTTGTGATTGCAAATTACCAGTTTGCCTTGCTTGTAGATATTTTTTTAATAACTTCCCCTCAGGGGGATGGAAATATTGCCAATAGGTTAGACTTTCTGTTGTCAAGCAAAAGGGGATTTTTGCTCGTTTTTATTTAAGTGAATAGCGATCGCCACAACTCATGACTTTGAGTATGGCGTACTATCACCAGTAGCCATAGACATATTCATCCCGTTCCGCTCGGTTTAAATTGGTGAAGGTGTTGTTAGCTTTAATGCATGTTAGCAATGACATCCACATCATCACTCTTAAGCTGACCATCCTCCATATAAACGATGCGATCAGCAATATCGAGAATACGGTTGTCATGGGTAACTAGCAAAATTGTACAGCCTTGTTCTTTAGCTAACTTTTGCATTAATTCCACGACATCGCGCCCAGATTTTTTATCGAGTGCAGCAGTAGGTTCATCTGCTAGAACAATTTTAGGATGGCTAACTAAAGCACGAGCGATCGCAACTCGTTGTTTTTGTCCCCCAGAAAGCTTTTCGGGGTAATAATTGACATGATCTGCTAGACCAACAGTTTCTAATATAGCGATCGCTTTAGCATCAATATCTTGATTCAAAAAATCGTCATGCAATTCTAAAGACATACGCACATTTTCTTGAGCAGTCAAAAAAGTCATCAAGTTATGCGCCTGAAAAATATAGCCAATTTGGCGGCGAAGCTTAGTCAATTGCTGCTTTTTAGCACCGCAGATTTCCTGTCCTAAAATTTTCAGACTACCTTCTTGAGCAGAGCGCAACCCACCCATCAAAGTCAAGAGGGTAGTTTTTCCTGACCCAGAGGGGCCAGTCATAATCACAATATCCCCAGCCTTAATTTCTAAATTAATATCAAATAATACTTGTTTGCGAAGCGTACCCTCACCAAAATAATGATTGAGGTTATGAATAGAAATCACTGGTTCTAAAGCTGAGAATGTTGACCCAGAAGTTCTTGATAGAGATTTGTCCAACATAAAATTTGTTAAAAGATAAAAGTTGAAAAAGTTTGTTCATCCTTGGCGTTCTTGTAGTGTACGCAGTTCATGATGGGGCGTTGCTGAATCCAAGTATGAATCATGCGTAGGCATAGTCGTAGACATCGCCTCAAGCTTGCGGGCGCCACGGAACCGTACCTAGTTATTGTATTACTAATCGAATAGATAGTTTAAGCATTTCCTCTGACTTAGAGTAATAAAAAGTTTTACGATGTAGCCTCGCCAAATAATGTCTAAAACGGCTATTTTCGCCTTCTACTCGTGTCATATCAGTTTTGCTGACCCTTACCCCTTCCGGGTTCGCCAGTCGCTACAAGTCGGGGAACCCGCCCAACGCGCTGGCTGACAATATGGTCTTCATCGCTAATAAAACAAGGGTAAACTGGGTAACCATCTGTGACATAAAAATAAGAATGCCAACAGTTTATCAGCCATGAGTTTGGATTTTGAGCGCTCATAAAATTACGTTGAAAGGTTCTGATAAGGCTGATATTTTGTGACTATATAAGAGCTTACAGCAACACTGATTCTGTATTTTCTGCGCTTCTGACTCAATTCTTAGCCAAAGAAACCCAGTTTATTGATAAAAAAAACTGGGTTTCAAAGATTATATTTAATCAAATCTGAATCGTCTCAACACTCTACAGCCAGTCTTTATAAGCAGAGATTTCATTCACACTAATTTCAAAAAGGCCACCCTTGCCAAATGGCGGATAAACACGGATTTTGGCATTACTTGTAAATTTCTCTAACCTATTGCCTAATTGGGGAATATTGCTAACTATATGCCAGTAAGATACGAGATCGGGGCAGTCAATTACTAGCATGAGAGTGGCATTATTTGTGGTAAGATACCATTGGCAATTAGACAATAGGACTTGCGTAATGCGATCGCAAGCTTGATAAAAGCATCTGCCTATAGATTGTTCTAGTTCCAGATGCAGCATTCCATCCTGTTTCGTGACCTCGGTTGGAGGTAAATCATCGGGAGGAAGCAGGGATAGTTTGGACATAATTCCATACCTCTTGGTTATAGCGCTGCAAACTTTCTAGGTTTTTTTGCAGAGTCAAAGCTGAGGGTTTGAGCGCTAGTGTACCTATACTTAATTCATCTTGAAATCGCTTGATTTTGTCACGACAAGTAACTACATCACCAATGATTGAGTTTTCAATCAAATAGTCTTCATCGAAACAAATATTGGTGCGATCAAAGGGTTTTTGTTGGGGATTCAAGCTATTCTGTATGACTTGAGTGGAGTTGGCTTTCATTTTCTGGCTAAATTTACGAATGAAAGGCATTGCCTCACTTAGCGCTTCATCGGATGTTTTGCCAACATAAAAAAAGCGTGCCAACACCAGCTTTTCGGAACCGCTAGAATTGAGGGCGCGATATTTAGCCACAGTCTTCTTTAATCTTTCTAGAGAAAACGGTGGCCCTCCCATCAAAGCGAAGGAATTTTGGGCAGCAAATTCGATGCCTTCATCACCACCAGTAGCAACATACACTGGAATTTGTGACTGCAATGGTTTAGGGTAAATTGTCAGGCGATCGCATTGATAATATTGCCCGTTAAATGATACATCAGTTTCATATAAAAGCTTCTGAATCAAGGCGATCGCCTCTAGCATCTTGGCGCGAGATTCACCCATTGGTGTGGCAAAATGCTTGTTCTGTTGCGGGAAAGGCCCTCCTTTCGCAACCCCAAATAGTAGTCTGCCATTGCACAGGTTATCTAGGGTAGCAATATCCTCGGCTACCCGAATTGGGTTATGAAACGGCAGTAAAACCGCCGCTGTGCCTAATTGGATAGTTGAGGTCAATCCTGCCAGGTGTGCTATTAACACCAACATAGATGGACTGAGATTGGATTCACTAAAATGATGCTCACTCACCCAAGCTTCCGCAAAGCCTAAGCTTTCCGCCTGCTTTACCATTGCAACTTGTTCAAAGATGGCGCGGCGAGCATCGTGGTGGTGATTGTCGTAATTGCAAAAAAGTCCGGTTTTCATTGTTTGCTTGGCATTGGCAATTGTTGCCCACCTTAAGGTTTCAAGGGCTGCGAGATCCCCGACTTCTTCAAGAAGCCGGGGATCTGACCACCATTAGCTATCAAAATTAATGGGACAGACCACTAGGTTGCCACCCATTGCAACTCTAACCATAAGCGTGGGTCGTTGTGCTTGAGCTTTGACATCGGATCGCGTAGCAATCTCCTCGCGTTCATACAAACTACTTGAACCAGCCCCATATTATCTGCCAGTTCTCGGAGTATTTCTTTGTGGGCTTGCACAAAAGGAAGCATTTCTTCAGAGCAATAAATTCCTATATATTGCAAGCGTCTAGCAGGCCGTCCCCAGAAACAGGTGATGACTTTCAAATAACACCCATCTAGCAATTCCCCAACTTTTGGGTAATAGTGATTGACGACTCTTGTGAATTTTTTAGCTAGGATATCTTCAGCAATCATTTCAACTGATATTTCTGTAGCATTCATCACGCTATTTAATATAACATACATTGTCATATTTAGATAACATCTTGCCTTATATATTCTAAATAAAATATTAAATATAAAACAAAAAATGAGGTGTATTTTTTTAATTTCACCTCATGTAATCTCAATCTTTTAAATATTAAATTCAAAATCTTATGCTTTAATTAACATAGATTTATAGGTATAGCCAGATAAGTTAGGACACTATTAAGTAAAGTTGGCACGTTGAGCTTGTTGCCATTGGGTTTCTAGATTAACAAGAACAGCATCAGAATTGCGTTGCCATCGGTATCGAGAACGGAAGAATTCTTGACGGTGTTGAAAATGAATTCGCTCGTGACGATAAGCATTATGTGAAACATTCTCAAGTTGTTGTTGCAACTTGAAGCGGCAGCCTTCAGGTTGGTAGAGTAACCAAGCACCTTGACGTAAAAGGGAACGGCGTAATTGCTTAAAACCGCTCTGTCGTCTGACACGACGACGAGTATCACCAAACAAGGATTCGAGTTCATTGTTTGTGCGTGGTACTCCAATCACGTCATAGCCTTTTAAGTCTTATATTGGGCTGCTAAAAGGCATTATAAAGGGAACAATTAAGCAAAAACCCTTTTGCTGGCATAAAGATTAATGCCGACTGCAACGGAGCAAGCAATATACTTAGAAAAGTATCGGTGATGCTAGGTTTAGACCTTAGCGGAATCAGTAGAGGCGCTTTAAGTGCGCCTAAGAAAGTTCTTTTATGGACTCTTCAGAAATCCCCGTCACTTCAGTGCGGGGAAGCTTAATTACCATTAGCTATCTGTAGATGCAGTCCAGGACTGTAAATGAATCAAGGATTTCCAAGAGTTAGTACTAGTATCAAAACAGTGCCAAGTTCCATCTTTAACTTCCTGGTAGCAAAATAAAGTGCGATCACAACCAGTGAGGTTGTCAGTTAAATAGTATACAAGACCTCGAAATGGATAAGTTTTACGGCTCAGACGTTTTGCAACCGCTTGATTCGGACATTCAACAATAATTACTGATTGCCCATTCAGGTTAGCTAACGAAAATATACACATTCGCAAAATGGCTCTGAGCCAACTTTGTGTATTGTCAAAATAATCATCTATGATTTTGTTGGTCAGTGCTTTTTCGAGGATACGGTCTTCATTGTGAGAAGTTTGGGCGTTAGACACAGCATCACCTATCGTTACACCGTTGGTTTGAGATTAAACTAAAACCTTAAAAACTGACAAGTGTATACGCCCAATACAGAATGTAACAGACCTAAAAATCATCTTTTACTATCAAAAAAGCCAGTGAGTCAGCTTTGGTGTCAGCAAGGCTGGTAGAATCTACACAGAGCTTTAAGAGCAAATTGCCATGCCTGCTGAAACTAACCCAGTAAATCCAACCACCAAGGGTGCTGATGCTATTGATGAGGCGATCGCCCAAGGCATTGATTTTGATGGTTCTGCCATTCCACCTGCCAAGCTAGAACTCTATAGCAAAGTCATGGCACTAGAAGCAAGTAGACAACGCAGTGGCGTATCTAATACCATGCGATCGCGCATCATCCGAATCGGCGCAAAGCACATTCCTCAAGCAGAACTCGATCAATTACTAATAGAAGCAGGCTTTGCACCCCTGAAAGAGAAAGATATTGCTTTTTTCTACGGCGGTAAATAATTTTGAGCGATCGCCTGTGATCGATCATGAGAGTGGGCGATCCTCCGGCGGGCTACGCCTAAGCACATCTTTGTAATTCATCGGAATATTATCTTTTATTCTATGTAATGTGAGGATTTCAGATTATTCCTACACTTGAGCAAAAAACACAATGCTTCATTTTGTGCTGTTGCTTGACAAAATTGTATTTGCCCATAAGCCTTTAGGACTTACGCACGCTCTACCAATTCTTCTCTACGAGACGCTGCGCGTTGGCGGAAGCCTCTCGTAGAGAAGGCGTTCTTGGCATCTTGGCGGTTCGATAAATTAAGCTTTTTGTCCATTTTTGCGTAAGTCCTGGCCTTGTACGAGTAGATGAGCGTACAGGCAATGTCTTTCTCTTAGCGGGTGAAGAAAATATCATAGAGATATATCCCAATGGCAAATGGAGGTATGTAGTGTGAGTAAGCCTAACTTTCAAGCAATGAGTATAAAAGAGCTACATACCTATGTTTTGGCACATCGAGAAGATATAGAAGCATTCCATACTTACGTGGACAAACTACACGCACAAGCAAACTGGATTGAAATGCCACCCTTGGAATCTTTAGATAACTTGCAAAATTATCCTGAATTTCTGGAAAAGGTGAGCAACCATTCTGAGTCTAAGGATAGCGATCACTTGTAATATTTTAACGAGAGCGATCAGGACTAAATGTTTTCATTTCATTCCATAAATAAATTTAGGGGCTTGGGACCACTGCTCTTTTTCTTTCTTTTGCCTTTTTACTTTTTACTTTTGCCTTGTTTGGTCATTAAATCAAAAAAGAATAGATATGAGTAGTTATACTAATTCGTAATTCGTAATAAAAGATTTATAAATATTCAAAAAAAACTTCTGGCACTAATCTAAATTCTCCAGATTTGAAACGAGCAATATCTATCCAAAGTGCCTTGTGTTTATGAGTTTCTGACTCAGAAAATATTAAGCTTTCCAGTTGATAAAACTTGGAATTAGCAAAATCGCATTGATAAAGTTGAATAATTTCATGTCCTTGCCTACCATTAAATGTAAACAAATTTTCGATACAACCCAAATAGCGAATGTTCGTTAAGTCTGCTTGAATTTCTTCTTGAAATTCCCGTTCTAAAGCTGCGCGGCTAGTTTCGCCAAAGTCAACACCACCACCCAAAGCACGATAAAATGTTTCTTGTTTCACGGGATCGTAACCTTCAGAAACAAAGATGCGAACGCCATCTCTAATCAGCCCCAAGGCTAACACCCGAATTTCACCCGGTTTGTTCATTTTTGTAATTAATTGTCGTACATAGAGTAAGAACGGCTGTCGCTATCTTCGACAGGCCAGTCTTCATTTTCGCCGCCTAGGTATAATTCTTCAATAGTTACATATTCTTCACTTAGCTGTGTAAGGGCATTGATGAGAATATCAACAGCGATCGCATCACTAGTTCCCAAGTCAAACCAGCAACGCGCCCACTGTCCCTCATATTCAAACTCACCCATGTTGTGCATTAGTGCTAGCAAGCTTTTATCATACCCTTGTGGGTCATAATGGGTGTAGCTGAGATCAATTCCTGTTTCTTGGACTTGGAGATTTTCGGCATTAAATGCACCCAATTTACCCAAATAAAACCAGGAATTGAAAACTTCTTCTACATATTTCTTTTCACGCCCCGAAGGTATGGTGCTAAACTTCAGCCAAATCCATACATCAAATTGATTAAACTCGCGGAACTGAATTTGCATTTCGGTCAAATATCTCAATTCTTTTCCCTGAAAACCAGCATATCAAAGTAGAGACTAGGGATTAGGGAATAGTTAGTTAAAGGATAACTAATAAATCACCCATGCCCTATGCCCAATTACCCACCTAAATTTTTTAGACCATTCATAGCACCACTACGTTCACTTTCAATTTGTTTCACCAAATTGGCTGGAAGTTGGGATTTTTTAGTCAAGGCTTTGTCAAAATTGACGATCGCTTCTTGAATCATTTGCTGGCTTTTTTCTTTTTTACCCTGTTCCTTCAGGATTTGAGCTTTGAGATAATAAATTTCTGGATTATTAAATGTTGATTTTAAAGCACGGTTAGCATAATCCAGTGCCTGAGAGTACTGTTTTAAATCCCGATAAGCAAGGGCGATACCTCGATCAGCTAAATACTCAGGAGCCGCATTTGTCTCTAGCCGTTCAATTGCCTCATCGGGATTGGCAAAAGGCAGACTCACAGCTAACATCAAATCCATATAGCCTTTAACCAAATTCAATTCTGGATCTTTGGGAGAAATCGCTTCTGCTTTGTCTAAATATTGATAGACTTGCCGTAGCCTACTTAAAGCCTTTGGCGCTCCTTTGACTGTACCTTCACGGTTAAGAACAGTTGCCCCTTCAAAAAAATGACCGACAGCGGTGTATAAATTACCTCTTAGTGGATCCGCAGTAATCAGCTTTTCTCCGGTTTCTAGGGTTTTACGGCTGTAATTATCTAATGCAGTAAAATCCTGATAAGCGTATGCTAAAGATGCTCTCATAGCATACGCTAGAGGCTCATTTGACTCACTCGATAGCGCTTCTTTCAAGTAACGCTCTGCCGCTGGATAGTCGCCCTGTTGGAAAACAGCTTTAAAAGCTGCTTCTGTTTTGTCGCCAATTTTATGAGGTTCTCTAGTCCGAAATGGATCACCAGCAAGAGATGGATTTACCCACAGATTAAGTGCGATCGCAGCTGTAAAAGTTATCTGAGCCAGTCTAGTGAGTCTAGAAAACACCATTGGTTGGGAAATAGAAAACCATTCAATCATAGAATCCCTCAGAAAAATTGCGGTTAAAATAGTTGTATATGTTACTTGAGATCCAGAAAAATTCAGGCTTAACCTACTTCTGTTTCAGTCAAAAAATTCTATTAAGATTGACCTCAGTAATTTTTTCAAGTTCCCATAATTTGGTGTAGCTATTGTTAATGGGTAGTCTGACACAATGGAAAAAGACAACCGAACTTTTGCTGCTAAATTAAAGTCTGAGTGCAGATGAATGTTTTTAGTGTAGCTAAGTCTTAGTTAATGAGTTATTCGGCAAATTCTTGGTAATCTTAAATAAATGCTCTATCTCAGAAATCTTACTTATCATCCCACAGCTTGCCCTTCAGCGATTCTCAAATCCATCAATCTAGAATTACCACCCCAAAAACTGGGTCTGATTATTGGCCCTAGTGGTTCCGGCAAAAGTACTTTACTAGAAATTTTATCAGGACTGGCCGAACCAACATCTGGTGGAGCCTTCTGGCGAGAACAAGAACTGATAGCCGAACAGCTACAACAATTAGCTGGGTTAGTGTTTCAATTTCCAGAGCGTCACTTTTGCGGTGGTACGATTTTAGAAGAATTGCGTTTAGGGCATCCAGAGTTAGGGTCAGAGCGAGTCAGACAGGCATTAAGCGAAGTAGGGTTAGAGTATTTATCACTTTCAGCAGCACCTTATGCATTGAGTGGTGGTCAGCAGCGGCGTTTAGCTTTGGCGGTACAATTAATTCGCCAACCAAATTTATTGTTACTGGATGAACCAACAGCTGGATTGGATTGGTCAATGCGTCGGCAACTAGTAAACTTATTGGCAAAACTTAAACAACATTGGACACTGTTGGTAGTGACACATGATGCTGGTGATCTGTTAGCGATCGCAGATAATTGCTGGACACTCAATCACGGTGAACTACAATCAGTCGAGCCAGCGGTATTAAGAGCCAAAATGAAAGAACCCCAACCGGCAGCATGAAGTGAAAAGGCAAGGGAACAGGGAAAATAACTTTATAACTATTGACCACTGACCAATGACAAACTCAATAACTCCCTTGCTGCCAGAAATGACAGAAATTTGGCAGCAAACTCTAAATTGGCAACCCACTGCTCAACAGCAGGTGCAACTCCAGCAGTTGTATGAATTAATTCTGGAAGTTAATCGTCAGTTTAATTTAACTCGCATCACTGACCCCCAAGAATTTTGGGAAAAACATCTTTGGGATTCTTTGCGGGGAATTTCGCCACAGAAGCAATTTATCCCGTCTCTTCAAGAGAATACATCTGTGATAGATATTGGCACAGGTGCAGGTTTTCCTGGTGTCCCGGTAGGAATTGCTGTCCCCAATTGCAAAATTACTCTGATGGATTCAACTCGGAAAAAAATTATTTTTCTCGAAAAAATCTTGAGTGAACTTGGACTGACTAATGCCGAAACTCTTATTGGTAGAGCCGAAGAAATAGGACAACAATCCCAGTACCGACAAACCTACGACCTAGCTTTAGTCCGTGCTGTAGGTTCGGCTTCTGTATGTGCAGAATATGCACTACCGTTACTCAAACAAGGCGGTTTGGCTGTAGTTTACCGTGGTAACTGGACAGAATATGAAACAGTTGCTCTGGAAAATGCCCTTAAGCATTTAGGTGGCATTATTGAATCCATCGAAAAATTTACAACTCCCCTCAGTCAAAGCATCCGTCACTGTCTGTATTTGCGTAAAGTAGCAACCACACCAGCTAAATTTCCCCGTGCTACTGGTATACCTACTCAAAAGCCCCTTGACGGGTTGGTTCGCTCATTTCAGCAACAGAATAGCCATCAAGCAAGTGATTAAGTTTTACGAGGCCGTATTTAGAACATCCTCACGCTCAAATCCCTGCTGGATAATTTTAGGAATATATTCGCTTCAGGCGATCGCTAATCTCCCAGATTTGCTGGCACTCCGAATAATTTTCTTAATTGAAGTTGGCATAAAATAGCATATACTAACAAAGGCGACAACTTCAGATATCTTCTTAAGAAGGCTGAAAAACTTATTGTATATAACTAAGGGGTTATAGCTCAGTTGGTAGAGCACCTCAATGGCATTGAGGGGGTCAGCGGTTCGAATCCGCTTAACTCCATTTGGACATTAAAGAATTATTGTCCAATTTGACAAATGTAAAGGTAGCGGCGAAATTTTGGTAACCCGTATCAATCCGTGATTCAGACAATTAGGGAAATGTGATGAGCCAGATCGGGCAACACGAACGCCTAACCCAAAACCGCATAGGGCAACTGTTCCTAACTCAAGTTTACACAGGTTTCAATAATTCTTTGTCAGTTCCAACCTTCTCAGGTGTTGGCTACTTTTCCAGCATCTATAATTAATCTTGCCCTCTTTAGTTCGTTACCATGTCGGAAGAAGATATCCGTGCCGCCAGATTAGAAAAAATAGATCAGCTGAAGCAGCTAGGGACTAATCCCTATGCCTATCGTTGGGAATCTACCCATCACGCAAAGCAATTGCAAGAAAAATTTGCCGATTTACCCAGCGGTGAAGAAGTTGATTTAGAAGTTGCCATTGCTGGACGCATTATGGCACGTCGCGTCTTCGGTAAATTGGCTTTCTTCACTTTGCAAGATGAAACCGGCACAATTCAGCTTTACCTAGACAAAAATCGCATCCAAGAAGGCATGGCAGATATTGATGCTGATGCCTTCAATCACCTCAAGCAACTTACAGATGCAGGTGACATCCTAGGAGTCAAAGGCACTATTAAACGGACTGAAAAGGGCGAGTTATCCGTTTACGTCAAACAATATACCATCCTCACCAAATCCCTGTTGCCTTTACCCGATAAGTGGCATGGGTTAACAGATGTTGCCAAGCGCTACCGTCAGCGTTATGTTGACTTGATTGTTAACCCTGAAGTTCGGCAAACCTTCCGCCGTCGCGCCCAAATTACTGCGGGTATTCGTCGCTATTTAGAACAACGGAATTTTCTAGAAATTGAAACGCCAGTTCTGCAAAGTGAAGCTGGGGGTGCAGATGCACGTCCTTTCGTCACTCACCACAACACCTTAGAAATGGACTTATATCTGCGAATTGCCACAGAACTCCATCTCAAGCGGTTGATTGTGGGTGGTTTTGAAAAGGTATTTGAACTAGGGCGAATTTTCCGCAACGAGGGAATTTCGACTCGTCACAACCCCGAATTTACGATGATTGAAGTTTACCAAGCTTACGCCGACTACAACGACATGATGGTGCTGACAGAAGGAATTATTACCACTGTCGCCCAAGAGGTACTTGAAACCTTGCAAATTACCTACCAAGAAGAAACTGTAGATTTAACACCACCTTGGCGACGGGTAACAATGCACGATGTAGTTAAAGAATTTACGGGCTTGGATTTCAATACGTTCCAAACCTTGGAAGAAGCAAAAACAGCAAGTAAAAATGCTGGTATTCCTGGTGTAGAAGAATGCCAATCAATTGGTAAGCTACTAAATTTAGCCTTTGAAGAGAAGGTGGAAACAAACTTAATTCAGCCTACCTTTGTGATTGACTACCCTGTGGAAATTTCGCCCTTAGCAAAACCTCACCGTTCTGTGTCTGGCTTGGTGGAACGATTTGAGTTATTTATAGTTGGGCGAGAAACTGCTAACAGTTTTTCAGAACTTACAGACCCCATCGACCAAAGAGAACGTCTAGAAGCCCAAGCTGAGAGAAAAGTGGCTGGTGATTTAGAAGCCCAAGGCGTAGATGAAGACTTTCTGACAGCCTTAGAATATGGAATGCCGCCTACAGGTGGTTTAGGTATTGGAATTGATCGATTAGTAATGTTATTAACTGATTGTGCCAGTATTCGGGATGCGATCGCATTTCCTCTACTCAAACCTGAAGGCAGCTTTATTAAGCAATTTAGCTATGATCTAAAAACTCAAACACTGACTATTGAATTTGATAGTGGAAGTGTTTACGAGTATTTCAAAGTACCTTCTAGTGTCAAAGAAGACTTAGATAATGCACCGTCTAAAGGTCAATACTTTAACAAATTGATTAAAGGGAAATTTAAATTTGAACAATTGAGTTGAGCTAGGAAGTACCATTCAACAGCATGGTGCGTTATTTGCGATAACGCACCATTTTTATAACTCAATCTTTTATTACCTAAGTTAAACTCGCATAATCTATATGATATTCCTTAAGTAATCGCGGAATCAGTGATGAAATTGATGAAATTGAGTTGTTGTATTTAGCTGAGAGTTTGCTGCAAAAGTTGACATAATTTTCGGGTGCAGAGCGATCGCGTTCCAAACGTCTGGTAGAGTTAATGTCAAGCTACAGCCTCTCTCAAGGCTAAGAAATCCCCTTGACAAGCCCAATACAGCTATCTTCAGTCTCTTGAGTCCAAGCATAAAAATCCGTTTCATACAAGTGTAATGTGTACATCCTTTCAACAGTCATGGGTTTTCATAATGTTTTGGAAATTGCTGGCGATCGCTAGCAATTTCCAACTATAATCTCATTATTAATTCGCTACTTCAGCTACTTCAATAATGCGTCCTTCATAATCTTTAACTAGAAAATTTAGGGGCTTCTGGTTGCGAATCTTAAACTTTAAACCGCGCATTTCTACTCGCATTAAAATCATATCTAAGCAGTCGCGGTCAAAGCAAACATGACGTTGCTGATTTTTGCTGCCCAAACTCGCTCCAGTAATGACATGTAGCTGAGTGTTTTTCTTCATTTGATACCACAGTCCATCATTGGCATTATTCATCATCCTGCCAGACAAACTAGGACTAGTGGACATATACAATGGATCGATCCCGGTTGCGCCCATAGTTTGTTCGTAGTTGTAGTAGTAGTGCAAAGGCACTTCAGCTGCTGGCAAATCTAGCAGCCCTTCATACAACTGTCGTGCAATCTCCAAATCAGACACCATAACTGTGTGTACTTTGGGCGCACTGGTGAGAAACATCCACATAGCACCTGCATAAGCTGCTAGTAGCATCACCATAATGCCTTGGGTGGAGAATAGACTATCCAAGGGCAGGGAAGGCAAAAAAGAGCCTAAAGTCAAGGGAGCGAGCAGAAAATTCATCGCACTGACTGCTATAACCATGAACAAATTAAAGATTGTATAAGGGAGCCGCTTTTACTATTGTCGATAAAGACTAAAAATTAAGTCCTTGTTTCTAGTTTATCAATACTAAAGTAGTCTGAGTCTTAGCAATGACCATCAGCACACCAAATATAGTACTAGGTGAGCTACAAGACTACCATTTCCAATATTATTTTAACCACTATCAACCGAATGGCTTATGCAAATTCCTCATTTTCCCGAAGCTAATCACCCGCTAGTCAAGTCGCTGTTTCATCACAGTGACCAAGAACTGCTGAATCTGTTTCAAAGCTATTCAGATGCTGGAAAGTACTTCACAGTGATATTTTGCCGCTATAGCCCTATAGTTTACACCTTGATTCAGCATTCAGCGCGATCGCCTGTGCAAGCAGATTATCTGTTTACCCTCACTTGGCGACATATCTATTACGAACTCGGTGGACTCAATTTAACTGAACCCCAACCAGGACAGGAAGCTTTAACTCTACAAAATTGGCTGATCAACATTACAGCTTTTTGTATCAATGAGATTAAAGTACCTCCTACAGAAGCAATTCATTATTCTCTGCAAGCAACTTCTCCGCCGTTATGGTGCTACGTCGAACAGGCATTAGATCAACTACCACCAATTTTGCGATTAATGGTCTTAATGGCTCAGACTTTCCATTGGAGCGAAACTAGAATTGCTGCCTATCTCCAAGCTGAAGGAGAAAAAATATCGCCTTTTGAAGTAGCCAATTTTCTCCAAGAAGGCTATCGTATGCTAGAGGACAAATTACCTACAGACATCCGCACCATCTACTTGGGCGAAGATTTAGTCCAATCTTAACTTAAGTATATACGCGTAAAAAAAGTAGTGTTAATTACGAACAAATAAAACTTCTTCTTAAACCTTCTACTTAAAGCCGAAATTTCACGGGTTAATTTTTATGAAACAACGGCATTTATTGTCATTAGCTCTCACTCTTCGTACAGAATACTTAGCAATTTCTCGCCGTAGTGCTGGACTCATCGCACGGCTACCCCACCAGACTACCTCACCATCGCACTGGCTCACTTTTTATTTTTTACTTTTTACTTTTTTGCTCACTCCCATAGCAGCAGGTGCTGCTGATATCACCCAACAACTCCACCAACCTTTAAGTAATTCTAGTTGGCGACAATCTAGAGATGAGGCAGATAGCTTGTTGCGGATTGGGGAACAACAGTATACCTCTGGGTATGCCGATAAAACAATTGACTCTTCTTTGCAAGCGCTCGATATTTACCACTCAATTGGCGATATCAAAGCCCAAGGACTGACCTATAATTTACTGGCTAGGGCTTATATCCAACTAGGTCGTTTTAAAGAAGGAGAAAATGCATTACGACGACAGTTAGGTATTGCCCGTGATACTAAAGATTTTCAATCTCAGATTTTTGCTCTTAACAATATTGCTACCTTACTACTGCAACAAGGAGAACCTATAGCTGCTGGTAAAACAGTTCAGGAGGCACTTGCAATTGCTCACAATGTCAAAAATATTGAAGGTGAAGGCCTGTCTTTGAGTAATTTGGGATTAGTAACAACCAGGCTAGGAGATTACAACAAGGCAATTAAGCTTTATGAAACTGCTTTAACTTTTCGCCGTCAAACTGGTGATACCCTCGGTGAGGCGAATACTTTAAATAATTTAGGTGATGCTTATCTAGCAGCGGGGAATTATCCAGATACAATTGGTACTTATGGTGCAGCAATGCGGATTGCTAAAATAAACCGCGATCGCACTAATCAACTACGAGCAATTGATGGTCTAGTAACAGCTCATAGTGCTGTAGGCCGCTATGAACGTGCTTTTGACTTATTAGAACAGCGCCTCATCCTCGCTCAAGAATTACAAAATCTGCGTGAAGAATTGAAATCTTTTGAATCCTACGCTCAAATTTATGAGCAGCTAGGTAACTACCCAACTGCCCGTAATTTTTATGAAAGAGCGATCATATTGTCGCGCACATTAGAAGACAGCAAGAAAGAAGTACTATTGGTGGATAAACTAACTCAAATGCTGAAGCGGCATGTCACCCCTTCGGGGAATTAAAAATTAAGAATTAAAAATTAAAAATTACAAGACGCTCGCGGACTCGCTACCGCTGCGCTATCAGCGAAAAACTCTGCGGAAGGGTTTCCCTCCGCAGGAAAGTTTTCAAGCTTAACGGGTGACAAGGCAGGTCAAGATGAGACGTAGCAATAATTTGAGAAAATA
>JAYGHB010000108.1:0-68050 GCA_034931985.1 Halotia wernerae UHCC 0503
GGGCATTGGGCATTGGGCATTGGGCATTGGGCATTGGGCATTGGGCATTGGGCATATTTTCTTCCCCCTGCCTCCCCTGCTCCCCCAAATGTATCAACTTTAAAGTGAAACGGTATTAGCCCCTAGCCCAACAATTGTCCTAAATCTTGAGCTTTATCTAAGTGCGCGATCTGGTTTGCTCCCTGGTAATAGCACCGCGCTGATGATGACATTGACATCACATAGAAACTGTCTTTCATTCGTCGTCATTCAAAATTGACTCCAAAATCTCTGGCGTTAAACCCCTTTGGGCAGATCGTCTGCCAATTTCATTGAAGACTTCAGTAACACTGCGATCCGGGCTTCAATTTGTGAGCGTTCTTCTTCAGTGGCATTGCGGTATGCCTCTGCTACTTAAGACGGCACTTTGATGGTAATTTCTTCTTTAGTAATCATGGTCTGTTCACTTCCATAATTTCTCATCTTTAATCATGTTACTTCCTCGGCTCAGAGTTCCCCCATGCCCCATGCTTTGCTCAATTAAAAATTGATTCGATTTCATTTTTCATTTTTCATTTTTCATTTTTCATTCCCGAAGGGATGCCCATTTATAACCAATTGCCAATCAACACATAAGCAGACCAAAAGCTTGGAGCGTGGTAATTGGGATGCTTTAGTAGTTGCAACTGAGCGCGGCGGAGGGCTTCGGCTTTAGTAATGTTGCCGCCCTTGAGTTCTCGGTAAAAATGACCCACAAACAAAGCTGTCGATTCATCATCAATTTGCCATAGGGATGCTAAGGTACTGCGCGCCCCTGCTCGTACTGCTGCTCCTGCTAGACCAAGGGCTGCACGGTTGTCTCCGGCTGCTGTTTGGCAAGCGCTTAAAACTAACAGTTCTACTGCTCCTGGCTGGGTTTCGTCCCGGCCGCGAAGAAAAGTATCAAATTGAGTGACATTAATCGGGCCGTCGGCAGCCAAAATAAAGGTGTTTTCAGCACGAGAACTAAACTGACCATGAGTTGCTAGATGTATGACATTGAATGGAGAAGTATTTACTTCGTTCTCTAGTGCTTTGCGGGTGAAGTCTTGATTCAACAGATTGGTTGTTGATACCCCTGCACTGGCAATCAGCTTAACTTCAGACTCAATGGCAGGCAATGGCGCAAAGTTGGAAAAATTTGGAGGGGGCTGAGTTAAACCAGCAGTTAAGGCTCTAAGTTGCTGGCGTACCAGTGGTTTGGGGTTTTGCAGTTGTAGACCAACGCTGAGGGCGATCGCATATTTTTCTACTAAGAATTGCTGGCCATCATAGAGCGATGACATTGGTAAATTACGCAATGCTCCATCCAGCACAAATACTAGAGTTTTCACCCCACTGGTTGACAATTCTGATTCAATAGGTTTGATTAGCCAGTTGTAAATTTGTTGCGATTGGAGTTTGACCGCATTGGTAGCAGCGGGATTAACAAGAGTTTTTCGTACTTGTGCGAGAACTTCGTCTACTTCTACTTGGGAAATATTGGTACTGTAATGTCGTAAGGGTTGGTTGGGAATTTTGACAATTACCTGGAATTGGTCAGGAAGAATAATTGGATAAAAGATAGCAGCGGTGGGATTATCTTGGTCTACTACTTTATCAAGGGTGACGCTCTGTCCTTGCAAACAAGCTTCTTTAAAAAAGTTATCTAATTCTGCCAACTGCAAGGCTTCAACCCTTTGGCGTGCTTTATCTAAGATTTTTTCATCCAATTTTCCTGACTGGGATTGCAGTAATAACTCTACTGATTCTCGATAGACAGGTTCAACACTGTCTCGAAAGTTAAACTGCACATCTTGATTGATAGCTACTAAGTCACTGCGTAAAGTATGAAGAGTTTCTACAGCTGCATCATAAGCGGCGATCGCTCCTTTAATATCTTTTTGCGCCCGGAGTAGTCTGGCTAACTGCCATTCCAATCGATAGGCTATGTCTGATGCATTAGTTGTTTGAGCCAAGATTAATGCCTGTTCGGTGAGAGTTTGCGCCTCTGACCACTGCTGGTTTTTTTCGTATAAATTACCCAAACTCAAAAGCCCGTAAGCTTCGGCTCGTTGATCGCCCAAACTGCGAGATTGCTGGATGCTAGCGGCGAGTAATTTTGCTAAGTTCTGAGTGTTGATTGTTGAGAGAGATTTTCGACTCAAAAATTCTAAATCGGGACTTAGGACTTTCATCAAGCTTTGTGCATAGTTAATCTGGGCGTAGATAGCAGCACGGCTAGGAGGAAGTTGGTCAAGTTGGGATGGGATTGATTCTAATAAAGGTTCAACTTCTGCCAATTGTTTTGTCTCCACCAGCAGACTGAGTTGATTGAGTTGGGCTTGAACTTTTGTTATGGGTGAGGGGGAGACTTGAAATGTTTTTTGATAGTAGGCGATCGCTTCTGCTTTTTGTTGACGTATGCGCGCATTGTTTCCTAAACTAAAAAGACTTGCCCCGATCTGTGTACGAGACTGTAAGCGCTGAGCAATTTCTAAACTCTGCTCTAGGGCAAGGCAAGAATTTTTTTGATCTCCAACTAATAAAAGAGCATCGCCAAGCGATCGCAATCCTACTGCTTTTTCTATGGAGTCTGGTTGAGATTGTAATTTTTGACTTGTCTGTTCTAATATTTTGACTGCACGACGGTAAAATCCTTGAGTGCGCCATGCTTGTGCTTGATTGATCTGCGATCGCACTACGCCATTGTGATTTTCTGCTTGCTGGTAAATTTTCGCTGTCTGTTGCCAAGTTGCTAAGGCTTTTTGTGTCTGCCCCATCGCCAGTTGCAGACGACCTTGAATATCCAGTGATTGAGCTAATAGGTGCAGATTTTGGCTTTTTTCTTGTCCTTTTAGCAAGTTTAAGCTATCTGTAATTGCCTGCTGTGCTTGAGTCCATGCACCGAGTTGTTGGTAAGCAAGAGATAAATTGCTCAGGGTGGTAGCTAATCTGAGATCATCTCCTTGTTGTTTGTATTCTTGGACTGCCTGCTGTAATACTTGCGCTGCTTCGGCAAAACGTCCAGCATCGTATAATACTTTGCCCTGTTGCAAAGTTGTAATAGTTGCGTTTGTCAGTTGAGGTGAAAAGTTGGTAGCATTGGGAACTTTTGCTAACACAGGTGAAGCAAGGATACACAGCAAAGCCAACAAAAAATACAAAAGCAAACGTAACCAATCAAAACTTTTACCTTTTGCTTTTGGTTTGCTAACTTTTGCAGAATTTGGGCAACGAACCCTAGTTGTAGGAGTCAAAATAAGCCTTCTAATTCAGCAAATTTTCGTAAGCGCGGCAAGCACTGACGTTGATAAAAACTGCTTAATGTGGGAACTGACAATCCAAATTCCTGAGATAATTCTTTCCAACTCACTTCTGGGGGTAAGCGTTTAAGAATTAATACCTGACAATTTACGTTTGGATGTCCTTTAATATGAGTACTATGTAGTTCCCCGTCTGAGTCTTTTTTAACCCATATCTCCAAGTTTTCTAAAATCGGGGGTACTTGGGGACTAGCTGGCAGATTGTCTACAGGGTCAATAATTTCACTCTTTCCACCCGATCCAAACTGGCGAATCTTGGGAGGAACCGTTGTAGCTTGTTCCCGGTTCTGGTTTAGGTAAAAGTCTTGTAGTCTACGTTTCAGGTAAGCATTTAACCAAGTAATGACACTGCCATAAGTAGGATCGTATTTTTGTCCTGTCAAACCTTCGCAAACGTTACGACAGAAATATAACCAAGTTTGTTGCAGTGCATCTTGATAATAAGGTGTACTTTCCCTCCAAAGTCTCTTGGAAGTCAAGCGTATGATTTGCGTGAGCAGCTTCTGACGCTGAGGGCTTCCAGGTGGGTACCCACAGGCTTGGGCGACTAAACAGCGTAGCTGTTCATCGAATTCAACCATGTTCAACTCTTGGCGAAGAAATCAAGCATATTTTAGTATTGCGTATAAGAATGCTCCACAGAATTACCCTATATGGTGATATTAGGGTAAACCAGGATCTAGAAAGACTACTTTAGCTTATGCGATCGCTTTTGAACTTCAACTAGGCCCGGTTTTGCTTTGGCCAATTACAACTCGCTCCACACTACAAGAAGGATTATATCAATATGATGCGATCGCTCGCTTACAAGATGCCCAAATCAGCCAAACTGATCTAGAGGCTCAAAATTGGATGATTTATTTGATGCAACAGCTCAAAGCAGCACCACATCATGTTCTTTTATTCTTGAGACTGTACTTTTGATGTGGGCGTTGCGTATATCATCTGCCTGCAAGTAGGGTGAACTCCAAAAATCGTATGCTGCTGTTGTTGCTGCGACATTTCCCCAGGCTTGCGGTACACTACTTGCTGGCTGTGCTGCCAAATCTTCTACTATACGTACTAGGCGTTTGTTTCGCCTTGCATCTCCTAAATCAGCTTGTTTCAATTCTTCTTCTGCCCAGTTCAACATCATCCATTCCCTGCAATTACTCTCCCACTCCAAAACTATACCTATCAATCCTTTTGGCTTCTTTTAAGTAACTTGTATTTTTGTTGAGAAAGATCCGGGTAATGGATAGCAAAAGGAGAAGGGGAGACGCTGCGCGAACAGCCGGGGGAGTATGTCAATAGTAATTGGCTTGATCGGCGCGAAAAAGTTTGCTCTATGTCGTAAAATTTTTATTGGAAAAAACAAATTTTTATTTCCAGTATGGAAAACCCACAAGACCCACAAGATTTATATATTGTCAAGCATCCTCGTGGGCATTGCGAAATCGTCCCCAGCGACCAAGTTGGGGACGATAATACAGAAATTATAGAGCAGTGGGGGCCTTTTACTTCAGAGTCAGAAGCGATCGCCCGCCGCGTAGGATTAATCAGGGCTGGTAAATGCCAACCAGTCTAAAGGCAAAAGAAATATTATCTTTTACCTTTGCTTCTTTTGGTTTTTTTAATTCTTTTCGGCGCTGGTGAGTCCTCTAGCAGCAATTTGTTTTCCGATAACTTCCACCGCTTTAGCAAATTGGGGGTCTGCTAGTGTGGCAAGTTTATCACGCTCCCGGAGCCACAAATCTTGTCTCTGGGCATCGGTTAAATCCACCTTTACATCTGGATCTACTCCATGCTTGTTAATATCTTTACCACTGGGCGTATGATATTTAGCAATTGTCACTGCCAGTCCTGAACCATCATCCAAGGGACGTACTGATTGCACCAGTCCTTTGCCAAATGTTTGACTACCCACCACAGTAGCACGCTTATTGTCTTGTAATGCTCCTGAGAGGATTTCACTGGCACTGGCTGAACCTTTATCTACTAATACTACCAGTGGTTTAGTTGTCAAAGCGCGTCCGTTTGCTACTTCTCGCTCTTGTTCACCTTGACGGTCAATGGTAGAGACAATTGTGCCGCTATTTAGCCACATTCGGGCAATTTCAATACTAGAGAAGAGTAAACCACCAGGATTACCACGCAGATCTAGGACATACCCAGCTACCTTTTTGCTTTCTAAATCTTTGATGGCATTTTGCATTTCCTTACCAGCATTAGCACTGAACTGGTTGAGGCGAATGTAGCCAAGCTTTCCTGCTGGCGTTTGTTTTTGCGAATACTTAACTGGATGGATTTCAATTCGCGCTCGTTTAATCTCGAAATTTTTTATTTGACCGCTACGCTGAATTGTCAGGTTTACTTTGGTTCCTGGTTCACCTCGGATCAAAGATACTGCTTGGTTAGTATCCATCCCCTTAGTGCTTTTGCCATTGATTTTGATAATTTCATCCTTTGCCAGAATTCCTGCTTTGAATGCTGGTGTATCCTCAATTGGCGCAATTACAACTAATTGCTTAGTTTTTTCATCTTGACTGATTGTGATACCAATACCTGTGAGTTCTCCAGAGGTATCCACTTGCATATTTTTGAATTCCTCTGGATCCATAAATCGGGTGTAGGGATCATCCAGCTTTTTCAGCATTTCCCGAATGGACTTATAAGCTTCTTGCTGACTACTGTAGGACTTGTTCAAGTACTCCTTACGAACAGCCTGCCAATCTACCTGGTTAAATGTACCATCTACGTACTGGCGGTTAACAATTTGCCAAACTTCGTCTACCGTTTCCTTGGGACTTGCTTTAAATAAAGCCTGACCTCGCGAGTGGATGCCTAGACTAGTAACAGCAATCGTGGAGAGTGTCACCGCCGTAGCACCCAAAACAAGTCTACTTTTTGTAATCACCATAATGACAGCTTTGTCAGAGGGAAAAATTATAGTCAGTATGCCCAATCTAACACAGGGTAAATCGTACAGGACGAGCATGTATTTCTAATTCATTAAAATACTTGATAATCAGGCTAACTTGGGCATGGGGCATTGGGCATTGGGCATAAGTTATTCTCTTCCCCTGCTTCCCCTGCTCCCTGCTCCTTTATGGTTCTACCCAACGTCCATCTGTTTTAATCAGGTTAATTAACTCTTCTACTCCTTGTGCTTCTGGGACTTTTCTAATTTCTTCTCTGCCACGATATAAAGAAATATAACCAGGAGTTTTACCAACATAACCGTAATCGGCATCTGCCATTTCTCCAGGGCCATTAACAATGCAACCCATGACGGCTATATCTAAGCCAGTCAAATGTTTGGTGGCTTCCCGGACTTTATGCAACACTTGTTCTAAGTTAAACAAAGTGCGTCCACAAGAAGGGCAAGCAACATACTCCACCATTGTTTTCCGCAATCCTAAAGCTTGCAGAATGCTGTAGCAAACAGGAATTTCCTTTTCTGGTGGTTCTGTCAGTGACACGCGGATTGTATCGCCAATGCCATCTGCAAGTAATGTGGCAATACCAGCCGTAGACTTAATGCGTCCGTATTCACCATCTCCAGCTTCTGTAACGCCTAAATGTAGGGGATAATCCATACCCAGTTCATCTAAACGCTTAGCCATTAGGCGATAAGCGGCTATCATCACAGGTACTCGTGAGGCTTTCATCGAAATGACCAAGTTACGGAAATCTAAAGATTCACAAATGCGAATAAATTCTAAGGCAGATTCCACCATTCCTTCTGGGGTGTCGCCGTAGGTAAATAGCATTCTTTCAGCGAGAGAACCGTGGTTTACGCCGATTCGCATCGCTTTATCTTGGTCACGCAAAGACACAACTAGCGGTTCTAGAGTTTCGCGAATTTTTTCACCAATTTCATCAAATTCGGCTTTAGTATATTCGCTTCTATTGGAGCTGGGTTTTTCAAACACATATAACCCCGGATTAATTCGCACTTTTTCTATATGCTTGGAGACTTCTAAAGCGATTTTCATGCCGTTGTGATGAACATCGGCAACAATTGGCACGTCTTGATAAGTTTTATTTAATTTTTGTTTAATTTCCGCCATCACTTTAGCGTGAGCCATGCTTGGCACTGTGACGCGGACAATTTCACAGCCAATTTCGTGCAAACGACGAATAGCCGCGACAGAACCATCAATATCAAGTGTATCTTCATTAATCATTGACTGCACCACAACGGGATAGCCACCTCCAATAGTGACATTTCCCACTTTTACGGGGCGAGTTTTGCGCCGCTTGATAGTGGTATCAAAGGCGGGTTGATCTGCTGTGGTATTAGAAGTTGTAAGAGTCGGCAGAGTTTGCATAACCTCATTAGGTAAATTTGCTGTAGCTAAAATATCAGATTGAAAAGTCTCTGTCTCTCAGATTGCCACAGGACGGGATTTTTTGGATGATTTGGGTAGCAAAAAATAAAAGTTCGTGGTCTGAGTAGCGATCGCCTTTCTACTGAGTTATAAATAACACTAGCAGCGTCAATGATTTTATGACCAAACCTGTAATAGCTGTAATTCACTCAATTATTGACGGTGCAGCTTTAATTTCCACAGTACTTAGTGAGTATTCAATTCAACAGCCTCATAGCTGTAAGTTGTACAAACGTGGACTTAACGATACTTATTTAGTAAAAACTGAGGGTGACAATTATATTCTGCGGGTTTATCGGCGTAGTTGGCACAATAAAGAAGAGATTGATTTTGAATTAGAACTCCTAGCGTTTTTACATCAGCAAAAGCAGCCGATAGCTTATCCTATTGCCAGAAAAGACGGCAGTTTTACCACAGAAGTTTTCGCACCTGAAGGTGTGCGCTATGCCTCTATATTTACTTATGCACCAGGATATGCAGTTAATCAAAAGCTAAATAGCAAACAAAGTTCTATTTTAGGAGAGGTACTGGCAAAAATTCATCAGACGCTCAATAGTTTTCAAAGCAGTTTCAGCCGCCCTGGATTGAATCATGAATACTTGCTAGATTGGTCAATAGCAAAAATTAAGTCTCTCTATCAACACCGCGAAAAGGATATTAATTATCTTCAGAGCCAGAGCAAGATAATTAAAAGTCAACTTCTAAAAATTAAACTACCTTCATCAGCACCTGAGTATGGAATTGGTGTTGGTGATGTTCATTCTGGCAATGCCCATTTTACCAAACAAAATCAGCCCACACTGTTTGACTTTGATCAATGCGGCTATGGTTGGCGTGCTTTTGATATTGCCAAGTTTTTACATGTAGCAATGAAGATGAAAATAGATGTTATTATTAGGAATAGTTTTATTGAAGGTTATCAAACAATTCGTCAACTAAGTGAAGCCGAAATATCTTCAATTCCTGTGTTTATCAAAGCTGCTCATATTTGGGTAATGGGAATTAGTGCAAATGCGGTTGATGATGTTTTAGCTTATGGATGGTTTGATGATGATTGGCTAGATGGACGATTGTCTATGTTGAGAAGTTTTGAATGATGTAGATAATTAAATTAATAGTAAAAAGCAAGGATAATTTAACTTTTGTTGAAGGCGATCGCGCCGATCACCAGCTAAATTAGACTTATCACCAAATGCTTTAACTCCTATGCTAGAAAAAACATCCACATTCCAGAAAGCGATAGAGGCAGTAGAAGCCTTAGATCCAGAAGCTCAGGCTATGCTTGTAGATATTATTCAGAAGCGTCTTAAACAACAAGGACGGGATGAATTATTAAAAGCAGTTGCAGAAGCAGAGAATGATTATGCTCAAGGTAATGTCCGGCGTGGTTCAGTTGCAGATTTAATGGCGGAGTCCGACTTTTATTCGTGCTTTTAAGCGTGTAGTCAAGAAAAATCCTAAGTTACGTTTTCAAATTGAGCAAGTATTACAGCAAATAACTGAAGATCCATTTCAACCCAGTTTACATAATCACAAGCTCAAAGGTGATTTAGCAGATAGATACTCATGCTCGATTGACTATAGTAATCGTATTTTATTTAAGTTTGTTACAAATAATGAATCGGGAGAAGAAGAAATATTGTTGTTAACTTTAGGCTCTCACAATGATGTTTACTAGGTGAAGATTATTTTTAACTTAGCTTATTCTAAAATACTCAAAAATAAGTACAAATTTTAATATGAACATACAAACAAAAACTCAATTCCCCATCCCCCTACATTTTAACTACGAAAAAGTCAGTGAAGTCTGGCGTGTACCTTACCAAGAACGTGCAGCAGAAGCTGAAGTATGGGCAAAACAAGAATATATCAAACCAGCTTCTTTAGATAAAACTCGTATTTGTTTACTTTTAATTGATGTTCAAAACACCTTTTGCATTCCTGGATTTGAATTATTTGTAGGTGGAAAATCTGGAAGTGGTGCAATTGATGATAATCGACGGTTGTGTGAGTTTATTTATCGCAATTTGGGATTAATTACGACAATTATACCCACACTAGATACTCACACAGCAACGCAAATTTTCCATCCAATTTTTTGGGTGAACGACATAGGTGAACATCCTACACCAGCAGCGACTAGCATTACTCCAAAAGATATTGAGCAGGGTATTTGGAAAGTTAACCCAGCAGTCGCTCACAGTATTACTAATGGAGATTACAAATTATTAGAAAAACACGCTTATCATTACGTTAAAAAACTCACTCAAGACGGTAAATCTCCTCTCACCGTTTGGCCTTATCATTCCATGTTGGGTGGTATTGGTCATGCTTTAGTTTCATCAGTAGAAGAAGCGATATTTTTCCACTGCATTGCTCGTCAAAGTCAAACGCAATTTGAAATCAAAGGCGAGAATCCTTTAACAGAAAATTATTCAATTTTACGTCCAGAGGTGTTGGAAGATTTTGAGCAACGTCCACTTGGACAAAAAAACACGCGTTTGATTCAGCAGCTTTTAGAATTTGATGCTGTAATTATTGGTGGACAAGCTAAAAGTCACTGCGTAGCTTGGACGATTAACGATTTATTAACAGAAATTAAACAGGTAGATGCTAACCTGGCTCAAAAAGTTTATTTACTAGAAGATTGCACTTCCCCCGTTGTTGTTCCGGGTGTTGTGGACTATACAGAACAAGCAGATGCAGCATTTGCTAGGTTTGCAGAGGTAGGAATGCACATTATAAAATCTAGCGAAGTGATCGAATTTGGGAATTGAGAATTGGTCAGTTGTCAGTTGTAAGTTGTCAAAAGACAAGAGGCAATAGGCAGTGGTTATTTCTCTCTCATTCCCCTTACTGCTTGAGATAAGTTTTTGGGTCTTCTGCTACCCAACCTAAGTCTGAGCTAGCACGCATTTCAAAATGGAGATGGGGTTGTTTGGAAGTAGGTTTTCCAGTTGTACCGACTGTTCCTATTAAGTCTCCTTTGTTGACTTTTTGACCAACGGTAACTTCAATAGTATCAAGTTGGGCATAGCGACTTTGGAGTTTGCCACTGTGGTTAATAATGACCAGCTTGCCATAACTACCTTGATCATTAGCAAAAACTACGGTTCCTGGTGCGATCGCTTCTACAGGAGTTCCTACCGCTGCTAATAAATCTACGCCACTATGAAAGAATACCTCACCAGTAATAGGATTAATTTGCCAGCCATAAGCTAATCCCACAGTTCCCATTTGCTGTAAAGGATATCCAGATATAGAGGCGCGATCGGGCTTTTCTACGTCAGCAGACGCAGAAATAGGACGATTTGGCGATCCATCTACTTCTGGAACAAACACGATTCTGGGATCTTGTTGACAGCCATTGATTTCAAACAGTGTATCGGCACGGACTTTATATTTTGCCGCTACTTGTCGCCAAGTTTGGCCACGAGGAACTTCGACAACAATTCCGTTATAGGGAGGAATCTGAAGTTCGTTACCAACAGTCACATTGCCATTTCTTAAAGTTGGATTCATGTCAATAAGTGTTGCTGGAACGAGATTGTAGCGTTGTGCTATACTCTCCAAACTTTCACCACGAACGACTTTATGGCGCTGAAAACGAGATAGAGCTGGAATTGGGCAATCCGCTACCGCAGCAGTGGCACTTTTTGGTTCTGGCAGTATGGATACTAGCCCCAAAATGCTAACTAGGCTACAGAGCAAAAATAGACGATAAGGAATAGTCATATTTACACGTCAACAGAGCGCTAATTCTTAGATTTATAGATTGGGAGTTTAAGAAGTGGGAAGCAGGGGAAGCAGGGGAGCAGGCGAAGAGAATAACTTATGCCCAATGCCCTATTCCTAACAATTTTTCTGAAAATTGATCTGTCCACTTGCCGTTTGCTTGACTACACTTAGAAATTAATAGCAGCACTGCTGTTCTGGCTTAAACGTAATGATTATGAATTTATCCTTAAAACAACTGGCTATTTGTCTATCTTTACTGGCAATTGGCGGCGGTGCAGGTCTGTTAAGCAGTCGCTATTTACTACCACACGATCGCTCATTTCAACAGTTGAAAAATGTGACAATGGCTTTACCTCCAGAGTCCGTAGTCCCTAGTTCTGGAAGTGGGACAAATGGCTCTACTGGAAGCGATAATGTGAATTTTATTGCCACGGCAGTACAAAAGGTTGGCCCAGCAGTGGTACGAATTAATGCCACCCGCAAAGTACCCAATCCCATCTCTGAAGCTTTAAAAAATCCTCTCTTACGTCGGTTCTTTGGTGAGGATGAGGAACCAATTCCCCAAGAACGGATTGAGCGCGGTACAGGTTCAGGATTCATTTTGAGCGAAAGTGGCGAATTACTGACCAATGCTCATGTAGTAGCAGATACAGATACAGTGCAAGTAACCCTCAAGGATGGTCGGACTTTTGAGGGCAAGGTAATGGGGGTTGATACTATCACAGATGTAGCGGTGGTGAAAATTCCCGAAAATAAATTGCCCACAGTAAAGTTGGGCAATTCGCAAAATTTAGCGCCAGGACAATGGGCGATCGCTATTGGTAATCCTTTGGGTTTAGATAATACTGTCACCATCGGCATCATCAGCGCCACTGATCGCACCAGCGCTCAAGTCGGTGTCCCCGATAAGCGAGTCAGTTTTATCCAAACCGATGCAGCGATTAACCCTGGTAATTCTGGTGGGCCTTTGTTAAATGCCCAAGGTGAGGTAATTGGTGTTAATACCGCTATCCGCGCCGATGCTCAAGGACTTGGTTTTGCCATTCCTATTGAAACTGCTGCCCGTGTAGCCAATGATTTATTTACCAAAGGGCGGGCAGAGCATCCTTTTTTAGGGATTGAAATGGCAGACCTTTCTCCGACTAAAAAACAGCAGATTAACCAAGAAAACAATCTCAACATTCAGCAGGAGACTGGCGTTGTCATTAAGGGAGTGATGGATGACTCCCCAGCAAAGCGGGCAGGACTGCTTCCTGGAGACTTGATTCAAAAAATTAACGGTAAACCAGTCAAAATAGCAGCCCAAGTTCAGAAGCTGGTAGAGTCCAGTTCCGTTGGAGATATCTTGGTCATTGAAGTCAACCGCAGTGGAAAAATTCAAACCCTGAAAGTGCAATCAGGAAGTTATCCTGAGAAAAAAAGGTAGTCAATAGTCCTAGAATTGTCAGTTATTGACTATTGACTAATTGACTATTGGTTGTTAGACAAATGCTCTAATTGCATTCTTTGTTCCATCTGACGCAGAAAATACCCCGTCATCATGGCTGATGCTAGTAGCCCAGCGAGATTATCCCTGTCTGTCGTGATTTGCACGTTGAAGTTTTCTGCGGGGAGCATTCCCACTAGCCCTTGAACGTTTTGCGAAATGATTTGTTTAATTTCAGGGCTAACGGACTGGGCTACGCGAGCTAAAACATCAGGAGACTGATGCTGTAGATATTTGAGTAGCTGATTGGGGTATTCCTCAGAGTGGTCGTTCAGAAGCTGGTTGGGGTGTTCTTCAGAGTTGTCATTTAAAAAATCAGGATCAAACACCATGGGCAATTTTTTTTAGCTTAGTTGCTAATTCTACTTTAAACCATAGTACAAGGGTAGTGCATTCTCCACGGGTATAATCAACTGGGGAATGGGGCATTGGGCATTGGGCATAAGTTATTCTCTTCCCCTGCTCTCTGCTTCCCCTGCCTCTTCTTGGAGTGTTAGGTCTAGTTCTAATTGTTCTTCCTTCTGATTATTGGAAAATATTTGAGGAAGCTGTTCGATTTGAAAATACTGATGAAATTTTGGCGTTACTTGCAATGAGTAGGAGCGAGACTCGTTGTCTCGGCGTTTGCGGACAAAACCAAGTTCGACTAGTTCTGGAACGTGCTGATATACTCCTGAACCACGCAGGTTAATTAAGTCACTTTGGAGGATGGGATTATTAAGGGCGATCGCTGCTAAAGTCCGCAATGCACCTAATCCCAATTCTACGGGAATCAGTGCTTGCACTAAGTCATGAAAATCAGACCGTAGTTGTAGACTATAACCACCTGGGGTCTCTATCACTTCCAGGGCGCTATCTCGGCGGGCATAGCTGTCAATTAGTTCAATGATGCCTTCTTCAATGGTGGCGCGATCGCACGCGGCATACTCGGCGATTTCACCGAGCGACAAGGGTTTTCCCTTCAAATAGAGAATTGCTTCTATCTTCGTTGCTGTGGCTGTATTCATTTAGTCATTAGTCATTAGCAACTGACACCTGACAAAGGACAAAAGACTATATAACTGGTGTGTGGGATTATACTAGAATTCGTTATAAAAGTCAAGATATGTTTTGGTAAGCTTAAATATCTTCACTCTTTCTCTTAAAAGCCTCGGTTGCTGAGGATAAATTCTGCGATCGCTAAATCTTGGGGAGTGGTCACTTTCAGATTTGTCTCTTCTCCCTCGACAATTCGCACTTCAATGCCACACCTTTCAAACAAAGCAGCATCGTCAGTTACTTCCCAACCTTGGCTGACACCTTCGGCATGGCACTGTTTCAACAACTTGACATTAAATCCTTGAGGAGTTTGTGCTGCCCAAAGTTGCTGTCGGTCTGGTGTACTTTGAATTATGCCATTTTCATCAACAACTTTGATTGTGTCTTTCACAGGCACGGCGGCAATCAAGCCAGGACATTGGCGAATAGCTTGGGCGCAGGAATTGAGTAAATCTGATGTTACCAGACATCTAGCGCCATCGTGAATTAATACTTGCTCTGCGTCTGCTGGCAGTGCTTGCAAGCCATTGTAAACAGATTCTTGGCGTGTAGAGCCGCCGGTAATCAGTTCTACTGGTTTAGTGAGCTTGATCTCAGCGAGAATTGCCTGGAGTTCTGGCCAATCAGCGGGCTGAGAGATAATTCCTATCCACTGAATTGTACTTGCCGCGGCCGCAGCTTTGAGAGTCCAAGCAATAATTGTTTGCGATCGCACTTCGAGTAGGAGTTTATTGCGGTTACTCCCCATTCTTTTGCCGATTCCTGCGGCTGGAATTAGTAAATACACAGAATTTCTTAATCTCTAAATTAGGGATTAGGACTAGGGACTAGAGAGCAGGGAGCAGGGGAAGAGAATAACTTATGCCCAATGCCCATATCCTTCAATATCCAATATCCAAATCCCTGATACCCAATACCTAATATTCCCCTAAAATAGGGAGCGAGTACGCGTCAATAAATATTATGCGAGTAGTAGCCCTTGTACCTGGCGGAATTGGCGACCAAATCCTCTTCTTTCCGACTTTAGATGACCTGAAGCGCTATTACCCCAACGCTCAGTTAGATGTCGTTGTTGAACCCCGGTCAAAGGCTGCCTACCGGGTGAGCAAGTCAGTTAATGAAGTACTGACCTTTGATTTCAAAGATCGTAACAGTTTGGCAGATTGGGGTAATCTGGTGGGTATGATTCGCGATCGCGAATATGATGCCGCTATTACTGTAGGGCAAAGCTGGTTGGTAGGTCTTTTTCTCTGGTTGACAGGCATTCCCATACGCATCGGCTACCAAGGCAAAGGAGCAATTTTTCTCACCAACTCTGTACCATTCAAACCATCCCAATATGGAGCGGCGGTTTACCATGACTTGTTGCAAACATTGGGTATTAACACCCCTTGCCCAGAGTTAGGAGTGAATGTGCCAAAACCAGATATTGAGTGGGCACAGAAAGAACAAATACACTTAGGGCTGCATGAAACAGGCTATGTCTTGATGAATGATGGTTTTAACCAGGAATCCCAGTCTAAAAGTCTGGATACAAGCTATCCTGTGGCGAATTGGCTGCAAATTATTCAAGAATTTCAGTCCAAACAGCCGGATTTGCCTATAGTGTTCGTTAAAGGAGTTGATAATGAGCAGTTTGTGCGATCGCTCTTGGATTATTGTCCACAAATTAAGGTGACTGCCCCAAGTGATATTGGCAAGTTGGCTGCTATGATCGCCGGGGCAAATTTAATGTTGACTACAGATAGTGCGCCACTACATCTGAGTGTGGCAGTACAAACTTATACCATCGCCTTATTTGGCCCCACAGAACCAGCCAAAGTATTACCTAAAAACGATAAATTTCTTGCGATTAAATCTCCCACAAATCGAACGGCAGACATTTCGCCCAAAACAGTTTTAGAAAAAATCTGGGGTGGCTAAACTAGCAGTTTTCTAAGATTATGGTGTCAAGAATTTTCAACTAATCATCATTAATGCGATATGCGATCGCCACCTAAAATCCGCTAGAATGTAGCGGATTTTGGTTTCTTGTTTATGTTTAACCCATGTCCTATTTCCTATTCCCTATTAAAATCTTTCAAATAACGCATCATCCAATTCATAACCAAACATTTGCGCCATATATTTTAGCCGCGATAAGCTGGGTAAATTTTGTTGTTTGAGCCAATCGCTTAAAATAAAAATTTTGTGCATCAAAAAGATTTCTAAGGCTTCGGGATTATATTGTATGCCTTCTTTGGAACTGAATTGGTGGGGTACTAACATGGCAGTGTAGCGGGCTAATTCCCCAGCTTTCCAATCTAGTAAAAACGGTAACCAAGGATACTTGGCATCCAAACGGACAAACCACAGCCGCAACTCTGGAATTTCTGAAAGTTCGCGGGGGTCGCCAGGTTCTAGGGGATAGTCGATATCAAAGCGCAGTTGCTGCTCATAGGAAGCGTAGACGCTGTGCGTTTTGTCGTCAGACATCGCTTCTTCTGGCAACAGTTCGTCAATCACCATTAATGCAGGTGAAAGATCCAAATTGTTAATAGAGTCAGCATTCAGTGCGATCGTGATTGTCATTGACTCAGCAGTGCCCAACAGTAGGATCGAGTATCCACAGTACCAGCTTTCAGGGATTGATGCTACTTATCTACATCAGGTCACTTTAGTTCAGCCTACTTGAGCAGGAAAAGTACCTGTCCCAAGGTGGACATTTATAGTAATTATAAGCTAAAGTTGTAATGAGTTTGTTTTAGATTAGGGTGTGGCAAAGCAACCGTCAACAAGCAACCAAAGTCATTACCTCAGACTGTGAATTTCGCAGCAATTACAAGCAACAACACAGTTAGATGTGAAATGGCGGCGTGTAATATCCTTGCATATAATCGAGAACCAATCAACATTAAAAACATGGGAAATTTTTCCCAATAGTTAACAAACTTAACTATGCAAAAACAAGTAATATCAACAAAACCGATTCGTTCCTTAGAAGATGCTTTAGAGCGTTGTCAAATGCTGGGTATGCGCGTCAGCCGCCAGCGTCGCTTTATTTTAGAACTGTTATGGCAAGCAAATGAACATCTTTCTGCTAGAGAGATTTATGATCGCCTCAATCACCAAGGTAAAGACATCGGTCATACTTCTGTCTATCAAAATCTAGAAGCTTTATCTAGTCAAGGTATTATTGAGTGTATTGAACGTTGCGATGGGCGTTTATACGGTAATATCAGTGATTCTCACAGTCATGTTAACTGTATTGATACCAATCAAATTCTTGATGTTCATATAGAACTACCAGAAGAAGTCATCCGTCAAGTTGAACAAAAAACAGGAGTACAGATTACCGAATACACAATTAACTTTTATGGCTATCGCAATTCACAAGAATAGGCATGGGGCATAGGGTATCCATTTCCACTTCCAGGAGAAATTGCTTGTTTGCTGCTGCTGCTGTAAGCTTTTAATCACTAGTTGGGCAATTTCTTGAGTAAGAATGCCATAACCGAGTAAATTGTAGAGATGCTGGCAACACTACTGGCAGAATCAAGGATAAAACTGATTGTCCCATCAGCATCTGCTTTTGGCGTTGAGTCAGGGTTTGCAGTTGATTAGCAATAGCTTCAGCACAAAGGTACTCTCCTTTGGGTGAGAAAATTCCGTCGTAATTGTTCGTTGCACCTGAGGACTGGCAAAAGAGTGAAAATAAAAAACTGGTAAAGTATTTGTGTTTGATTCCGCAGACAAAGTGACTTGATGACGATAGCTGTGTAAAATTTGTAGAGCGATCGCTTGCATTTGAACGAGTAAATCTTGGGGATAGCGACCAAAAAGCAAATTTGCGATCGCTTCTGGTGTTCTATGAATATGAGCTGATCCTGACCGTAGTAACATTGTTTTAATCCCATCAATCAGGGGATAACCCAATAACCATTGGCTCAGGCGATGGTAAATTTCCCACAATAAAGTAGCACTAGTAGTTTGCAACACCTCATTATCTAACAGTGCTGGATGGCAATTCGCTGCCATTGCAACGATATTTCTGGGGAGATTTCTTGTAAAGTCGCTGTTCGACTGGTCAACAAAATGAAGGACTAAGCTTAGCATCAAAGCTGTTTTCTGACTAGAAAAAAACGATGCTTGTGTATTTGAGCAGAATATGAGCGATCGCCCTCTAAAATTATTATTAATTGACCAAGACCCTATCTTCCAGTTGGGACTACGGGTAGCCTTGGAAGAAATCCATAACATTCAAGTGGTATCGACAGTAGAAACCGATACCGCTGCCTTGCAGGTATTAGCAGAACTTGCCCAACAAGACCCCAACCTAGTAAATTTGGTCATTTTAGAATTAGGTAATGGTCGCTCTACTGACAGTCAGCAGCAAGGTTTACAACTTTGTCGGCAACTAAAAACTCAGTATCCCAATCTACCTATTTTGCTTTTTAGTTTCATCCGAGAACCAGAAATACTTTTAGCAGCAAAATCTGCTGGTGTAAATGGTTACTGTCCCAAAGGTACTTCCATTACCGAATTAGTCGCTGCAATGGAAGAAGTAGTAGCTGGCAATTCCTATTGGTTGAATGAAAGAGCAACAGATAAAAATATCGGTAAATGGGTAGCTGAGGAAAATCAAAACTCCTCACTCCCTTTTGCTAGGCTACGCCATAATTGGCATTTATCAGGAATTGGCTACATTAATGCCACATTAAAAGAAGTTACAGCCCAATTACACATCCCCGGATTACCACTAATAGATAAAGCAGTTCTGGCTGGACAACGGCGAGAACTACTGGCAACTCGTTGGCTGCTCAATCGTTTATTGATTTCACCACAAGAAAGACAACAAAAACAGCAGCAACAATTTATTTCCTCTATTCAGCAACAGCCTACTATCCCTTCACCCAGTAGCACTATTATCCCGCAAACTTCACCACCTTTACTCAGCCCCAGAGCGCTACAAGCTGCTTTATTTTCATCTTGTGTCACCAAACTGCAATTTTCTTTACAAAATGTGACGGATATTGCTTTAGAAATTGACATTTTTCGGGAAGAGAAGAAACGAGAATTACTTTATTTAATTCTGCAAAAACTGGCTCAACAGTTAGATGAACTGCGGATTGCTCAAATTACAATGAATCAATTAGGAGATTTAAAAAGTACTATATTACTTGATCTATGGCAATCAACAATTACAGATTTTTTTGGTAAGTTTTCACGATTGCAATTAGGCAAGCAAAATATCGAAATTGTGAATTTATTACTGCAAAATCCTGGGGTTGTACAAGCAGAAATTTTGAATAAAATTCCTTTAGTTGTTGAGTTATTTGCTTATTTACTATTTCAAATAGATTTAAACATTGATAATACCTCTTACCCAGCAGGAAGCTCCGAAGCCAAGTCTCAAGCCGAAATGATTTTAGAGAATTTGTTGATTCAGGTAGCAAACGGTGTAGTGCAGCCGCTATTAAACTCCCTAGCAGATGTAGAAGTAATTAAGCAGAATTTTTATGACCGGAAGTTGATTTCTACGCGGGATATTGAACGTTTTAGAAACGATTTGTCATGGAAATATCGCTTGAACAATTATGTCAAAGAAGCCCAAAGAACTTTTGAAAGCCGTTATGAGCTATTTGTCTTAGCGCCTCGTGGGATTGCCAATATTTCGATTTATGCTCCCCGTGGTCGGGAATTAGCGCAGCTTTCGGGAATCCCATTAGTGGTAACATTGATACTGGAATTTCGAGATGCGATCGCTCCCCGTCTGCGATCGCTGTTATCCTTTTTAGGCAGTGGTTTTGTCTTTATTCTTACCCAAATCATTGGTCGTGGTCTAGGTTTAATTGGTCGTGGTATTCTGCAAGGTATTGGTAGTGTGTCGTTTCCAGAAAAAAACTTTAAACGTAACAGCGGCAAAAATGAGACAGGGAGCAAATGACTAATAGCGATTTTATTGGGTTAGCAGTCTCCTATATCTACGCAATTTCTCTACTAATTTTGGGTGAGGGACTACGCAAGCTATTTAATGTACAGCCAAATTTAACCCGTAAAATTATCCATATTGGTGCAGGAATGTGGGTTTTTGGCGTACTGCTGCTGTTTAATCGCTGGGAAATTGGTATTCTGCCCTTTGCCACATTTATCGGACTCAATTACCTGTTTTACCGCTACCGAATTATCGGCGCAATGGATACTGAAGACAGTTCACCCGGTACGATTTATTTTGCTATTTCGGTGACACTACTATTTGGATTGCTGTGGCGACCAGATGGTACAGTTGATAACGTTCCCGTTGCTGTGGCTGGGGTGATGGCGATGACTTGGGGAGACGCACTGGCGGCGTTAATTGGCAGGCGTTTCGGGCAGCATAAATACCAAATTGGTAACTCTGTGCGTTCTTGGGAGGGTTCCGCGGCGATGTTGCTGGCGAGTACGTTGGTAATATTCTTGGTGCTGCTGTTATTACCTGATTCATCCCTTAGCCCCCTAGCAACACCTCTGAGTGCAGGAAAGGCTTTTTTGGTAGCGTTAGTCAGTGCTATTTTTGCCACCCTAGCTGAGGCAGTTTCGCCCCACGGTACAGATAATCTCAGTGTGCCACTAGTGGCAGCAAGTGCAGTATGGATAATGATGCAAGGTTTGTCATAAATTCCAATTACGGCGGAAATGGAAAAAGCTTTCTAAAAAGTCTTGCAAAGGAATGTTGTTATTTAATCTGTAGTTACTCCACTCTCTGGCAGCTTGTTCGAGAATTTCTGAGAAGCTGGGATAGACAAAAGATAAATTTGCTAAATGTTTGACTGGGATTTTTTGGGACATAGCAAAAGCAATCAAATTAATTAACTCTCCGGCTTCTGCACCTAAAACAGAAGCTCCCAAAATTTCCCCATTGCGTAGCACTATTAATTTACAAATACCTGTAGTTTCATCCCGCAGTTGGGCTGCTGCTACTGATTTATAATACTGCCGTAAAATTAAAATTTGATCTCGACTAAATTGGTGTTTTGCCTGCGCCTCTGTCAAACCCACTTCTGCCAACACGGGGTGAGGAAATATCGCCCAAGGAATACACCGATAATTAACTTGAAACCTGGGAAAAAAGAGGGCATTTTTCAGAGCAATTCTGGCTTCGTAATTAGCGACATTGGCAAAGTCATAACCACCAATGACATCACCACAAGCGTAAATCCGGCGGTTGGTGGTTTGCAGTTTATCGTTTACAACCAAGCGATGTCGTCGCCATTTCACTCCTACATCTGCTAAATTGAGAAATTCTACATTTGGCTGCTGTCTAGTCGCTACTAAAATTTCATCAGCTTCAATTGCCTTATCTCCTGCTTGAATCCACTTTTTATGGTCAATTTGCATCACCTGAGTTACTAAAGTTTGGGTGAGGACGCGCACACCATCAACTTCTAATTGCGCCTGAAGCAGCTGGGCTATTTCTGGGTCAGCATAAGGCAAAATATGGGGATAATCGACTACCAGCGTCACTCTGCAATCCAACCGCGCTAGGATTTGGGCTATTTCAATGCTTTGGGGAACACCACCAATAATCACCCAATTTTTGGGCAATGTCGGTTCCTTTAAAGACTGCCAAATATTAGATAGGGTAAAGTAACCAGTGCTTGACAATCCTTCAATATCTGGAATTGCTGGACGAGAACCACTAGCTAGTAAATAGGTTCTTGCTTTGAGTAGACGGTCATTAACGGCAAATGCCAGATGGGGTGAAGATTGAAATTGACCACTACCAAAAATTACATCAACTCCTAGCGCCGCTAAGATAGCAGGAGAACTTTGTTGTTGAATATTTGAAACGACGCTGCGGGTATAAAGCATAGCTTCTTGCCATGCTATGGATATTTGACATTTGTTTGAGGTGTTAGTCTGTGTGGCATGAATACCAAAATCGCTTGCATGATTAAGATTTTGCGCGAGTTTGCCAATTTCGCTCATGGCATGGTGATGAATAAACCTGCAATTTACTGGAGATTCTACTAAGGCAACTGTGGCATGTAGTTGGGTTGCAACTAAAGCAGCGTAACGTCCAGCTAGACTACCGCCAATAATCACGACATCGTAATCAATAGTCATTTGTAATTAGTTAGTGTTACCTGTGTGCCTCTGCGTTTAAAAAAGTAATATTTTTCAACGCAGAGGAGCGCAAAGGTTGGCGCAAAGGAACGCAAAGGTTTTATGAGAGGCTATTTCTTGAAATTATTTAGCAATGAGTGTAACGCTGTTAATAAGCGCTGGTTATCAAACTTGGAACGTACAGCAATCCGGAAAAAGCGATCGCCTAGTTCTTTAAAGCTAAGGCAATCGCGAATTAAAATTCGGTAATGCTGGAGTAGTTGTTGCTGCAACTGCAAACTCGACTGTTGTGACTCAACCAGTAAGAAGTTAGCAGCACTTTGTTGGGGTTGCAATCCTGGAATTGAGGCTAAACCCGCAAACAGGTGATTTCGTGCAGGTGGTAGCCACTTCCAGGTTTGCTCTTGGAATTTTTGATCTTGGATGGCAGCAATTGCTGCTGCTGCCGCGAGGGTATTTACAGGCCAAGGATCACGCCATAATTGCCATTTAGAGAGGCGTTTGGGGTTAGCGATCGCATATCCTAATCTCAGTCCAGGGAGACTGTAAAATTTTGTTAGCGATCGCAATACTACTAAATTCTCATATTCCTGCACCATCGAAATCAGGCTTTGTTCTTGATCGGGATGCAAAAAATCCATAAACGCTTCATCTACCACTACCAGAGCAAACTGCTCTAAATAAGGCAAAATTGCCTCCCGCGAAAACAGCTTTCCCGTCGGGTTATGGGGATTATTTAGAAGTAGGCCTTTGTCCTTGGTATTTTGTCCTTTGTCAAATGACAAATCACCGTTATCCCCCCAATTTAAGGGAAACTCCAGTACTTTAGCGTTGTAAGCTGCTAGCGTACGGTAATAATCGCCAAATGCTGGAGTGAGTAACGCTGTTGCGGCTAATTCTGCTAATTCCCTACCTGCTAGAGTGAGTAATTCTGCTGAGCCATTACCAGGCAGAATCCACTTCGGCGGTAATTGATGGAAGTGACTGAGAGCAAGTCTCAGTTCACTATAATCTGGGTCTGGATAGTGCCTGAGATTACCAATTTGGGACGTAATAGCAGCGATCGCGCTGTTTGGTGGCCCCAAAGGGCTGATGCTGGCAGAAAAATCCAGAATAGCGTCAGGGGGACAACTAGCCAGTGCTGCTGCCCAAGCTAAATTTCCCCCATGAGATGGTTGCCGCATCAAAAAAAGATTCCCGGAAACAGAACCTATGATTTTGGGGGTGCGACTCTTTCTCTAAAGAGCTTACCAGCGGAGAAAGCGGGAACCTTAGTCGCTGGAATTTCCATCTTTTCATTGGTTTTGGGGTTACGACCTTCACGAGCTTTACGTTCCCGTGATTCAAATGAACCGAATCCTACCAGCGTGACTTTATCGCCAGAAGAAACAGCTTCAATAATCGTTTCCAAAGCGGCGCTTAAGACTGCATCCGCTTGTTTTTTGGTAACACTAGCCTTTTCAGCTACGGCATCAACTAATTCACCCTTGTTCATGTCAAACTCCTTGTGGTTTACTTGAGATTCTTTACGGATGCACCCTGTCGCATCCTTACGGAAATCTCTGTTGGGAGAAATACAAAAATCGTCCTTTGGGAGTACTTTTACTTAAAACGCCTGTAAATCCCATCGGCTCGACTTTTCAATGAATCATTCTAAGGTGTTGTAGCCTGAAGTGGATATATGAAACCATTAATTTATATGGATTTCAGGATTTTTTATGTTTTTTGGGTAGTTGTTTCACTCAAAACCACCCGTAGACTAGGAAAAAATACTTACTAGATACCCTGATTGGCGGGAAATAGGTAAAGAAAAGTTAGTAACTCAAAATTCAAATTTCTTTGCTTATTTGCGTATATAAAGTAAATATTTATACTTTTTTATTGATTTACATCAAAACTCATTATGATCAAGAGATTTTTCATCATAAGTCAATAGAAAACCTCTGTCCCATGCCCCATGCCCCATGCCCAACTGCTGTTAAAAATCAATTCATATATCCGGTTATGGACTTTCAAAGACCCTTGTTCCTTAATTACTAGCCCCGACAATAGCAATGCTCTTGCTTCTGGACTATCCACTGCCGGAACTTTCCCTTGATGCCAAATTTGCTGATATAGTTCTAGTAACCCAACAGGGTGGCGAGTATTTTTGAGGATGCGATCGCGAATTGTTCGCAAATGCTCCGGCTCATCTTGGGATTCCCAATTGTTAATGATATTTGTGACCACCAAATTCTCAATCCATTCTGCCTCACTATTTGTAGGAATAGCAGAAGCCGAATTGCGAATCAGCTTACAGAGTTTCTGGGTAAGAAAAGGCTGACCACTAGTCCAAGCTAATACTTCTTTGAGTACTAATTGAGGATTACTAACTTTTTGTGTCAATCCTTGCAGCAAAGGTTGAGCCTCATGCACCTGAAAATCATTTAATTGAATTGCTTGACCAATATTAAAAGGTGTTCTCTGATAATCTGTAATCAAATCAGATGGAGTGGCAACGCCAAATAAAGCAAAAGTTAAACGCCGATATTTGGGATTAATACTGCGCTGGTTATAGCAGAAGCGTATCAGAGCAAAAAAGTCATTTACTGGAAAGTTCAAAGATAAAATACTATCAATTTCATCAATAAAAATGAAAATATTTTCACCCTGAACTTGAGTTAATAAAATATCTTCTATAAATCGACTTAAACACTGGATAGGTGATAAATTTTTTTGCTCATCCCACCAAGCTTTAAAATTCACCTTTCCTAACAAATTAAAACTCTGCCACAACTCCACCACTAATCCCTTATACCATTGAGCAAGAGTGATATTTTCGCAGCCTAGGCGAGTGATATCAATGGCCGCACAGCTAAAACCTTGTTGCTGAAGATGATGTATAATCCTTACCATCAAGCTGGATTTGCCCATCTGCCGTGCATTGAGAATATAACAAAACTCTCCATGCTTTAATGCTTTGTAGAGGTAACGGTCTGCCGAACGCACCACATAAGTCGGAGCATCCATAGGCAAACTTCCCCCTACTTGATAATCAAAAGCTGAGGATTGCTCTGCGCTTTTAAGCAAGGAATTTTCAAATATAAGCTCAGCTTTAGTAGCTTTGAGAATTTCTAGGGTTTGTGATAGCTCTTGAGTGCGTTCTTTAACTTTTTGTTCTAAAGTTAAGTTAGATTTGGCTAATGCTTCTTTAGCTTCTTGTAAGGCAAGATTCTTAACTCCCAACTCCAAAATTAACCGCATCCGTTCAGCTTCTGATCGTTTGCGTTGTGTGATATCTTGAAAAGCGGCTATGGCGTAAACAATTTCACCTTGCTCATCAAAAATTGGTGTAGCTGACACCTCTAAAGGAATAATCTTGTCTACTTGGCGAATCTCCATGTTATCGACAATGACACTTTTGCCATTTAGTGCTTGCACAATAGGGTGCTGCTCTGTGGGATAAAACTGCTTTTTTCCTGCTAGATAAACTTGATAACTCTCAGTCAATTGAGCAGGTGTGGTTGCAGTGACAATTCCCTTGCCAAGTATCTGCTGAGCAGTTTGATTGGCGTAGTAAGGTTGACCATCGCTATCAACTACAAATATGCCCACTGGTAAAGCTTCTAAGAATTGAGTCAGTCTTGCCTGGCTTTCACGCAATGCTAATTCTGCTTGTTGGCGCACTGTGACTTCTTGTTGCAAACGTACTAATAATTTTGCTTGAGCTTCTTGTGCTAAAAATTCTTGTTTTTTAGCTGCTTTCATCCGCTGCACATGTTGCAGAGTTTTATTGGTCGTAATTTCTAAATCTTGAAAATTAATTGGTTTAGTTAAGAAGTCAAAAGCACCACGATTCATCGCGGTTCTGATATTTTCAATATCACCATAGGCAGAAATAATGACTGCTTTAATAATTGGATATAACTCATTAAGTTTAGTAACTAAAGTTAAGCCATCCATTTCCGGCATATAGATATCAGTTAACACTATATCTATATCCGGTTCCACTTCTAGCTTTTCTAATGCTTCAACACCGTTACGGGCAAAAATCAACTGAAATTGTTTTTCCCTAATTTTTTTTCTAAATTTCTGGCGGAGTAAGAGTTCTAAATCAGGCTCATCATCCACAACCAGTATTGTAGCTGGCATAAGCTGTTATACATGTATTAGGCAGCAGAGGAGTAGAGGAAAAGGATTGACATTTTTTGTTCAAAATCAAAAATATGTAAGTTAAATGTGCATCCGCATAGTTTCTTACCTGATATCAATTAGTTACAAATTAAGTATTTTTTCCTTGAGTTTGTCGAATTGAATTGGTTTTGTAATATAGCCATCAGCTCCATATTGTTTAGCTGTGAGATAATTATATTCATCATCATAGGCAGTAATAATAAATACTTTGAGATTAGGATAATTATCTTTAACAACTTTGAGCATTTCTAACCCGTTCATCCCAGGCATATTAATATCTGTTACTATCAAAGCTAGACAATGAATTAACTGACTTTGTAAGTATTCCAGGGCTTCTTCTGCTGAGAAAGCGAAATATAATTTTATTTGCTCTTGTTTAAGTTCTCTCCTAAATTTCTGTCTAAACAACAATTGAACATCTTGTTCGTCATCTACAACCATTATTTGCATTTAAGTTCGCATATTGACAAAATGAACTAATTATGATAATAGAGACTAGTTAAGCACATCCTCTATAATTTTATAATCAGTGGAATTAAGATTTATTATGCAAACATCTGGTGAATGTTAGCTAAATCACCCAGATAGTGCTTGTGACGTAGCGACACGGGTGATTTTATTTTGTTCATAAATAAATTTAGGGGTAATTTAGATAATAATTCTGGAGTATCTGATTCTATCTCGCAGTTCGCCTGATACTCTTACTAGTTTTACACTAAATTCTCAAACCTTTTAGTACCATCTTCTTTCATGTATAGAACACGATTTAACATATCGCGTCCATTTTTTAATTCAGCATTTATTGCATTCACTGCTTCTTTAACAATAGTAATTTGTTCATTTCGAGATAAATCTCCTTGACAAATGAATACAATACCAGCGTGGATTTCTGTAGTACGAGCAAATTTTTCAAAATCCCGAACGTTTGCGGTTACAAGAATACGCTCTTTATTAAAAGCATATTATAAAACTTGATAGTCTTTTGCACCAAGTAATCCCCGATCTTTAACAGCAACTGCATCAATAAAAAGCTCATTACACAAGTAATGTGCAACGGCCGGTGAAATATCTTCATCAATTAGGAATTTAATTCTTTTTAGGTCGTCCAACACTTGGGTAAGCTTTCACGTAGACTTGAGCAAATTTTATATCTTCTTCAGTCAAATAAGGATAATCTTTGCAAACAAGCTCTAGTGACTCGCCTTTATCAAGCATTGAACCAATATGACGAACCGTGAGTCGAGAATTAGGAAACACCGTTTCTCCGCCCATTATGTTCGGATCAGAAACTAAATTTTTTTTCCACGCCTGAAAACGTTTGATTAATTCAAATACCTCTTTGGCAATAGGCTCAACTTCTATTTTTACAAATTTTATTATTTCAATGGTTGGTAACTTTTGCTCTAAAGCTTTAACTAAGCTTTGATAAAGAAACAACCGATAATCAACAGGAATAAAATTTAACTCTTTGATTAAACGTAGATAAACCAAAGCAGCAAAATTCAGTCTTGGAGGATTACATTCAGGAAGAATTTTATATTCTACCTCCTTATAAATCTTCTTTGTTGGTAATTCAATAAATGCGGCAGCTTCAGCAGGGGTAAAAGTTTCTATATACACAGGTATTACCTCCAAATTTGAAACTATACAGTAACTAAGAAAAAACTATAGACAGGTTGTTGCTTTTAAAACTGTTTATAAACTATTTGAAATTATTCCCTGTATAGTGAGTATTTTAGCATTTTCTCAAAAGTGTTGACAATAGTTTATTGTTTGATCTTTGGGTGTTACTAATGAATACTCATCTCTGAAAAATAAATCTAGGTAAAATAATAATAAAATCCGTATAAATATTTACTTTTGTTTCTACTTTAATTTCTCCTCGATGCTGCTGGACAATAATATCATGGGTAATAGATAGACCTAAACCAGTTCCTTCACCAGTAGGTTTAGTTGTAAAAAAGGGATTAAAAATCTTATCCAGTGCTTCTTGTGCAATACCTTCGCCGTTATCGCATATACGAATTTCTATTCGCTGATCTAAATCTTTAGTAGTGACCGAAAGCATAGGTGAAAATTCTTCGTCGTCGCCTGCTGCACTTGCTATAAAACGCATTTTCTTTTTATGTGTTGTATAGCAAGCGTTATTAATTACATTTATAAAAGCGCGACTAATATTTTGGGGTACGACATTTACTTGACCAAGATTATCAGCATAATCTGTCTTGATGCTAATATTGAACGAGGGAATCTTGGCACGCATTCCGTGATAAGCTAACTTGATCGCTTCTTTAAGCAAAGCGTTAATATTGGTCATTTGCCGATCGCCAGCTTGCCCCCGCGAGTGCATCAGCATTGCATGTACAATATTATCTGCCCTTTTGCCATGCTCATTGATTTTTTCAGCGTTTTGTTTGAGATCGTTTAAAGTTTCGGCAATATATTCTCTAGTCTCTGGATCTAAACGGTCTTGCTGATTTGCAATTTCTTCACAGAGTTCCTGAGTTAACTCTACGGAAAGCTCAGCAAAGTTGTTAACAAAGTTTAAGGGATTTTTGATCTCATGGGCAATACCAGCCGTTAAAGCTCCTAGAGAAGCCAATTTTTCTTGGGCAATAATCTGAGCTTGTGTGGTTGTTAATGTTTGCAGGGTACTGGCTAACTCTTGATTTGTCTGTTGGAGTTCTTGAGTTCTGATTTCTACTTTCTGTTCTAGAGTATGGCTGTAACCTTCTAGCTGATCGTAAAGACGGGAATTTTCAATAGAAATGGCAGCTTGAGCCGAAAGGATTCTTAAAACTTCCACGCGATCGCTTGTAAAAGCACCTGTAGTTAAATTATTTTCTAAATATAAAATGCCGCTAAGTTTGCCTTGATGAATTAAGGGAGTACAGAGGATAGATTTGGGTTGAGTAGCAACAATGTATGGGTCGAGAGTAAATTGTGCTTCATTGGTGGCATCATTTAAGACGACATCTTTGTGAGTGTGAGCTACATAGTTAATAATAAGTATTGACAAAAGAGGAATTTTAGTTTCAGGGATTACTGAATTTACTGGTAAGGATTGCAGTAAAGTCAAGTCGTCAGCATCTACACTTCCTTGAGCTTCAATCACTAAATTATCTTGTTTGTAGAAAATCAAAAAACCTTTTTGAGCGCCAGCATTTTCAATAACAATTTTCATTAACTTTGCTAGCAACTTATCCAAAACAATTTCGCCAGAAATTGTTTGTGAGGCTTTCAATATACTAGAAAAATCTAATACACTTGATGTAGTTTGATCTGAGTTGGTGGTTGAGATCTTTAAGTGAGTCGGAAAGTTATCTGTTGAGGTTTTGGTCAAAAACCGTGGGTATCTGGTCTCCAAATCTTTGACCTTAGCTATAGCTCCCCAACGCTGATAAGCATAGTGAGCATCTTGCAGGTAGTGACGAGCCAGATGTTTTTGGTTCCTAGCTAAATAAAATCGCCCCGCTAGTTCGTAAGCAAGAGCTTCTTCATGGAGATATTCATGTTCATGAGCTAGGGTAATGGCGCGATCATAATATTCTCTGGCATCTTGATCTTTACCTAATACATAAAAACGCTCGGCTTCTACTAAATAAAATTTGTGTAGATAATTCATGGGAGCATGATTTGCCCATGTTTTCATCTTTTCTTGGTTAGCAGCAACTTTTTCGAGAATGCGATTTTGTTCTATTGCAGAAGCATCAGGAAACATCACCAGCCGAGCCAGCGAATCATAAAAATAAGCAGGGGGAGCAAAACAAGTTGTTGCCGCATTCACTAAATATTCTTCCAACTTCACTGCATTTTCAATTGCTTGCTCAAATTGATGAAAGTGATAACACAGGGTAAGTTTATTTGTGTATAAATGCAACATTGCAGTTCGATCTTGAACTTCTAAATGCAACGGCAGCATTTTGTTTTCATCGTAGACTTCACCATTTAAACAACAGGGATTTTCCGCTTTGCCAATTAAGTTGAGGACTACCTGCCAAAATATACGATGCCAATTGAGAAATGCTTCTTGCTTGAGTTGAGCGATCGCTTGATTATAAGTTGCTTGTTCTTGTTCCAGTTTTACCAATTCTTTGCCACTTAAATATGACATCATGCAGTAACCCATTGCCCCACCAGCAGCAAATTCAAAATCTCCACTTTCCAATCCGCTTTGATAAGCTTCTAACTCATATAACAGGACTTTTCTCAGATGTTCTTTTAAATGTCTGACAAAGTTACAAAACACATATATCTTGGCTTTAAGTTTTGTGGCATTGAATTTTTCTAACAGATGTAAAGCCAATTGACTGAATTGATATGCAGTATCAATATGTCCCTGACCACATAAAATTAATCCATAATTAGCATAAGCAAAAGCTGATTCGGGGGCATTACCTTCAGTAACCGAAAGATTGACCTGTTGGCAGGCAATTAACGGAATCAGTTCATTTACTGTTAAGTAGGCAGGACTCCAGACAATGGTCATGATTTGCATAGCTGCCAGTTTGACCGGATCGGTCATTGTGGGTAAGTCAATCAAGTCTGAGGGCGCTTTTCCTGCTAAAACTAAATGTGTTTGTTTCAAAGTCAGGATTATGTCTGCCGGACTTGGTTGTTCTGGAAAAACTATGTTTAATAATTTCAGTACTTGCAGCGCCGTTTTGACAGCTTCTAGATGTTTGTTTTCTGCCCAATAAGCTTGGATGCGAACTTTGTAAACTTTGACTTTTTCTAGTAGTGTCTGGGCTTGTTGCAGAACTATCTCTGTTAAACGCTCCATTACTTCAAAATTGGTACTGAGATAAGCTGCCTCTGCTGCTTCTACATGAAGTTCCAAGGTCAGGTTGTATTGATGATGCCAACTATCTTTTTGTAATAGCCCTAGACCAATTTGCAAGTAGTTAAATGCCGATTGATAAGCTGCTGAGGCTTTGGCTTTCTTTCCTGCCTGTAAATTTAACTGTGCTAACTGATATTTTTCTACTTGGTAGTTAATTAAATCCTGCCCTAGATTTAACTGATTCACAACATCAAATAAGTTTTCATCTTGCTTTTGTGGCGGCGTATTTTTTAGTAATAGTTGACCAATACGCAGATGCACTGCCTTTTTATCTGCTTCGGCAATTAGTAAATAGACTGCTTGCTGGATTCTGTCATGGATAAACTTGTATTCTGCTGTCAACCGTTCTAACAAACCTTCCACATCCTGATTTGTCAACTTGTAAGTATTGCTTAGAGGTAATATAAATCCCTCAGCGATCGCTGACCAAAGAGCAGATGCTGTTTCTCGTGGCGTTTTTTCAGAGATAGTTGATAGTCGTTCTAGGCTAAACTGGTTGCCAATACAAGCGGCTAACTTCAAAACTGTTTGTGTCTGTGGCGGTAACTTTTGCACCTTATCCGCCATCAATTCCACTACATTATCGGTGATTTGTTGAGATTGGATTTGCTCTAAATTCCATTGCCAAGAGCTTTGTTCATAGTTAAAAGTGACTAAGGCTTCTCCATATAAAGACTTCAAAAACTCAGTCATAAAAAAGGGATTACCATCAGTCTTAGCCAATACTAATTCGGCTAGGGGAATGGCAATTGCTGGCTGACAGTGGCAGACATCACTCACTAACTGAGTTATCTGTGGCAAGGCTAAAGGTGACAGTACAATCTGATTAACTGTTGCTTTAATTTTCTTGATTTCAGCCAAGGTCAACATTAAAGGATGTGCTGCACTGACTTCGTTATCCCGATAGGCTCCAATTAAAAAGAGATATTTATGATCTGCTACTGTCATTAACATCTCAATTAACTTCAAGGAAGCCCCATCGACCCATTGCAAATCGTCTAAGAAAATAACTAAGGGATGTTCTTGACAGGTAAATACTTTAATAAAGTTTTGTAAAACTAAGTTAAAACGGTTTGTGGCTTCTGTTGGTGGCAAATCAACTACAGCAGGTTGCGAACCAATAATCAGTTCTACTTCTGGAATCACCTCAATCATCACCTGTCCATTGCTACCCAAAGCCGTGAGTAGTTTTTCTCGCCAAAGAGCGATCGCTATCTCATTTTCTGTAAGTAGTTGTAACACCAATGACCGAAATGCCTGGATAATCGACGTATAAGGGATATTGCGTTGAAACTGATCAAATTTCCCAGCGATCAAGTAGCCATGCTGGCGGGTAATTGGCTTATAGACTTCCTGCACTAAAGCTGACTTACCAATTCCAGAAAACCCTGACACCAACATCATTTCGTTCGCACCCAGGCTTACCCGTTCAAAGACAGCCATCAAAGTTGCGATTTCTTCTTCCCGGCCATACAGCTTTTGCGGAATTTGAAACTTATCTGAAATATCCTGTCGTCCTAATAGAAAAGGTTCAATTCGTTGTTTGGTTTGCCACTGCTGTAAACATATTTCTAAGTCTGCCTTTAATCCATGCACTGATTGATAACGATCTTCGGCATTTTTGTTCATCAATTTCAGGACAATCTCTGAAATTACTTGAGGAATGTCTGGCTTGCGTTCATGTAGAGGCACAGATTGTTTAGCAATATGACAATGTACCAATTTCAGGGCATCATCTGTAGAGAAAGGCAACTGACCTGTCAATAATTCGTAAAAGGTTACTCCCAGTGAGTAAAAATCTGTTCGATAATCAATGGCTCGATTCATTCGTCCAGTCTGTTCTGGCGAGATATAAGCGAGGGTTCCTTCTAACAAATTAGGATTGCGAAATGTAGGATTTTCTCGTGAGAGTACTGTCGAGATGCTAAAGTCAATGAGTTTAACTTGTCCTGTTTGATGATTCCAAACAATATTAGCTGGGTTAATATTTTTGTGGATTACCTGACATTGATGTACCTCTTTGAGAATTTTCACAATTTGAATAGCAAGACGGAGAAATTCTGCGAGAGTAAATTGTCTCTTTTTAATGAAGCGATTGAGAGATTCACCGCCAAAATCTTCTAACACCATTATCCATTGATGCAAATAATTTTCTAAGTTGTAAGCTTTTATCACTCCTTTTAACAGCAAAGATTTGGTCGTTTCATACTCTTGTTTAAACCAAGCTATTCTTTCCGGTGAGGGATAAGCTGGTTTGAGAATTTTGAGGATGACTGGTTGAGAATCTTCTATTTGATATCCGCGATAGACGAGCGAGTTAGGGCTATCGTGAAGTTCTTCAATAATTTGGTAGCCTGGAAAAGATGCTGGCATTCATCTACCTCCCAATTATTTGAATTATTATATAGCGCTTCTCGGTGGGGATAAGGGGCTAGGAACTAAGGGCTAGAGTTGTATATTCAATCCATAAAAAAACTGCTATGTAATTTGTAGATAAACTAGTTATCAAGGTGATAATAAACTCGAATTTAAGAGAAATTATACTTGATATTATTTATGAGTTTTTTTATTAAAAATACGTGAGTTCGATGAACCTCTCCCCAACCCCTCTCCAGGGCAAACGCATCTAAAGTATAAGAATCCTTTAATAGCAAGGGTTTTGGCGTTTTTAAAGTTAGCCTATTTTTTCGTCAATATCCTTATCCAGCAAGGGTTTCAGAAATACCGTGCGTTCGCCCTGAACCCCTCTCCGACGCGGAGAGGGGCTTAAATATCTTTAATTACCAACGAAAATTAAGCCTTTAGAGCCTCTCTCCTTGCAGGGGAGAGGAATGGAAGCGGGGTTTTTAAATCCGTCGAACTCACGTCAAAAATATACTAAAAGCCTGTTATAATAGGGATTTTAGTATATTAATTAAATTCAAGAAACTAGAATTTGATCAAAGTTATTTACTAGACCAAGCATACAACTAGAATCTTGAGTTTCTCTAAATTGAATATTGGCAATAACGAAGCTGAGACCAATAAAACTCAAGCTAATCTTCTTTAGAAGGCTCAGGTTCGGGATCAGGATCGGGAAAAGGATCTTCTGGATTAGGATCATTGCAAATTTCTGCTAATGGAGTCATTTCATCGGCGAATAAAGCTGCAATTTGTTTACTACTCTTACTTTCAAAAACTGCCTGATCTCCTTCAGATAATCTGACCAGATCTGTCATAAGAATAGGCTGTTGAGCAAATGCTATCTGCTGCTTAGGATTAATAGCAATGTCGGTCAGAAAATCGAATAAGCTGCTCATAATGGAATCTCTCCTAACTATTGGAAAATAAGTTTAATACAACCTCCAAGAGTGAATCTATTTTATCAGTCAACGCTAGCCCACTCTTCGGCGATCGCTGTTAAAACTTGATTGACTTTCTCGTATCCTTCTTCGTAAACAAGGTGTGCAAGCTTAGCGTACCTTTCAGAAGGAGACTGATTAAAATTAGCAGCTAAAAACTTGCCGATGGAGGAAGGAACACTTCACCAATATCCAGAACGGTAGGCCGTTTAAAAACATTGATATAAGTCTTTAAACTCTTCTCGATATCGAGATAAGTCAGTTTCCATTCTTCTAAAGCACTTGTTTCGTTACCAGCAGCTTCTAAGGCCCTGGCTTTTTGCCGATGGATTGCTGCTCGAAAGGCTATAGCCCAGGCATATTTGTTATTCAACTCGATCGCTCTACTGAAATCTTTGATTGCTTCATCGTAGTAGGGTTGTTCTGGTGTGTTATCCTCTCCTTTGATATACCCAAGGAATCTGTAAGCAGAACCTCTGCGGGCGAAAGCCCAAGTATAATTGGGGTCGATATCGATAGCTTTATCTAAATAGGTTTTGGCATTAGATAAAAGTATTTTGACTTTTTGGTGATCGTTTCTAGGTCTTTCTGCGATCGCCCACCAAGTATTATTTTCGCCTCGATGTGCCAAAGCCCAAGCATAATTGGGATTCCGTTGAAGTGCTTGGTCAAATTTTTCGTCTGCTTGTTTGTAATACTCAAATTTTTGGTCATTTAGGCGTTTGAGAGTACCGCCCCGATATGAAAGCGTTGCGCCCCAATGAGACCAAGCCCATGCATAGTTATCATCTTCTTTAATTGCTTCTTCAAAATGCCGTCCTGCCTGTTCAAGTAGGCTATCGATATTATCTTTGATAAACTCGTCTTGGTTGTATCTAGCCAACAGACGAAAACTCTCTCCTTCTCTGGCTTTGGATATGGCTGCTTTTCTGCCCATTTTTATGTCTCCTTGATAGATATTTTTGTAGTAAGGACTTTAGTCCTTAAATCAGCACTAAAGTGCTGACTACGAACAGAATACTAATCAAGTTCAGCAATTAACCTTAAAAACTGCGGCGAGTTTAGCAGTTCTAGCCATGCTATGTCATGACGTGCAAACTCGATCGCTTCTTGATCTAGTGGAATCGCCTCTTGGAGATAGTTCAACGCTATCTCTGGCTGGCTCTCAATCGCAGCTAGTCCTCCCAATCGATAAAGAACAATCCCGCGCTCTTGAGTGTCCAGCAAAGTTAACAATAGTGTCCGTGCTTTTTCAATATCTAGACGAGCCTCAGCTAATCCTTGCCAACGAGCCTGAAATATAGCAATGTTATACAGAGCAAAGTGATTCTTTGGATCTGCTTGCAAAGCTAGTTGACAACAGTTAATCGCCTCGGCGTATTGCCCACAATAACTCAGCAACGAGCCACGCTCACTTTGCCAATTGTCAAATACTGTCTGATCAAGGACAATTGCTCTGTCGAAATCAACTAATGCTTCCTCATACTGTCTTAATAAATCATAGATACGCGCTCGATAGGCAAGTGCCCAAGCATAATTAGGGTTAAGGTCAATTGCTCGGCTAAAATCTGCTAAGGCTTTTTGATAATAATGTTTTCCCATCCAGCGGTAAGTTACACCCCGATGAGCAAGCGCCCAAACATAGTTAGGCTTCAATTGTAGGGATTGGTTAAAGTCAGCGATCGCTTGGGGATAGCATTTCATTAATCGATAAACTTCTCCCCGGTGGGCAATTGCCCAGGCGTAGGTAGAATTTTGGGCGATCGCTTGGTTAAAGTATGTCAAAGCTTCTTCATACTGTTTATCTAAGCGGCAAACTTCCCCTTGATGAGCGATCGCTTCGGTATTATTGGGATTGTGTTTGATTGATTGATTAAGGTTAGCGAGCGTTTCGCCGTAACTTTTCAAGTTCATCCTCCTTCATAGGTTAACGATTGAAAACGTGGATAATCGCGCAAATTCAGCCAAGCTAAGTCGCGACGAGCTAATTCCAGTGGCTCATTGTCCAACACAATAGCTTGTTGAAGATAGTTAAAGGCTTGATCTCTATCACCTTCAAGAGCAGCTAAACCCCCCAATCTGTAAATAACGCCAGCATGTCTTGACTGTTTGCCCACTGCTTGTAAGATATTTCGTGTTGTTTTTATTTCTACTTGTACTGCTGCCAGACCCTGCAAGTGGGCTTTGATGACAGCAAGAGTATATAACGTAATATAATCCTCTGGGTTTTGCTGCAATCCTTGCTCACAGCAAGAAATCGCCTCAAAGTATCGTCCTAGATAACTAAGTAGTAACCCACGCTCCCCAGGCCAATGAGCAATGATAGTCTCGTCAAGAGCGATCGCTCGATCAAAATCGACTAATGCTTCTTCATAGCGCTCTCTTCTGATATAAAGGTTAATCCGGTAAACAAGCGCCCAAGGATAGTCAGGTTGTAATTTGATGGCTTGATTAATATCAGTTAAGGCATCTTGGTAATACTTTAATTTGTAGTGGCTTGCTCCTCGGTGTGCTAATGTCCAGGCATGTCCGGGTTTAAGGGTGAGAGAACGGCTGAAATCAGCTAGGGCTTTTTCGTAGCGTTTCATCTGTCGATATGTTTCCCCTCGGTGAGCGATCGCCCAAGCATAGTTGGGGTTGAGATCAATGGCGCAGTTAAAATTAGCTAGGGCTGCTTCAAAATACCCCATCAACCGACAGGTTTCACCTTCATTAGCCAAAGCCTTAGCATCATTGAATTTCTGTTCAATCGCTCGGTCGATGTCAGCCAAAGTTTTTTGATAGTACTCCATCCGTTGATTTGCTCTGTTGTAGTTTCTTTGGCAAAAGACATACCCAAACGGGTCATCATTTCACAATCTAAAGTTACTGGGGGTTGAGGCGGAACATAAAGCGTTGAAATCGGGGTAACATCAGCTTCTGGCAGTCTGAACAAAGGAATCCGTTGGATTGTCGGCTCACAAACTGGGTAATAAACTGCTGCTTGGTAAACAATCACTTCGTGGTCAGAACTATAGTGTGTTGCCAAAACCTCAGCTAACACTGTCAGTCCATGCAAATGTTCCCCTTCTTTGTAAAAACCAAGATTACCGACCATTGCAATTTGCCACAAAATCAACGCGCTAGTAGGATCAAATTTGCGATGTCGAATTAAAAAGTCTGTGGCTTCAAAACTTTGACAACCATTACGTCCAGGATCAAGACCAAGATCAGCATATAAGCAATCTTCGGCAGAAATTCCAGGAAGCATTTGTGCTGTGGAACCTTCACTACGGGCTTGTTTAATTGCTTGATGTGCTGAATCAGTAAAAACACCTGGATGTCCGTAAAAAACCACACAAACGTTTAACCCCTGACGAACTCCAACCAGCATTCTCTCGACCATTTCACTGTAGGTCTTTTTACGCCGCTGATAGTTGGTATTGTAAGGCAGGGCTTCTGCCGTAGTATTAAGCGATCGCAGCCATTTTGCTGTGATTGGGTCAGCTACAGCAAACAAAACCTGATCAGCCTGTTCAATCCAGGCTTTCGCAGCTAAAGTCAGATGACCTACTAATTGAATACCCGTACCAACAATAGTTAAAGAACCAACTTTCAAATTTAAACTCCTCCTCACTTTAAGAAGGTTTTGCTCAGTTATGGGTTGTTCTTATTCCCATAATTAAAAGTCTATAAACAGATCAACTATTTCTGATTAAGCAATATTTAATTATTGATTTACTCTATTAATTTTACATAATATTTTGAATGTTGGAATCGCCCGATTCAATCTAGCATGGACTTTTGAGTAGATATTTAGACACATACTTAAAATCAACTGTTTCTAGGAGATTTTGTCCATAGTATATCTAAGCTACAGATGTAAAAAACCGATTATCGTCAAAAAATCAACAAAGCTAAGCTGACTTAACTACGGTTAATCATATCGTTTTTGGATTATTGCACAATACGAGAATATACAAAAGATACATTTTTTTATATTTTATTTAATATGAGCTTTTTATGAGTTTTAAATAATTTGAATATGAGGTTTTATATGAGGTTTGTATAGTTAAAAAGATAAATAATGTGATATCAACAAATGGACTGTGGCAGTGATGCTCAGGATTGCTGAATATATTTTAGGCTGCTATACTCGTACAACAAACAGTACAAGTATGAAGCAGATGAAAGTGGTGACTTTTAGCGAAGCGAGAAGTAATCTCAAAACTGTTTTAGACCAAGTGGTGGAAGATGCCGACTATACCATCATCACTAGACGAGATGCGGAGGATGCTGTAGTGATGTCGCTAGAGTTATTTAATAGTTTGCTAGAGACTGTCCATTTACTCAAGTCTCCCGCCAATGCTGCTCATTTAGAGCGTTCTATTGCTCAGTTCAAGCAGGGGAAAGTGGTGGAGCAAAATTTGTTGGATGACTAGAAAGTTAGCATGGACGGATGAAGCTTGGAATGATTATCTGTATTGGCAAAGGCAAGACAAGAAAACATTAAAACGAATTAACAAGCTAATTGAGGCAACAATCCGATTACCGTTTGAGGGAATTGGGAAACCAGAACTACTGAGGGAGAACCTAGTACAGCACGGCGTAAATAAACAGACCATTAAAAATGGTAAAAAAGTCGATAATACAAGTCTTTTGACTTTTGACTTTTGACTTTTGACTTCCGCGCAGCGGTACTAGCTGGTTTTTGGTCGCGGCGAATCGATGATACAAATCGGTTAGTGTATGCGGTGAATGACGAATATCTAACAATTATTTCTTGTCGATACCACTATTTTGAGTAACAAAATAGTTTGAATTATGGAATATCTGAGGAAATTTAAACCAATATTTGTCTTTCTTCGGGGAGAAAATTTCGCTGAAAATAGTGCCGATATAACTGACAACTCAGTGTAGCTTGATTATGATCTAATTTAATCAATCCCATACTGCTTAACTTGTATGCAATGATGGGTTCTAATGATACAGGTTCAATAGTACTGATGATAGTACCAAGTGCGATCGCTAATTCTGGCTGTTTTTGCAAAGTTGCCCAATGGCGTTGTAAGTGATGGACATAAATTCCAGTCGATGTCGGTGCAGTTTCCAGTAATTGCGGGAGTGTGATCTCCCCACGATTCAGGTGATATAGTGCTATGTTTACCAGTGCAGGATGTCCCCCAACCATATCCATAAGTTGTTTAGCCTCCTGACCATCAATCCAGTCAAGTCCATAGCGCTGGGCTAACTGCTGCACCTGCTCTAAACTAAAGCATGTTAACTGAACTGGTAAACCAACATTGAAAGGAGACTGCTGAAGTTGCAGCGGTACATAAATTTCAGTTGAGTGGACTATAATCAGACGCAGCTTTTGCCAGATAGCCAATCTCTTAGCTTCTTCATACCAAGAACGCAGCAGGGGTAAAAAGTCCTTTGCTACTTGAGGATACTCAAAAATGTGGTGCGCTTCATCCAACACCAAGACCAACGGAGAATCAATCTGCTCTAGTAGGCAGTTGCGAAAGTATAGACTACAGCTGACTTTACTACCAATATCTTCATCCCAATAATCATCAAGTTTTGCATCAAAATCAAGCTGACTAGCGACGTTCGCACATAGCCAACGCAAAAAACGATTCAGATTACTCAATATTGCTTGGTCAGTTTGCTCTAAATTGAGGCTAACAGTACAGTAGCCTTGACGCTCGGCATAGTCTAGAGTCCTGAGGATGAGTGAGGTTTTACCCATTTCTCTAGGAGCTTTAATACGTACTAAAGCTCCTGGCTTTTTAATTTCTGCATATACCTGCTCATCAATACAAGAGCGTTCAAGATAAAAGGAGGAATTTAGTGGAACTGAACCACTGGGATAGCGAGGTGAACACTCTTCGCTAATATTTGAGGGAAATTCTATGAATTGCTTTTGAATGTTGATTACTGGAACTATTTGAGAAGCAGCATAAGACTCCAGCAAAAGACGACAGTTTTTTTTAGTAATGCGCTTACCAATTATTACAGATAGGCGTTGAAACAATTCTGGGGCAACTACATTCGTCAAGTATCCAGTACTGTAGCCACCCTCCTCGGCAATTTTACTGTAGGTTTGATAGTGCCAGATACCTCGAATAATTAGAACTTCTGCGGAATTGAGGGGGCGATTTTGAGTTTCCCGCAGCTTGTGGTTCACAATTCTCATGAGATAATCAAGGTTCATAGAAGCTCAAAGCTCATCTTGTACCTACAAATTGACCTGTCCATAACCAAAATACCGTTTTTTGGCATAAAACTGAGCATCAATCTATTGACAACAAGAAAGATCCCCGACTTCTTTGAGAAGTCGGGGATCTGAGCCTCTCAATTTTCAATATAAAAAACGAAATCCAAAAAAAGTAATTCATGTCTCAACTCTGGCTTTTGATGCCAGCTTGGAACGCCTATTCCAGTAATATAGGTAATTATCAAGAAGTTTTAATAAATAGCTCATGTCTTCATCTCCTCTGACACTGAATCTGATTGAAGGTTCTGTCTCCTTCAGTTTTTCACCCCAAGCAGCACGGGAATTAAAAACAGCTACAGATCAATTGATGGAGCGCCTCAAAGCTGTCGCTGCTAAACCAACGCCTGGTGGTGGTAAAGCGACTCCTCAGCCTCCTTTAGAATACCGCTACACTGGTGAAGTGTTTTTAGAAGTTTTCTGCAATCCTAATATCTGGCCTACTCCCTTTGCGGCCAAAGTCCTACTTACCGTTCGTGATGTTAGCATTCGTTTGACTACAGAAGCTGAACTTACCCGGATGATTGAAGATATTAATCAGTATTTAGAACAAGTAGATTGATACTCCATGCTTTAATATGAAAAATTACCGGAGCAGTTCAATATATTGAACTGCTCCGGTCGAAAAATCTACATAGATTAGTAACAACACTAGATCTACACAATAACTTATTCAATATTTAGGCTAAATTGAAAAGTTGCATAAATCATATTCTAATGCTTTTGCATTAATGGAAAATAAAAGATTCTGGATGGGGGAATAGCGAGCAAAACTATATATTACACCTCAAATTGGGTATTGAATGGTTTCTTGTCAAATCTCAACATCTAAAAGAAACTCCCAATCCAAAATAATCCGGTGAATTAGTCGTTGTCCCATTGTTCACGACCAATTAAATCGCCGATGCGATCGCGTAGTAAAAAGTCACATTTCTCTAACTCACATTCAACGCAAACCCACTCTCTCGCTGGAATGTATTGGCAGAGGGTATATATTGGCTGTTGTCTGCTGACCATTCCCCTTTCCACCAATCGACGAGCTTCGTCTTGGATTACGTCCAGAGAATAGTAGTTGATAGAAGGCACCGTATTCACACTCATGGTTTTTACTCACAAATTTACAAGTAGATAGTGTTCCCAAGAATTACGGGGAACAAACATAATATGGATTAGACTTGTGGCTAGGGTTTTGTAGTTTGCTATACGGAACTATTTCCATTTTGACGCTACATCTCCTAAAATTATCCTAAGAAATGTTAAGAATGTCAACATTCCCTGACATGCAGCATAAATGTGGCTCATCTTGTTATATCGGAGTAATTAACTTAACCCGCTAAGAAAGCTGTTCAGCTTGCATTTAAAAAGTATCAAAGTTTTGCTGTGTCTACTTTCAAGCATGATAGGGTGGGTGAAAATATTTCGGCAGGTAGATTGCTAATGTACTAAATAATCACTGTAGAGCCAAGCCTACAGACTTTGGTATTTAGGTATCGTTGAACAACGCAGGGATTTTTGTCAGAAGTAGCGGTATAAATTGTTACTCAACATTCAGGCTACCGTACACTAGAAAAACTTGTAACGCACCATCTATTAATCATTTTTTAAAAACATCTGTAATTTCTTAGTTAATTACTGCACAGTAAAGAAACAGGCTGCTTTGGATAAGCACCTGTGAAAGAGTGAGATGATGTGCCTTTAGAATAGCAGTAACTTACGTAAAGTAATCGCCAAATCGCCTATTTGAGTCACAGATAGGGAGCGATGGTTGAAAACATCATTAGCCAAGCCTTGATATGTTTCAGTCAGACTGTGTAAATTTTTGGCGGTAGTTATTTAAATCATCATTTCCACTGACAGTAAAGTTCCTCAGACAAAAAATATTCGGTTTTGTTGCATAATCGTAACAATAGCGCAGGGCTATTTGCTGAAAGTGGATGCTCCCTTCAAATGTCCCTACTCCTCTGAACAAATTTGGTCTTCCCAGCTACAGAAAACTAGTTTCTATTAAGTTCTAACATTTAATGAGTTTTCTATACATCTTGCCCTAGAGGATGTAAAAAATGCATTAGTTGCAGTAGTGTTCTGTCCAGCTACCATTCTTCAAGATCGACTTAAATAGATTTAGTGTAAATAATAACCACTCTAGCCCCTGTTCTTTTCCTTCACTAGAGTGTAGTGTATACAAAAAAGAAACACTATCTGGTCAATAACTAATTGGAGAGCATCCACTTTTGGAAGAAACACCAGGCGATTGGAAATCGCGGCTACACAAACAAAGTCCGCCTATGCGGACTATCTTAAAACCCGCCTGCGCGGGTTTAGTTTGTATAGCCCCAGACTTCAGTCTGAGGGGTATTTGCCGAAAGTGGATGCACCCACTAATTGAGTCTGTGCTTCATTAATTAAACTTTCTTTAGCATTTTATTAAAAAACTTTAAATTTTGTGATGTTTTTTAGCATGTTAATGTTCATTATATTTAATGGATAAGGCAGAGATGATTTTAAAATTAGTTTGATTTCTCGTGTAATTTCTTGAAGGGAATTATTTTTTTTTGAAATTAGTATTTGGTTCATGGGATTAGTTTTAGAATTTATATTTTCAAACGCCAAAGCGATTTTTTTTGATAGGTATTCGTTAATTGGTAAACCGCATACTATCTTATTTTTATCCTCTTCTATTGTATACAAACCGCTAGGATTAGTATTAATTTCCCATGTTTGAATTTTTCCATTCAACAAGGAATAATCAATTCTTACGTAGTCAATACGTGCTAAGTTAAAAATTTTTCTTAAATAGGATTCGTGAGGATTTTTCTCTAAATACTCTGTTTCTTCTTTACGCATTGCTTCATCCATTTCTTTATAAGGAAGACTACCTTTTAGGAACCAATCATAACCAAAGCTAATACTACATGGAATGATACATTCTCCAATTATAAAGGCTGAATATTTTTTGAAAATTCCTTGTGTATTTGAAGTATCACAAAATTCTGTAATAATTTTATCTTCTCTACTTTCTCCTTTCTCAAGAAATTTATTAATAGCTGCATTTAATTCTTGAACGGAGTTTAATAACGAAGTTAGCAAAGAGTTATGGTCATTTGAAACTCTTATAAAAACTGGAAACATTTTTGGAACACGAAATTCTGTTAACCAATAAACATTAAAATTATTCCATCCTAGCTCGTATAAATTACGCAATAACTCATAACGTTTCATTGAACGAGTTGGATGATTAAGAAGACGAATGTCTTTTGCGTTTGAAAGCTGTTTCCAGACCAGAGCAAGTGTTTCAGCAAATTCAGGAGTTAACCTTTCTATATCAGAGAAAATATATGTTCCTACTGGAAGATTTTTTATTTTTACTAATTGTTTATAAGATAAGATAATCATCTGTAGATTAAAATTACCTCCCCAGTCTTCTAGGTATCGAGCCATAGTGTATCGGTGTTCTTCTGTAGCTATGTAAAAAATCATGTTAAATTATTTATTTAGATACTGGATGAACTTTATAGTATCAGATGAATAACTTGCATAATAGTCATATGCATCACCTATACAACACCTTTTCACTTTATAATCAGCTAATAACCAACATGAGACTTTGCATCAAATCATGAGCGTGTGTTTAATTTCTGAACCATAACTAAAAAATGAGTTTAAAAAACTTTTTCGGACAAAATTATACAAAATACCTGTGTGAAAATAGCATTTTTATAAACTTTTATTTCAAGATATGATTCAAACGCTCATTATATGGTTCAAAATTTTTGTTTTAGTGTATATCTGAGTTTAACCATAATATTTCAGTGGACAAGCGATCGCGCAATCCAAGAGTGATCGCGGAATTTATTCTAGTCGTCTTCTTACTAAATTTCTGTGCGCCTCTCGATGGCGATTCTGCTCAACCTGTACCCAACCAAGATTTTTCAGTAAGGAGTATCGGATTTCAAAGTTATCAGCTTTGACCAGATTTAGCCCGCGCAAAAAGAAGCTTTCTGCCGTCAGGTAATTTTGATCGTCAAGATTAGGTTTTACCAAGCAGCAGATGAGCATCAAAATTGCCAAAATCAAATGCGATCGCTTGCTTCTGCGTTTAAAAAAGTAGTCTTTTTAAACGCAGAGGGACAAAGAGTAAACGCAGCGAAAAGTTCTGTTCGCGTAGCGTCTCCGTCAGGAGAAAGAGGGTTTCCCTCTGTAGGAAACTTTTCAAGACAAAGTGACCCAGAGTTTTGCCAAATTTAATTCGCTACGAATGAAATGTTGTACTTAGTTTACACTTTTTTTAAGAATTTAGAGTTAGTGAAAAGTTAAGTCTTGTTTGGCTCAAAAACTGCATAACTTTTGACTCTTGATTCTAAACTTCTAGCCTACTGCACCCAAAGATTGCAGCGTCAAAATCGTCGCATCTGTTAACCCTTTCACGCCATTAATATTCATTCCCTCATACAGCCTTTTTGCCCTCAATAATTTGACGCACTTACCTGTTTTCACATGCCAAATTCTCACGGTTTGGTCTTGAGAACCACTAGCGACCACCTCTCCATCGGGACTAAAAGCTACGGAAGATACTAAATGTGTATGCCCAACGCAAACATGACGACATTCCCCTGTATTTACATCCCAAATTCTCACAGTTTGGTCATGGGATGCGCTAGCAAGAGTTTGTCCATCGTGGCTAAATGCAACGGCAAATACCCAATTAGTATGCTCAGTTAATGTTTTGAGGCATTTACCCGTCTTCCAGTCCCATAGTTTCACTGTTTGGTCAGTGCTGCAAGTAGCGATAATTTGACCATCTGGACTAAAGATAGCTGAGTAAATCCGATTATTATGTCCTTGTAATGTGCTGACACAACTACCTGTACAATAATCCCATAGTTTTAAAGATTGGTCAGCACTGGCGCTAGCTAAAATTTGTCCGTCTGGACTCCAAGCAATTCCCAATATTTTATCGATATGTTCGCTCAAGGTTTTGAGACATTGACCTGTGTTAATATCCCATAGCTTTACTGTACAGTCGGCGCTACCAGTGGCAAGGATTTTACCTTGGGGATGAAAAGCAACGGCATATAGCCAATCTGTATGTCCCAGCAAAATTTGGAAACATTGACCTGTAATAATGTTCCACAATCTCACTGAAGAATCTGTACTTCCACTGGCCAAAATTTGTCCCTCTGGACTAAAAGTAATTCCATAAATAAAGTCTGTATGTCCTTGCAAGCTTCTGATGCAACTGCCAGTTTTCCAATCCCATAGTTTTACTGTTTTGTCGTTACTACCACTGGCTAAAATTAACCCGTCAGGACTAAAAGCTACAGGAAATGCCCAATCTGTATTACCGTACCAAGTTTTCAAACATTGACCAGTATGACTATCCCACAGCCTAACACTTTGGTCTAAACTGACACATACCAGCGTGTGACCGTCTGGGTTAAAGGCGACGGAACAAACTTCATTGGTATGTCCATATAAAGTTTTTATACAAGTATTGGTTTGGCAATCCCAAAGTTTTATAGTGCGATCGCCACTACCACTAACTAGGATTTCACTATTAGGACTATAGGCAATGGAGTAGACGCTGCTAGTATGTCCAGTGTAAGTTTGCAGACATTCACCTATATGATAATTCCAAATTTTAATCGTGCGATCGCTACTACCACTAGCCAGGGTTTGCCCATCTGAACTAAATGCCACCGAACGCACCCACCCTGTATGTGCTTTCAAAGTTCTCAAGCATTTACCTTGACGCCCATCCCACAGTTTAATTGTGTGGTCAGCAGCGCTACTCGCCAAGGTTTGCCCATCCGGACAAAAAGCAACACAACGTACCCAATCTGTATGCCCTGTAAGCGTTTGCAAGCATTTACCCTCGCGGATATCCCAAAGTTTTACAGTCTTGTCGCCGCTTGCACTAGCTAAAGTCTGACCGTCAGGATTAAACGCTACAGAAAATACCTCATGTTCATGTCCAGTTAACGTTTTTATACAAACACCATCCCGGACACTCCAGAGTTTCACATTCTGGTCAGCACCGCAACTCGCTAATATTTCCCCATCTGGGCTAAACACAACAGAACGTACCCAATTGATATGTCCTTGACAAATGAGCAATAATTTACCTGTTTTCACTTCCCACAGACGGACATGACAATCGGTGTCACAGGTAGCTAAAAGCTGCCCATCTGGACTAAAAGCAGCCGACAAAATATTACCTAATGTTTCCGTAAAAACACAGTAAAATAAATCGGAGTCTGCAAAATTAACATCATGCAAGTTTACGCCCTGAAGATAAGCTTGCCAAACAGTTAAACCCGAAAAATCATAACCACTGAGGTCAATTTGTGCTTGATGCAGCAGATTTAAAACATTCCCTCCAGCGTAGCCCATTTCTTGGGGCGATTTGCCGCGTAGGTTTGAGAGGATTTGAGTCAGACAATTAGCGATGTTTTCCAAGCTGCCAAGTTCTGTAATTAATTTATTGATAATGGGCTGAAGAATCAGGCTCGTTTGAGTCTCTCGCACATAATCTTTAGCTTGCGCCTTAATTAGTGCATGACTTGTAAATCGGGGAGTAGGAGAAGAAATGTGCTTTTCTATGCCCCATGCCCTAATTTCTTCGCAAACTTGCTCAATTAACTGATTGCTGACATACTCCATTACCACAGGTTGCTGAGTAAACCCACCAGCACTTTTTTCGATTACAGAACGCTTTTGCAAAGAACTCAACGATTCTAGTAGTTCGCGGGGTGAGACATTAGCCACAAAATCTGCTTGTAACTCTGGCAAGGAAACAGCTTCGCGGTTAATGGCTAACCAGTACATAATCTCTCGTTCCAAGACTGTGAGACGATGAAACTGTTGGTCAAGCAAGTCACGAATATCGTCAAATATAAATGTACCTTGCTGAGAAATTTCGAGAAATTGGGAAACATCACCATCAAAAAAGTCTCGGATGGAAGAGGCTACAATCTTGAGAGCCAGAGGATTACCACCATAGCGTGCAATTAAAACTTGCCATTGGTCTTCGGAGGCAGTAAATTTACCTTTAACGTTAAATAATTCACGCCCTTCTGTTTCTAGTAACCCTGTAAGTTGCAGAGAACGCACTGGCAAACTATCCCCTTCATATTTAGCGAGTCCTTGGGGTTTTTCCCGTGAAGTAAGAATTAAACAACTTTGGTGGGAAGTTTCTGCCACACATTGCAGGAGTTGACCGTAACCTTCACATCCAGTACGATAACGACCAGTGCGATCGCCTGCTTGTAAAATAGACTCAGCATTATCTAGAATAACTAGACAGCGCGACAAACGTAAATATTTGAGGAACAGCGAAATTCTACCGCTTAAATGATTTGGTAAATTTGTTTCTTGCTGTCCAGATAAAAACAGAATCAATTCTGCCAAAATATCTTCCACAGGTGGCGCATTGCGGAGACTGCGCCAAATTATGTATTGAGGAGAATGGAAAATTGATATATCCCCTCTGCTAATTTCTTGTGCTAGCTTAACGGATAGTGTCGTTTTACCAATTCCACCCATTCCCAGCAACGTAACTAGGCGACAATTTTCCTGCGTAACCCATCGCTTAACAGTTTCCAGTTCTTCACTCCGACCATAAAAAATCGAGACATCAGGTGCTTCACCCCAATCTTGGGAAGGATGAAGTATCAAAGATGAAGTATGAAGTGAATTATTTTCATCCTTCATCCTTTTGCCTTCATCCTTTCTCTCAACAACTTCTTCCCAATTCAATCCCAGCACCCGACAGTAAGCTTTAAACGCCTCAGCATTAATCGCCTGTTTTCCGGCTAAGAAACGTTTCCAAGTTCCTTCTGATATACCGACAGCAAGAACCCCGTTGTCTTGCCAAGAAACACCTAAAACTTCACTGGCTAATTCTATCCATCTAAAATCATCAACAGACCAACCCTTGTCACTTCTGGTTTGTTTAATTCTTGCGAGTCCCCGTTGAGAAGCTTTGAGAGTAGCCACAATTTTTGAGTGCGTCCTAATATACCAAATCTGAATTACCGAGTGTCACCTCAGCGTTACATATACAGATATATTTGCAGAATTATAATATTGATTGCAATAGCATAAAACTATGCGATCGCCAAGATCAGTTATCCTGATCCCAATCAAACCAAAACTGATCTTGGAAAGTTCCAGTTACATCACAAATAATTAACAAATGTAGAGAATTTATACACATCTTGAGAAAAGATGTAAAAAGTTGTGGTGATGAGAGCAAAAATCACGTTTCGTCAATAACTAATAACCAATGAGTTTTCATTCTGGAGAAATCGCAGTCCAAGCTCAAGCGAGGGTGCGAAATGAAGCACAACGTCTGGGTAATGTTATCAGTAGCACCATCAAGTCATCCGCCCAGGAATTTCTTCGCACGCAACAATTAGCAGTTGCTAGCACAGTGGATACAAACGGCAGAGTTTGGGCATCTTTATTAACAGGACAACCTGGTTTCGTACAAGTCTTAAACACGCAAACAGTACAGATTAGTTTTACTTCCATACCTAGCGATCGCCTACACCAAAACCTACACAAAAATAATGATATTGGTCTATTAATAATTGATTTGGTAAACCGTAGACGTTTACGTCTGAATGGTAAAGCAGAGGTACAGCAAGAGAATATAAAAGTACAGATTCAGCAGACGTTTTTTAACTGTCCAAAATACATTCAGGTGCGTCACATAAAAAAAGCTGTAGCTGATTCACTAGAAAAACTTGAAGCTTTTACCAGAGATACTTTGAGTGAGACAAATCAGCTTTGGATAACCCAAGCCGACACCTTTTTCATCGCCAGTTTTCATCCAGAAAGTGGAGCCGATGCTTCCCACCGGGGAGGATTTCCGGGATTTGTACAAGTTTTGAACAGTCAAAAGTTAGTGTTTCCCGATTACTCTGGAAATAATATGTTTCAGACCTTTGGTAACTTGATTGTGAATCCCAATGCAGGTTTATTGTTTATCGATTTTGCACAAGGTCACACATTGCAATTGACTGGTAAAGCCAAGATAATTTGGGATGTACAGAGATTAATTGAGTTTGCAGGGGCGGAACGTTTAGTAGAGTTTGATATTGAGCAGGTGTTGGAAATTAAAAATGCTAGTTTTCTGCGTTGGCATTTTGGAGAATATTCTCCTGTGAATCCTAGATAAAACTAAAAGCCATACTAAATATTGCAATCATGGCTTTAACCGCAATTCCCCTCGATCCATCGATCGCTACTATTATTGTTCTCTATATCCTTAAAATCGGCTTGAATGTTTATTGTAAATATACCGATGTAGGTGACGGGGGAAATAAAATACAGATGCGATAACTAGCTCCTCCGGAGCGGCTTTCGCCAACGTTAAGCTGACGTGAGTTCGATGAACCTCTCCCCAACCCCTCTCCGACGCGGAGAGGGGCTTAAATATCTTTAATTACCAACGAAAAATTAAGCCTTTAAATCCGTCGAACTCCTAGGAAACTAGATTGTTTCTTCTAAAGCATAACGAATGCCGTTCGTTGGAAGCTCACGTTAAGCTGCGCGATCGCACTCCACTTGTAACCAACCACGGGCGATCGCAAAGCGCAGACTTGTCAGTTCGCATATCATCAAGAATACGATTTCCCGACTCGTGAGTTGAGCCTACAATATAAAAAAGCAAGTTATCTGTAATCTCTATGGAAAAGCTCAATATTAAAGAAGAAGCTCGAAAGCTAATTGATAAATTACCTGCTAACTCAACATGGGATGACCTCATGTATGAGATTTATGTTAGGCAAGTTGTTGAAGCTGGACTTGCTGACAGTCAAGCTGGTAAAGTAATTTCCGCACAGGAAGTTAGGGCAAAATTTGGACTACCAGAGTTTTCTGTTGGCTGCTTTTCCCGAATCGTGATGACTGCCATACACAACACCATTAGCTCAACGTAAATACCCGGATATATTTAGATACTTACGTATAGCCTACAATTTCAGGAAATTTTTCGCCAAATTCAACAGAAAAAAAGCATTTTAATTCCTTAATTCATTGATGTGCGTTTTTGTCAAGACCAGTTTTACAAGTATCGCTTCGCTAGAAAACTGATCTTTTATTAGGTGGTGCGATCGCGCCATTCTAGAAAGAGAAAGATCCCTACACGGAGTAAATCATGACCCAATATCCTCTTGATATCGGTATCAAAGCAGTCCCCTTGAGGATGACAAGTGCCAACATTGTTAACTTCACTGCTTTTAAGAATGCAGCGAAGACTAATGTTTTTATGCCTTTTCCTTCCAGACTAATCCGGAATCAGTTTAGAAACGATGAGGTGAAACAAAAGGCTAAGTCTCGGTTGCAAAACACCCAAGAGAGTTTCAGGGCAGAAATTGCTGCTTTACAGCAAGAGTTGGCAATTGTCAAACAGGAAAAAGCTGAATTAGAAAGTCTACTGAAACAGAAGGAAGAAGCTAGGAAACTCCAACTTCAGGAGATGCAAATCGAGATTGATTTAAATAAATTTGCACGCCAGATCACAGAAATTACTCAAACTGATTATTTTCAACAATTGCAGATAGAAGTTGAATCTCTTCGGAATTTTAATTAAACCGTGTCTACCTTGAAAACCATAGTTTTTTGGAATTAGAGTAAAGCCCAGAACTCAAGCCACGATCAAATAATATACTCTGCTTAAAAACTCCAGGTTTCAAAATGGACGGGATTTAATAATAATTTTAATTTCTACCAAATTGGGATAATTACGAATTACGAATTAGTGTTCTATGTCTAAAATTATTGCAATTCACTCATTCCGTGGTGGAACTGGTAAATCTAATTTAACAGCAAATTTAGCAGTAGTAACAGCACTTAAAGGAAACCGAGTTGCAATTGTAGATACAGACCTGCAATCTCCCGGTATTTATGCTCTATTTAGCATTGATGAGACAATTACAGGCAAAACTTTAAATGATTATTTGTGGAATCGCAGTTCTATTGCTGACACTGCTTGTGATGTTACTTCTCATCTGGGAATTGATCGGGGTAAGGTTTTTCTCATACCTTCCAGTATAAATGCTGACGAAATTGCCAAGATTTTAAGTGAAGGATACAACGTAAGTTTACTTAATAGTGGATTCCAAAGATTAATTAAAGAGCTAGAGTTAGACTACTTATTTATTGATACTCATCCCGGTCTGAGTCGAGAAACTTTACTGTCTATAGCTGTTTCTGACCTTCTAATTGTTATTCTCCGCCCAGACCGCCAAGATTTTCAAGGCACGGCGGTTACTGTCAATATCGCTCGTCAGCTTCAAGTCTGCAAGATGATGATGATAATTAATAAGACACCAAGCCGGATGGACTTTTTAGCGCTACAGCAAAAAGTAGAGAAAACTTATAATGTCCCAGTTGCAGGTATATTTCCACTTTCGGAAGATATGGCACAACTCGGTAGTAGTGGATTATTTTGTTTGCAATATCCCAACCATCCATTTAATCAAATGCTTCAACAGGTGGCAGATAAAGCAAGTTTAAACTGGTGAATAAATAAAAAAATATTTGGATAAGTTTATAAAAAGTAAAGAAAGAAAATGGCAGAAATTATTCAAGAACAAGCGATAACATTTGAAACAGCTTTAAAAGTTGCAGATACAGCCGTATTTGACAAAACTAAAAGACATTTAAAAAATATTGAAGTAGCTGTACTTCGAGGAGCTTTGCTAGGTCAAAAATATGACCAAATTGCAGCAGAATCTGACTATGCTCCTGAGTATATTAAGCATGATGTAGGGCCAAAACTATGGCAGATACTTTCAGCTAGTCTGGGGGAAAAAGTTAGTAAAACTAATTTGATGGCTGTCTTAGCACAACGAGCATCTAAAGAGTTAAAAATTGAAGACTCTTCTTCATTTTCCAACTCTCTACTCCCTACTCCCCATTACCCCTTATCCCCAGAATTAGAATCGCCAGTGGGACTCATACCATTGGACTCTGCTTTGTATGTAGAACGTCCTCCGGTAGAATCTCGCTGTTATGAAGAAATTACCAGACCAGGGGCATTAATTCGCATTAAAGCACCCAGTCAAATGGGTAAGACTTCTCTGATGGTAAGAATTCTGGCTCATGCCAAACAACAAAATTCTTCGGCTGTACGTACCGTGGCTCTGAGCTTGCAGCGAGCAGAACGTTCTATTTTTAATGACTTAGATAAATTCTTGCGTTGGTTTTGTGCTTCTATTACTCGTAAGCTTCAGTTACCGCATCGAGTAGAGGATTATTGGAGTGAAACTTTTGGCAGCAAAAGCAATTGTACTGCTTATTTTGAAGACTGTTTGCTGCCAGATATTAATGGTGTTTTAGTCTTAGCTTTGGATCAAGTTGATGAGGTGTTTTTACACCCAGAAATTGCTGATGATTTCTTTACATTATTGCGCTCTTGGTATGAAGAAGCAGCCTATGGAGATAGCGGTAATCCTCTGTGGCAAAATCTCCGGTTAGTTATTGTCCATTCTACAGAGGTGTATATCCCTCTTGATATTAATAAGTCTCCCTTTAATGTGGGTTTGGCGATTGAATTGCAAACATTTACACCTCTGCAAGTACTTAACTTAGCCCAACGTTATGGAATTCATTTATCTGAAGGTGAATTATCAGAACTGATGCAGCTGGTGGACGGACATCCATATTTAGTACAACAAGCCTTATATCATTTAGCGCAGCAAGACTTAACTTTGAAGCAGCTAGTCCAAACAGCAGCTACAGATGCAGGTATTTATAGCAATCACTTGCATCGACATTTACGGAGTCTACAAGAACATCCTCAATTAGCACAAGCCTATGAACTAGCGATCGCATCATCAATACCTATAGAGTTAGAACAGACTTTAGCATTTAAGCTACACAGCATGGGATTAGTAAAGCTGCACAAAAATCAGGTTATATCTAGTTGTGAACTATATCGACAGTATTTTGAAGAAGCCTTACGCCATTTGCAAAAAACAACTCTTTTGCCAATCTTGTAGCAATCAGCAACCTTATCTGCCCAATGTGTATCACCGTCTTGCTTTGCAGTAGAGTTGGCTTGCTTGTTCTAACCATTCTTTATTTTTTCAATTGTTCTAAATAAACAGCAACCCGTATCATAATGCTGTTACATATTTGTTAAGAATAGTTACAAGTTCTTAACACAAGGGAATATTTCTTATGGTAGTCTCACTTGAGAAGAATGCACCACATCAGGTTGTTATCGTTGGTGGTGGCTTTGGTGGACTGTATACAGCAAAAGCTCTGAAGACAGCAAACGTAAATGTTACTCTCATTGATAAACGTAACTTTCACCTATTTCAGCCGCTTTTATATCAAGTTGCCACAGGTACGCTATCACCTGCTGATATTTCCGCACCATTGCGATCTGTATTCAGCAAAAGCAAGAATACAAAAGTGTTGTTGGGAGAAGTAAATGATATTGATCCAAAAGCGCAACAAGTTATTCTGGGTGACGAAATAGTACCTTATGATACATTAATTGTTGCCACAGGTGCTAATCATTCCTATTTTGGTAAGGATAACTGGAAAGAATTTGCTCCTGGCTTGAAAACTGTTGAAGATGCCATAGAAATGCGTCGCCGGATATTTTCGGCATTTGAAGCGGCAGAAAAAGAAACTGATCCTGAAAAACGCCGTGCTTCATTGACTTTTGTGATTGTGGGGGGTGGTCCCACCGGTGTAGAATTAGCAGGTGCGATCGCGGAATTGGCATACCAAACTCTCAAAGAAGATTTCCGCAGCATCAACACCTCAGAAGCGAGAATTTTACTATTGCAAGGGGGCGATCGCATCCTCCCACATATTGCGCCAGAGTTATCGAAAGTAGCAGCAGAATCTTTGCAAAAGTTGGGTGTGGTTATTCACACTAACACCAGAGTGACAAATATTGAAAATAACATAGTTACTTTCAAGCAAGGCGATGAATTGATAGAAATTGCCTCAAAAACTATATTGTGGGCAGCAGGTGTTCAAGGTTCGGCTATGGGGAAAGCCCTAGCAGAAAGCACAGGTGTAGAGTGCGATCGCGCCGGACGTGTGATTGTAGAACCGAACTTGACTATCAAGGGTTATAAAAACATTTTTGTAGTGGGAGATTTAGGCAACTTCTCCCATCAAAATGGTAAACCCTTACCTGGTGTTGCACCTGTAGCCAAACAACAAGGAGAGTATGTAGCTAAACTCATTCAACGAAGGCTTCAAGGTCATACTTTGCCACAATTTCATTACAATGACGTGGGTACTTTGGCGATGATTGGGCAAAATTTAGCTGTTGTAGATTTAGGCTTAATCAAACTCAAAGGTTTCATTGCTTGGGTATTTTGGCTAGTAATTCACATCTACTTCTTAATCGAGTTTGACACTAAATTAGTAGTAGTAATTCAGTGGGCGTGGAATTATATCACTCGTAATCGTCGCTCTAGATTGATTACAGGTCGAGAAGCTTTTGTAGAAGCAAAAACTGTTAACAATAGCGTGCAACAGCCTTCTGGGACACCTCTGTAACTTCAGGTATCACAGCGTATACCGAGAGAGCTTTTTTACGATTATGGCAGTAGCAATTTATCTTCCCTTTTCTCCACTTAGCTCAGATTTAGGGTTCGTACCCTTCCTTGCCAGCCAACTACTTTCCCTGGCTGGTGTTGATTTTGTCTAGTTACTATGTGCTGACACAGATAGTGAAAACTTGGTTTATCAAGAAATATGGCTACAATTAAGCAGCGTTCCCCTAACAAATTATTCTTAAAATAAGAAACTGACTTTTCGTGTGAAAAATCTCGGATCTGTCTTATGGGCAAATGTGAGGAGAAAGGTAAAAGAGAGCAGGAAGAACCTGTCAAAAACGAAGGAAGAAGGAAGGAAGGAGGAAGGAAGGAGGAAGGAGTTTTCTGGTAAGAATAGAGCTTGGACACCTCCCAAACATTAGCCGCCGTAAACGACGGGGCTTGTATCCCGACGGAAGAATTAGTCAGAAAAAATCATCACTTCTTCCCTCTTCCCTCGAACCTCTTCCTTAAGGGCGAAGCCCTGGTCACTTTGAAGCCTGACCCTGACCTCAAATTCTCAAGCATCTGAGTATGAGATGTATTTGACCTGAGTCTATCCATAACTCCACTCTCGCCGCGAAGTTTAGCTAATTGGAAAAATGAACCATCATTTCCCCAACTCCCACCCCAGTAAGAATCCTATTGTGCGGACAATACATACTGCTGTCAAAGGGAGGGCTAGATATAAGGTTGATAAGCTTCATCGTTCGGAGTCACTCAAACAATATATTGAGTTAAGGCTGAAAGATGAAGCAGGTATTAAGGATGTCTTTGCTAATCCGCTTACAGGAAGTGTACTTGTAATTTTCCAACCAGATTTTAGCCCGCAAGCGATCGCCTTGCTCATCAAAGCTATTGTCTGCGATTTCCTAGGCAAGAGCGGAAAATCTCTAGCCAAGACACCTGGGATCAGCCCAGCTAAACAGCTATCTTCCTCAAAAAGAGGAAACTTCACCAGCAACATGAGCCAGCTGACTACATCTGGTCAGGAGCAACAAATTTTACCCTGGCATATTTTAAAAGCAGATACTGCGATCGCTTATTTACACACATCAGCTACATCAGGATTATCTAGTAATGCTGCTCAAGGACAGTTGCAGACATATGGGGCAAATGTTCTACCCGAATCTGAAACTCGCTCTCATCTGAGTATGTTTATTGACCAATTTAAATCTTTGCCAGTAGGACTACTGAGTGTGGCAGCCGGTTTGTCAATCGCGACAGGGGGAGTGGCTGACGCTGTAGTAATTATGGGGGTTGTATTCATTAATGCTGTCATTGGCTACGCCACAGAAAGCAACTCAGAAAAGATTATTAACTCACTCAAGCATCTAGTGAAACCATCGGCTGTGGTGATTAGAGATGGAATTTCTCAAGAAATTAGTGCCACCGAGATTGTCTTAGGAGATATTCTGGTACTTAGTCCGGGCAGTTATGTGCCAGCAGATGCCAGACTGATTGAAGCCAATCGTTTGAGCGTAGATGAGTCTGCTTTAACAGGTGAGAGTTTGCCTATTCCTAAAAATACGGAACTCCTTAGCAAACAGGATATACCCCTTGGCGATCGCGTGAATATGGTCTACATGGGGACTTTAGTGACTGGTGGTCAAGGACTGGCTGTAGTTGTAGCTACAGGCAAATTTACCGAAATGGGTAGAATTCACACTCTGGTATCCGAAAGCCAAATGCCAGAAACGCCCATGCAGAAACAACTCGACCAAGCGGGTAGTCAACTCGTCGTAGTATCGGGGGCTGTATGTGCTGTGGTCTTTGGTATCGGTCTGTTGCGGGGATACGGTGTGATTCAGATGTTGAAATCATCCATATCTTTAGCTGTGGCTGCTGTACCAGAAGGATTGCCAACCATTGCAACTACAACCTTGGCTTTGGGAATCGCCAACATGAGGCGGCATAACGTCCTCATCCGGCGTTTGGATGCGGTGGAAACCTTGGGTTCTGTACAGACAATCTGCTTGGATAAAACAGGCACGATCACAGAAAATAAAATGTCTGTGGTTGAGCTATATACAGATATCAAATCCATCCAAGTATCATCTGACGGCAAATTTATTGCCCAAGCACAAGATATTAACCCTTACAACTGCGATCAACTCTTAAAGCTGATTCATGTATCAGTGCTGTGCAATGAGAGTGAAGTTCACAAAAATTCCGATGGTGAGTATGTAGTCAAAGGTTCAGCTACAGAGAATGCTCTAATTTATTTGGCAATCAGTGCAGGAGTAGATGTCATCCAACTCAAAGAAAATTATCCCTGTTGCCGAACTAATCACCGCTCAGAAAATCAAAATTTCATGAGTACGGTTCATGCCATGAAACACGAGGATACCCCATCCCCGAATTCAGCAGATGACGAGCCAGATAGTTTGTCTTTGATTGCTGCTAAAACTGAAATTGGCTCCTTACAACCATTAGCAGCACAGAAAAAACGCCGGGGTCGTCCGTCGTCATCGCCTCGTGCTAAACAGTTGCTTGTAGCACTTAAGGGTAGCCCTTCCGAAATGCTAGAAATGTCTACCCAGCAAATCAAAAATGGCAAACTAGTGACGCTGACAGAAGCAGACAGACAAGCCATTGAAAACGAAAACGAAGTCATGGCTGGTAAAGGGCTGCGGATACTAGGAGCAGCTTACACCCACATCACTGAAGCACAAACAAATGGCAACGTTCCGCGTAATGTCATTTGGCTGGGTCTGATTGGTATGGCAGATCCAATTAGAAACGGCGTCAAAGACTTGATGGGTGTTTTCCATCAGGCGGGTATTAATACAATGATGATCACTGGCGATCAAAGCCCCACCGCTTACGCAATTGGTAAGGAGTTAAATTTGAGTCGGGGTGAGCAACTAGAAATCCTCGATTCCACCAACCTCAACAACCTTGATCCCGAAGTCATGAAAGGACTGTGCGATCGCGTTAATGTTTTTGCGAGAGTTAGTCCTGCCAATAAATTACAAATTGTCCAAGCGCTTCAGAGTGCAGGTAAAGTTGTTTCCATGACCGGAGATGGCATCAATGATGCTCCGGCTTTAAAGGTTGCTGATGTTGGCATCGCAATGGGACATACAGGCACAGATGCAGCGCGGGAAGTCGCAGATATTGTCTTAGAAAATGACAATTTGGAAACCATGATTATTGCGGTCAGTCATGGACGGACAATTTATAACAACATCAGAAAATCTGTCCATTTCCTGCTGTCCACCAACTTGAGCGAAATCATGGTGATGTTGACTGCAACAACAGTTGGTATCGGTCAGCCTTTAAATGCCATGCAACTGTTGTGGCTGAATCTAGTTACAGATATCTTCCCTGGATTGGCTTTGGCTTTGGAACCTCCAGAACCGGATGTACTGAGTCAACCACCCCGCAATCCAGAAGAACGGATTATTAAAACATCGGATTTTCAGAGAATCATTTTTGAGTCAGCGACAATTTCCGTTAGTTCTCTAGCAGCCTATGGGTACGCAATCAGCCGCTATGGTATTGGCCCCCAAGCCAGTACTATCGGTTTTATGAGTCTCACAATGGCGCAACTGCTGCATACTCTTAGCTGTCGTTCGCCGCAACACAGCATTTTTAGCTCCGAAAAACTGCCAGCCAACCACTACTTAACTGTAGCGCTGGGAGGCTCCTTCGGGCTGCAAATATTAGCAGCAGCAGTACCGGGACTCAGACAACTACTAAACTTGACGGCAATTAATATTTTGGATGGTGCTGTGATTGGCACTAGCGCCTTACTGCCTTTTGTGGTGAATGAAGGTACGAAACCAATTCAAAATTCAAAATTCAAAATTCAAAATAATTCCAGCCCTTGATGGTGCGTTACGGCTATTCCTCACTCTCTCAAACGCTCATATCCTTACTAGCCGTAACACACACTCTTATTCTCTGCGCCTCTGCGACCACCGTTCGCGTAGCGTCTGCGATAGGAGAAGTTTGCTCAACGGGGGGAACCCCCGCACCGCTACTTCTCTCTGCGTGATACCGTTTCACTTTAAAGTTGATACATTTGGGCAGGCAGGGGGAGCTGAGACAAATTCAAGCAAAAAGGCAAAGTAATTTATGAAAAAAGATTTTTTGTTTACATCGGAATCTGTCACCGAAGGACATCCTGATAAACTTTGCGATCAGATCAGCGATGCAATTGTCGATCAGTTTCTCCGGCGAGACCCCTTTGCCAGAGTCATTACCGAATGTGCGGTATCAACGGCGATTGTCTTCATTTCTGCTAGGTTTGAGTCGGATGTGATCGTGGATTTTACGAAAATAGCCAGACAGGTAATTAAACAAGTTGGTTATGACCAGCCTGACTTTAATGCCAAGACTTGTAGCATTATGACTAGCTTGAAGGAATTACCCCCTAGTGAGAATCGCTTGTGGGATGAAAAAAAACTCTCCGAAGAGGAGATAGAAAACATTCCCGTCAAAGACCAGGTGACGGTATTTGGTTTTGCTTGCAATCAAACCAAAGCTTTGATGCCACTTCCCATTTGGCTAGCACATCAATTAGCCAAAAAACTAACCAATGTCAGGGAGGTGAAAATATTGCCGTACTTGGCACCTGATGGTAAAACTCAGGTAGCAATCGAATACAAAGACAGCAAACCCTATCGTATTTATAGTATTACGTTGATTGCTAGTCAGAGTAAGTTACTAGGATCAAATGGAGCTAATCTCAAGCGTCTTCAGGAAGATTTGCGAGAAAGCGTAATTGATGTTGTCTTTGCAGATGAAGAACTCAAACCCGATGCTAACACCAGAATATTTATCGACTCTGACGATCCCTTTGCCATTGGCGGTCCCTCTGTTCATTCGGGGTTAACGGGTAGAAAGAATGCGATAGATACTTACGGCGAATATTCCCGCCACAGTGGTGCAGCACTGAGTGGCAAAGACCCCACACGCATAGATAGGGTAGGAGCTTATGCAGCGCGTTATGCTGCTAAGAATGTAGTTGCAGCAGGTCTAGCTAATGAATGTGAGGTGCAACTCACCTATTCTGTAGGACTTTCTCGACCTGTCAGTATTCAGGTAGAAAGCTTTGGCACAGGTAAGATTTCTGATGAAGAAATTGCCGTAATTCTGGAGAAGAATTTTGATTTCCGACTTGCAGGGATCATCCGGGAGTTTAATCTAAGATACTTGCCTGCGATCGTCAAAGGTGGATTTTATAGAAAGCTTGCCGCCTACGGTCATGTGGGTAGGCTAGATATTGGCGTATTGCCTTGGGAGGAAATAGATAAAGTGCCAGTTTTGCAATAGACCTCTTGCATAAGTCTATTTTTTGGATATCGAACCACAGATGAACACCGATCAGGAGAACAGTTGCGTGTTGACAAATGGTTATAGCATTAACACTAAAATGCCGGAATTTATTGAGAAAGCCACCTTAAAAACACCATATCAACCGATATCTACAAGGGTTGTAAGTTCTACTCCCGGAAGATTGCGCTTGAGAGTGGCTCATTCCCATCGTCAACTAAAAAAGATGCAACGCATCGCTAGTGCTTTAAAAGCAAATCCTCACATTAATCAAGTGAAGACAAATGTTCATCATGGCAGTATTGTCATCAATCACGATGGTGAGGATGGCAGTCTAGAAAATGTGCTGGCGACACTTCAGGATTTAGGAATAATTTTTGCCGATATTGCTGAAGGTAATACCGAAGCAGCAGCAGGATTATCAGCTGCGTTTATTGATTTAAACCAGCGCGTCAAACAAGCAACAGATGGTACTTTTGATCTGCGAATTCTTTTTCCTTTAGGACTAGCTAGTCTTTCGTTGCGGCAATTATTTAATAAAGGACTGCAGTTGGAGACTATTCCCTGGTATGTTTTAGCATGGTATGCTTTTGATAGCTTTATTAAGCTGAACAAACAAAGCCAAAACGAATCAACAACCGAGTGAGCAAAGCCGTAAAAAAGCCGTAAAAAAGCCGTAAAAAAGTTTAGTTGATCCGCCAAATTTTGATAGTTTTGTCAGAAATAGCACTAGCAAGAAATTGACCATCGAGGCTAATAGCAAGAGAATTTACTGCCCCTGAGTGTTCTATAGTTTGCAGCAATTCTTTGGTCGGTAAATGCCAAATTTTAATAGTTTTGTCGCCGCTACCACTAAAGAGAATTTCTCCATCCGAACTAACAGCTAAGGATTTTACCTCGTCTGAATGTCCTGTCAAGGTATGCAGTACTTTACCTGTAGCTAGATGCCAAATCTTGATGGTTTTGTCGGCGCTACCGCTAAAGAGAATTTCTCCATCCGGACTAATGATTATTGATTTCACCTCACCTAAATGTCCGTTTAGAGTGCGTAAAGGATCTCCTGTGCGTGGGTTCCATAGCCGAATTTTATTGTCAGAACTACCACTGGCGAGGATTGTACTATCTGGGCTGATAGCAGCGGCATTAACTGCGAATGAATGCCATAGGGTACAAATGCGCTCGCCTTTGTGTAAGTTCCAAATTTTAATTTTATTACTACCACTGGCAAGAATTTTGCCGTCGGGACTGATTGCTATACAGTTAACAGGTTTTTGATGTCCTAACAAAGTGTGGATGAGTTTGCCAGAATTGAGATCCCATACTTTGACATTACCTTTAGGGTGTTGACAGCTACCAACAGCGAGAAAATGCCCATCAGAACTAATAGCAACAGATGAAATTTCTCCTAAATCTTCTGTGAAAGTGCGAATCAGCTTGCTGGTTTTGAGATCCCATACCTTGACGGTTTTATCTGCACACCCACTGACTAAATTCTCACCATCAGGACTAATGACGACAGATGTCACGTTTCCTAAATGTCCAGTGAGGGTGTGGGTGAGAACGGTATGTTGTAGTTTAACTTGATGTTTGAGATTGGCGATGCCATGCAACATTTCCTCAACATCAGCAATACTCTGACTATCACCCACCGCTACAAAATATTCTCTTAACTTTTTGACATATTCTTCATCTTTAATGCTGACGGCTAATTTCATTGCCTGAATCGGGTTGAGAGAATCTTGTGGTGAGATTTGGTGTAGTTGCAACCATGTATTCACAGAATAATTTAGCTGTTCGTTTGCCCAAGAGCGTAGTTTACCGCCGTAGGCATCGCTTAAATGGCATACACTCAAGGCTAATTGCAAAGCTAATTCCGGAATCCAGTCACAACACTCATTTTCTAGAGCTTGGTAAACTTGTTTGTAACCTGAGGCGATAACCTGTAGTGATTGTAGATCAGAAGTATCTTCTAGCAAACTCGGCAGCAACTCTGGTAGTAGCGTCGGTACACCATGATCAACCAGGTGATAAGAATCTGCTACCCAGGCTGCAACCAAACAGTGATAGGTAATCAAAACCTGGCAAAGTTCTTCAAAATCCTGACGATTGACTTGATATTGTAAGGATAATTTACTAATATCAATTCCTTTCTCACTCCATTTTTCTACTTTTTCTAAAATTGCTAAATTAACAACATTATCTTGTCCAAAATGATTAATTTCTTCTAAATTTTCTCCTGATGCTATCAATTTATCTCTAATTTTTTTCCATTCTAAAGCTCGTCTTTTAGCAGACTCTTCCAAAATTTCTCGATAAGGTAAACGAGCAATTGTTTTATAGTAATAATTGTGTTGCCCCAATCCCCAGTAGGCGATCCGAAAATTTAAATAATCTCCATCTTTTTCTGACTCTAAAATCAAAATAGGCTCTGTTTTCAACATGACAAACAGAGCCTTAATACTTGATTCACTGTGAAAACGTTTACTATCCCAAGCGCCTGCTAAAAACTCTGTTGGTCTAACTTGACTCTGTAGAGAGTAATGCTGGTTGAGAAAATCTCGTAATCCTTCAGCCAACATTAACCCAATTTGAGACATTTTTTCATCTTTATGATCATCAAATTGGTCAAAATGTACTTGAGGAGGAGCAATAAAAATTTTTAGTGGAGTGCGTGCATAATTGTTATGTTCTAAAATTTGTGAAGGGTATAATCTTAAAGGCCAGCTATCAAGAATTTTATGTATTTCTGGCAATTTGAGCGCTATTTCTCTCTCTTGGGCAGCTATTCTGAATCGTGTCTCGTGATTGTAAAGTATTAATTGCTGCTGGTGTTTTTTTTGTTCTTTAAAGTCTTCAGCATCACTGCTTATTTGATTTGAAGTATTTAGAGCTTTGAGTAATTCGGGAATTGCTTGAATCGATTCATATTTACTCAGAGACAGACTGGATTGACTTCTTTTTTGTACTAACTCCGCAACAACAGGTGCAAACTCTAGTACCAGTTGAATTAGTAACCTTAACCCTTGATGCATAAACACATACAGCAGATTTTAATATGGTGAAGTACACAACCTAGTACCGCAAGGCGGAAGTCAAAGTCAATTGATTTTGGATTTATGATCCCACAGTGCTGGACGCACCCACTTTTATAGTACAGACTCATGATCACGTAAAAACTTTTGATTCAATAAATGCCACACTCAGTTGAGGTATGTCATGAAGAATTGGTAGACATTAGATACACCAGATGTACTGCAACAATTAAGCAGCGATACTTCAGAAGGTTTGAGCTAAGGGGAAGCAACTCATCGCCTAAAATTGTACGGATTTAACGATCTGAGAGAACAGGATCTCAAAAAACCTTGGCAGATACTCTGGGAACAACTAACTGAAACCCTGGTAATTATCTTGATAGTTGCGGCGATCGCCTCGGCTTTTTTGGGTGACTACAAGGATGGTTTGGGGATCATCGCTATTGTTATCTTAATTGCTGTCTTGGGTTTTACTCAAGAATACCGGGCGCAGAAAGCGATCGCCACTCTGAAAAAGTTGTCAGTACCCACAGTGAAAGTCCGACGCAGTGGACGTGTAGAGGAAATCTCGGCTCGTCACCTTGTGCCAGGAGATATCGTACAACTAGATGCTGGGGATCTTGTACCAGCAGAGTAGCGTGGTTTTCTGGGGTATGGAGATAGAAAAGTGGCTACTCCGTAAACCTTAACTGCGCGTTCCGCATTGAATTGTAAAGCGGTAAGAAGTTTTTCCCAACAAGGCCATAGAATAAAAGTGATTCAGAACAATGGAGGTGAAAATACTATGTCAATTAAATTTTTACCCGACATTGGAGATTTAGCCGAAGGTCTTGGTGTGACAGGTATTGCAGCGTTGCTTCTTCTACCAGTAATCGTCCGTATAGGTAAACCAATCACCAAAGCAGTGATTAAAAGTGCAATCCTTTTCTATGAAAACAACAAGGGAGCGATCGCAGAAATTGGCGATTCGTGGGAAGAGATCGTAGCAGAAGCAAGGACTGAGCTTGCTGAAAGGCCGATGAAGTCAGCTCAACCAATAGAATAGAAACTTCTGAGGTTAATTAAATCTCAGAAATCACCATATTACTATTGAACCTCGCATGACTATAAGTCACGCGATTCCTGCTTCAACGATCTCCGCCTAGAGCAATCCAGGTCTTACGAATTCTCCACAGGCGTTTAAAGCCTCCGGCGCACCGACGGCGGCTATACTATTTTAACACGAATCCACTCAAGTATGGAGCGCCTAACTCATGACTAGAAGTCACGAGTGTGCAGCTTGTAGAAATCAAACAGTATGCAACTTAACTTGAGAGATGGATTTTGGCAAAAAGCAATTTAGATAAGGAATTATTAAGCATATGATCGCTTACCGTGGTTATTAATTGGACTTGTTCTGCGACTTGATGAAGTTAAAAGTGATAGTCTAAAAGTGTAGGAATACAGGAGAAAAAATCCTATGGCACCTAAATTTGTACCTGAACTTGAAGAAGTAGTTGAAGGTCTTGGTGTACCCGGTATTGCAGCAATAGTCCTTTTACCTGTTCTAATTCCAGTTGCGGGAAGTTTTGGTAAATCTATAGCCAAAGCAACTATTAAAGGTGGAATTGTTCTCTATGAAAAAGGTAAAGATGTAATTGCTGAAGTTGGCGAAACCTTTGAGGATATTATTGCTGAAGCCAAGGCTGAAATTGCAGAGGAACAATCTAGAGATCTTGAACCTGCCGCACTGGAAGGGGAGAATGGCTAGTTTGTACCAATGATCAAAGTTGTTTGAAGGATGGGTATCTCACCCATCCTTTTTTGAGAAAAACTAACTTTATGAATTTATTGCCGCTGGATTCTGTTCCAAAACCAATACATCTATAAGTCATTAGTATTACTCCAGGTCGAATTCGAGTGCGCGTTGCTCATCAGCATCGCGAACAGTAAGCTATGGCAAACATTGCCAGTGTGCTTAAAAGTTTTTTTCCGTTGATTTACGTTTCTTGTTTCCGCTTTTGTTAACTATACTGGACTGGCGCTGCGGCAATTGTTAACTAAAAGTCCAGGTTTGAAAACAGATCCCTGCAATTACCACCAGCAAAAGTATAATTTAGGCAAGAGGTCTATTTAGTTGGCGGTTCCTGATGATCGCTCATTTTCATCAAACTTTCTAAAGCGTACCAAAGCAACAGATACAATACTGTTGACTGCCAGCGTGCTAACTGAGGAAGTAAACGTTTAATCGCAAACGCAATTATGGTAAACCGTAGAAGCGATCGCAAATCAACTGTATCTTTTGTTGCTTGTTTAATTTGTTGGTTAAAGCTGGATAAAGTCTGAGTTAGGCTTGTCGAGTGTAATTTTTTTTTTCTGAGGTATTGACAAGAGTTATACCTAAAGCCTGTAATTTACTTAAAGCATCTGCAAGACCTTCGCTGCCACCAGAATAGTAGATTGTAATGCTACCTGTCTGCAAATTGGTCTTCACTTTTTCAATTTGAGGAAAAAGAGAGTTTAGAGAAGTAGCCATTGCCATAATTTCCTTATTTTCTTGATATTGGCTAGGAATCTTCAACCGCAGACGACCAGGAGTATTACTAACAATTTGTAATTGTATAGGTGTAGATAATTTATGGGGGGAAAATTGCTGCATAAATTTTTCTCCAAACATTCCCAAAAATAAAAAATAAAGATAGGCAAGATACCCATCCCTCAAATATCTTATCATTCATAAGCATAATATAAATAAAATTATTAAAAATTAGAAGTCATCCAAAACGACCGTTACATATTGATAAGTTATCTCCTTAGCTGGATGATTAAAAATTACAGGAGTAGTGTTATATTCAACCAATTCGCCAATCCGATTTCCTTCTTGTAATTCAACATTAAAAAATGCTGTAATAAAAAGCTTTGATTTGGGCGTGCAAAATAACTTCCGTATCATGTGTATATCTCATAACAGGTGCAGTTGAAATTGGTTGCATAAGCCCCATTCACTGTTATCTCCAAAAATCAGAGAATTACGCTGATTTTTGAATAAAACAGGACAAAAAATTGTAATTAAATTAATAAATTAAAATCTGATTTATAAAAACTCATTATGATGATATAAAAATAATGTGAGGAACTTGTGAGGTTTTCTAGTCTTGGTACATCACAAAATCCTCACATTTTATCTCTAAGCTTTAGCAAAAGAAGCTAATTTAGAGCAAGCAAAAACTAAATTTATATCTGTATTTTAACCTCTGTTAATTTATTTTTTAATTTTCTCTTAATTATTAATTTAACTTATCAAATTAAAAGGAATTTAGTTATGACCAATATTGATCATTATCACTCAGCTAACGGTCAACATCAGAGACATCACGATCATTCCAAAACACATATTTCAAGAACAGGAACATTGCGATGTAATCCAGGTTTGGAATGTCTACTTAAGACTTAAGACTTTTGACTTTTGACTTTTGACTTCCGCATAGCGGTACTAGTTAGACAGCGCCGCCTACAACAGCAACTCCAAGGCGTATGTGCGTAAGTTTTATCAGTTTTTATACTGAGGTGACTATCATGTTTGCCACAATAAGCTGTTTGGTGTATTCCTCTACTAACTATCTTGTTATTTAAGTAGAAACAAGTGTGAGGAAGCCAAAACCTATTGATAAAAGCAATCATGAGCATATTATTTTCAAGTGGCAAAAACTTTACAGTTGGTTCAGGCCCCTCTTCTATCGTAGTAAAAGACATAAATGGTGACGGTAAAATTGATTTAGCGGTAGCGAACGCTTCTGATAACAACGTTTCACTACTGTTGAACGATGGTAATGATGGCTTTGGCATTTCCACTAACTTCACAGTCGGAATTAATCCAGTTTTCGTTACCTCAGCAGACATCAATGGTGACGGTAAGCTGGATTTGCTGGTGGCAAACGCTGATGACGACAACGTTTCATTACTATTAAACGATGGCAATGGTGGTTTTGGTGCTGTCACTAATTTCATGGTCGGCACAAAACCCTCTGCGATCGCTATAGGAGACATAAATAGTGACGGCAAGCTGGATTTGGTAGTGACAAACGCTGATGACGACAACGTTTCATTACTATTAAGCGATGGCAATGGTGGTTTTGGTATTGCTACTAATTTTATGGTTGGCACAAGTCCCTCTGCCCTGATTCTGGAAGACATAAATAATGACGGCAAGCTGGACTTGGTAGTGACAAACGCTGATGACGACAACGTTTCATTACTATTGAATGATGGTAATGGTGGTTTTGGCGCTGTCACCAACTTTGCAGTCGGGGCATATCCGACTGCGATCGCTGTGGGAGACATCAATAGTGACGGTAAGCTTGACTTAGTAGTAGCGAACTATGCTTCTAAGAATGTTTCACTACTGTTGAACAATGGGAATGGTGGTTTTGGCGCTGCTACCAATTTCGCAGTCGGGACAAGTCCTAATTCTGACTTTTCCCGTTAAGTCTCTTTTGCAAGCTGCCAACCCTCACAGAGGTCGTG
>JAYGHB010000109.1:0-65579 GCA_034931985.1 Halotia wernerae UHCC 0503
CAAGAACGCTCCGTAAAATTAAGTCCTGACTGGTTAAGACAGGTACTAAAAAAAAAGGGTGTCATTTGGAAACGAACCAGAAAAAGTCATAAGGGGAAACAAGACCCGGTAGTACAGCAAATCAAACAGGCCGACTTAGAAATGCTGGAATTATCTGCGGCTGTTGGCGAAATAGATTTAAAGTATTTGGATGAATCAGGATTTTGTGCTTGGAGCGAACCGAGTTACAGTTATTACTTCCGAGGTCAGCAAAAACGCTTGGAGCAGAGTCAACGCAGGGGACGAAGGTTAAGTATTATTGGGTTTCTTCAACCCCTAATTAGTTTTGTGTACGGTTTAGTGATTGGCGGCGTTTCGCGCAAATCCTATATCCAAATGATGGAGATTGAAGCACTTGAAGCCCAAAAATCAGGACGTGTCAGAGTAATCGTTCAGGACAACGGCCCGATACATCGGTGTAAAGAAGTACAGCAATTATGGTCAAAGTGGGAAGACATGGGTTTGTACATCTTCTTTTTACCCAAATATTGTTCTGAGATGAATCCAATTGAATTGGAGTGGCAACACCTCAAAAAAGATGAACTTGCCTCGAAAACTTTTGAGGATGAGTTAGACCTTGCCTATGCTGTCATTAATGGAGTTCAAACAAGAGGAGAAAAAGGAAACTACAGTACACAACGTGTAAAATTTAACTCAAACTCTTCTGCTTAATTGTTTGTTACATAGTTATAAATTTTCACCACGACTTACTTAGCTGTTTTCAACCTTAACTCTTGGATAAATTCCCTTGCTACCCGATTTGTGGATCGTTTTTTCTCATCCACAAGGTAGTTAAAAGGATAATGGTATGTAGTTGCGATCGCCCTGAATTGCTTATTAAACAGGAGAGTCAAGTTAATTGGCTAAACAACGACTCGACACACTATTAGTGGAGTTAAATTTATGCACTTCTCGCGCTTTAGCACAGAGGCTAATTCAAGCGGGAGAAGTGATGGTTAATGACCAGGTAGTTGATAAATCTGGTACAGAAGTTGATATTGCTGCTCAAATTAGAATTAAAGAGCGATCGCGGTTTGTTTCCCGTGGAGGTGAGAAACTAACTAAAGCTCTAGAATTATTTGCTATTCCCACAGGCGGACGCATTTGTTTAGATGGTGGCATTTCTACGGGTGGTTTTACAGATTGCCTACTACAAGCTGGGGCAAAATTAGTTTATGGCATTGATGTCGGTTATGGGCAAGTTGAGTGGCGTTTGCGAAATGATCCGCGTGTAGTTTTGCGGGAACGTACTAATTTACGCCATCTTGCACCCGATGAGTTGTATGGTAAGGATGATCCTCTCCCTGATTTGGCAGTGGTGGATGTATCGTTTATTTCCTTAACCAAAATTTTGCCTGCTTTGTGGCGATTAACTCAAGCTCACCGAGAGGTGGTGTTACTGGTAAAACCACAGTTTGAAGTCGGAAAATCCCGCGTCGGTAAAAAAGGTGTTGTGCGTGACCCTAACGACCAAGCTGATGCCATTTCCCTCGTATTGCAGGCAGCTCACGAACTAGGATGGAAATATCAAGGTTTAACTTGGTCGCCGATTACTGGCCCCGCAGGGAATATTGAGTATCTCTTATGGTTAGGAATGGTAGGTGAAACACCATTGCCTAATTTAGAGGAGATTCAAAAAACTACGAAATCAGCTATTGCTAATTTCCGAGAGCATTAAACGTCGTAGATTAAGCATTCTACCACTTCTGGATGGCGATCGCAGTAGCTTTCTAGGGAAGTTTTACGTTGTTTTGCTTGTTGTTGATGAGCTTTTTCAGCAATATCCCAAGCTACAGCACAGTTAGCAGAACTGTCACCACCAATTTCACAAGATAATTTATTTTGAAAGACTACTTAATGCAATCGTGCAGTTGATAGCAGATACCCTTGTCAAATGAAACTCGCTGGAATGATTCATCTAAGTTGATAGTTGTTTCACCGCTACCGAGAAACAGGTAGCCATCTGGTCTTAATTGCTGTTTGACTTTTTTCAGCAAGGCTTTTTTGGTGGCTATATCAAAGTAAATTAAAACATTGCGTAAAAAAATGACATCGAATTTCGGGAGAGATGACCAAGATTGCACAAGATTGAACTGACGAAAATCAACCATCTGACGGATTTCGTCCTTAATTTGCCAATCACGATCTAGCTTTTGAAAATACTGATCACGAATATTTGCAGGTAATCCCCGCTTAATTTCTAATTGGTTATAGTGTCCTTTTTTGGCACGGGCTAAAACTTTGGTGGAAAAATCGCTAGCAATTAACTGTACAGACCAATTGGCAAGCATGGGAAAATGTTCATTAATTAAGATAGCGATGCTATAAGGTTCTTGTCCATTAGAGCAAGCAGCACACCAAATATTCAGCGATCGCTCTATGGCTCGGCTTTTGACTAATTCTGGTAATATAAATTGTTTTAGCGCTTCAAAAGGATGACTATCACGGAAGAATGAGGTTTCGTTGGTAACTAAAGCCTCGATTGTCTGGACGTGAAGACTATTAAAAGGGTGAGTCCGCAGATAATTGATCAGTTCAGCGATGGAAGTTAATCCTACCGATTCGACAATTGGTTGTAAATGTAACTCTGCCAGATAAGTTTTGTCGCCAAATAATACGACTGCTGAATGATCACGAACTAATTGCCGAAGATATTCAAAATCATTAGTGCTTACACCCATAATCTGTTTCATTACAGACCTGAAACAGGAGGACTATTATAACGAATTCGGTACATAATTTCATCTGCCATTTGGTGAAGTGGAACAATCTGATTAGCAAGACCGGCATTAACTACAAAACTGGGCATTCCCCACACCACGCTACTAGCTTTGTCTTGTACTAGCACCTGTCCGCCAGCTTCGCGGATACACTGACAACCATGCAATCCATCTTGCCCCATCCCCGTCATGATCACCGCGATCGCTCTAGCACCATAAACCTGTGCCAGCGATCGCAACAGAACATCAACTGAAGGGCGACAGGAATTTTCGGGGGCTGCTTGATGGGTAGCAAGTCGAACCACATCTTGGTCACGTTGCACAATTAAATGAAAATCTCCTGGTGCAATCCAGACATGGCCACCCTTGAGTACCACTCCGGGAACTGCTTCATCCACTGGGATTTGACATTTAGAAGATAATTGCTCGGCCAACAGTTTTGTAAATATTGGCGGCATATGTTGCACAATCAAAATTGGTACTGATAAATCGGCTGGCAGCTCTTTTAGTACTACAGTCAGAGCATTAGGGCCTCCAGTAGAAACTCCAATTGCCACAACATCTACCTGCTCTATTTTGCTGCGAACAGGAAAAACAACTGGATGAACAATTGTGCTTGGTGTGGAAAATGCACCAAATACCTTAATTTTGGGAATTAGCTCCTCTTGAATATGTTGGGTTGTCGCCTCTATACTTCCTAAATTACTGGGTTTTGTGGCATAGTCTGAAGCCCCTAAAGATAGAGCTTCGAGGGTGGCGATCGCCCCAGTACGAGTAGAGGTGCTAAACATAATTACTGGCAAGTGTGGATAGTTTTGTCGAATAGCAGACAGGGTTTGTAAACCATCCATCTCTGGCATCTCGATATCTAGAATGACGACATCGGGATTAACTTGAGGAATTTTGGCCAGAGCAATGCGCCCGTTAGCCGCGACTCCTACAACTTCTAGTTCGTGATCGCTTGATAAAATTTTACTGACGCGACTCCGCACCACTACCGCGTCGTCAACAATTAGTACCCGGATTTTGGGCATTGGGGATTATACCAATTCGTAATTCGTAGTTAATAAAGCGGAAGCAGCCGTCCAGACTTATCTCTGTGTGTTCAGCGCTGAGAAAAAACAAGAGATTTTATGAGTTTTGAAAGAGCTACTCTATATCTTTTGACTAAATTAATACTTGAATTTGTTGACGGCTTTTTGCAAATCTACTGCCATGCGGGATAGTTCTGTGGCTGCTTCTAAGGTATTACTGTTGCCAGTAGTTGTACTTTGAGCATTGAGTGCCACAATCCCAATATTTTTAGCAATCGCTGATGTTCCTTGGGCTACCTCGGCGATATTTCGACCAATTTCATTTGTAGTTGCGGTTTGCTCCTCGACAGCACTGGCGATCGTGCTTTGAAGTTCGTTGATTTGATTGATGATACGAGTAATTTCAGTAATGGCTTGAACAGCACCTTTAGTATCACTCTGAATCGCTTCAATTCGCTGGCTAATATCTTCAGTAGCATTCGCTGTTTGTTTGGCTAATTCTTTCACTTCGTTGGCGACTACGGCAAATCCTCTACCAGCATCCCCGGCTCTCGCTGCCTCAATTGTGGCATTGAGTGCCAGTAAGTTTGTTTGCCCAGCAATTGAGGTAATAACTTTAATTACTTTGCCAATTTCAATGCTGCTTTGACCGAGTTTATTAATTGTTTCGTTGGTGCGATCGGCAGTTTTTACTGCCTCAGTTGTAATCTTTGCGCCTTCAGTAACAGTCTTAGCAATTTCTCGAATGCTAGCATTCATCTCCTCAACCGCAGTCACGATTGTACTGGTATTCAGGCTCACCTGTTCTGCAGAGGCAGATGCAGAGGTAGCCTGTTCAGCTGTTTGTTCAGCATTATCAGTCATTTCTTTGCTGACTGCGGTTAGTTCTTCTGAGGAAGATGCAACGGCAGTTGCCACTTCTGCCATTTGTTTGATAGAAGACTTGAGACTGCTAATCATTTGATTGGCATTATCTGTAATCTGCTTAAACTCTCCGGCATTGTCTACTTCTATTTGCTGTGATAAATTTCCTTGAGCAACAATTAGCGTCACCTGATTAATACTTTTGATTTGCTCTTGAAGATTTATAGACATCTGGTTCAAATTGTCGAGCAATTCTTGCCAACTTCCGCCTACTCCTTTGACAACGGCTTGAGAACCGAGTTTTCCTTCTATACCAATCTCGGATGCCAAGCTAGTAACTTCGGTAGCCAAGTTTTGATTTAAACTGACCAATTCATTAAAGACTGAGGCAATTTCACTTAGTTCATTATTCTCGACAGGTAAACGGACGCTAAAATCACCGTTTTTTACCGCTTTCAATGCTAATAATAATGCTTGCAGTTGCTCTTTTGTGACGTTGTCATCCGTTGGCTGCGGATCTGTACTATCCACCGAGGGAGATTTGGAGTTGACTGTTTTTCCAGCCCGATTTGTAGTCATTGCAAAGCTCTCCTCAATTATTCGGTAAAATTAACATTTAAAGTTTTTTCGGGATCTAGAACTAACAAAAATCCATCTGGGAGAGGGTAAGCTCCTGCTAGCATCTGACGCATTCTACCTTTTAATGTGGCGGGTGGAGGTTGAAGTGTGTTCTGGGCAAACTGCAAGACATCTCCAACTCGATCAACAAGCAGACTAACTACTTCATCGTCAGCACATACAATCATATTAAATCCCTCTGGCTCATCTACAGGTTTTGTAGTTAGTTGCGTCTGTGGTTCGCTCATTTTTAATCGAGCCTGCAAATCAATCACAGCAATAATCTGCCCACGTAAATTAATTAGCCCACAGATATCTGAGGGTGCTAAAGGTACATGAGTCATTACTGGGGGGCAAATCACTTCTTGAACGTGTTGCACATCAATACCAAAATAAACTCCTTTGAGAAAAAAGGTGCAGATTTGTTGTTCAGCCATAAGTAGTCAATTGCAGCAAATGAGGGTTAGCAATCCGAATTACAGCCTCAATATCGAGAATTTCGGTGATTTGACCTTGAATTACAGCACAAAAAGCAATGCCCGGTCTACTGGGAACACCTTTAGTCGCCAGTGGTTCTTCTACAATGTCGAGAATACGATTAACTACTAGCCCTACACTGAGTTCTGAATGGGGGGAGACAATAACTATCTGGAGTGTCTCTGTAACTCCATTATCTAGATGATGCTGATGGCTAGGGGAAAATACTTTGTCAAGATCAATCAGCGGCAAAATTTTACCATAGGATTGCACAAGATACTGATTACCCACTTTCTCGACAGCAGAACGAAGAATTTCTTCCAGCCGCAAGGCGATCGCGAGTGGAATGCCCATAGGTGCGTTTTCTGGCCCCTCAAACAGTAAAATGGTTTGGCGATCGCCTGCTTGTTCTTGGTTATTTGTGGCGTTCTCACTCAACAACTGTTGCTTTTGTTTTGCAGTTACACCAGATAAGCTTCCCAGACCACCAATATCAATAATTAATGCCACTGTGCCATCCCCTAAAATCGTCGCTCCGGCAAAGAGGGATAAAGCTTTTAATTGTTTTCCCAGAGGTTTCACCACAATGTCTTGGATGTCTTCAATGGTGTCTACAACTAATCCAAATTGATAGTTGTCAACTTGCACAATTACGAGACTTAGCATTTGCGCGTTAGTGACACTATTCTGGTGCAATACTTGATTTAGGTAAACCAATGGCACAAGATTTCCCCGCAAGCGATACACAGGTACGTCGTAAAATATCTCAATAGTATTTATTGCCTGTGCTTCGAGGCGTACTAGCTCTTGTAAACTTGCTTGAGGAATAGCATAGCGATCGCTGCCACTGGTGACAATTAAGGCAGGAATAATTGCCAAGGTTAGCGGAATCTTAATTTTGAATGTTGTTCCTTGCCCCTGCTGGCTATAAATTTCAACGGTGCCGTTAATTTTTTCAATATTGCTCTTGACAATATCCATGCCTACCCCACGCCCAGAAAGGTGAGTCACCTGTTCAGCTGTTGAGAAGCCGGGTAAGAACATCAAGTTTATGGCTTCCGAATCGCTCATGGCCGCAGCCTGTGCAGCGCTGACTAAACCAAGTTGCTGCGATCGCTTTTTGAATTGTTCTGGATCTAAGCCGCGACCATCATCGCCAATTTCAATATTGACTTTGCCGCTTTCGTGAACGGCTCTCAGAAATAGTCGCCCTACGGTTGGTTTACCACAAGCTACACGCTCGGCTGGTAACTCAATGCCATGATCGATGCAGTTGCGTACTAAGTGAGTTAAAGGATCTTTAATAGCTTCAATAATACTCTTATCTAGTTCGGTATCTGCTCCCTCCATATCAATCTGTACTTGTTTCCCGGAGGCGATCGCTAAATCCCGTGTCACGCGCGGAAACTTTTGCCAGATAGTACCAATTGATTGCAGGCGAGTTTTCATCACTTTTTCCTGCAACTGAGAGGTAATTAAACTCAGGTGCTGGCAGGTAGCAGCAAAATTATTATCCTTAAATTTGTGACTAAATCCGATTAGCTGGTTACGGGCTAAAACAAGTTCACCCACGAGGTTCATTACCTGATCTAGCAAATTCACATTAACTCGGATATGAAAAGATGCTGATGTTGTCAGGTTTGAGACTTCCGGAAATTCGCTATTGAGATGTACAGACTCATCGGTCGTTGCTGCTTGCGTATTTTCCCCAAGTGACTGCAATTGGTTTAAAGTTCTAAGTAGTGCATAATCATCGCGATCGCCTTCTTGTTTTGTAATTGCAATTTGAGCTAGTATCTGGCGAATACTGTCAACTGTTTGCAGTAAAGCACTAATGATTTGCGGACTAATTGCTAGCTGGCGATCGCGCAAAGATGAGAGCAAATTTTCCCCAGCATGAGCAATTGACTCTAATTTTGGAAACGGTAAAAAGCCGCAGTTTCCTTTAAGCGTGTGGAGCGATCGATAAATGCGAGCTAAGGCTTCTTTATTAGCTGATACTTTCTCTAGTTCAATAATATCTCGTTCAATTTGATTCAAATTCTCATAGCTTTCAACTAGGAATGCTTCTATATCATCATCAATTTCGGTTAACTCCATGTGTGTATATCTTGATCTTTTATGTTCATCCTAATCTAATTATTAATCTAAATAATATCTCTCTTGGGATAGATGTTTAACTTTTTTAGTGCTGAAAAGATAATGTTTATCTTTATTTAGTAAAGTGAAGAGATATGCAATGTCCTCGTTGCCATTCGACTCAAACTTTCAAGAATGGTCGTCGTCAAGGCAGGCAATGTTACAAGTGTAAAAAGTGCGATCGTCAGTTTCTCGAATCTTATCTACCTTGGTGCTACTCAAACGATGTCAAGCAAGTATGTCTTAAGATGCATCTCAATGGCATGAGTCTGCGAGAAATCGAGCGAGTCACCGATATTCACCACACTACGATTTTGCATTGGCTTCGTAAAGCCAAGGTAGAATTAGATAGTATTTCCAATACGTAATATCCTAGTATATAAAAAATTTTAGCTGGACTGCATGGTATTATACTTTCAGCAAAATTAACTATTTTTAGTTTGATTGGCAATAGTTAAATTATATTTTTTTTAATTAGAATACAGGCTCACTGACTTAAATTAACAATTATTGAGTTAAATATAGTAAAGGACAAAGCGGATGGCATTGATTTTAATTATCGATGATGCAGCCTTCTCTCGGAGAATGATTCGTAAGTTTCTGCAAGTCGATGGTTATGAAATTTTAGAAGCCACTAATGGACGTGAGGGATTAGAAATGGTTTACGAATATAAGCCAAATTGTGCATTAGTAGATCTTCTCATGCCAGAAATAAATGGATTTGAATTTCTCAAATCTCTCCAAGACGAAGACTTAAAAATTCCTACAATTATCATCTCAGCCGATATTCAAGAAGGGGCGCGCAATCAAAGTTATCAGTTAGGGGCAGTCAACTTTATTAATAAACCACCAAAAGAAAAAGAATTGCGAGAGGCAGTCCAGCAAGTTCTGAATACCAAGGAATAAGTTTTCATGAATGTAACAGCAGAACAACTGGATACCTTGCAAGAATTAATTAATATTGGAGTCGGTCGAGCAGCAAGTCTACTGAATGAGATGGTAGACTCTCACATTCATCTCAAAATTCCGTTTGTGAAAGTGTTAACAGCTTACGATGCTTATCAAGAGCTAGCAACAAGATTTCATGATGATACTTTGGCATCTATAAAACTAGGTTTTACAGGCTCTTTCTATGGTACTGCTGGCTTAATTTTTCCTACTGACAGCGCATCAACACTGGTTGCAGTGCTTACAGGTGAAGAGCCAGGATCGGCTGATTTAGATGCTTTGAAAATTGGCACTCTGAGCGAAATTGGTAACATTGTAATTAATGGAGTGATGGGTTCCATCAGTAATGTGTTAAGGCAGCATATCAACTATACATTGCCCGTTTATTTAGAAGATAAAATTGAAAATTTATTGTTATCTGCACATGAAAGCCAGTCAAAAGTTTTATTAGCACAAGCTAGATTTGCAATTGAACAGTTAGAAATTATTGGAGATATTATTTTAATTTTTCAGGTAGATACATTTGATGCACTCATCAATGCAATTAACGGCGAGATGGGAGTAATATCGTAGATAAAAATGAATATAATCGAACATACTCAGGAAAAATTTAGCCTTTTAGATCAAATTCCTTTAGGAGCTTTTGTTTTACAGTCCAATTACATTGTTTTATTCTGGAATTGTTGTTTAGAACAATGGACAAAAATTTCGAGAGATAAAATTTTAGGAACTTCTATTCATGAATACTTTCCTCATCTGAATCAACGACGTTATGCTAGCCGCTTGTCCCAAATTTTTCAAGGCGGGCCTCCCACAATATTTTCTTCTCAACTACATAAATATATTATTCCTGTACCACTATCCCAAGATAAGTATCGCATTCAACATACAACTGTGACTGCTGTATCTGCATTGGATGGAAATGGGTTTTATGCTTTATTCTCAATTGAAGATTTAACCGATTTAACTTTCCGAGTTCAAGAATATAAAAACTTACGAGATCAGGCTTTAGCGATCGCCCAACAACGTCAACATGCAAAAGAAGTTGCAGAGAAAGCAAACCGCATCAAAGATGAATTTCTGGCAATTGTTTCTCATGAACTTCGTTCTCCTCTTAATCCGATTTTGGGTTGGGCAAAACTACTAAAAAATCGCTCATTAAATGAAGCTACTACTCTGCGCGCCCTTGAGACTATCGAGCGAAATGCTATGCTCCAGGCTCAGTTAATTGAAGATTTGTTGGATATCTCTCGTATTCTCCAAGGTAAACTAGCACTTAATTTAGAAACCGTTAATCTTGCTTTTTCCATTGAAGCTGCTTTAGAGACAGTACAATTAGCAGCAGAAGCAAAGTTTATTCAAATTAATCTGTATTTGGATACAGGAATTGGGCAGGTAAAGGGTGATAGTAATCGTCTGCAACAAATTGTTTGGAATCTGCTCTCGAACGCCATTAAATTCACACCATCCGGGGGGCAAGTCTCAGTATATTTAGAACAGATTGATTCTCAGGTACAACTGAAAATCAGTGATACGGGTAAAGGTATTAGTTCTGACTTTTTGCCGCACGTATTTGAGTATTTCCGTCAAGCTGATAGTAGTACAACCCGAAGTTTTGGTGGATTGGGATTGGGTTTGGCAATTGTGCGCCAACTTGTCGAGTTACATGGCGGTAAAGTTTGGGTAGAAAGCCCTGGAGAAGGACAAGGCGCAACATTTACAGTTTGCATACCAGTGCTGCAACAAAGTCTGGAATTGCTACGGGAAAGTTGCAATTTACCTGACAATTCCTATCCATTCTGTATGCTCTACGCTCCACTCAAGGGGGTACAGGTGTTAGTTGTGGATGATGATATTGATACTCGTGAGTTTCTGTGTTTTCTATTGGAACAACAGGGAGCAAGCGTAACGATCGCCGCATCGGCCAATCAAGCACTTGCTGCAATTGCCCAATCAAAGCCAGACATACTATTAAGCGATCTGGGAATGCCAGAAGTTGATGGCTACACTTTGATTAAAAAATTACGCGCAATGCCTGATCATGAAGGTGGACAAATTCCCGCGATCGCTCTTACTGCTTATGCCGCAGAAACTACACAAAAACAAGTTTTCACAGCCGGATTTCAACTTCATATAGCTAAACCAGCCGATCCCTCAAAACTGGTAGCTGCGATCGCAACACTTGTTAAAATCTAAGTGTGTTGCGAAAGGCGAACTTAGCTTATGACTTTCAAACCTGTCCCCTGCTATACTATCGACTGCGAAAACCCTGTTTCCCATTGACTGGATCAAAAAGTACATCGTATTTATCAAAAAATGCGATGCCAGAGTTTACAAATATAGGAAGTTCTGCCTGTGGTGAAACACTCAAACTCCAGCGATTAAATCCTTCGCGTGTTCCTGGTGTCAAACTGTAATCAAGAATGCCATTAATGACTATTTTTACAGCATTTGCTGAACTTAATACTCCTGGTTTGAGTTTACCTGCTGTGGCAGCTGTTTTGAATTCAGTTAAACCATTAATAGTGCCAGTATCAGCGATCATTCTGCCATTACAAGAATTTTTAGCAGAACTCTTCGCAATAGTTAGACAAACTTTGCTCAGTCGAGAGTCCCATCTGTTACCAGGTACGTCATTAATTTTACTTTGTTGACTCCAAGCAGCCATTTTAAAACCTGCTCGATTATCAGCAGTTAAACCGAGAATGAGACTGCCATTATTGTTACTACCACCATTTCCAATCACGATAAATCCGTTACTCAGATTACCTGGTAATTTTCTCAACGGATTGTAAGGAAGTGACTTTTCAAAATAATTGACACCGATAATACCGGAAAATGGCACACCACTCTTTGCTGAACAATTAGGCTTTTGGGCAGTACATCGGCGACTAGTAACAACCTGTACCGGAACGGGTTCTGCCGTGGGAAGCAAACCAAACCGGATATTAGTATAAACTAATTCTCCCTCTAGGATAGTACCATCACTTAATACCTCCTTGATATTTTGTCCCGTTCTGCGGATAGTGGCATTACCTAAAAACTCTTTGGGAACTCGCAACCCTGCTGACCCTGTATCTAATAAAATACGCCTTGGCTGACCACCTGCTACTGCCACTTCCAGAAAATAGCCGCGAACACGTTGACCTAAGGAAGGTTTTGGATATAAAGGTAGGGATATGGTATCAAAAGTTGGCTGGCGGGGTGTATTTTGAGAAATATCGCGCAATGCTGGGTTTCTAAAAAGAGCCGCAAATGCTGACTGTCGTTGCGTTGCTGGTTCAGGCGCTATATCCCAAAGGCTTTCGTAGTAGAAAAAGCCGATACCTAAACCGCGTTGTTGCGCTGCTTCCACCTGGGATTGAATTTGTAGCATGGAAACTGGGCGATTTCGTAACCCCGCCATAATACCGATACCAGTTGGGATGACTTGTTGTGTTTCTAAAATTTCTGGGCGGGTAATTTGAGCGATAAAACTGCCCAAATCATTACGGTACACCTGCATGACTAACTCATCAACAATACCCAACCGTACCCAGTTGAGCCAGTCTTGCAGTTGCAGCTTGTAGGCAAAATCATAGTAATTGGGAGAAACTGAGAAGATGGCATTTGGTTTTCGGGCTTTCACAGTTTGATGGAGGTCTACCATGAATGCAGTAATTTTATCTGCCCGCCATTTTATCCATGCTTGGGCTTGAGGATTGGGTGGGGGAGGATTGCCAGTTTCTTGAGTATATAGATTAATTGTGTACTTATCGTAACCAAAATCCACAGGTAAACTCGTATGGTCGTCAAATTGAACGCCATCAGCATCGTATCTAGTCATGACTTCCATGACGAGTTCGGTGATCAACTTTTGCACTTGGGGGTGAAACGGATTTAACCATGCTACTTCACCCGCAGCACTAATTGAAGTTTGAGTCCCATCCGGCTTTTGTGTCAGCCAATCTGGATGCTGGGATGCGAGTTCCGAAGTTAGAGGAACCATGAAACCAAATTCAAACCAAGGTATTGCTAGTAGTCCTTGGCTGCGGGCTTGGCTGATAATGTCTGCAATCACATCTTGTCCATCTGTTCCCTTGAAGAAGAAGGGAATACCCATTTTTTGCATGATGGCGCTGGGGTAATGTGTATAGCCATCGTTCCAGACGACAGGATAAACAGTGTTAAAGTTTAGCTGCCGCAGTTGGCTCATGGCTGCTTGCACTTTTGAGCGATTTCTGAAAACGCTAAAATCGTTACCACTCAGCCACACCCCCCGAATTTCCTGACGAGGTTGAGGAGGTAGTTGGGCAACGCTAGGGGCAGAAGTATTGAGTAGCAATACCGCAACGAATGATATAAGACATAATGATTGCAGCAGACACTTCCTTGAAAGCCACCAACCTTGATGAATGAAAGGTGATGTCTGGCAAAAGCCTGTAATTATACCAGACATCAGGCGTAGCTTACTTATCCCTAGAAGTACGCATCTATCCATAGACTTAAATAATAAGTTAATTACAGTTACATTAATTTCTCTGCTTTTTTCCCAAAACTGAATTGTCATTACTTCTGCTTACTAAATGAGGATAATTGGTTATATTTAATTCCATATAAGGTTATGGGAAGAAAATATAGGTCTATGAATACTTATTTTGTGATGACTGCTATCGCCAGGGCTTTTGTTGCTAGCCCCTTCAAAATTTCATAGCTTAGACTTTGCCATTCCTACTTTTACAGGACTTACGCAGAAATGGCCAAAAAGCTTAATTTATCGAACCGCCAAGATGCCTTCGCGCAGCGTCTCGTAGAGAAGAACGCCTTCTCTACGAGAGGCTTCCGCCAACGCGCAGCGTCTCGTAGAGAAGAATTGGTAGAGCGTGCGTAAGTCCTATTTTAGGAAAGCGATCGCTTTTGCTGCGATTCATGAGGCAGCGCATTTAGATAGAATCTTTCTTAGGATACAGATTTTTTCTAACTTCGTTTTTGTTAAAATTAATAAACTTTTTATAAAAAAACATCATTATGGCTTTATATGCTGAATTGCATCGACATCTGGGCGGTTCGGTTGTGCCTCGTGTGTTATGGCGATATTTTGAGAGACATGCATCGGAGTTGATTTCCAGCTTTGCAGACTATCCAGAATTTGAAGATTTTTATACACGACCGCGCAATACTCTAGATGAATATCTAGAATTACACACCCTAGTAGAAAGTGTACAAACTGTAGAGACACTGCCTTACTTTATCTATCGTTTGCTACGGGGTGCTTATATTTTTGAAAATTTGGCTTATCTGGAACTGCGGTACACTCCTTATTTACGTACACCTGCTCATCTGAGTCAATTTAAGCGAATTGATCAGATGGCAGAAATTGTGGAAGTTGTAGGAAAAGCTAGTCATCTGCCAGAATATCCCATTGTTACTAGCCAAATTCTCTGTATGCATACTCGCCTACCATATCAGGTAAATCGGGCAATTATTGATTTAGCAGCCCAAAATAAACAGTATATCTGTGGGATAGATGTAGCGGGGGGCGATAGCTATTATGCTGAACGCTTAGACGAATGGATGAGCTTGTATAATTATGCGCGATCGCTGGGCGTTAACACTACAGGACACCTGTATGAAACCACTGCTGGTTGCTACCCGCAATTGTTACCTTATTTAATGCGAATCGGTCACGGCATCCAAATTCCTCTGTTATATCCAGAGTTATTAGCGGATGTGGCAAGACGCGGCCAATGTTTAGAAGTTTGTCCCACAACTTACCTCAAAACAGGTACTTTAGAAGATATCCGTCAACTAAAATTAGTGTTTGATCGGTGTTTTGATGCTGGGGTAGATATCGCTATTTGTACAGATAACGCTGGTTTGCACAATGTACGTTTACCTTTTGAGTACGAAAATCTCTTGACTTACGACATTATTAGTTTTGGACAACTGCAAGCTTGTCAAAATGCAGCTTTTCGTCATGCCTTTGCTTGGCCTTACGCTCAACCTCCTGCATCCCTTTTAAGTGGGTTACTAAAACCTGAACCGATACCTTTTTGCTAACATTCATTTTGCATATTATATTGTGTTAGCTGCTAGATCAAATCTTCCATTGCAGCCCCAATTACGCGATGATCGGCATCTTGTCTCAGTTGAGCCAAAGCTTCTTTTGCGTCAGGTTCATTATAATGTTTCAGGGCGTAAGCAACCTGTACCCGAATGCGCTCAGACTCAGAATTTTTGAGGATTAGGAGTTGAGATAAGGCAGCTTGATGTTGACGAGAGCCAGCTAAAGTCCCTAGTGCTTCTACAGATGCTTCCTCCACACTTGCATCTTCCCCCTCCAGTCCTTGGATGCAAACTTCAAGTAGTTCTTCAGGACATTCCAGTTCGATTAAAGCTGCTAAGATGCTGCGGCGTAACAGCCAGTGATCATTCATAAAAAATGCCTCCACTAAATGGGAAGCTGAAACCCTGCCAAACAAAGACAGGGAGTTAGCCGCTTCTGCCTGCACATTGGGAGTATTATCAAATTTGATGATTTGGAGTAAAGCAGCGAAAGATTCGGATGTCTGCTGTTTACCCAACCCCCTAGCAACAAACGATCGCACCAAAAATTCTGGATCTCGGATGTGCTTGGTGAGTAAAGGCAAAGCTACTTCTGGGGGATAATCTTTAAGAGCTGCGATCGCATCAAGGCGATATTTAAAATCTGGGTTTTGCAGATTTGTTTCAATTTGATTGAGTTCCATAACACAGAATAGTAGAATTTATCCCAATTTAATATACAAGTGACTGTGTAAAGAGGCAGAGGGCAGGGGAAAGAGGACAAGGTGCAGGGGGGCAGGGAGCAGGGGAGAAGAGGAAAGAGTGTTAAGTACAAGTGAATAAGTGCGAAGTAGTTTCAAACTCCCCTCTGCAAAGCGCACCCTGTCCCTCTCTCTGCCTCTTATTCTTCATCCCCCTTGCACCCTGCACCCTGCACCCCTGCCTCTTCTGCCCCATGCCCCATTTTTATTATGCCTGCCCATCAAATCGTGTGCGAAAACTGCCATATTTCAACCAATATTGCTTCAGGTTGTGACAGGGAGTATGTAAACTGGCTTTAGCACGATATAGAAAAACCTGACGATGATCTCCCATCCAGACTTTATCAATGGGTTCAACCGAAATCACGGTTCCTCCTAATGCTGCAACGCACTCCGAAAAACGCTCGACGGCGCTATAGTCTACCGTTTCAAAAATAAAAAAATTACCTGAACAAATCAAATGACGGCTGCGGAGCCAACATTGCATCTTTTTTTGAGCTTCTGGTGGCAACATTTTTGCTTCAACTGATTCCAGACTCTTCACAGAAGCGCTAGATGATAGCTGGGACTTCATGGGCAAAACTCTCTCGTTTTTCAAACCGCAAGGGTCCGAATGTTGAACCCCAAATCTGTTCGTTGGTATTAACATCCATGCCTCTATCTAGGCTTACCCAGGTGGTTTCCGTGACTTCGACATCGCTTACAAGGTAAGTCTGGCAGCCATCGCGCTCAATAAAGCACAAGTTCCCAGGTTCCACACTGCCCCGAAACAGATCACCGTCTCGCTGGAAAATCATGCCGCAATGAAACCGTCGTTCGATACAGTCGTTCTTAATCGTCTTGAGGATGTCTAATTCACGGGCTGCACCGGCATAAATAAATGCATTTTTTAGACCGTAGTTTTCAACATAAATGTGGTCTTTTTGATCTACTAACCTATGCACACCCTGACGATAGGGACTCCAAAGATCATAGTCATAGACTTGTTCAGAATAGAAGCCAATTCCAGAGAAGAAATTAAAGGGCAAAGGACGAAAGAGAACATGGATATGAGCATAATTTTTAGGATTTTCAAAAGATTGTTTATAATTACTGAAATCCCCTGCCATACAACGAGCCAGGGTCACTAAATCATTGGATTTAGACTCAGAGTAATGCAGTGGAGTAGACATTATTATGGATTGACTAAATTGAATGTTAATGCTACGGCAATTTTTAATTATTTAGTTTTAATCCTGAGCGCAGCCGAAGGGTTAATTTTTAATTTCCTGGCGAATTTCTGACGAAAACGAGGCTGTAACAACACCTGTATTAGCACTAGTTTTGATTAGGGAAACTCGACAGCGGACATTAGGGTTAATAAACCAGATTTTCTCCTCTGCGGCTGCCCGATCATATCCTGTAACTAAGACAAAGGTTTCATCTTCAGTCAGGTAATAAGTGCCAGCCGCTGCCATCGTCTCTGCATAGCCTTGATCACGCAGAAGTTGACCACGATTGGGGTGTTCAGGGTCAGGAACAGGAACTAAGATACAACTGCCTTTGAGGACTTCGTTTTCATCCCAGTCTGATTGTCCTTCCCAACTCATCCGAAATGGAGACACAACTGCCTGAGTATCGATGTTGTAGGATTTGCATAGATCAAGAACTGCTTGGTCATCTAGAGACAGGGCAACAATGTCGATAACCGATTGTACGGCTTCAAAGTGACCGAAAGCCAAGTGATGGACGCTGCGTTGCGATCGCCAACGCCCAATGGAACGCTCAACAAATTCGATAATGTTCATCGATTAAAATCGGGAATTGGGCATTGGGCATTGGGAATGGGGCATGGGGCATTGGGCATTAAGCATTGAGCATGGGGCATTGGGCATGGGGCATGGGGCATGGGGCATGGGGCATTGGGAATGGGGCATTGGGCATTGGTTATTAGTTATTTTCTTCCCCTGCTTCCCCTGCTTCCCCTGCTCCCCCTGCTTCCCCTGCTCCCTCTGCTCCTCTGCTCCTCTGCTCCCCCTGCTTCCCCTGCTTCCTGCTCCCTGCTCCTCTACGCTACTTCTGCAATGCTAAGAATCTTACCGCCTGCTTTATGCACGTTCTGAATTTTCTGGGATAATTGGGCATACCCTACCTCAACGGTGGTAATACCTTTTGTGACGCGAGGGCCAGAACTGAGTTTTGAGATGGTGATTCGGAACCGCTTACCAGTGTTGCTATAAGCTCCAGAACCAGCAGCAGGAGTAACAATCTTGGTAGGAAGATTGTTGCCAATATCACTAATCAGTTTTGCCGATTTGCCAGCATCACTAGTTGCATATCCCCGCATCAGAGCGAAGGTACGGTTAAAACCGACATTCTTAACGCCTGTTTGGGTACGATTTCCGCGAGCAGAAGGCACGATATTTTCACCAAAACTTCTCACATACTCGTCGCTGTCAATGTAGGAATTGATGTCAGCTGTGTAACCCTGCTCGTTGTAAATTCGGACGTGTTCAGAAATTTCAGTTTGGTCTTGGGGAGCGCGACCCAGTAGATGTTTAAAGTTTAATTCAATAAAGCGGTAGGGAGAAGAAGTATCAAAAAACAGCGAGCGATATAGTTCAGATTGAGCAACTGCTCTGACAAAGCCTCTAACTGTGATATCGCCGTTTCGCAATAGAGATTCTGGACTGGTGAGCCGCTGGCTATCCATCAGATGGGTATTTCCCAGGACTTGGCGATACACTGCTCGGATGATTGTTTGTAAATCATCTTCTGTAGCATTGGGGCGTAGTTCAAGAGACTCTGTTTCTATCCAAAGTGCCATATCAAAGACTCCTAATTTGTTGTTATGCTTGGTTTTATTGAAAATTTTTTATTTAAAGAGTAAATAGGGTGGATATTGCCCACCCTATTTGGGTTTATGCGATTTCGGTAATGCTGACGATTTTCCCACTGGTGCGGTTAATCCGCTGGATTTGTGGGGTCATCTTGCTAGCAGGAACAATATATTCAGTGGCACTAACGCGGCGAGGACTGTCAAATTTTGAGCCGGAAACAACTATTTTGAACCGCTTTTCAGTGCCTGAACCAATTACAGTTGCCGAAGATGGCTTGATGGAATTGGCAGAATTACTGGCAACAGAGTAGACCAGTTGAGAGGACTTGACAGCGCTGTCAATTTGAGCAGGGCCACGATCAAGAGCAAATGTGCGGTTGTAGCCCACTTGTTTCATATTGGCTTCGCTATTTCTACCGCGAGAGTAAGGCACAATATTTTCACCAAAGGCTGACTGATATTCATCGCTATCAATGTAGGAGTCAATCTCAGCTTCGTAGCCTTCGGCGACACAGCGAACGATATGTTCAGAAATTTCTCTTTGATCTTGGGGTGCGCGACCGAGTAGGTGCTTAAAGTTCAACTCGACAAAACGGTAAGGAGCGCAGGATTCAAAGTAGCGAGTGCGGTAGAAATCAGACTTAGCAACGGCTCTAACAAAATCACGCACAGAAATGGCGCGATCGCACAACTGTGACTCAGCCGCCACCAAGCGCTCACTCTCCATCACATGAGGGTTTCCTAGAACCTGCTTGTAAACCGCCCGGATTATAGTTTGGGTTTCTTCCAAACTGTCGGTAGACCACATATCAAAAATTGCGGGGGATGCCATTGCAACCTATCTCCTAAAATGATTCAATTTTTTGGTTTGCTTAAATTCATATAAAGGATCTGGTAAACGGTAACTTGCAATAGTTTATACCAGTGGTTAGTTTTGATTTTCGATTACAAACTACCAATTACCAGCTAATTCGTTGGGTATTGCAGCCTACTACTGACTTAGACAGCTGTAATACTGGCAATGACACCGCCTTGTTGGTGAATCCGTTGGTATTCCTGCGACAGTTTTTCGTAGGGTACTAAATAGACTTGGTTAGAACGGCGGAATTTGGAAACTGCGTTAACAACTTTCGCTCTGTAGCCAGTGACTTCAATGCGGTAAACCTTACCATCGGAGCTAGCACCTACTCCTTGACGAGAGCGAGAAGTTCCTGGTGGTGTACGGAAGGTTGCGCCATCGCTAGCAGGCGAGACTACTGGAGTGGGAATTGACTGAATAACTAAAGAATTCAGTTTGGGACTCTTGCCTGCTAGGTCGCCCTTCAGGCTGCTGCTGGAAGCACCACGAACCAGTTGAAAGGTGTGGGTAAACTGAACCATATTCTGAATGGCATCAGTCTTGTAGCCTCGAATGTAGGGTACAAAGTTTTCACCGAAGTTGTTTTGGTATTCGTCGCTGTCGATATAGGAATCAATCTCAGCTTCAAATCCCTTAGTATCCAGAATTGTGCTGTGCATCCGCATTTCTTCTAAATCGAGTGGGGGACGACCAAGAAGATGTCTGAAGTTCAGTTCAATCGCCCGATAACGAGCGCAACTGGTAAAAAAGCGAGAACGGTATAGTTCAGACTTTGCCACTGCACGCACAAATTCGCGGACGCTGAACGCGCCTAGCTTAAACTGCGACTCCGGTACGGCAAGCCTCTCGCTTTCCATGACGTAGGCATTGCCTAGTACTTGCCTATAGACTGCCTGAATAATTGATTCTATTTCTTCTTCCGAACGGCCTGGTATCCATTCTATGGGGGGGGTTTGATCAAACAGACTGACCCCTAAGCGTGAAGCTGGTCCAAAAGGCATTTAACGATATCTCCTGCGTTAACGAGAGAGTTTAAGAAATTTGTTTCCAAAAGTGAAGAAATCTCAGATTGTTCATCCAGCTAAATTTAAGCTATTGGATTGATTTGTTTCACCACAAAGTATAAATCTCTGCATAAGAGACTTAGCCCTGCAAATCATAAAATTTTTCAGGGTTTTATACGCTTTGTTATGATCATCTTTATATGAGTCTGTAACCAAAGACATGAAGATTTATAAATCTTGATGATTTTACTTTACAAAAGTTAACGGGCAGAATCGAGTATGTATGCGCTGCGCCTGGTTTTTTAAACATCTGTCGTATTTGCATCTGTAGTGGGAATAGGGCATAGGTAGGGCAAAGTCTTAACTCCTCTGCTTTCCCTTGTCTCTAGCCCCTTTTTAGTTCAACTTTAAAAATGCTGTCAGCAGGCTTCTGGGCGATGGTGGTATCCCAAGCGATCGCCTGTAAAAATGCCTCACAGGCAAGGGTTTCTACTACATCCACGCCCCAGTTTCCTGGTTGCAGGGCATCAGGTGAATCGCTCGTTGGAGGGGTTGTCTTGATGCCACCTAAGACTAAAATTTCAGGGATAGATGTCGAGTGTAAATCTTGACGCTTTTGTGCCAGTGCATCAGCACATAATTTTCCTACTTGCTGGGGCGAAAATTCCTCTGGAGAAAACAAAACCTCTACAATCCAATGAGGATTATTCACCAGACGACATTTGATGTTTTTATAAGCAATCAAGCCTTCTTGAAACACTTCAGTAAATTCTTTCCGACTGAGGGCTGGTAAGATGTCGGTGGAAACATCGAAGTTGTGGGAGAGCAGCATCCGCTCTTGAAGTTTATCGTTCACAATTTTTATCTTTTGTTAATAAAATATTTTACTTATTCATCACATTATCTAAATTCTGAAACTGTTTTAATTGTCCAATCAGCTGATCGAAATAGGGGGCAAACATTTCTTGTTGCTTTGATTCTACGCGCTTCAAACTGGCAACTTTGATGCCTTCCAATCCGACTATCATTGCATCTAAGGGTACTCGCAATTCTTGATAAAGCAGTTGCATATAGTGAAGACCTTCTGCACTGGTGTAATTGGTGTGTCCTCCAGCAATGCCGTAGGTGATGCAGCGCAAAAAGTGCCAGAAGTCACGCCAGCAAGCTTCAGCTCGTTCTGGGGGGTAGAGTCCGCCGCTGGGTTGGGTAATATTAGGGAAGGTTTTTAACACCTCGGTTCTAGCTTCGTCCACGATATCATTGACGCGATCGCGCAGTATTTGTGCGACTAAAATTAATTCTGCTGTGTCTGGTACAAGCCTTTGAAGTTGCTGACAATCCTCATCTGTGAGGTAGCGTCCTTGATCATCGGCTACTTGAAATAGCTGGATAGCTGCTGCTGGATGGGTGTTTTGCCAAGTTGTAAAGCTGACAATTCGGGCTTTTTGGATGAGTTCTTGAACTTTTTCGCTGAGTTGTGGTTTGATCATTAGACCTCTTGTATGAAATACTTAATCACTTGAATTTATACCTTTATTTAAATACCTTTATTTAACGTGAGCTTCCAACGAACGGCATTCGTTATGCTTTAGAAGAAACAATCTAGTTTCTTGAAAGTTCGACGGGTATAAAGAACCCCGCTTCCATTCCTCTCCCCCACGGTGGGAGAGGCTTTGAAACCTTGATTTTTCGTTCAAAACTCAAAATATTCCTGCCCCTTTCCGCGTCACAGAGGGGTTGGGGAGAGGTTCATCGAACTCACGTTTATTTAGCGATCTTCTTTGCGACTTTGCGCGGCGTCGCTTCAAATCGGCAGAGCCGCCCAACGCGCTGCTTTGCCTTTGCGTGAGCATTTAATTGGTACCTGATTTAGGAAGGAATAGAAACTCTTCGCCGGAGAACTTCTAATAAAGTTGTAAACGTTTGGGGAGGAGATGCTGTTACCTCGATGCCATCCTCAGATATGGGATGCTGCACCTTTAATCGCCAGGCGTGCAGTGCTTGGCCTGGCAAATTTACCCCCACGGAATGACCAGAACCATAAATTGGATCGCCAACAATAGGATGACCGATTTTGGCACTGTGGACGCGAATTTGATGGGTACGTCCAGTTTCTAGTTGAAAGTGAATTAATGTGTAGTTACCCAGACGTTCTAGTACTCGCCAATGAGTGACGGCAGATCTTCCGCCTTTTTCTAGAGGGATAACTGCCATTTTCTTGCGGTCTTGAGGATTGCGACCAATGGGTAAATCTATGATGCCATTTGCGGTTTTTGGCGCACCGTAAACCACACCCAAATATTCCCGTCGTGCAGTTTTCGCCTGTAATTGAGCTTGCAGACTTTGATAGGCAATATCTGTTTTGGCAATAGCGATCGCCCCTGTTGTATCCTTATCTAATCGGTGGACAATTCCCGGACGTTGGACTCCCCCAATTCCTGGGAGGTTGGGACAATGTGCTAATAAAGCATTTACCAATGTGCCATCTGGATGACCGGGTGCAGGGTGGACTACTAAGCCAGCGGGTTTATTGAGAATCAGTAGCTGGTCGTCTTCATAGAGGATATCCAGGGATATTTCTTCTGCTTGCAGTTTTAGAGGTTGCGCTTCTGGGATTTCCAGAGTGATACGATCGCCTATTTTGACATTAATCTTTTTAGTTATGCAGACTTTGCCGTTAAGTTGCACATTACCCTGTTCAATTAATTGTTGAATACGAGAACGGGATAAATCTGGTAGTTCTTCGGCAAGATAGCGATCAAGGCGATCGCCTTTGGCGTTGGCGTTGGTGAAGCCTCTCGTAGAGAAGCCCTCGCTATTTTCTTCGACTTTTAAATTAAATTCGGTCACAATTGCTATGGATTAATTCCCCGTTCTTTAAGTAAAGCGCGGAGTGCTTTTAATTCGTTTTCTGCTTGTTCTGCACGTTGGCGTTCTTGTTCTACAAGTTGGCGTTCTTGTTCTCGTTTCTCACAAGTTTATTGTTAATTTTAACAGCACCCCTTCGGGGCTAACCCGAAAAGGAACGGGCTTTTGTTTGTTCTGCTCGTTGTTTTTCTTGCTGTCGTTGCTGGTTTAATCACGAATTACCCAAAACGCTTCTTAATTCAAAAGTACTGAATAAACACAATTACCGAGGTTCCTGACTAAGACTATAAATTTTCTGTGTCTCCAGACTCCCACTTAGAGAAGAAGGCAATTGACCCTTTGGTATTGTCTGCCAATCTAGTTGAACTTGCAAATTACTCAAAGGATCGCTACCAGGAGAAATCAGAAATTCCAACTTCTGAATGTAAGGCACATTTGCTAGATTATCCAAAATTTGGAAAATTGCTTGTAAGTAAGGATGACCATTCTGGCGATACCAATCATAAGCAGCAACTTTTGGTTGATCAAAACCTAAATGCACTGTCAAGGATGGCTCGTCAAATAAGGCTACCCCCAAAGGACGCGCTTCTTCTTGCAACAATAAATGATGGTCTTTTGCTAAATGCCGCAATTTTTCTAAGCGTTCATAGCGTTCTGTTACTGCTTCTGGGTCATCTTGCCAGTGAATTGCCACTGTCACCAAATAAGTTTGTAACAGCATGTGACCCAGCTTTTTCGCCTTTGTTGCCAGGTAATAAGAATTGTAGTCATTCGCCTCAATTAATAATGGTACGCGATCAACTACTTCTAATCCATAACCTTTGACTCCAGCGATTTTGCGGGGGTTATTGGTAATCAGGCGAATCTTTTTAACGCCCAAATCCATCAGTATTTGCGCTCCCATGCCGTAATCTCGCAGGTCGGCGGGAAATCCTAAGCGTTCATTTGCCTCTACTGTATCCAGTCCCATATCTTGCAAGGAGTAGGCTTTCAGCTTATTAATTAAACCTATGCCTCGTCCTTCTTGCCGTAGATAAACGACTACACCTTGACCGGCAGTCTCAATCATTTTCAGCGCTGCTTGTAGCTGCATTCGACAGTCGCAGCGCAAAGAACCCAAAGCGTCACCAGTTAAACATTCTGAATGCATCCGCACCATGACTGGCTCATCTTTAAAGTGAGCTGGATCACCCTTGACAATGGCAACGTGTTCGGTATTATCTAGGGTGTGGCGGTACGCGTAAATTTCAAATTGACCGAACTGACTGGGCAACTTGGTAATAACCTCACGATACACCAGGCGATCGTGCTTGAGGCGATAACTGATTAAATCCGCAATGCTGATTATTTTTAAATTGTGATGTCTTGCATAATCAAATAACTGCTGCAAGCGTGCCATTGAACCATCGGGGTTTTGAATTTCACAAATTACTCCAGATGGGTACAGCCCCGCTAGTCGAGCTAAGTCCACAGCCGCTTCAGTATGCCCTGCTCGTTTGAGTACGCCTCCTTCCTTGGCTCGAATCGGAAAAATGTGACCAGGACGACGTAAATCTAAAGGTTTTGTGGCTGGGTTGAGAGCAACTTGGATAGTGCGGGCGCGGTCTTCTGCTGAGATACCAGTAGTCACACCAAGTTGTGGCCCAGCATCAATACTAACAGTAAAAGCAGTTTGATTAGTATCTGTAATATTGCTGACCATCAACGGTAAGTCTAATTCATCCAGGCGATCGCCTGTCATCGCTAGACAAATCAGCCCTCGTGCTTTCACCGCCATAAAATTAATCATGTCGGGTGTAGCAAATTGGGCAGCACAAATCAAATCACCTTCATTTTCTCTATTTTCGTCGTCTACTACCACAACGACGCGACCTGCTTTTAAGTCTGCCAAAGCAGCATCAATCGAATTAAATTCAAAGGCTGGGGTTGAGGAGGCAGCACTGTCAATGGTTTCCCCTACTGGAGAATCTGTACCCGTGGCGGGAGAAGTCCGAACGGAGGCTTCCTCCGAGGAGAACTTCCTAGAGTCTTCTTTGTTGAGGGGAGTAGCATCAGACTGCCGTGTAGGCTTAGGCTTTGACACAGAGGATTTCCAGCTACCAAAAGTAAACTTTTTTAACAATTTCTTCTTTTAGATTGTAGCTCGTTTATATGGCAGAGAAGTAGACTAGCAATGATTTGATAATATGGCAAAATTTCTGCCGCTAAAATTGGGGTTTAGTACTACAATGCAACGACAGTTAAAGTGTGAATCTTGCTGTAACCCAAGTGTAGAGCTAAAACTTTGGCTTGTTGAGATAGTGTCTTTTACGCCTTGCTTGTGATAGCGGATAAGTTAATGACTGGTAACGAATTTAACCAACAGCGGATAAGGATTTCATAATCATGGGCAATTTTAGACGCGTACCCGTTGGGATTGTTGGCGCGTCAGGCTATGGCGGAGTGCAGCTAGTAAGATTACTGATGGAACATCCAGAAGTCGAGCTAGTCTATTTAGGCGGTGAGAGTAGCGCCGGAAAATTCTTTGGCAATCTCTACCCGCATTTGGCTCATGCAGTGAACTTGCCAATAGAAACAGTAGAGCCAGAAATGATCGCTCATCGGTGTGAAGTGGTGTTTCTTTCTTTACCAGATGGTCTGGCTTGCCAAATTGCACCAAAACTGGTGGAAAAAGGATGTAAAGTACTGGATTTGAGTGCAGATTATCGCTTTAGTAATTTGGCAACTTATACTACTTGGTATGGTACAGAAAGAAGCGATCGCTCAACTGCTGCCACAGCAGTATATGGATTACCGGAACTTTATCGCGATCGCATTGCCGAAGCCCAAATTGTTGGTTGTCCTGGTTGCTACCCTACTGCTAGCTTATTAGCACTATCGCCACTTTTGAAGCAAGGCTTAATCGTACCAGAAACAGCAATTGTAGATGCTAAGTCTGGTACATCTGGTGACGGACGGCAAGCCAAAGTCAACTTATTGTTAGCTGAAGCGGACAACTCATTAGTCCCATATAATGTTACCCGTCATCGTCACACTCCAGAAATCGAGCAAATTTGCAGCGATTTAGCAGGTCACGAAGTCACAATCCAATTAACACCCCACCTAGTCCCAATGGTGCGGGGAATTTTGGCAACTGTGTATGCCACACTGCGCGATCCCGGACTAGTACGAGATGACTTAATCACAATTTATACAGCCTTCTACCGCAACTGTCCTTGGGTAAAAATTTGTGATAGTGGTGTTTATCCCCAAACCAAATGGGCTAATGGTAGCAACCTTTGTTATATCGGTCTAGAAGTTGACCCGCGTACTGGTCGGGTGATTGTCATGTCAGCAATTGACAACCTGATTAAAGGCCAGGCGGGTCAAGCGATTCAGTGTTTGAACCTGATGATGGGCTGGGATGAAACTTTGGGGTTGCCTAAGTTGGGGTTTTATCCATAGCATGGGGCATGGGGCATTGTTATTTTCTCTTCTTCTCTCTGCTCCCTACTAGCCCCTAGGGAAGGAGTTGGAGTTTTAGGTTTCAATATGTCAACTGCCCCACCCACAAGGGGATGTGGCTTGTAACTAACCGAAAAAATCGGTCGAAACATACGGGTAATTGACTGTACCCTGTCTCCCCGACACAGCCGAACTGTTTGCAGAGAGAAGAATTTGAATCCATTTCACTTTGTGAATATAGATCCAGTTATTTCTATCGTCACGGACAAACCACTTTTTCTTGTTCTACAACATACCGAGTTGCTTCTCAAGAAATGTCAACTCAATTAAAAATTAATAATGTAAAATTAAAAATTGCAATCAGTAGAGGCTTGTACCTGCCACTGATTGTAGACCACTAAATCAAAGATTTAGTGGGGGCTTGTACCCAAAATTAATTAATTAAAAATTATTATTTCTTTCAATTTTTAATCTTTAATTTTTAATTCTTAATTAAAACTGGTCATGTCTAAGATAGGTATTCGTATTGTACCAGAGTCTCTGGCTCGCTTACCTATTCTTGAAGGTATCGAATTGGAATTAACAGCTGAACAGGTTTTTGGTTGGTTGAGTTTGAGTTGAGGTAGAGTTTTGTCACGAGTGTGCAGCTTGTAGAAATCAAAAAAGCGTAGACTAGACGCTACGCTTTTCAATCAATAAACTACAATAAAACTCTCTACTCCTCTGCGTGAAATTTAAACCAACAATGATTGCATCAGTGGTTTATCTTCTGATAACTTACCCGTCCGCAACCATTGCGCCATTTCATCCGGTACTTTTACTTGGTTGAGGCGATCGCGCAGTTGGGAACCTTCCAGGATTTCTTTTTCCAGCAGTTCTTCTGCAGTTGACTCTAACAAGTCGCGGTTATATTGCAGAATACTCAAGGCAATGTGGTGAGCATTATCTAATGTCTGCTTAACTTCGCGGTCAATTTCCTCAGTAACTTTGGGACTAATAGCACGGCGCGGGTTGCTATAACCTTCGAGAAACAACTGTTGACTCTTCTCAAAGGCCACTGGCCCCAGGCGATCGCTCATTCCATAAACAGTAATGGCGCGTTCTGCCAAGTCAGTAGCTTTTTGGATATCATCAGCAGCACCAGTAGACACTTTCCCAAAAACAGTTTCTTCGGCAGAACGTCCACCTAAAAGAGTCGCAATGCGTCCACGGATTTCATCTTCGAGCATTAAGAAGCGGTCTTCTTCTGGCATCTGAATTGTATAACCTAATGCACCCACACCACGGGGTACAACAGATATCTTTTCGACTTTACCAGCACCAGGCATCAATGCACCGATGATGGCGTGACCAACTTCGTGATAGGCTACGGTCTTTTTCTCAGTTTCATTCAAGACGCGAGAGCGTTTTTCTAAACCAGCCACTAATCGCTCGATCGCTTCGTTAAAATCTGCCATTGTCACAGCTTGGCGATTTTGTCGAGCTGCCAATAGTGCAGCTTCATTCACCAAATTGGCTAAATCTGCGCCAGCAAAGCCTGGAGTTCTAATCGCAATCTTGCTCAAATCAACATCATTAGCTAATTTGACGTTTCTAGCATGGACTTTCAGAATCGCCTCACGACCGATTTTATCAGGGCGATCAACTACAACTTGGCGGTCAAAACGACCGGGACGACGTAAAGCCGGATCGAGGATTTCTGGACGGTTGGTGGCGGCGATGATAATTACACCTGTGTTAGCGTCAAAGCCGTCCATTTCACTGAGTAATTGGTTGAGGGTTTGTTCGCGCTCATCATTACCACCAATGAAACCACCAGCACCACCGCGAGATTTACCCAATGCGTCTAACTCGTCGATAAAGACAATACAGGGAGCTTGTTGTTTGGCTTGTTCAAACAAATCGCGGACTCGTGAAGCACCCACACCTACAAATAGTTCAATAAATTCCGAACCAGAAATGCTGAAGAAAGGAACACCAGCTTCCCCGGCGATCGCTTTTGCTAGTAGGGTTTTACCTGTTCCTGGAGGGCCGACCAGCATTACACCTTTGGGAATTTTCGCTCCTAATTTGGTGTATTTGCCAGCATTTTTGAGAAAATCGACAATTTCTTCTAATTCGGCTTTGGCTTCATCTACACCAGCCACATCTGTAAATTTTACACCGGTGCTACCTTCTGAGTAGATGCGGGCTTTGCTTTTACCTACAGTTAGTGCAGCCGGGCCAGCACCTTGACGACTGATTAAAAAGCCCCAAATTCCAAAGAAAATTAACGGTGGTGCAATCCAGCTGAGTAAAGTACTAATCCAGCCATTTTGGTTTGGCGGTGGTGCAGCAAACTCTACGTTATGGTCACGGAGAATTTTAGGTAAATCTAAATCCAGCGCTACTGGTGTAGTCGTGAAAATTTCTTCAGGAGATTTACTATCTGAAGTTTCACTTTTGAGCGAATATTCAATGCGATCGCTACCTACAACTGCTCGCTCTACTTTACCAGCTTCCACTTGAGCAATAAATTCACTATAGGGAACTTGTGGCGATCGCGGCGCAAAAGCACTGGGGATGATTAAGTTAAGCATTAATATCAACGTTAACAAAATCAGTAAACTGCCCCCAAACTGCTTTCCCTTCGGCGGTTTGATTGGTCTTTTATTATTAGTTTCAACAGGCATTTTGATGTACCCTCAATTTGAATTTGAATTGGTCAAAAGTCAAGAATATAGTTGAGATGGTTCAGCTAAATATTTTGAAGTAACAAATTTAAGTGATGTGGCAGGTATAGAGGCAAAATATTTATGGTCAAGGTATGTCTCTGTAGGTTTATTCTAGAAAATGTAGGCAGCAGCCCGAATTAGTACATACCCCACCAGAAAATACGTATTGCCGTACTTTTATATGAAAAATCAATTAGGATTTGTGATCAAATTGTTTCTAATTTCTGCTTTGATATCACTATTAATTAAGTATGTAGCTCCAAGTTTATCGATTCCAGCCACAGCAACCAATGGGTTGATTCTAGTTTTTTTGCCGATTGTAATTCTCGCGATCGCTTTATTATGGCGATTCCAGGTACAGAAACAAAATTAACTTCAAGTAATCCTCAGTTTATCTGTTTTTGCCGGGAATACCCCATACGTAGTGATAGCGGAGTGTGAGGGACGGCAGTTGCTACAACGGGGAACCCCCGCAACGCACTGCCTCATGTAAGGGGGAGCGTCAATTTAGGCTATTATTAAATATAGAGTTAAGTAAGTAAGTAAGTAAGTAAGTAAGATAAGTAATTTTAAGTTAACTGACCTAAAATACAAACCTTAGCTGCCAACCATTGCAGTGCTAAACTTCATCCTATGACATCTGAGCAACTCTCTGATCAATCTGTATCGGAATCTATCGCTAATGAAGCATTTGATGCAGAGCCGGAAGAAAATATAGACGCTTTATTTCCCATCGTTGGTATTGCTGCTTCTGCGGGTGGATTAGAGGCATTTACACAGTTACTCAGGCATGTGCCTACTGATACAGGGATGGCATTTGTACTGATTCAGCACTTAGATCCTAATCACAAGAGTCTATTGAGCGAGATTCTAGCCAGAACAACTCAAATGCCTGTTAGTGAAGTGCAAGATGGCGTAACTGTGCAACCTAATCAGGTCTACATTATTCCGCCCAATACCAAAATGATTTTGTCTAGTGGGGTGTTGCAACTCACGCCGCGAGAGAAAATTCAGGGGAAATATATGCCTGCTGATGCTTTCTTTAGTTCATTAGCAGTGGATCGAGGGCGCAAAGTGATCGCAGTAATTTTATCTGGGGCGGATGGAGACGGTTCACTAGGGTTAAAGGCTATCAAGGCAGCCGGAGGAGTGACTTTTGCTCAGTGTGAAGACACGGCCAAATTCGATAGTATGCCCAATACCGCTGTTGCCACAGGAAATGTCGATTTTGTACTGCCGCCTCAACAAATTGCCGAGGAACTCGTAAACTACAGTCGCAATCCTTCTATTTTTGACTCACAGCCGCTGATCACAACTGAGAAATTGCCTCAACAAGAAGGTGCTTTGGCGACTATTTTTATGTTATTGCGATCATTAACTGGCGTTGACTTCAGCCACTACAAGCCCAATACCCTTGAGCGCCGCATCCAGCGACGAATGCTGTTGTACAAACTACAACGGTTAGAAGATTATGCCCAGTACATGCAAGAAAATCCGGGTGAAGTCAAAGCACTCTGTGAAGAAATTCTAATCCACGTCACCCATTTTTTCCGTGATGCCCAAGCATTTCAACTGTTGAAAGAGCAAGTCTTTCCCACTATCAGACAAAACAAGTCACCAGATTTGCCGATACGGATTTGGGTAGCGGGGTGTTCGACGGGGGAGGAGGTTTATTCGATCGCCATCTCCTTACTGGAGTTTTTATCAGATCAAGTAACCCAACCGCAGATCCAGATTTTTGCCACAGACATCAGCGAGATAGCGATTGACAAAGCTCGTTCAGGCATTTTTACAGAGAATCAAATGGTGCAGGTTTCACCAGAGCGTCGCCGCAGATTCTTTAATGCCATTGAGGGCGATAGATATCAAATTAGCAAAACCGTCCGCGAACTGTGTGTATTTGCCCGACAAGACTTAGGCAGCGATCCCCCTTTTTCCAACTTAGATTTAATTAGCTGTCGAAATGTACTAATTTATTTAGACGAAACGTTGCAAAAACGGATATTGCCCATATTTCATTACAGTCTCAGCCCAACTGGCTTTCTACTGCTAGGGACTTCAGAAGGTACAGGTAAATATTCGGACTTGTTTACTCTAATTGACAAAAAATATAAAATCTACGCTAAGAAGCTAACTGCAAGTCGTCCCATTCTTTCGTTCGTTACCAGCAATTATCCGATGGCAAAACTGGAGGAACCTCAGCCTCGCAATGAGAATCCATCGGATCAGTCTGACTTAGAAAGAAAAACTGACCAACTGATCTTGAATCGCTATGCCCCAGTGGGTGTAGTAATCAACGACAAGATGCAGGTGCTGCAATTTCGCGGAGAAGTTGATCTCTACCTCAAACTTGCACCTGGAAAACCGAGTGTTAACTTATTCCAAATGGTGCGCCCTGGTTTGCTCATTGAGCTACGGGCTACAATTTATCAGGCACAACGGCAAAAAATTTCAATTAGAAATGAAGGGTTACAGATTGAGTCCGGCGCTCAATCAAGAATCGTCAATCTTGAGGTGATTCCATTCCAGCCTGCAACTGGTAAAGAACTTTACTTTCTGGTTTTATTTGAACAAGTTCCAGCCATAGCTAGCAATCTCAGCTCTTTTAATCCTGAAAGTCCAGAGCCGGAAGACAATGAAGGTGAAATCGTTCGGCTGAGACAGGAACTCGCAATTGCCAAGCAAGAACAGGCTGCGACTCAAGAATATCTGCAAGCGGTAATCCAAGAGCAGGAACACATCAATCAAGACCTGAAAGTTGCCAATGAAGAAATTCTTTCTAGTAATGAAGAATTGCAAAGCACCAATGAGGAGCTAGAAACTGCCAAAGAAGAAATTCAGGCAACCAACGAAGAACTCAACACAACCAATGAAGAACTTCGCTCTCGAAATCTAGAATTACACCAAGTTAACAACGATCTCACAAATTTGCTTGCCAGTATCAATATTCCCATTTTGATATTAACTGCGGACTTACGTATTCGACGTTTTACGCCAATAACGCAGGGGCTGTTCAATTTAATTGCCGCCGACGCGGGACGACCCTTGAGCGACATCAGAGCCAATCTTGATATTCCTGACTTAGAACCTCTAATTTTGGAGGTACTTGACACACTCAGCATTAAAGAGTTAGAAGTTCAAACCCTAGAAGGACATTGGTACAATCTCCGCATCCGTCCTTATCGCACCACAGAAAACCAGATTGACGGTGTAGTCTTGGTACTAATAGATATTGATGCTCTTAAACGCAGTGCATCAAGCTTAGAACAAGCCCGGAATTACGCTGAAGCAATTGTGGAGACGGTACAAGTGCCGTTAATCGTCCTTGATGCTGATTTGCGGGTGAACAAAGCTAATCGCTCGTTTTATGAAACATTTCAGGTTTCACCATCAGAGACAGCGCAATCTCTAATTTTTGAACTAGGAAACGGTCAGTGGAACCTGCCTGGACTGCGATCGCTTCTAGAAGACATTCTTGCTAACGATACCACTATTCAAAACTGGGAGATAGAGCATCGTTTTGAACGGATTGGGCAGAAAACCATGCTGCTCAATGGTTGGAAAATTATTCAAACGGGAGATGCTCAAAGGATTTTGCTGGCAATTGAAGATATCACCGATCGCAAACAGTTTGAGTTAGAGCGATCGCAATTATTAGCACAGGAGCAGTCAGCCCGTCAACAAGCCCAAATTGCCAACCGAGCTAAAGATGAATTTCTGTCAAATCTCTCCCATGAGCTGCGTAACCCACTCAATACTATACTCGGCTGGGCGCAACTTTTGGGTACTCGCGAGTTAGATTCTTCAGCAGTCACTCGTGCTTTGGAAGTGATCGAACGCAGTGCTAGGATGCAAGCTCAGTTAATCGAGGATCTGCTGGATGTTTCCAGGATTACGAGTGGAAAGCTTCGTTTAAACACTCGTGTAATTGATCTAGTTTCAGTAGTGGATGCCGTGATTGAGTCTGTCAAATTATCCGCAGAGGCAAAAACCATTCAAATTGTTTCACACTTGAACTCAGTGACGGTTGTCGTAGATTTTGATCGCTTACAGCAAGTTCTGTGGAATTTACTTACTAACACTATTAAATTTACTCCAATCGGTGGGCGAGTGGAAATCACCCTCGAAGCTGTAGATAATCACGCTGAAATTCGAGTCAGCGACACAGGAATTGGCATCAGCGCAGATTTGCTGCCATATATCTTTGAGCGCTTCCGTCAAGGAGATTCTAGCAGCAGCAAAGTAAGTCAGGGACTTGGATTAGGCTTGTCAATTGTCCGTAACCTGGTAGAAGTTCACGGTGGAACAGTTCAAGCACAAAGTCCAGGCGAAGGACAAGGAACCACGATCACCATCAGGCTACCTCTGCCCTCAATGCTACCGGATATTACAGCACCCACTTATTTAGAGTCAAGCGTTTTATCAGGGACTCTGGATACATTAAATGGTAGAGTCACATCCCTTGCCCTTGAAGGCTTGTGCATCCTAGCCGTAGATGATCAAGCAGATAGCCGTGACTTAATCAAGTTCATGTTAGAAGACTTCGGGGCTGAAGTAGTGGTTGTGACATCGGCAAGAGAAGTGATCGCTGCTCTAACTGAATCTCCTAGCAGATATGATGTGCTTCTAGCAGATATTGGGATGCCAGAGGAGGATGGTTTTTCCCTAATTCGTCAAGTCAGAGAGCTTGATGCTTCTGCGGGTAGAAAAATTCCAGCAGTGGCAATTACTGCCTATGTCAGCGAACAAGAACGGCAAATGGCAATTGATGCTGGGTTTCAAATACATCTGGCTAAACCAATTGACCCTACTCAATTGGTATTGATAATTGCAAACTTGAGTGGGCGAGTTAGAGATGAGTAACCAAAAAGGCGATCGCGTTGCTCACTTCTTCGACGAATGAGAGGATTGACCACTAACACGAAATCCTGCCCCTGGAAGGGGTGGGATGAGCTTAACCATCATTTTTGGGTTGGTCGAGTAGTTGGAGTCAACTTTGGTGATGCTGGCTGATTAGTTGCTGTTAATTCCTCTGCCAACATTTTCTGATAAATTTTTGGCAATGAGCGACTCACAGAATTAGTTTCTATGCCATATCCCAAACTTGTCCAAGTGGGAGACAATCGTTTTAAAACTTCATTTAATTTTCCTTGATTTAGCAGTTGAGAAATATTAGTTCCCCAAACTTGCGAATCATTCAACCAACGATAAACTACTAAGTCTTGATACTCTGGTTCAAAACTATAAGAAATCCAAAACATCATTCGTGTCGGATTTGGGTGATAGCGTGGAGCAATTTGATACCAAGTAGTATTGATCATTTGATATCTACCAGCCGCAGTAGAACAATTACCCGTGTTCGGCCCGGTAATGATGGTGACACATACCTCAGGATGGCGGTTAAGGTCATTGACCTGTTGTCCACCATACAACAGAGAATAGGGACGGTTGCCGTTTGCTTCACTGGCTGAAATGGTTCGCATTAAAGCGCGGATGCGAGGATCACCTCCTTTCATAACTAAAGGTGGCTGTTTGACGTTAAAAACAGGATCGGAAGGCGATCGCAATTCTCCAGAGATATACCACTGCAACAAATATATAAAGCCCAGAAGTGCGGCTATAGGGCCAATGAGTTTTTCAACGCCTTTGAGTTCAAAGCTTTTCAGAGTCAAACTCCTCCAAATTCGCTTGCTTAATTAACAACAATTTAGGAAAAGGGGGTGGGTAAAAATATTGGCAAGAAAACCCCTTTTTAACTTCTTACCTCTGTTACCTCAGCGTCTCTGTGGTTTAAAAGTAATTTATCTAACCACAGAGACGCTGAGAGCGCAGAGAGGAAAGCAAAGATTTTTCGAGTCACCTTGAAAGGGCTGGAGGTTAGAGTGAGGTATTCCATCTATAAAAAACGCTATCCAATCTAGCAAATTATATTTTCAAGCAATACTGCCTCGCTTTCTAGCTTCTTTGTAAGAAGTTCCTACATTTCTCAAACCTGCTTTAATCATTTGTCTTTCTAAAAGAGCAAAAAAACGTGCTTTATCCCCACCGCGTACTACAGCCTGATTATGGGCTTCAGCGATCGCTACAGGGTAGCCATAGCCTTTCTGCACTTGTGCCAACATTAATCCTAGTGCTTGATCAAACATAGCTGTGTCTTCAGCTACCCAGGCGGGAACTTCGATTCTGGCAATTTCAGTGCCCACATGAACGTAGCAAAAGTAAATGGTTTGGTCGCCATAAAGTTCTAAAATGCGGTTGTTACTGCGCCACAGAGGGCCGCGTTGTCCTGGTTTGAGTTGAGTTACCCAAAGGGCAGTATCTCGCAAAGGTTCAAAAACTTTACAAGGTACTTTTTCTAACTGATTTGGGCAATAACTCAGACAGTCAGGTACGGGATGGGGACAAGCTAACAAACGTAAAAAGTTCATGCCTTCGATGCTGCGAGAAGCGCTAAGATAACCCATCAGCGGAATTTGAGCATCACGCATTTGCTGCCATGCTTCTAGAATTGGGGGTAAGATGCGATCGCGGGCATCAATGGGCAACTGTTCTAAAAACCAGTAAATTAATGAACCATCTACCATTGCTAGGGTTGGTGCTTCTGTTTTGGTTGCACAGGCGAGTTCTGCCAACACTGTTGTTTCACTAGCAGTCCGACGAAAACCCATCCATTCTTCGGTTTTAATTCCCCACTGCCGAGACATATATAAATCTTCTGGGCGATAAAATACTTCTGGCAAACTATCTAATAAGGGGTGAAGATTCTGCCCGTAGTGTAAGACGACTCTGCCAATATTTAATAGATAACAATAAGCAATTTCGTGATGGTTGGGGGCAATTTGAGAACCGTCGGTAGCAATAACAGTATGAATTTTGGGGGGAACTGGAATATCAATGCAGGTTTCTAATGGTTCGGTGGGGGTAGCATTAGTAAAAATAATGCGATCGCGCCATTTTTGTTGACGTTCAATTAAGTCTTGTTGAGAATCGTAAGCTTTTTTAAGATATTGTTGCGCTAATTCTAAACGTTGACGACTAGCAACAGCTTCTAAGGTAAGATGCTGACTTAAACCTTGCATTTGCCGCGCTAACTTATTCAGATCAAGCATAGGTTTTTAAATATTATATTAGGCTCACATTTGATATTTCACGCAGAGGGTATCTTATACGATTTCACTAAATGTCTGATACAAATGATTAATCTCTAAATTCTTTTCCCCCTGCTCCCTGCTCCCTGCGGTCTATTTGTATCAATTTTAAAGTGAAACGATATTAACGCCTCTGCGTGAGCTGATCCTACTTTTTCAATTCCAATTTGAGAAATTTTTGGTAAATTGAGAAAGGGATAACAGCTGAATTTGCGGGTCATCTTGGGCAGCTTTTCTTTCTGGTTGGGTATTATAGCCCCAATCTGCCAGAAATAATTTTACATCCCTAAGGTCTGGTTGCTGTTGGACTAAGTGCAATGTCTTGAGTCTATCCTCTACAAACCATAAACTTACTGGTTGTGCTGCTGCTACTTGAATTAATTCTCGCAGAATTTCGTACTTAGGGCGTTTCACTTCTTTACCAAAAATTGCTGTTGGGGATAAATTTATCCCCTCTCGCTGCAATAATTGCTGCACAAAACGTCCTTCTTTGGTGGTGACAATAAATAATTTAATTTCACTAGCAACTGTTACTTTGAGTTTTTCCACCACACCCGGATAAAATCTATGCAGATTCAACCATTCATTTAAATTTGTGGTAATCCATTCATCTCGCAGTTTGTCTAACTTCGCACCAATTTCTTTCGCCTGTAGTTTGTCTTGCAACAAAATTTGTGGGGTAATATTTGCCCACTCCTGAAGAATTTTTTCCTCAGCAATTTCATCTACCAAGGCTTTAATTAAAACAGGCATTTCCCAACCTGTTTCAATTACAGGTCGCAGGCGGTAGAATCTCAAAGCTAAATCATCTGGGGGTGTGTCGTTAGCAGGCGACCAAATTTGACAGTAGGTGCGCCATGCTACCTCAAAATATTCAATTAGTCCATCGCAAATTACTCCATCAAAGTCCAAGGCTAAAATTGTGGGACTACCTGCTGTCATTGTTTTGAGGTTAAAACTGCTGTTGTCAGCTTACCTGACAAATTCAAATTATGCAGTAGTTTTTGTTAGTGTTTTATAATTTATAGCTTACTCAAATATTTTGGTGTATTATCACCTTTAATGTGATTTAAGACTAGGAACAAAAAACCATCTCATTGGCGTTTATCAGCGTACCCTGCGGGTTCGCTCTTAGCGTTCTCGCAGAGTAGCCGCAACAGCGTCTATATCGGCGGTTCATTTAATTTCTGATTCCCAGTTGGTATCAAAACCCCATATTTAGGACTAAATAATAATGCCAATAAAAATAATCCCGATACTACTAAAACGATCGCAGGGCCAGAAGGCAAATTATAAAAGTAGCTGAGATACATCCCACTGATACTAGAAATTACCCCAATTACCGCACCTAAAATCATCACTTGATGCAGACGTTTTACTAAAAGATAGGCAGTTGCTCCTGGTGTAATTAAAAGTGATAGTACTAAAATGACACCTACAGCTTTCATACTAGCGACAATAGTTAAAGCAATTAGCAACATCAATCCAAAGTTTAGCCGATTGACTGGCAAACCTGCAGCTTGAGCGCCTAAAGGATCAAAGGTGTAAAATAAGAGTTCTTTATATAATAAAAAAACAACTATTAAAACAACAGTAGCAATAATAGCAGTGTCTCGCACTTCGTCAATAGTCACACCGAGAATATTACCAAATAAAAAGTGATTGAGGTCGATTTTATTATCTTTTTGAATAACAGTAATGAGGGTAATTCCCAGGGCAAAAAATGCTGAAAATACTATACCCATTGCTGCATCTTCTTTGATGGGCGATCGCGTCCTAATCCAGGCAATTACCATTGTACTCAAAACCCCAGCGATAAATGCCCCAATATATATATTTGCTCCCAGCATAAAGGCGATCGCTAGTCCTGGTAAAACTGAGTGACTAATAGCGTCACCTAACAAAGCTAGTCTTTGCACCATCAAGTAGCTGCCTACCACAGCACACAACAAGCCGACTAAAATGGCAATGACGAGCGATCGCTGCATAAAGCCGTATTGCAACGGCTCAATTAATGCTTGCATAAGGATTTATTGATAACATGAACCCTGAGTGATAAGTAAGCCGGCTAGAAGAAATCAAACGATGTTAAGCAATGTAAAACTATTGTAAGTAGGTGGGTGGGAAAATTTCTAAGTATGTCATTGCGAGTGTAACGAAGTGAAACGCAGCAATCGCAAACATTTCAGTGAATTTACATTTCGTTATATAGTTAGGTTTATTCGTGCATACCTACTTAATTGATTTCGTAGTAAGGGCTAAAACCCTTTTTTGTTCTCGTAGCATCTCCTAGAGAGGACTAAAGTTATCACTACAAACCTTTAATTATTTACGTTGAGAAGAGTTTATTTTTAAATTTCATATTCTAATTCAGTAACGCCTTCTAACTCTTATGCCGCATCAGAATAGTACATGACTTTACCACTGTAAGCACGCTGTAGGTTCTGTTCTGTAAGGACTTGTTGCCGTGAACCCGTGGCAATTAATTCGCAGTTTAATAATATTAAATCATCAAAATGAGTGATTGATTCTCCCAAATCGTGATTAACTACCAGCACAATTTTTCCAGTAGCAGTCAGTTCTTGAAAGACTTCAAAAATTACTGCTTGGGTTTTTTGATCGATACCAACTAAAGGTTCATCAAAGCAGAAAATTTCCGCTTGCTGTACCAACGCACGGGCTAAAAATACCCGCTGCTGCTGTCCTCCTGAAAGTTGTCCAATCGGGCGATCAGCATATTTAATCATACCAACCCGTTCTAAGGCATTTTTTGTAACTTGGTGGCTAACTGCTGAAAAGCTACGCAACCAACCTGTTTTCTTTACCCGTCCCATCATCACTACATCCCAAACTGTGGCGGGATAAGTCCAGTCTATTTGACTGCGCTGGGGTACATAGGCAACTTTTGACCTTTGCTGCATTAAGGGTTTTCCCTGGTAAAGCACTGTACCACTATTTAGGGGAACCAAGCCCAACATTGCTTTCATTAAAGTACTTTTACCAGCGCCATTAGGGCCAAAAATTCCCGTTAACCTTCCTGGCTGGACAATGCAGTTAATGTCCCTTAAAGCCTCTTGTGTACGGTAAAGCACCCCTAGATGGGCAATGTTAATAGTTGCAGTGGTTTTTAGGGTGTCTTTCATAAAGTAGCTGGAATTGGCTTCTAAGGAAAAGTCAATAGTTCTCATGAGTTGATTTCTGGAAATTGAATAAAAAAATGAAAAGAATATGAGAATAATATACATTAAAAAATGAGAAGAATATGAAAATAAGTGTAACAAGTCGATGAGAGGAATCACTCAGTCAAAAGCTAGATACTGCTGGCAAGCTATAGTTGGAGTGCTGTTAGGACTTTGGATAGGTGGTTGTGTGCAACGCAACTCTCCAGCGATAGATGGGAAGCCGCGAGTGGTTGCAACTAGCACGATTATTGCTGATTTGACGCAAGAGGTTGGGGGAGATGAAATTCAGCTAACTGGAATTTTGAAACCGGGTACTGATCCCCATGTTTACGAACCCGTACCAGCAGACAGCGTCATTTTAGAAGAAGCCGACTTAATTTTATATAACGGCTACAACTTGGAACCAGGACTGATTAAGTTAATGAAAGCCTCTGGTGGTAAGGTGCAGCAATTACCTGTGGGGGAAGTTGTCAAACCTTTACGCTTAGAAAAAGCTAAGGGTGAAGTTGTACCAGATCCCCATGTTTGGGGTAGTGCAGAAAATGCGATCGCAATGGTAAATGCCATTAGAGATGCTTTGATTAAGTTATCCCCGGAAGATCAAGAAAAATTTACTCAAAATGCAGCACAACTGACACAAGAATTACAGCAGTTGCATAGTTGGACTAAGCAACAAATTCAAACTATCCCCCCAGATAAACGCCAACTTGTGACCACACACGATGCATTTCAGTATTATGGAGATGCTTATGGAATTGCGATCGCAGGAACTTTAATTGGCATTAGCACCGAAGAACAACCCAGCGCCCAAACTGTGCAGCGATTGGTAGAGTCAATTAAAAAGATCGATGTACCTGCAATTTTTGCCGAAACTACAATTAACCCTGCTTTAATTAAAACCGTTGCCCAAGAAGCAGGTGTGAAGTTAGCACCAAGTCAACTATATTCTGATTCCATTGGTGCAAAAGGTAGTGATGGAGATTCCTACATCAAAATGATTGAAGCTAACACCCGGACTATTGTAGAAGCATTAGGTGGTAAGTATACACCATTTCAACCAAACAAGTAAATCCAACATCATTTTTTAATAATCCCCAATGCCCCATGCCCAATGCCCTATACCTATAAAAAAACATACAACCTCAGACGTATAAATTTTATTTTAATCCTAAACTACCTCTGAAGAAAGAACAAATTATAGCTTTAATTTACTAGATTAAGATGTAGAAAACGTAGATATCTTAATTTCTGAAATCACCATGAATAAAGAAGTAGAAAATAAAAATAATCAATCAGAGATTCGTCAGCCAGTCAGTGAAGATTCGCATACTAGAGAAGAGCCAACAGTTCAAGAAAGAAATTTAACCGCAAATCCCGGAGATGCGATCGCTCAACAGCCGCAATCAGTTGAAGAGAAGGCGAAACAGGTTGCTGTTGATTCTCCAGATATTACAGGCGACCATATTACAGTCCCAACTTACTTCGTTGTGGATGAAGCCGATGGTGAAAAGAAAGCACTTCATCATATTAAAGATGCTGAAGAAATTTCTGATGTGATTCGCGAAGCGCGAGTTGACGAAAATGGAAACCGAACTTGGTGGTAGTTTACTTGCTAATTCAGTAGAGACGTGATTAATTAATCGTGTCTCTATAATTAATGCCCTTGATTCGATTTCCAGGAAGCTCATTATTTTGATGTAAATCCATTTCCGTAGCGAATTGAGGGCAGATATTGATGAAAAATATTATAGATACTCAAAAATTAACTAATTGGAATACCCAGGAAATTAAAAATAAAATTTTAGAGCTAGTAGTAGGGCGAGACATAGAGCCTTTGAGAGATAAGGTAAAATTTTATCAGACTGGACTAACGCCTTATTTTGGTGAATTGAGCCGACGCAACCCCTTTCCAAATGTTGTTGATCAAGTGCCAATTGTGATTGGAGTTTGGATACCAATTTGGTCTACCATACCCTTTCAGGATATTTTGCCAGGAAGGTTACACGAGCAGTCTTACCAAATCTTTCATGATAATGGTTACTATGCCAATATTGCCCGCTACGCACCAGGAAAATCTAGTTTTTGGCAAATATTTGCCTCGAAATTGCCAGCTTACGATTTAATGGTGATGCAGAAGTATGCAATTCAAGATAATAATTGGTGCATTCAAAATGTAGGGCTATTCCAGGCTTTGAAAAATAGAGAAAAACCACTGACGATTGAAAATGCAGACAAGTGGTTTACAGCTATAATAAAATCTAAATTCCAGAAAAATCAAGCGGAGGTAGATTTACATCAAGAAGTTCAGTTAGAAAAGATGGACAGAAATACCGTCAAAAAATTTGAAAAAGCCTACCTAGCTACTCCTGTTTTAGAGCATCTATACATAGATAATAACTTTCGGCTAATCAAAAGTCAACGGGAAGCTAAACAGCGACCGAGTTATACAATTGCTGTTCGCAGACGTTAAATTAGCCCAAGTTGTAAATACTATGCATTCAAGTCCTCAATGTCCTCCGGGTCAGTACTGGTCAATACGTCCTTTAAGCATTCTTTTAGATCAGGCGATCGCTTCTTACCCGATTGATTGCGATCGCGTTTACTTGACTGGTTTGAGTATGGGTGGTTTCGGCACATGGCGTTGGGCTGCTGCTGAACCACAAAGCTTTGCGGCGATCGCGCCCATTTGTGGTGGTGATAACCCATTAACAGCAAAGAACTTAAAAAATCTTCCTGTGTGGGCATTTCACGGAGCGCGAGATCATGTTGTTCCGTTAAGAGAGTCTGAAAATATGGTTTTTGCCCTGCAAGCTTGTGGTGGGAACGTGAAGTTTACGGTTTACCCAAAAGCTGATCATGACTCGTGGACGCAGACATATAACAATCCAGAGTTATACGAATGGTTTTTGCAGCATCGGCGACAACAGACTGTGGGTTAGTTATAGATAATTATTTGGCCCCTTACTGGGGATAAATCAATATCTTGTAGGTTTCTGGTGTAGGAGCGATCGCCTGTTCTACCGCTGCTGATAAATCTTGTAATGGATAGCGATCGCTAATTAACGCTTCTACATCTATGCGTTGATTAAATACAATCTCAGCCGACAGATTCTGAAGGCGGTAAGACGAACTGTAACTACCCATCAAATCAATCTCTCGGCGGTAAAGAATATTGGGATTGATCGGAATTTCTAATTCGTCGGGAAATTCAGCGAAAAATAGGATTTTACCGCCTTTGCGGGTACAATCCAGTGCTTGGGCGAAAGCTTTCTCGCTAGGAACAGCCAGCAGCGTGACATCAACACCCATACCACCAGTAAGAGTATGAATTTTTGTGGGTAAATCAGGATCGCGAGCATCAAAAGCCGCTTCTGCTCCGACATGCAAAGCTTTTTCAATTCTAGAGGGTAATAAATCAGTCGCGATCGCTTTCGCTCCGAAATACTTTACCAACATTACAAACATTAACCCAATTGGCCCGGCTCCTGTCACCAAAACAGTTTGTCCTGGGGCAATTTGGGCTTTTTTTACTGCTTTAAGACAGCAATTAGTTGGTTCTACAAAACTCGCTTGTTCAAAACTTATATGATCAGGAATGGGAATTAATCCACCATTCTGCACAATATGATCGGGAACTTTCACATACTCAGCAAAACCGCCACCACTGGCGTTAAATCCTGCTGTGGTGGAGATATTTTTGTAAACATCGCACATAGAAAAATTATCGTTTAGGCAGTAAGCGCAACGCATACAAGGAATGTGGTGCATTACCGCCACCCGTTGTCCCACTTGCCAATTTTTGACTTGATTACCTACCGCTGCGATCGTTCCAGCAGTTTCATGTCCAAATATACGCGGTGGCTCATACAGGGGATAACGAATTTTTTTGATATCTGACTGACACAACCCCACCACCCGCACCTGTACTAACACCTCGTCCGGTTCCAGAATCGGTACTGGAATCTCTTCGTAGGAGAGTTGATTAACGCCTCTAAATACTTGTGCTTTCACTTTGATTTTTTACTGTTCAACATTATTATATGTAACATTAGCAGTAAAAGTTTAGCTATAAACTTTGAAATTTTTACAAGCCTAGTAACGTCTATAAATTCCTCAGATTATTCAATATTCCTGGTTCATTAGTAATAAGTTAAGCTGATAAATTACTATTAACTTGATAATTCTCTAGCCTATTTTCATGCCAGCGTAGACCAATGAACATAGCAATAGAAAGCATATAAGCAGGTTCTTCCAACTGGGTAAAGATAAAACCGAACATTACTATATTGAGCAACAATAACTTAGAAAAATCATCAGTGCAAAGCTTACTCCACACCAAATATCCTAAATAAAGATATGCTCCCAACCCGACAAATCCTAAATCTCCCCAAATACCAGCCCATCCCCAAAAAGGAGAGAAAAAAGTACTGATACTACCTATAACTCCACCAAACGCAAGTGATGAGAATCTATCCCAAACAGCTTGACTAGCAGGATGAACTGTAGCTCCAAAGGGGATTAACAAGTAATCATAATCCTTAAGCATCCACCCTCCTAAACGTCCAACTGTATGACCAGGACCTAAACCGAAAAACCAATTCAGGGGCGATTTATAGTAAGAAGGTATGATTTGTATTGAGGCCAATTTAATTTGCATGGTACGACCATCAAGGTCATACCATTGAGGATCGAGGTAAGTTTTAAAAGCGCGGAAGGCTTCTAAGTTTTCAGCACACCAAAGTAGTATGGCTAGGATAAAAACTATACTTATAACAGATAATAGTAATTTTTTAAAATCCTTAACTTTAGTCAGTGCCAAAATAGCCCAAGCTAATATGAATACTACTAATACTTGTTTGGAATCGCTAATTATTACTTGCCAAAACGAGGCAAGAATTACAGCTATTCGCAGCCAAAAAGGAGCTTTATTGCCACTCTTAAAATAATATATTCCAAAAAATATTGAAATACTAGCTGATAAGGTGTTACCACCCCCAGATATATAGAAAACTCCCTGAACAAGATCAACAGGAGCAAGCGTAGTTTTTAAAGAATTATAAAGAAAAGGTACTATAAGATAGTGTTGTAAATAAGCAAAAAAGAGATTAATAAAACAAAAACGTACTGTCCAAGTTTGCAGTCGTTCCAACGTTGTTAGAGACATATTAATGCTAACTATTGCCACTAATAGCATAAAACATTCTGCTATTAGCAAAAAATCCATAATTACATTGATTAATCCTGCTTGATTCAAAAGGGCACTAACCAACATTACCCCTATCAGAATAAGTAGACCAGATAAAAGAGTCCATGTAGTTGCTATTTGATACTTAGTTTTTATTTTTGTTGTAAATAGTACAACTGCAAAAGTTATTGGAACAGTGGCGAAATGTAGAAAATTGATGTAGGAAGGTAAACCTATAGTCTCAAAAAGACGAGAAAAAAAAGCACTAGCAAATGTTATTATTACTAAGGTTGAAAGCTTTATATATCCTTCTACTTTTTTACGAGAAGCTATTTCTATATTCATGCTTTTTTCTCTAGATTTTAATTGTCTTAGTTAAGTTATTTAGACCCTAACCCTAGAAGCTATCTCGTAAATTTCCATTAGTCTGCGGTAGTTTTCCTTATGAGTATACTTAGCCTTAAACTCAGATCTGACTTGCTGACGCATCTGAGCTAATAAAGTTGGATTTGCTAAAGCCCATTCGACCTTGGCAGCTAGATCCTCTGGATTCCCAGGAGAAAAACTAAGTCCTGTTCGACCAGCATCTACTAATTCTGCGATCGCCCCAATATTAGCAGCAATTACAGGGGTACCTTTAGCAAAAGCCTCAACTGCCACACGACCAAAAGTTTCATACCATTTGGAGGGAAATATTAAAAACATTGCCTCCCCCATCAATTGATGCACTTCTGACATTGGTCTACGTCCTAGCCACTCCACCTGAGGTAGTTTTTTTACTGATTCCATAACCTCAGAGGCTAGTGGCCCATCCCCAACAATTTTTAGGGGGACTTTTCCATCTAAAAGTTGCCAAGCCGCAAGCAAGGTATCTAGTCCTTTTTCCGTGGACAGTCTGCCTACAAACAAGGCATAACCACCGGAACCTGATCCCATCCCTGGATCAGGATTTACAAAATTAGGCTTAACTACAATTTTCTCTGCTGGTAGACCACCTGCGATAAATTTCTGCCGCGCAAACTCAGTTAGAGAAATGTAAACATCTACCATCTCCGTCCAAGTACCCATGGCACGGTGTGCAGTTAACATAGTTGCAACTGCAAACGTTGCTGGGCGATTTTCGCGGTAACAGCTATGTAAGACTCCAGGATAGGGAACGAACTTCCCCATACAATCTTCACAGACTTGCCCATCACGGAAAAATAAGCCATTAGGGCAGAGAAGACGATAATTTCGCAGGGTCTGAACTACAGGTACACCTTCTGACTTAGCTGCATAGTAAACAGATGGAGAAATTAAAGGGAAAAAATTCTGGATATGGACTAAATCGCAGTTAACAGGTCTAAGTTTTTGTTTGACTATGTTGTAAGACTCTTTTGACCAGACGGTTCTGAGTGCCATCGATATGGCTCCAATAGCTGCGACCCGATCATTATGCTCTTGGTAAACATCAACTTCATGACCCATTTCCCGTAACAGGCATTCCTCTGACTCGCGAGATTCATCCTCGCCGCCACGAATTTGATAGTTGTTATGTATACTTAGTATACGCATTGCTTCTGTTACCGAGCCTTTAAGCTAAAGCTTTGTCACTGTACTCATGACCTTGAACCATTTCTTCATAGAGTTGCGCTAAAGATTCTGCCTTGACGTCCCACTTAAAGAATTGGACAACCCTTTTTTGACCAGCATGACCCATACGCAATCTTAATTCTGGATCTTGAGCCAAACACATCATAGCTTGAGCAATATCTTGTACTGCTTGCTCAGGTGTATGTGCTTGAATCTTCAAGCCATTTTCTGCCGTAACCTGAACAGATGGTCCTCCTAAATCTAGACAAATCACTGGGCAACCTGCTGCCATTGCTTCTAAGCAAACCCATCCTCCAGAATCATGTAGACTGGGGTGAACTAGTACATGGCACTTGCTGAGCTTATCTAGAGTTTCAGACCTTGATAGCCTACCCCAGAGTTTTACTCGGTTACTAACACCGAGTTCTTCTGCAAGAATTTGTAGTCGTTCTCGTTCAGGCCCATCGCCCAAAATCCAGTACTCTGCATCATCAGGTAAATCTGCTTGAGCAAAAGCTTGCACTCCTAAGTGAATACCCTTCCAATGTAGCAATCTGGCCATACTAATGAACCGAATTTGACAATTATCGAGAATAGGGCGTTGGGCAAGTTGTTGAATTTCTTGTTGTGATAAACCTGATTCAGAATAAACTTGCACATTTGTTGCACCCATTTGCCGCAGTCGCTTAGCAGTATCCTCGGTAGTTGCTCGGATTAGAGTACTATTCTGTATAGTAAGGTTAACAAATGGATCGGACTCACCTAGTTGGTGAGCCATGCTTCGGATAATTTCATACATTTTGCCCCGGAAACCGAAATTTTTCCAAAAGGCTTTGGGAGCTGATTCTCCACCTCCTACAGGACCCCAAATAAAAGGAATTGGTAAGAGTGAAATAAAACTCGGTGATGAATACCGAACGTAAGTTACATGATGTGAAACATCAAAGCCAATTTCTTCATGTAATTTACGAGCAAGTAAATAGGCTTTAATCTGCCATAAATAATAGTGCAGATGAACTCCTCCAAGACTAAGTTTCCACCATTTTGATCCTGGTAGATCAACATATACAAATTCCAACCCCGGAATCGGTTTATTGCTCAACTCCGCTTCAATATATGAGCGATTATCTTCTCTCGTAAATACCCATATTTTATGATATTGACCCAACTCACAAACTGTATTCCAACCTACTCCAGGTTCTGATCCCATATTTGGTCTACAGGCGTAAGCAGAAACTAAAATTTTTCTACTTTTCATCTTCCTTTATTGCCCTTACATACAAGCTTTACGTATGAACAAAAGATATCTTCAGGCTTTTATCTTGAAGATGTAGCTGACTTCAAGTATTTCCTTTGGCGTTTAAACTGCTGGGCGGGGAAGCAAGTTTAGTAATTGATATTTTAACCATTGTCCCAGCCATGAAATTACTTTAATTGAGAAAAGTATAATTCCTAAAACTGTACCATACCTTTCCGTGTGACGAAAAAACTGGGTAGGTAACCGATAGGGAGATTTTTTACTCCAGAATAAAAGTTGAAAAGTTTCAGTAATAGTTAATTTGGGATGAAAGTAGTGTTTAAAGTTGGATGTCATACGTACACCTCCAACTAAATTGACTTTTGCATCTCCCACTAGACAAGCTTTAAAACCGGAACGAGTTGCTTTAAGCAGATACATATCATCCCCAGCGTAGTGGGGGTATTTAGTTGCATCTGGAAAACCAATTTTGCGAAAGACTACAGATGGTATGCCAACACACCAACCAGACATTCCATCCACAGGAATGACCTCACCAGGGCTAGCATACAAGGCTGTTCTACCGCGAAAACCATTTTTGGCAGGTATGGAGGAGTTATCCTCAGCAACGTAACAACTAGGAGCTATAATTGTATCAGTATGGCTTTGCATATATTTCACCATTAGCGGCAGAGTACCTAACTCAGGTAAGCAGTCATCATTGAGCCAAAAAATGTAATCTGCACCTTGCTTACAGGCATACTGCATTCCCAAGGCTATAGCTCCTGTCCACCAAAGGTCTCCATTGCCAGGTAAAACGATGGTTTTTGGATATAGAGAATAAATCGCCTCTGCTGTACCGTCGTTTGAACCATCATCCACAATTACTACATAGTAACGTTGGATATCCCCACATTTTTGGAGATTTTCTAAACATGCTAATGTTGTATCTTTACGATTGTGAACTGGTATGACAATATAAATTTTTTCTGGGGCAAATTTCTCAACCATAGTATTATTTGGGTAAAGGCAAACTTTAAAATTCACAAATGACTAAGTAATTTAAATTTTGGAGAGATAACTTGTCGATGGACAGTAAATAGACTCAAAAGAACAAAAAGATAGTATTTGCTAATTGTCAAGTAAAGAAAACAAATGTCTCTTAATTGGAGATAATTTTAAACGTATCATGCTTATAAACGGGCTATATTTTTTCATATAAGATCCCCCATTTAGACGGTCAAATGTATAATTATCGGCTACATAATGTCTTACCATAAATGGAGGATGTTTAATTTTTTCAATATCAGTGTCAGCTGTTGGTAAATTTGCATAACTAGTATTAAGTTTTGTATGTGTAGCTCCAGGGCCAAAGCCGATATTTGAAACAAGATTAGTGTTAGGGATTATTGATAAGCCGTTCTGAACCCAACAAGTGTAAGTCCATCGGTAAGCCCAAGAATTAATAGAATCACCATAAACTTTATCAAAAGTATCTAGCCAAAAAATCTTTTCATAGGGGTTGTCGCAGATAGAATCAAGTAAATCTAGTTTCTTGATTTCTTGCCATGTTTTCATCTCAATATCAAAATATTTCCATGCTCTACGCCACGTAGCCCAACCCCAATAGGTGTTATATTTAGAAAAGTAATAACTATAATTTGTTCTAACAACAGGCTGAACATTAGTGCCGGCAATATGCATGATTCTGTCATCATGGCGGTAATAATCAAGTAAAGTTTGACAAAAAGGGAAAAAAGATTGAGCAGGTATACAATCATCCTCCAAAATGATTGCATCTTCTACCTCGGAAAATACCCAGTCTAATCCACTAGCAACTCTTTTTTTACATCCCAGGTTAACTTCTGAAAAGTTAGTTAATACTTGGCAATCCCAATCAACACGATTGATAACTTCACGAGCAGCAGCACATTTTTCTGCTTCTCCCGCTTTATTTGTGCGAGGACCATCTGCAACTACTAAAAGTTTAGAGGGCTTAGCTTGGCGAATTGCTTCAAATACTTTTCCAGTAGTATCTGGTCGATTGAATATTAATAAAGCAACGGGTGTGGATAATGACATATAGGGAAGTAAATATTTTCTATACTTTTCTAGATAGAAGTTACCAATATAATTCTAACAACTTCCAAAGCAATTTTTTACTACTTATGAAATGTTTAATTCAAAACAAAAAACTATTAATTAGTACTATCCTCTTTTAGAGCTACCACCTAAATAAAGATGTAGTTTTTCTACAATCACTATGTATCTGACAAAAAACATAATGAAAATGAATTGAAGCTTTTGCTGAATATTTTTTAACTCTTCATTAGTCCAAGCGTGATACAAGCTTCTAAAAGGAGGCTTGAAAGTTTCTACTAAATTCACTACGATTTCTGTTGTTGAAGGATTATGGCTCATCATTCTATCAAACTTCCCACCAGTAAGACGTGCAACTCTTTTACGTAGCTGGGAAAGTGAATGTCTTGCAGGATGTGCTACACGAACATCATCTGCATAGATTTGCTCATAACCAGCTGCAAAAACTCGCTGTCCCCATTGGCGATCGCCACCAGATTTAAGAGTACTATCAAAATAACCTACATCATCAAAGATATATCTAAACGTGAAAATGTTTGCTGTCATACCATAGTGTAGGTTCTGTAATTTTTCTTGTTGGGGGAAATTCAGATAAATACTTTCAAATATTTCTACAGATGTTGGTCTATCTGGGTTTTGGAAAAAGAGGTCTATTCTACCAGCTACTAATCCACAGTTAGGAGTACTGAGTAAACTTTTTACACCTTTTTCGATCCAATCAGAAGCTGGAATACAATCTGAGTCAGTGAAAGCTAAAATCTCACCTTTTGCAAGTGAAATTCCTTTGTTCCGAGCTGTATATGAACCAGGAATACCTTCATAAGTAGCTTTTACTTGACCAAATTCGTTAACCACGTCTCCAATATCTTCATTAGAAGCATTATCAACCACAATTACTTCATAAAGCTCTTTTAAATAGGTTTGTCTCTCCAATGCTAATAAACAGCTTTTTAACCGTTTTTTATCATTGAAAACTGGAATTATTACTGAAACGAAAAGTTTATCCATAAAAGATGATTCTCTATTTTCCATTGGAGTTCTCTAACCACATGAATAAAGAAAAGGTAATTTTTCTAGTTATGATGCAGATGCATAAAAATAATTTCCTTACCGGATGTTTAACAATGTTGGTAGTCTCCGTGTAAATAAAGTTTTGCTAATAAGTCAACATTTTATAAACTTTAGACCACATATCACAGGATAGCTTTTTTTGCTCTAAACCTGCTTTACTTATTTTATTAATGAGCTCAGAACGACTTTTCTCTTCAGTAATTAACTTGAGATGATGCCTGATTTCTTCTTGTGACTCGAATGAAGTAACTAAACACTCTACGCAATTATAGTCCTCCAACAGCATCTGGTATTTATGACTCCACCCAGTTGCTAAGCAAGGGATTCCTTGTGAAAGTGCACTAATTAAACCGTGAAATCTAGAACTAACTACTACATGACATTTTCCAAGTATGCCTTTAATGTACAAAGGATTGCTTTCTACTATTAGTTCAAGTGACTCACCAAATTTAGATTTGAGATCTAATACCAAACTGTTATCAGTAGTATCATGTACTAAAATGAATGGTTTCAGTCCTATTTCTGTAAAAAAAGTTATACAAGTTTCTAAATAATAAAGATAATTGGACTTAACATCATCTGAAGTTTTATCAAGCATCCTGGTGTTGGGAATGACGCAGGCACGTTTTATGGTGCTATCAAAATATTCGGGAACATGCCCTCTAACCAAATTTGTAAAATCTGGTGCCATCTTAATACATGAAGAGTTAGTTTCTAAACCCATTAGATATTTATAAGAAATTTTATCTCTTGGAAAAACTAAGTCTGTATTATCTAACAATTCAATAAAAGCTTTCTTAAGTTGTGGATTATCAAAAGGGCCAAAAGCTTGGGGCAGTAAAATATTTTTTTTGCCTTCTCTCTTACATTTTTTTGCTAAATTTGCCATTTCAACTGTTTGTTCCAAGTTCCATTGATCGGAATAAGCAAAACCAGAAGCATCCAAAATTGCGTCAATCTCTGGATAAATTAATAATCCTAACGAGTGCCTTAATTTCTGAGGAATTATATTTGAAATAATGGCATTGATTGCCGAGTTCAAAAATGGAATTTTCCTGTCTGAAGTAATAAGTTGATAGAGTCCTAGTTGAGACCTCTGCTTATATGTTCCAATTTTAGGACGAATCGCTACAATATTTCCTTCATCCCAATCAGACAGCTTTTGTATAACGGCATAAAGCATTAACTCTGCTCCTTTGTTATTAAAATTGATGCCTCTAATTTCAACAATCATTTTGTTACTCCATTGAAATAATTTTGTGTAATTTTTTACCAAACCTAAAAACTATATTGTAGATACCTAATTATTAGCAAAAAACTGCCAAAATCATTTAATTATATCTACGAAGCTGACTAAGAGATTTTTTGTGTGAATAGGCTACCATCCCATCTGGATTGGGATAGCCCAACGATATCAACATGATAGGGCGCTCATCAAGTTCAAGTCCAAGTAATGTCGCCATTTCCCTCTCTTTCAAATCGATGTCAGGCCAGTTAATGGGACAGGAACTGAGACCTAACGTTTCTAAGGCATACATAAAAGACATTGAGGCAAGAGATCCATCGATATAAATAACGTGACGATCTCTCTCGCTAAAGTATGCTCTTAATTTACCAACTACAACTACGATCACTGGAAAGTTGTGGCTAAAACCCTGAGTTCCCATTGGAATAGAGGCAACTTTCTGGATTATTTGTGGTTCATCGAAAACTCGAAATTCAAAAGGTTGTCGATTACAAGCACTTGGAGAAAGAGCAGCTATTGTAATTGCTTTGTCTATTAGCTCTTTTGGTACAGGTTTTTGCAAGTACCAGCGAACAGATCGACGCCGATACGAAAGTTCTAGTAAATCTTTATAACTTACAGATGTAGGCTTACTCAAATCCCGTTTGTATGGAATACGAGGAACTTCTGCTGGAGTAACAGGCTTGAGAGCCAAAAAGTTTTTTCTTACCTCATCAATGACTGGGTGAGAAGCAACAACTGTAAAATAATTTGATAAAACATCATAAGCCCAACCTAACTCATTTGAGTCAGCACAAGTATCCCACCCCGCTAAAACCTTTTCATAGCTTTGAACAGTCTCCAAAATATAATCTGTTGCAAAGACATCACGTCGAGGTTGCATCAGTAAACCTTTTTCCAGCCGATGAATATTACGTCGTAATAGATATTGGCTTTCCTGATTAGTTTGACAGTCTTCCAGATATTTTAATTGCCCATATATACAACCTCGATGTTCTTTTGCAAAAGAACTTGAAAAAAAAGCATAATAAAGGGAACTTAATAATTCTGATTTTACTGCTATTTGTAGCACCAAATACGATATTTTGTTTTTTATATTATTACTATTAACTAGTTTGCGACTAATCTTAATTGCACTTTGAGGAACAGCTAATTTAATCAATTTGTTCATCATTTTTTTTGTTAAAAGTTGTATACTTTATAAAATTCTTGCTTCTAAGTTGGTTTGTATTAATATATTACTAGTTAAATGGAAATCTATTAACTACCTTATTTTTTAAAGAGCAGGAATTTTAACTAAATCTATAACTTTTCGGAAAAGGTTTGGTGAACTTAATCGAATCATTGTTACGTATACTCCAGCGCCAAATACAATACAAATAACCAATACTAAGTGTAAACTTATTGATGTTCCTAAAAAGTATTTCATTCCTAAAATCACAGCAACCATTACTAGGGAACTTATCAGAGGTGCGATATACTGTTGAAGATAAGTACCTAAATTGATACCAATTAATTTATGAATCATCCAAACTGGAATAGGTGAAAACAGATAAGCTCGAATAACAAAAGCTGATGCTACAGCAAGAATACCCCATTTAACTACCAAGATATAAGACACAACATTAGCCACGGAATTTAAGACTGTTAGTCCAAGTCTCCAAGATGGCTTACCTAGGGCTAAGATTACTGAATTATTAAAAAACGAAACTGACTGAAGAAGCCCTATAAATGTTAGGACACGCATTACTGGCGCACTCGGTAACCATTGACTGCCAAATATAGTCTTAATTAATTCAGGAGACAGAGCAGCAACTGCTAGAAACATGGGAAAGGCAATGAAACTGGATAGCTGAGTAACAGTATAGAAGGCACGTCTCATGCGCTCAGGTTCATACTTCATTTTAGAAAAAGTTGGCAAAGCAACTTTACTCGTCGTACTTATTAACAGCTGAGTCATTACTAGCAATATACGGTAGGCGATGCTGTAGTAACCCAAAGCAGTTGGACCGAGAAAGTACCCAATTAAAAAATCATCTCCACGACGACTGAAAAAGTTGAAAACATTGAACCCTACTTCATTAATGCCAAACGCAAACAATTCTTGGAAATGCTTTGCAGAAAACTTAAATCCTGGTCGCCAATCGCTAACTCCCCAAAGAGTAAAGACTTGTACAAAACCATTGGCTAGTTGCTGGCCAACTAAACTCCAGACACCGAATCCCATAAAAACCATAGTCACACCTACAACACCGCCAGCAATCACCGCAGACAGTGTACGTATGGCAAGAGCCTTGAAGGCAAGCTTACGTTGAAATATTGCTTGTTGAACACTGCTGAAAGCACTAAATAAAAAACCGAAAGATAACCAGCGGATAATCGGTGTCAGTTCTGGCTGACTGAAGAAATCGGCAACTAAGCCAGCGCATAAAATACTTAAGATTACTAATAGAGTACTGATACCAATATTTGTCCAAAAGGCAGTATCCAGGTGTTCTGATTCTAATTCTTGGCGCTGGATGATTGCTGTAGACAATCCTTGATCGACAAACAACTGAATGAAACTTAGAAAAACACTGGCTAAAGCAACTAAACCAAAAACCTTTGGATCAAGTTGACGGGCTAGTAAGAAGAAAACACCGAAGGAAATTACCTGAGTACCCCAACTCTCAATTGCAGACCAAACTACTCCTTTAACTGCCTTTCCTCGTAAATCTAATGATTGTTTTGGTGGTTGCATTATAGGATTAACTCATATTTATACTTTCTTATCCAACGAGTTACGGTTGCTTTATCACGTCCTAGACGTTCTGCGGCCTGCCTACTTGTCACTTGTCCACTTTTTAACCAGTAGAGCATTTGTAATCGTTCTTTACTACTTGCTTGTATGACATGTTTAATGGCTTTTTCCAGTTCTTCTTGGCTCTCTTTTATCTCAATAACTAATTTCATACCCATAACGCTTACACTAAATGTGACCACCTTCTATTTTGGCGCATCTTCATACAGAATTGGTATAAGGTTACGCTTTTAATTAGACCTGCAAGTCAATGAAACAAATTAAGTGATTCAAAACTGGACTAGTCTACAAAAACATAAATCAATTGGTCATTATTTTATCATTTGTTATTAGTGAATACTATTGTTTAGAGAAATTTCAGATTTTTCTGGCTTTAATTCAGACGGTTTGATATTATTATTATTTGTAAAAAACTTTGCATCTTTGGGGTAGCTTTTTTTCACACTTGCTGGATTTCCTGCAATTAAAACATAATTTTTATCCAGGAAATTTTTCGTAATAACAGAACCAGCACCAACTAACGCAAATGACCCTACACCTGCACCGGGTAAAACTATACAATGACTAGCAATATAACAATAATCACCAATAATAATTGGCTTGTTAGTCTGTCTATGAGCAGGATCTGCAACTACGGTATGAGTATAAAAGGCTGAATTGCTACCAGCTATGAGGCAATTTTTACCTATTCTTATTTGTTCTTGAAGGTCTAAGTAATGCCTACTGAGTATACGAGTTCTTTCACCAATTGTTATGCATCCAAAACCTTCTTGACCATAGTCATGTTTTTTTGAGGCAGTAAACCAATTAAGCCAGCCATCAATAGCTGACTTTTCCATCATAGTTAGGTGAGTGAGACTTTTTAGGTAGTTGAAACTTTTAATTTTTACACCATCTTTTAAAGTTATTTTTTCAACATTCAATATTGACATACCAATGTAAACATTTTTTCCAATTTCATGACCCATCATTTTTAAAACTAAAGTTTTCAGTTTAGATGGAAGTAAACCAACTAAAACAGCTACCACAAAATTGTTCATTTGTTTATGTTTTACAATTTTTATTTAGTTAAATACTATCAACAACAATAAAAAGTAATTTCCTTACTTTACTATGTTGATTCAAATTTTCTTCTGTTACTGCGTAAATAATGGCTTTTGCTTAGTTTACGCTTAGTATATAAAGCGCAAGTAAAAACTTTACTCGTGCTTTATATGAAATTACTACATTACACGTTAGATATTCTTTATTCACTAGTTCCAAGGAAGACCCCTGCAAGGCGACTTGATGATAGCAGTTGTTTAGTTGCCAACCAGATAAAGGGTGGAATTGTTGTAGCATAACGATGCCAGAGTCGGCGCGGTTCTTGAATCCAGCGATAAAGCCATTCCATTCCTAAGTCTCTAACTATCCGTGGGGCGCGTTTTTGAATACCTGCGTAAACGGGGAAAACTCCGCCCAATCCAATCATAACTGCCTGAATTTTGCCCTTATGCTGAGCCATCCAATTTTCTTGTTTGGGACACCCCAAGGATACTAATACAATACCAGCACCGCTGGTATTAATTTTATTAATCAAAGCTTCGTCTTCACTTTCAGTTAGAGGACGAAATGGTAAGGGTTCCATTGCTGCTATTTTCAGCTTGGGAAATTCCTGCTCTAACCTTTTTCGCATTCTAGAAATAACTTCTGTTTGCGAACCGACACAGAAAATACTTAAATTTTGTGCTTGGGCTTGCTCACATAAAGCCAGGAAAATATCCATGCCAGCTACACGATCTTGATAACGCGCTCCCATTTGTCGCATCATCCAAACAAGGGGCATACCATCAGGAGTTACTATATCTGCGCTCTGTAGTATGCTACCAAAGTCTGGATTCCAGTGAGCTTCCATGAGCATGTGTACATTAGCTACACATACGGTTCTGCTTGCGCGCGCGATCGCCCACTTCATTATTGCTTGTATCTGATCCTCAAAACGTAAAGCAGTAATAGGAAAATCAAGCACTTTTTGAGTAGGCAGAAACACTCTTCCTACCATAAATCACCCCTTATGTTAAAGATAAAAATCCACGGATTATCTAGGGAATTTTCAATACCTCAAAAAATCAAGTAGTATGAATCCTAATTTTTATTGGTACTTTTAGCGCTTTCAGATTTGAACACACTATAAGATAGACAATACCATTACTCTAAGTAATGTTTATACTTCCCTGAAGTCACTTAGGATTATCTGTAACCGTATATTATTTTACTGGTTGATCTAACTACTTTCACACTCTTAATGACAAAGTTTATATTTACTTCATAATTTATTTAGGTTTTATTTATACAAACATTACAACTTCGTGAACTATCTTTACGAGATAATCCCTTATACAGCGATATGATCCCACATTACGACGAAATTCTGAACAATTAATTGATTGAATTCTTATATGAAGAAATGAAGAATCAAAAGTTTTATCTGATTTGAAATACTATATTTTAAGAAACACAGCAATAACTTTTTCTTATGAATACAAAAATGTTATGTAAATAACTTTTTATTTTACTGTTATGTGTATGGTTGCTCGTTATTTTCAACGTAACACCCAAAAATAAAGGGGAAGATTTGTTTTTCTTCCCCTTGTCTATTAATTGTGCCGTTGTCTGGTTTATTACTTTCTTTTAGCCTCTGTCGTAACATTTGCCTTTGTTTTTTGAGTTGTCGTTTTCTTGCTGAACCACCTTTACCTTTATCATTTCTTCCTTCTCGGCGGGGAGATTCCCATCTTTTTAGTTGCATAATCTTGTACGTTTTAAGTTGAAAACAGGCTGACTCAATAACTTGGTAGAGAAGAAAATATCTTCCTTACTGAACTAGTGTTTTGTAAGTGGGCAGGAGGAGAATCGAACTCCTATGACCGCAAGGTCGCCACATTTTGAGTGTGGTGCGTCTACCAGTTTCGCCACCCGCCCTTGGATGCAACTTCACTATTATACTCTATTGAGTGAGTTTGCAACAAGGATTAAAATTTAATCTAGAGTTTTTTTGGGCAAATGATGATAATCTTTCAGGGATTTTTGTTTATTTATATCTAGATATTGACTGATTTGACCAAACTGAAGTCAATATCTTGTAGCTGGTTACAGCCACTGAGGGACATGGACACATTTAGCTCGTCTTGTAACAGCGAGATGATATGAGATACACCAGCTTGTCCTCCTACCGCTAGTCCCCATAAAACAGGTCGCCCGATAAGCACTGCTTTAGCTCCTATTGCTAAAGCTTTGAGAATATCTGTACCTCGGCGGATACCTCCATCCATTAGTACTTCTACCTTACCGTCTACCGCTGCTACTATCTCAGCTAGAGCATCTAAAGATGCGATCGCACCATCAAGCTGTCTACCACCGTGATTGGAAACAACAATTGCCTTAGCACCATACTCCACAGCACGCAAGGCATCATCTCCTCTTAAAATTCCCTTGAGTACCAAAGGCAGTGGGCATATAGACTGCAACCATTCTAAGTCACGCCAAGTGACTGCCGAGTTAAGTTGCTCGGCAAAATAAGTAAATAACCCAGATTCACCTTGCTCATGGGAAATATCTAGCTCTGAGATAGTTGCAATATTAGCCAAATGCAAACCTGATGGTAAGGCAAACTCGTTACGTTTATCTCTCTCCCGCTGTCCCAGTACAGGAGCATCTACAGTTAAACAAAGGGCTTTGTAACCCGCTGTGTAAGCTCTTTCTACTAAGGTACGAGTCAACCCCCGATCTTTGTGGATGTAAAGCTGGAACCATTGCACAGCATTGTGTTGGTGAGCTACAGATGCAACTTCTTCTATGCTCTTGGTAGCCATTGTACTTAATACCATACCTACACCTGCTAATGCGGCAGCTTGTGCTGTGGCAACTTCTCCTTGTGGATGAGCCAGACACTGGAAAGCCATTGGTGCAATTAACAATGGTAATTGTAGAGATTGTCCTAAAATGGAGGTATTGAGGTGGCGATCGCTCACATCCACTAGTATCCTAGGCCGCAGTTTGACACGTTCAAAGGCAGCACGATTATCTCGCAGTGTGACTTCATCCCAAGCACCGCTGCTGTAGTAATCAATAGCCATCTGAGACAAATGCTTTTTTGCTAGCTGTTCGTACTCAAATAAGTTAATCGGTTGGAAGTGATTTTCTAGTGAGAAATCTGTCATAGTGGCAGTTTATCGTATTGAACCATCAAATTAATTGGTAGTTGTAGGATGGCAATGCACACCTGGTATTTTATTGATAGTGTTAAATAATCTCAAAACAGACTAAATCCTGTTTTTGATTTTACTGGCTAACTTCCGTCGCCGTTGCGATCGCAAACATAAACCCATAGCACCTGCGGTTAGCAAAGACCACATAGTCATAGGTTCTGGTACAGACTTGGGATTAACCCAACCATACTGTAGATGGTCTACTTCCCAGTCTGTACTATCGAGCATACTGATCTCAATAGCAGAAATGCCGCCTGTGTTGAACACACCAAAGAACCTATCTTCAGCAGTCTGTCCGTTAACACTACCGTCGCCGACAGGAGTAGGGTCAAAGATTCCTAGAGAAGCGTTAAGAGCATCAAAAGCTTCAAAATTAACTTTGCCAAATCCAAAACTATGACTCGAAAAACCAACATCAGTCCAAACAATGCCAACATTCGTTGGTAAATTGCCGAGAACACTAGCATCGAAAGCAAATCTTAAAGTTGAGTTTCCCTCAGAATACCAACTGTAACCATCTGATCCACTGCCATTGATGAGTCCATCATCATTATCTACAGAATCAGTCAAAGTGTTGGTTGGTCTAGGTGGAAGTACTCTGCCACCTGAAGCAGTAACACCCGGTGTATTCAGAAAATTATCTTCAAAATCCTCTAGATAAAAATACGAATAAGTACTACCTTGAAAGGGGCTATCGTTTAAGCTTTGATAAGAACTAGTTTGAAGATAAATGCTGGCAGCATTAGCTGATGGTGTGGTAAAAATTGCACCCAAAGAAAGAAATGCCGCACATGCAGTCATTTTTGATAACTGCTTGATAGTTGCCATAAAGTTACCTCACAAATACAAATTTGGAGAATAGTAATAGCTATAATTGGTACAATCAAAACGCACTGATTAATAAGTTCAAAGGCACAATTAAATTCACATCTTTCCTGGCTAAAGCCAATTGTGATGTGTAGTTGAGTCTGCTCAATAACTCATACCATTTCTTGATTAAGATCTGCCTAATTAGCCTGCATAGGTACAGAGAAGTCTGAGCAGAGGCTTCCTCTAATCAGAACTTCGGAAATTTGTTTGTGAACTTGGGATTAACAGAAATAATCTTAAAGAAAGGTAAGTACCACTTGCTATTAATAATTATATGTATCTGTACTTAAGTAATTAGGCTAGATATATAAACAACAACTATAATTTACTGATTTTTTATCTAAACTACACATTGGCTATAATTTACTGATTTTTCATATAACTACATATTGAAAGTTCACAATCTGTTTAGATAGTCAAGAGCCAAAAGTCATAATTAAAATATCTTATCTTCTGAATCATAAATTCATATTCTTTTGATTTGTGTATTTTATTCATTCACATATACAATTGAATAACTAAAATCACGACTCTTAAAACAAAAGCTGCAAAATCCTGGAATTGAATTAACTGTGTAACAATTGAGCCTGCTTAAAGGTAGCCTAGTAATGACAAAAAAAACCTTGTTGAAGCGTGAGTTTATGACAAGTGCCGTTCAATCCCCCTATAGCAGCGAACAAATTGCTGCTTGGTTACGTGGACTGCTCACTGTTGCTTGGGCAGATGGGAACTTTGATGCCCAAGAACAGCAATCAATTGCCAATATCACAAAGGATAAATTAGCTCCTAGTATTCAATGGGATTCCCTAGAGGTAATTACATCGGAAGAATTAGCCGCGATGTTGGGTAAAGGCACACCAGCAGCGGCAAATTTTTTACGTACAGCAGTAATGGTGGCGATCGCCGATGGTACATATTCTCCCAGTGAAGATCAAGTTCTACATCAATTGTGCCAAGCCTTAGAACAGCCAGAAACTTTACTGGAGTCTCTACGCCATACCCTAGAACATCCTGAGCAAATTACTCCCATAGATGGGCTGACAAAGTGTCAAATTGATCAAGCACTCAATCCTCTACGCGACTGGCTCGATGGGCTAGATATCCAAGACCCCAGAGTTGCTCGCTTTTTATGTAAAATGATTCCTGCTCAGTGTCCCCTTGAACGGGATGTCACTTTGTTTAGACGCAAAATTGTTCACATCCCGCCCATGTGTAAGCTCAACCCTCTGTATGAGCAACTTGTAGGGTTACGTTTTCGGGCTTTATCTTATTTAGCAGATGAATGTGGTGAAGATGTTTCAGCATATATTTAGTTATTAGTTCAGAGTCAATAGTCAATGGTCACAAACACATAATAAAAAAGCGCTCACAAAACCTGATCGCTTCTAAACTGGTAAATAGAAGTTAAGCTAATCAGCATTTCACAAAATTTTTACCCACCTTGAAAGGGCTATTATATAGACCCTAGACTATTGACTAACTATGCAATTTATTGATCAAGCAGAAATTGAAGTTGAAGCTGGCAAAGGTGGCGATGGCATTGTCGCCTTCCGGCGGGAGAAGTATGTGCCAGCTGGTGGCCCCTCTGGTGGTAATGGAGGACGAGGCGGTTCGGTGATTTTTGTAGCCGAAGAAAACCTGCAAACATTGTTGGATTTCAGATACAACCATCTTTTTAAAGCAGACAATGGTGGTCGTGGTGGGCCGAATAACTGCACTGGGGCAAATGGTAAAGATTTGATCATTGAAGTTCCCCCCGGTACGGTTGTTTATGATGCCGAAACTGGCGAATTGCTTGGTGACTTAATCAAAGGTGGAGAAATATTGCGTATTGCCGCAGGCGGTAAAGGCGGATTAGGTAATCAGCATTTTTTGAGTAACCGTAACCGCGCCCCGGAATATGCACTCCCAGGATTACCTGGCGAAAGAAAGCTACTACGCTTGGAGTTGAAACTTTTAGCAGAAGTGGGAATTATTGGCTTACCAAATGCCGGAAAATCTACTTTAATTTCATCTTTATCCGCCGCACGTCCCAAAATTGCCGACTATCCCTTTACTACGCTGATACCAAATTTAGGTGTAGTCAAGAAACCCACTGGTGATGGTACGGTTTTCGCTGACATTCCCGGATTAATTGAGGGCGCTTCCCAAGGAGTAGGTTTAGGACACGATTTCTTGCGCCACATTGAGCGCACACGGGTACTGTTACACCTAATTGATGCTACTAGCGATGATGTAGTTAGAGATTACAATACAATCCAGCAAGAATTGCAAGTATACGGACGGGGTTTAGCAGAGCGATCGCAAATTTTGGCACTGAACAAAATTGATGCAGTTGATCAAGAAACGGTAGATTTAGAGGCGTTAGCTATTCAACTTAATCACCTCTGTTTTGCCCCAGTTTTCTTAATTTCTGCGGTAACTAAAACTGGCATAGAGCCAATGTTAAAAGAACTTTGGCGGATTCTTGATCAACTTAATGCGGCTGAAGAAGTAGAGGTATTTGGGTAACTGAATAAAAAATGTTCGTAGTGAGCTAGCGCTGTCTTCTCCCAAGGGGAGACGCTACGCGATAGCAAAGCGGTAGGGAGTCTGCGAGCGTCTGGGGGTTTCCCCCATGAGCGACTAGCGAACCCGAAGGGTCAGGACTTTAGTCCTGATTACAAACTAAATTAGGCTATTTTCAACTGTAGTTAATGAGCCAGCCTCCATTTGATCTCGCCAAGACTGAGCATAAAGGCCATCTAGATTTAGCAGTTGATCATGACTACCAGATTCGACAATCTGACCAGCACGCATAACATGAATTATGTCCGCTTGCATCGCCAGTGTGAAACGATGGGTAATCACGATCGCAGTTCTACCACTAGCCAAACTCCGGAATCTCTCTAACCAATCGTGTTCAGCCCAAGGATCCATAGCACTAGTTGGCTCATCTAAAATAATTATTTGGGCGCGTCTAAAAAATGCCCGTGCGAGGGCTAGACGTTGCCATTGTCCACCACTTAAATCAGTCCCCTCCGGGAATAATTTACCTAACATTGTGTTGTAGCCTAGGGGTAAACGTAAAATCTTTTCATGGATCCCAGATGCTTGGGCAGCTGCTTCAATTTCTACCTGATTTGATGCTACTGCTACATCACCCAAGGCAATATTTTCTCCAGCGGTGGTGTAGTAAGGAATTGGAGATTGGAACAAAACAGTAATTAATCGCCGGAGTTCTTTGACTGAAAAGTCACGTAAATCTATGCCATCTAGTTCAATACTTCCAGAATTAGGGTCATAAAAGCGGCATAGAAGCTTAATTAATGTGCTTTTCCCCGCACCGTTATCACCAACGATCGCCACGATTTTGCCAGATGGTAACGTGAGGTTAAAGTTGTCTAATACTGCTTCTTGAGTACCAGGGTAGCGAAAAGTAACTTGCCGAAATTTAATTTCCTGTTTCAGTGCTGATGGTACAGGAATCGGGTTTGGTGGACTAATAATCTGTGGTTTGATTTGTAAGAACTCAAATAAATTCCCAATAAATAAGCTATTGCGATAAATTTGTCCCAAGTTACTTAATAAAGACTTGACAATATTCTGTCCTTGATTAAATGCTTGGAAAAATAGGGCTAAGTCTCCTAAAGTTAAAATTCCTAATAATACTTGCTGCCCCATCCAACCTAAGGCAATTCCAGTAATAATTAATGCAATAATTGCCGCAACGAAGCGACCTATAGTTTGGTCTTTAAGGAATTTTAACTGTTCTTTTCTCAGTCGCCGACGCAGATTTTGATAAGACGATTGGAAGTAATCAGCAAAATCAAATAATCTGACTTCTGCTGCCATAGTACTGTTTGTCAGCAGATAATCGTAATACATCAGCCAGCGGCGATCAGTTGTGGTGCGTTGTGACCATCGATACTGGGCTTTGTTGAGATACAGCAAAATCAAGAACGCCGGAAAGGCACTAATAACTAGAATGGTAGGCAACCACAGTCCATAGGGAAGCAAAACCGCAGCCATTGCCAACAAAGTCACGCTGTTTTGCAATAAGCTACCAGTGCTTTCTAGTAAAGCGAGCGATCGCCCACTAGCTCCTTCTCGGGCGCGGTTGAGTTTGTCGTTATACTCAGAGTATTCATAAAAGCCATAATCTACTGCCACTGACTGTTTATGAATTAAACCACTGATGTAATCTTGTACCAGTTCTGATTGAGCTGTGCGAATCCATTCCGACGCACTATTCAACAACTCCCCGACTAGCATAATGCCTGCCATTAACCCCACTGGTACAAGAACCTTCTGAATACTTGCCCCAGAAATACCAGAACCGCTAACTTGCACTAAAGCATTGACTACCCGTGGTGTGAGAGAAATCGAAGCAGCAGGCAATAATCCTTGAACCAGCAGCAAAATCATCCACGCTAAAGTCCAGTAACCAGATGCATTCCAGACCAAGCTGAGAGTTTTGAGCAAATGAGAGAGTACGGTATTAGCGCTGCGGAGTTTGCTGTTCAAGACTTTAAAACCCTATAAATTCCCGAATCATCAATCTTATTGCACAGCTAATGTATTGAGAACTAGGCTGTCATTTGCCAAATCATTCTCAACTAATTTTACCAGTTCGGGTAAGTCTGTAAGGCAAGGCTTGCGAGTGAAACAACGGAAATTAACGTGTCTCACAAGCTCAGTACAAAGACGTAGGTGAGAAGTTAGAAATTCTGGCTCTGTAACTAAACTCATAGCGCGAGTATGACGCACCAGTTCAACAAAAGCATCCTGGGGTTTGAGACTGGTAATCTCGTGTTCGGTTCCCTTAGACAACACATAAATTCGTTGTAAAGGTAGGGGAGTTTGCTGGAAACCACGGGGAAATTTGTAGGCTAGTTTGAATGAATTTTGAGAGACTAAAGACAAGCTTTCGATATTGTGTCCCAAAGCAGTAGCGGCTTCTGGACAAAGTTTGAACTGAGGATAGGTAGGCAAGACAATCACGCCACCTGTGATAATTTCCACAGGCATAACATCATCCGTTAAAATTTCGTAGCCCTGGCTATGAAAAGCTGCTGCCAAAGTTGACTTACCCCAACCTGAACCACCCATAAATGCCACTGCATGATTTTTAATCTCAACACAGCTGGCATGGAGAACTAGCAGCCCCCGTTGTCGCAACAGTATAGATAATATAGGCCCTAAAACTATGGTACGGAGTAAAGCTTCTTCGACTGCCATCACTGGCTCGATCACGATTTCACGCCCCTCGGACACCAAAAATTTACCAACTTCTGCTACTTCTCCCCGAAAATTGCTACCGCGATTAAATTTTACCCCAGTTGAATGATCGAGTTTGCCTAACCTTATAATCACATCTGGGTTGCCTTGACTCTCAATCAGTTCAGGCAGAAACAATTCTGAAGCAATGCATAAGTTGTAGGCTTGATAAACTTTCATATCCTCGCTTTTTCCAATTATTCATAGCTCCCACGGTGTGGGAACTATCAACAAATCTCATGCCCTAACCAACTCTCTCGTTGCGTACGTGAACCTATTGACACTCTCAGGTCTAAAGACACTGAGATTCTTGGATCTAAGACATAACTTG
>JAYGHB010000110.1:0-61115 GCA_034931985.1 Halotia wernerae UHCC 0503
GATTCCATAAATTCAACAATTTTTCTATTTTTTACATAAGGGGAGCGATAGAACCAAAAATAATTAATATATATTATGTGATTTATTGAATGGCTATTATCAGAAACCTCGTGAAAAGTTAGATCCCCGACTTCTTAAAGAAGTCGGGGATCTGGACGTAATTGGACGTAATTAATTATTCCCATATTAAGTATAAATACTTACGCTGCTCAATTTTCCCCTTATAGAGGGAACCCCTTTTTCTTGGTGTCGTCAGTGTAAGGTAAGCACTGTGTACATTAGTTAATGTTAATTTAAGTTGAATTACTGGATTTTCAGTTAGCTGCACAAAAAGGTAAGCAATAATTTAAGTAAAGATACTTAATTATTTCAGTTCAAAAACCTGACACGTTATTTAAGTAAAAACAAGTGACGATTTGACGCTAATAGTAACGTTTCATAACTTTAAATTAATTTAACGTTTTTGCCCAACCAAAGTATTAAAAAAAGCTTCTTTTTTAAGTAAAAGTACTAAAAAAAACAACTTGTATTTTAGCAATCAACCCTCTAATCATTTATTTTCCAGGACTTCCGGAAATAATCAGCCATGTTAGAAAACTTATATATGGATTTACCAAGTAACCAACTCATGAACTACCACATGATCGGTAAAGTACTACAATCACGTTACCAAATAGTCCAAAGCCTGGGTGCAGGGGTATTTGGACAGACATACATTGCTGTAGATATAGATTATCCAGATAATCCCCAATGTGCCGTTAAGCAGCTCAAGGTGAGCAATTCTCAACCTAGCTACTTAGACACCTTAAGATTACGCTTTCTTACCGAAACTGAAACCCTTAAGCGTCTGGGACTTCATGACCAAATTCCCGAATTTATTGCTTGCTTTGAAGAACACGAACGGTTTTATTTAGTCCAAGAGTTTATAGAAGGACACTCGTTAGCAGCGGAATTGCCCATTAATCAACAATGGGGGTGTCTTTGGACTGAAAACGAAGTTGTAGAATTTCTAGAAGACGCTTTAAGTATTTTGGAATTTGTTCACTCTCAAGGTGTGATCCATTGTGATATCAAACCAGAAAACTTGATCAGACGTGCTGTTGATGGCAAGTTAGTTTTAATTGACTTTGGCTCAATCCAGTCAGTTGATTTGGGTATGGATGGGGAATTATTGCCCATCTATCGGATTCCTGTGACATCACTGGGTTATATTCCACCAGAGCAATTTATTGGTCAAACACAGCCCAATAGTGATATCTATGCTTTGGGTATGATTGCCATCCAGGCTTTAACAGGGTTAGAACCGCTGCAATTAAAAGGTAATCCTTATACTAATGAGATTTTATGGCGTTCTCAAGACACGCCAGTTAATGATTATTTAGCAGCGGTTCTCAGCCAAATGGTTCGTTATGACTACCAACACCGCTTTCAGTCTGTGGGTGAGGTACTGCGTGTACTCCAGCAGATGGTACAGGAAACTCAGCCTGATGAATCTTTGGAGGTAGCAGTTGAAAGTCGTAATTCTTATCAACGTCCGATATCTGAACAATCATCGCCGCTGCTGACAGGAATGAAAGTAGGACTGGCGGCTAATTCTTTATTAATGGGATTGGGAGTATATTCTTTGGTGAATAATTCTCCCGCTTATTCAGAAACTGAAACTTTATATAAAGCAACAGAAGAATATCAAGCTGGGGATTTGCAAGAAGCGATCGCTTTAGCTAAATCGATCCCATCTCATAGTAATGTTTATCCAGAAGCTCAAGCCACAATTGAAGAATGGCAACAGCAATGGCAACAAGCTGCGGAACAACATTTAGTAGCTGAACAAGCTTTTAATGATGGTAGATGGTCGGATGTACTAGGTGTTGCTCCTAAAGTTCCTGATATTTTATATTGGCAATCTAAAATAGATAAATTAGTTCAGCAAGCACAATTTAATATCGAAGCACAGACGCAATACTTATTGACAAAAGCTTACGAAAAAGCTGGAGCAAGAGATTTTTCGACGGCTTTAAAGTATCTGCGTCAAATACCTAAAGAAAGTTCTGCTGGTGCTTTAGTTCAAAAAAAGTTGGCTGAATATAATCAAAAGCGGCAAATTCGAGCAGCCTATTTTTTACATAATGCCCATAAGAAAGCATTGATGGGTGACTTCAATGGGGCTGTGGCATTTCTTCACAAAATTCCTAAAGATACCCCCATTTATGCTCAAGTTCAGGTGAAACTGAACGAATATACTCAAAAGCAGCGCCGACAAACTCAAGATCAAAATGTAGCTTTCAGTCGCTGAGGTAAGCTTTCAATCTTCAGGGTTCGCCTGTGTTGGTATGGTTGGTACAATTACAGGCTGTGGTTTTTCGGTTTGTAGTTGACTTTGAGCTTGATTACGAGCTTCTATTGCTTGTTGATAATCAGGTTTATATTTTAGTGCTTGTTCATAAGATGCGATCGCATCTTTATATCGTTTTAAATTTAATAGAGCATTACCTCTGCTATACCAACTTTCGTAATAATTAGGTTGATAACGAACCGCTTTATTATAAGATGCGATCGCCTCTTCGTATTTCTGTAAAATATATTGAGAATTTCCTAAGTTATACCAAACTTGATAATTTTTTGGTTCAATTGCTGCTGCTTTATTATAAGATTGCACAGCCTCATCATAACGTTGGGTTTGATGCAATGCCCAGCCTCGACTATACCAAGCTTGATAATTTTTGGGATTGTCTTTAATTACTTGATTAAATGATTCTATTGCGTCTGGATAGCGACGTAAAGTTATGAGAACATGACCCCTAGACAACCAAGCTGGATCATAATTGGGATTATACTGTACTACTTGGTCATAAGCTTTAAAAGCATCTTCGTAGCGATTTAAATTTACTAGGGCATTGCCTCGATTATACCAAGCTTGCTCATAGTCTGGTTTGATTTCAATAGCTTGATCGTAAGCTGCGATCGCATCTTCGTATTGTTTGAGATTTTGTAGCGCTAACCCTTTTTGATACCAAGCTTCATAGTAATCTGGCTTCAGTTTTATCGCTTGCTCATAAGATTTTATGGCATTATCATACTGCTTTAAATTACTAAAAACTTCGCCTTTAGCATTCCAAACTTCTGGATAATTATTTTGTAACTTTAAGGCTTTTTCAAAAGAGGCGATCGCTTCTGAATAACGCTGTAAATTTTGTAGAATAAAACCCCGCCCACTCCACGCTTCTACATAGTCAGGCTGAATTTGAATTGCTTTATCATAAGCTGCTAGTGCCGCTTTGTATTGTTTTAATTTAGATAAAGTTTTACCTTGACCATTCCATCCTTGAGCATAATCTGGTCTAATTTCAACTGCCTGTTCATAAGCAGCTAGTGCATCTTTATAACGTTGCAACTCAAAAAGAGTATTGCCTTGTTTAGATAATTCTGTAGCGTTATTAGTATTAATACTATTAACAACAAATATAGATGCTATTCCACTAACACTAATTAAAAATAAGGCTAATAATAACTTGATAAATAGTCCTTTTTTATGTTTACTGACTTTTATTTGCTGCATTGGTAAAGCAGCAGGACTAAAGGCTATAGTGCCAGATGTTGGCTGTGTTAACTCCTTGAGATCTTGCAATGCTACAGTAGCCGAAGGATAACGTTGCCGGAAATCATAACATACCATTTTGTCTATAAATTGGGCAAATTCTGGTGATATTGTGGTTTTATTTTGCCAAATAATCTCATTAGTTTCGGCATCTTTATCTAATTGTTCAGGAGGTATTCCCGTAAGTGCTTGAATCGCAATTATCCCTACGGCATAGATATCACTACTAAATTTTGGCGTACCATGAGCCTGTTCTCCGGGGATATATCCAGGTGTGCCGATAGCAACAGTAGATTTAGTTTGACCGTCAGGAGTAATTACCTGGGTAGTGATTTGTTTAACGGCTCCAAAGTCAATTAAAATTAACTTGCCATCTTGCTGCCGTCTCAGTAAATTGTGCGGATTGACATCGCGGTGAATCACCTTTTGTTGGTGAACAAATTCTAAAATTTCTAAAATTTCTTGTAACAGCAAAATCACTTGGTCTTGACTTAGGGTTTTTCCTTCTGCTAATTCTTTACTCAGGTCATAACCTTCAATAAGTTCCTGTACAAGATAAAATTCGGCGTTTTCTTCAAAATAAGCTAAAAGTTGCGGGATGCGATCGTGAGTACCTAACTTATATAGTACTTGGGCTTCCGTATCAAATAACCGCCTAGCTGTTTCTAAAGTTACCGGGTCAGTCGCCTGAGGCTTAAGTTTCTTCACAACACACTGAGGTAAACCAGGCAAGTGAGTATCACAAGCGATAAAAGTTTCACCAAATCCCCCTCCTCCCAAGTGGCTAATAATTTGGTATCTTCCAACAAGTGTGTTTCCTAGCATCTCGGTTGCCTAGTTGAACGCGTTGTGTCTGATTCCAATCTTGCCACAGGTTAGCAGGAAGTGTGGGGAGTGAGGAGGCAGGGGAAGCAAGAAGAATAACAACTGACCACTGACCACTGACAACTGACAAATCCCAATGATTCCTATTAGCGATCACATTCCTAGTCGTAGTAAACCAATTATTAATTATTGGCTGATTGGTATTAATATTGCCATATTTTTATGGGAACTAAAACTAGAGTTTAGCGGAGGATTAGGATATTTTGTCAATAGTTGGGGAGTGATTCCAGCCCAGATGAGTGGTGCAATTACTAATGCGTTATTCTTCAATCCGGCAGCTTGGATAGTTGTGATTTGGCGTTCTATTTCACTACTTTTAGGAATGTTTTTGCATGGTAGTTTTAGTCAAATTTTAGGAAATCTGCTCTTTTTATGGGTTTTTGGTAAAACTGTAGAAAATATTCTGGGGCATGGACGATATTTAATATTTTATCTAGCTGCTGGGGTTTTAACTGGGGTAGCACAAATTATCGCTGATCCGAACTTAACATTACCATTAATTGGGGCAAATGGAGCGATCGCAGCTATTTTAGGAGCTTATATTATGAAGTTCCCTAAAGCCAAAATTGACACAATTCTACCCCTATTAATTGTGTATATCCCTATCGAAGTTCCAGCCTTTATTTATTTATTTTGGTGGTTTATACAACAATTATTTTACGGTATTGGTAGTTTAAACATTCCCCCATCTGGCGTAAATTCGTCTAGTATGTCCTACTGGTCGCAGGTTGTAGGATTATTCATGGGTGCGGCTTTTATGCGACTGAAGAGATAAAAAAACACGCGCCAAGTGGCGGGGTTACTTTTCGATGTCAACTAGTTCCGGCTAAACTCAAATTATTGTCTAAGAAAAACAATTAAGGGTGAATAGTTCGCTCAACCAAATTCAATGTATTCAATAATTGTTCCATCAGGATGTATCGCTCGCATATTGCTTTCAGTGGAGACTTTATCCGGTTCTGCCAGAATTACCGCACCTTGCTGAGTCAGTGCCTCGCGAAAATCATTAAGTGAATCAACTAGGAATGTAGCTTTTGTACTCTCGAAGGGAGAGAGTGCCTCAGCCGAACCAGCAATTAAAAGCATAGAACCTACACCAGCAAGTTCCAATCCAGCCTCGGAATATTGAAACCACAACCAGCAACTTTCTGTAAAGAGATTTTCATAAAAAGCGATCGCATCATCTAAATCTGTTGGATTGAGATAGACTCTTGTTAGAACTTTAAGAATTTGCATTGCAACCTTTCTACTAGGTAGCTAGTGTGTTTTATAGCGATAGCCAGTTAGTTTAGGACATAAAATGATTATAAAATCCGGACACCAACAGACTTTCAAACCTGTCCCCTGTCCCCTGCTATATTATGCTCGTTAGCAACAAGAGTTGATTCAGATTAATCAAGATGCACCCTAATATTTAGCTTGAAAAAACTCTTCAGCTTTTAGATCACATAGATCAATGTAGCGTTAGTATTGATCAATCAAATACCATTTGATTCTTACTCTCACGCCGAGTCGTAAAGAGTAAGAGTTTTAATCCACTCTATCTGCGTGTGTAACGATGCTTCACTCCAACGGGGAAGTATTCTGGATCGCCTGTTACGGTTAATATCACCTGTGGCATTTGGTATTCTGAAGGCACATAGTTAGCAAATTCGCTATTGAGGCGCAAGAGTTGGGTAAGAATTGAAGATGCTATGGTTTGTTGTTTGTCTTTGCTAGTTTCTACTTCTGGTGCTAACTCCACAACTATAGATAAAAATCGGTTTTTATCGGCATCTTCTTTAACTTGCAAGACAAATTTACCTGTCACCCATGCTTGAATTATCGGTTGTTCTAGTCCCACCGTTACATTTTCAGGATAGATATTAGCCCCAAAGTAAGAAACCGTAAAGTTAGAACGTCCAAAAACATAAACGAAAGGTAAAGGATGAATACCTCTAGGTGATTGCTGAGTCTCAGAACACAGTTTTTCCAGGGGATCGAATCCCCATTCTGTCAAAAACTGGAGCATGGCATCATAACTAATTAATCCGCCAGTATCTAAGATGTCATAACGCACTAACGGAATACCATTATTTCCCGAAAATAGCAATGTGCGATCTTGAGCTTCAAAAAAGCGTTCTATGGGGTCATACTGTACCAACGTGGGTAAACGAGATTCTCCAAATAAAGCTTTAGCAGCATCAGGATGTTCTGCTAAAAAACGGCGGATGCAAATACTCAAAGGTGTCTCATTGCCTAACACACCTGCATCCGCAGTCCCATAGAGGGATGCAAAATCGTAGCAGAGATTTTGGGAACCAACTCTTTCGCCAACTAAACTCCGCCATTCTTCGCTGAATACTTCCCCCGCCATGACTAATTTAATTTGATATTGCTGCCACTCTACACCACGGGCAATGCCAGTATCGATTACATCTTTGAGGAATGGTGGATATCCCAAAAGTACAACCTGCTCAAAATTTGCACCCAGTTCTTGGACAACACGCAAAATTTCTTCTTTGTTGTTACCAGGAGTAATTACGGTGACGAGATAATCTTTGCTAGCAAGATAACGACAGCAATTGGTAGTGAACATTCCCCCTACCCAAGTACCTAAGGTGAAACAAATTACCGCTAAGGTGCGTCTGGTATCTGCGTTAAAACTATCGTGAAATATCTGCTCAAAACGTGTAGCGATTTGCAGCTCATCTGTGAAGAAACGAGGCCAAAATGTCGGTTTACCTGTGGAACCAGAAGAAGCAGCAATCATATCGCATCCTTGTAACTGCCCGTAACGGCATAAATCAGCTAAGGAATAACGCGATATATAATTTTCTTTAGCGATCGCTGGTAGTTGCTGAAAATCCTCAAAGCTTTGAATAGCACCAGGATCAATTTTTTGGGCTGCTAAAAAAGCCTTGTAAGCGGGTACATTGGCAGCTACATCGTAAAATAAACTTAAGGCTGCTGATTGGCTAGAAGTCACAAGATGTTGTTGTAGTAGTGTTTCTAAGGGGGTAGATACAAAATCTTCAAATGCCTTAATTGACCGCTGGCTTGGTGATTTGCAGTTCATGACGCTTGTTGCTTATCCTGAAGTAGAAACAAAACTACTGTTACTTACTGTCAGTATTTTAGCTATTGTCCGATTTCCTAAATTTCTTTTTTTAATTTTTAATTTTTAATTGGAGCGAAGCGACGATCAAGAGGATGTCCGTAAATGAAGCTGCATTCGTTGTAGTCACTTAATAAAACCCATTCATCCTTCAGCACTATGCAGGTTTATTGCACTAAACAACACGCAAATAATGGCAGTAACCGTTTTTGTACTCACTGTGGTGAGCCATTACCTTTAGCTGTAGGGCAGGTTATAGATAATCGTTATCAAATTATACGTCATCTAGGACAGGGCGGTTTTGGCCGTACCTATGTGGCAGAGGATATCAATCAATCTCATCTAACCTGTGTATTGAAGGAATTTGCACCCCAAGTTAAACAACCACAGGATTTGCAAAAAGCTAAAGAGTTATTTGAGCGAGAAGCAAACGTTCTCAAAAAACTCCAACATTCCCAGATTCCCCGTTTTCATACCTCGCTGCAAGTTAAGGTAGGCAATAAAGATTTTTTCTTGTTGGTGCAAGATTATGTAGATGGTAATGATTATTCTCAATTGCTAGAACAGCGTCAAAGTCAGGGAAAAACCTTTAGCGAAGAAGAAGTTTTAACTTTACTACGGCAAATTTTACCAGTGTTATCTTACATCCACTCCTTAGATGTAGTTCACCGCGATATTTCTCCCGATAATTTGATTTTACGCAGTTCTGATCATCTGCCAATGCTGATTGACTTTGGTGGTGTCAAACAATTACCAGCTTCTCAAGGGTTTTGGTTCACTAAGTTAGCTGTAAATCATACTTTATTAGGTAAAAAAGGCTACGCCCCAGAGGAACAACTAAGGCAGGGAAAAGTATATTTAAATAGCGATTTATACTCTTTAGCGGTGACAACATTAGTGTTGCTCACGGGCAAAGAACCACAAAAATTATACGATAGCTACCAGGGGCTTTGGTATTGGGGAAAGGAAATTAACGTTAGTCCCAAATTAGAAGCAGTGTTAAAAAAGATGCTAGCTTATAAGCCGAGCGATCGCTATCAAAACGCTGAACAAGTTCTTAAAGATTTACCCTTATCAACCGCTACTAAACCCCCAACAACTCAGATTACCAAGCTCAAAACAATGATAGTTGCGCCGGGACGAAAAGGTGTCAATGCTTTAGTCAGTAAATTCCACAACAAAACACAAGCGGTAACTAAATCTATACCTTTGCCTGTTTGGATACGTCCTTTTGCTGTGAGTCTTGGGGGAACAGCTTTAGTAGTTTTAACTGGTGCAGGTACTTGGGCAATAGTTAATGCAGTGATTCAGAGTGTGACATCAATCACCATACCGTCAATTTCACTACCGCAAATCCCGCAATTACCAAATCCCCTTGGTCAACCAGTAAGTGACAAAAATACTAAAGATAATGCCGAAATTTTCAATCGCCGCCAACAGTTAGAAATTCCTGAAGTCTTCTTTATTAGAATGGTAGACGATTTATTTTATACTAGTAAGCCAGAATTAAAAGGACGTAGCCTGACATCAAAGTCAGAAGATGCCGCTTTACGAAATCAGTGGTACGAGACTGCCAGCAACTTATTGAATAAACTAGAACAAGCTAACCTCAGTACAGCAGTGCGTCAGAAATTAGGGAGTTATAGTTCGCAAGATTATGAAACTTGGAGACGACAAGCAAGAGCAGGGCAATTAGGGAACTATACAATTAGTCAACTTAACAAAGATACTAATGAAAAATTTGATCGCTTGTTTCCGAGACAGAGGCGTGGGAACATGAATCAACAAACTTTCGGTCAAATTTGGTATGCGATCGCAGCTGATCAAGTAAGTAAACTAAAATCTGGCAATTAAGGCACATGAGCAGAAGAAGCAGAGGAGAATAATTATGCCCCATGCCCAATGCCCAATTATATAAATTTATATGAATCCTCTTTATTGTTCTCAAGGACATGAAAATTCTTCAGGTAGTCGTTTTTGTCTCCAGTGTGGTGAAAAATTATTGGATACGCCCATGAGTTACGGTATTCAACCAGGATTAACTTTAGGCGATCGCTATGTGATTGTACGACAACTTGGTCAGGGCGGATTTGGACGTACTTATTTAGCTGAAGATACCAATCGCTTCCGCGAACTTTGTGTTTTAAAAGAATTTTCTCCCCAAGTTCAAACTGCTTACGTTGTCCAAAAAGCCGAGGAACTGTTTGAGAGAGAAGCTAATGTCCTCTACCAACTGCAACATCCTCAAATTCCCCGCTTTCGAGAATTGTTTCACATCAACCTCGAAGGCAAAGAATACTTGTTTTTAGTCCAAGATTATGTGGAAGGGCAAACTTATAACTCTTTATTAAATACTCGCCTGCAACAGGGTTTGCGATTTACGGAAATAGAAGTACGTCAACTATTACAGCAGATTTTGCCAGTTTTAGAGTATATCCACTCGATAGGTGTAATTCATCGGGATATCTCTCCAGATAATTTAATGCTGCGCGCCGTTGACCAATTGCCAATGTTAATTGACTTTGGCGGTGTCAAACAAGTAGTGGCAACTGTTGCTTCCCAATATTACCAACCCGGTGCAGTCGCATCTCCCCCAGCACCAACTCTACTCGGTAAAGTGGGATTCGCCCCCCCAGAACAGATGCAGACTGGTTTGGTATCTCCCCACAGTGACTTGTATGCTTTAGCGGTGACAGTACTGGTTTTACTGACAGGTAAACAGCCCCAAGATTTAATTGATACCTACACCCTAACTTGGCAATGGCGACGATATGTCAACTTAAGTCCACTATTGGGACAGGTCATAGATAAAATGCTATCCCCTAGACCGGGCGATCGCTACCAATCAGCAACTCAAGTCCTGCAAGCCCTCAACCCCCAGCCAGTTAACTATTCCCCGACTTATTACCCTACTCCTCCAGATCCCACATCTGCGACTGTGGCTGTCTCTCCTTCTCCTAACGTTCCTGTTTCCTCACCTCCTCCAACACCCCAACCTACAAGCTGGTGGACACCAACGAAAATCTTTTTAGCAGTGCTAGTTTTAGCCAGTACTACGGGAGTAATTTTGTGGGGAGTAAATCGCGGCGATCGCAATCCCGGAGGAATCGAGCCAACCCCCACCCCAACTATTACTCAGCCTACCGATCCCTTAGCGAATTATTCACCAGAAGAACGGCAGCGTAAAGAAAGATTAAGCGATCGCCGTCAACAATTAGGACTTGATCGAAGCTTCTATATTAATTTGGTAAATCAAATCTTCTGGGATAAAAATCCTAGTTTAGAAGGACGCACTCTCAGCGATGGTTCCGAAGATGAGAGTTTACGGGCGCAATGGGATCAAACCGCTGACCAATTGTTGGATAAATTGGCGATACTGAGTACTAAAGCACGTCGGCAATTAGGTACTTACACAACAGCCGAACGCGATCGCTGGAAGGTGGAAGTCAATCAAATTAACGTTGGCAGTCGTTCTTTGTATGATCTAGGGGATGCTGCCTTTTTCAATCAATTTCCTGAACAGCGCGGCAAAAATTTTCTCGATCAACCCATTGGACAAGTTTGGTACGGGTTTGTCAGCGATAAACTCAGTGCTATCCTCGCTGGTAGTGCTTTCCAGAAACTTGCCTTTGACCCAGGCGCTACAAGCAAAACAGTTAGTGGGACTCTTCAACCCGGTGGTGGTAAGGTTTTCATTGCTGATTTGGCCAAAGACCAATCTATGGATTTAAAGCTACAAGCAAATTCCCAAGTTTTGTTTTCAGTTTATTCCCCTTCTGGTAAAGTCACGTTTTTAGAAGATTCTAAACAACGCACTTTGTCAACTAAATTACCAGAAAACGGATTTTATGAATTTGTCGTCGTCTCCACAGCATCAGAAGCTGTAGATTATCGACTCACCATCACAGCAGAAACTCCCACACCTGAACCTACGCCTACACCAACTCCTACGGAAACCCCTACACCTGAACCTACGCCAACTCCCACGCCTACACCGACTGAAACTCCTACACCTACAACGACAGAGACAGAGACACCACCTCAAAGTAATTAACTATACTACAACCTTGTTCACTCCCAATTTAGAATCCCCGCTATCTACAAATACGGTGATAAACTCAAGCTAAATCCCGGTAATAGATTTTCACCAGATAATTCATAAGTTTAGGCTCACTCGAAGGCGAGGAGGAGATAATATATTTTTTAACGCAGAGTCACGCAGCGAAAAGTGTGGTCTTGGGGGTTTCCCCCATGAACAACTTTTCAAGACAAAAGGTCAACGCAAAGTTACGCAGAGTTTTCAATAATCAAGAAAACAAAGCAAGTTCACCTTAGTAAATCGACGCGGGGTTTGAAGGTTTCAATTTCCCGTAATTTTTCGTAAAGTTCCCGTTCTTGAGAACTAATGTTTTTGGGTGTAACTATTTGAATTTCCACTAATTGATCGCCACGTTTACCTTTGTCAGTAGGGTAGCCTTTGTTTCCCAACCTCAGTCTTTGACCAGACCTAACTCCTGGTGGAATAGTCATTTTGACTGGGCCGTCAAGAGTTGGGGCTTCTACTTGTCCTCCCAAGACGGCCTCACTAGGAGTAACTGGTACTTGGCATAAAATATTGCTACCTTCTAGTTTGAATAATGAATGAGGAATGACGGTAATTTTTAAGTATAAATCGCCACCACCAATGCCTTGATTTCGGAGACGAATAGTTTGACCTGTTACCATACCTGGGGGCATATTTACTTCTAGCGATCGCCCGTCTTCTAAACGAATGCGTTCGTTACCACCTAGATAAGCTTTTTCTAAAGGTAAGGTTAATCTAGCTTCGATATCCCGACGGGCTTGTTTGGGCGGGTTTTTAGGAACTGTATACTCAACTCTGCTTTTAGGAGAGCGAAACGGATCGCTACTAGTACTAGTACTACCACCATTTCTGGTGTCTCTGCGACCGCCTACACCAATAACTTGATTAATAAAGCTCTCAAAGTCAGAAAATTCGCTTGGATCTACTTCTTGAGTACTTTTACGACCATTGGGGCGATTATCCCATTGTTTAGCCTTTGGGGTCTGTTTGCCAGCAAAGCCTTTTTGCTTCCAGTAGCGACTAAACTGGTCGTACTGCGCCCGCTTGGCTGTGTCAGAGAGGACTTCGTAAGCCTCACCGATATCCTTAAATTTTTCCTCTGCTGCTTTATTTCCAGGATTGAGGTCAGGATGATATTGCCTTGCTAAGCGCCGATAAACCTTTTTAATTTCTTCACCTGAGGCTTCTTTCGGTACTCCCAAAATCTCGTAGTAATCGCGAAAATTCTGCAAATTTTGCATAGCCAGTTATTTAACTTTAAATTTTAAATTTTAGATGTTGGTAATGAGAAATAGAGAGTGGGTAATATCAATCACTAATTACCAGTTACCAATTACTAAATCCGAATTTTTCGGACTACTAGACCCTTTTGTTAAGGTCTAGGCAAATTTTTCACCCTTTGGAAATTACTACAGCCAATCATCATCGTCATCCCAATTATCCTGATAGCTAGGACGAGATGATCTACGAGAAGGACGGCTGTCATAGGAGGGGGAACGGCTGTCTTTACCGTAATCTTTGCTATAGTCTCTGTCTCTACCATAGTCCCTACCATTATCTCTGCCGTAGTTCCTGCTGTATGGATCACGTTCTTGATATGGATCGCGGGAAAAATCGCGCTCTCGTTCTTTTTCTTTATCGCCTGTAAAGATGTCACGAATAGTACCAAACAAATCATCGTCTTCGTCTTCAGCGTAATACTGGCGGACTTCCCGATTTAGTTCATAAAGAGCATCTTGCAAGTCGGCGTAAGCTTGGTCAATGCCGCGATCATCATTTTCTTGTAAACTCTCCCGCAGTTCCCGGCAAATACTATCAATGCGTTGGCGACGATTGCGGGAAAATTGCATCCCAAATTCCAACGCTACTTCTCGAAGTTGGCGTTCTGCTTGTCCAATCAACCCTTCAGAACGCGTCCGCTTTTCTATCCGTTCCTTGCGTTCGCGATCAACATCAGCGTATTTTTGAGCATCCTGAATCATTTGATTTACTTCCGACTCGCTCAAGGTAGAAGCGCCTTGAATCGTGATACTCTGCTCTCGGCCAGTAGTTCTATCTAAGGCTGTTACCTGCAAAATCCCATTGGCATCAATATCAAACGATACCTGAACTTGGGGAATCCCCCGTGGGGCTGGCGGGATACCATACAGCTTGAATCGTCCCAAAGACTTATTATTGGCTGCCATTTCCCGCTCGCCTTGGACAACGTGAATTTCCACGGTATTTTGGTTATTTTCAGAAGTGGAAAAAATGTCAGAACGACGGACTGGGATGGTGGTGTTGCGGGGAATCAGTTTTTTCATCACGCCGCCAATGGTTTCCAATCCCATCGATAGCGGGGTGACATCTAATAGCAGTATATCCTTGAGTTCACCTGCAAGAATGCCTGCTTGAATTGCTGCACCGACGGCTACCACTTCATCGGGGTTGACGTTTTCGTTGGGTTCAATGCCAATTAAGTCCCGTACTAGCTGCTTCACCATTGGCATTCTTGTGGAACCACCAACTAGTACAACTTCTTCAATGTCTCTAGATGAGAGACCGGCATCTTTGAGGGCGCGTTTGACTGGTGTGCGTACCCGTCCGATTAAGTCAACACATAAACCTTCAAACTGTGAACGAGTCAGGCGAGTTTCCAAATGTTTTGGCCCTTCTTGATCAGCGGCAATGAAAGGTAGATTAATCTCGGTGACACTCACAGCAGAAAGTTCAATTTTAGCCTTTTCTGCCGCTTCCATCAGACGTTGCAAAGCTTGGCGATCGCGTCTTAAATCTACACCCTCAGCTTCTAAAAATTGTTCTGCCAACCAATCTACTATTTGTTTATCAAAATCATTACCACCGAGTTGGGTATCTCCACTGGTAGCTTTAACTTCAAAGATGCCATCGCCAACTTCTAAAATTGACACATCAAAAGTACCACCGCCTAGGTCAAATACCAAGATGGTTTCAGTATCACCTCGATCTAATCCGTAAGCCAAAGATGCAGCAGTCGGTTCATTCAAAATCCGCAATACTTCTAAGCCAGCAATTCTGCCAGCATCGCGGGTTGCTTGCCGCTGAGAATCGTTAAAATAAGCGGGAACTGTAATTACTGCTCCTGTAACTGGTTCACCTAGATAGCGACTGGCATCATCTGCCAATTTCTTCATTACCATCGCCGAAATTTCTTCTGGGGCAAATTCCCGACTCAGACGAGGACAAGCAATTTTAATATTTCCTACTTCGTCTTTACGAATAGTGTAGGGTACACGCTTTGATTCTGGATTAAGTTCGCTATACTTGCGCCCAATATAGCGTTTGACTGCGAAAAAAGTATTCTGGGGATTGAGGACAGTTTGTCGCCGTGCCATTTGCCCAACGACTCTTTCGCCTTCTTTGCTAAAGCCAACCACGGAGGGGGTTGTTCGCATTCCTTCTGCATTGGCAATCACCACCGGCTTGCCACCCTCCATTACGGCGACTACTGAGTTGGTTGTACCCAAGTCGATGCCGACTACCTTGCCCATGCGTTGCTCTTCTCCTAGTGTGACTTATACATTTATTATGATTGGGCGGGACTACCTCTAGCTATTTGCTATTGGATGAAAACGCCTCAATGGTATAATAATCATCATTAAGGCCAGAAGTAGAGGAATTTAAGCTTGAGGAGCTAGTTGCAAGACTAGGATAGCATTGACAATGCTTACTATGTCCAAGATACATCAATTTTCTGTTCCAAATACTGGGTTTCACGGTATCTTCAAGTTGGGAAATCCACCCTGATAAAATTTGCTTTGACTCTACTTAACACATAACAAAGTTCATATTGTGACTATTCTAAACATTTGGATTTAAAAGAGCGATTACAAACTCATCTCCGTGAAATAGCGCGAGAACGCGATCCTTACATGGCAACAGCTGGACATTTTTTTGTCCAAGAATATATCCGTCAACAATTCACTCAATGGGGGAGTGTGGATTTCCACACCTTTCAAGTAGGCAGCAAAACTTGTAAAAATCTCATTTTAAATTTACCTTCCCAGTTTGTACAGAACAAGGCAAATTTACCACCGATTTTAATAGGCGCTCATTATGATGCCGTACCTGGAACACCAGGAGCAGATGATAATGCCACAGGTGTAGCAGTGCTAATAGAATTGGCCAGAAAATTTGCTGCTGAACCAGCAAGATATCCCTTACGATTGGTTGCCTTCGATATGGAGGAATATGGTTTGCTCGGTAGTATTGAATATGCAGCCTTGTTACGTCAGCAACAGCAACCACTACGTTTAATGATGTCTCTAGAAATGCTGGGATATCGTGATTCTAGTCCTGATTCTCAAAGTTATCCAGCACCTTTAGAACTTTTTTATCCCAACCAGGGTGATTTTATTGCTTTAATTGGTAATTTGCGGATAATTCCTGATTTAATTGGCATGAGTCGTAGTATTCGTAAAATTGGTATACCAAGTCAGTGGCTACCAGTACCGAATAGAGGTTTAATCGTGCCTCAAACTAGACAAAGTGATCATGCACCTTTTTGGGATTTGGGTTATCCAGCAATTATGGTGACAGATACAGCATTTATGCGAAATCCACACTATCACAAGTCTAGCGATCGCATTGCTACTTTAGATTTAGATTTTCTTACAGGTGTCTGTGCAGGTTTAGAACTTGCTATTAAAAGTTTATAAAAACGTCTAAATTAAGCTTTAAAAACTTTTTAAGATAGTTTGAGATAAGCAAGGATAATGTTGATACCATTTTTATGGTAAATTAAATTTAGTTTAAGAATAAAATAAAGTATGCATTTAGAAGAAAATATAAAAAAAACTGGAGTTAGAAAAACTGATAATTTTTCGCCTTTGAGTCAATACCCATCAATTGCTTACTCTTTTATTCAAAGATTTAAACTGTATGAGAAGTTCAAAGCAAAAATTGTTAATAATTCTGATTTAGATAGAAAGTTAGTTAGTTCCCAAGCTAACAAGCAGGTTCCCTTCTCTTCATGGTTCAAGTATAGAGAAGGCTTTTCAGAACAATTAGTTACGTATCTTATACAGGAATTAAAGCCACAACCAGGTATTTTAATTGATCCATTTTTGGGTTCAGGATCATCTCTATTTGCCGCAAATGCTTTGATGTGGCAAACCATAGGAGTTGAACTTTTACCTGTTGGTATTTTTGCTGTAAAAGCACGAATTATTGCTCAACAAATTGATATTAAATTACTAAATAAAACTATTTTAGATTTAAAAAAAATAAACTTTTCTGACTACTATGATCAACGTTATGAATTTAATCATCTAAAAATTACGCGGGGAGCATTTTCTAAAAATAATGAAGAAAGTTTAGTTGGCTATATCTCTTTTTGTAAGAATTATGTCACCAATGAAGATATTAGTACTTTATTAGTATATGCTGCTTTCTGTATCCTTGAAGATATTAGTTATACTAGAAAAGATGGGCAATATTTGCGATGGGACAGTCGTTCAAATAGATCTAAAGGAAAGAATAAATTCAGTAAAGGTAAAATTTTAACTTTTGAAGATGCAATTTCGCAAAAATTAAAGCAAATTATATCAGACTTAAGTACTAATTCACAGTCACAATTTACATTAGCAATATCAGAAAGTTTTGAAAAGCAAAAACTTAATCTTTACCAAAATTCTTGCTTAGAAGTCCTTCCAGTTTTAGCAGAGAATAGTATTGACTTTGTTGTAACATCTCCACCCTATGTTAACCGCTATGACTACACTCGTACTTATGCTCTTGAACTAGCTTTTTTGGGATGCAGTGAAGAAAAAGTAAAACATTTACGTCAAACAATGTTGTCATGTACCGTAGAAAATCATGACAAACGTAATCATTTAGAAGATTATTATACTAATATAAAACGTTATCAGGATTTTTTGAGAATAGATTCAACTTTCCAAAATCAGGCTGCGTTACAAGAAATATTAATAGTTTTGGAAAAGTATAGAAAAGAAGGTAAGTTGAATAACAAAAACATTGTCAGAATGGTACGTAATTACTTCTACGAAATGTGCTTTGTAATCTATGAATTAGCTCGTATACTGAAAGTTGGTGGTACAGTAGCAATGGTAAATGATAACGTTAGATATGCTGGAGAAGAGATTCCTGTAGACCTAATCCTGTCTGATATAGCGGAATCTTTTGGGTTTAAAACGCGACACATTTGGACGTTAGAGCGAGGAAAAGGTAACAGTAGCCAGCAAATGGGATATCATGGCCGCTCTGAACTTCGTAAATGTGTATATATCTGGGAAAAATAAGTACTGTGACAAGAGAGGAAACTAGTCTCTTAAATGAGGCAAATCGTATAAACTATCGATTGCGTTCAACTTTCTTTTACCGCAAACTTAAGGAATACAACACGCTATCTTTTCGTGTAAAAATTAATGCATTATTGCCTGTAAAGCATTTATACAGTTGGGAAGAGTGTACAGACTGGGGTATTGGGGGAGATGCATTTACATACATCAATGAACATCCCAATTTACAGATCATTCAGGTATTTTGCCACCCCAGGTTAATCAGAGAACACTGTAGATTAGTAGCCTACTATCGTAATATTGCAGCACTCTCTCAGAAGGCTGTTAAATATTTAGCAGGAATAGATGTAAAGAAGATTGAAACTGATGAAGTTAATAGATACGTTTTAACAGAAGACAAAGCCTTAAAACTTTGTCGGCTTTTTAATGAACACATCTCACTTATAATTGATAGTTCTATAGAAAGTTTTACAGAGGAAGAATTATATGGAATACTACTAGCATCAACGGGGACACAAATTGATGGTTCATGGCGTAATGCTATTGGGGAAGAAGCAGAAAAAGTTGTACAACGACTTATTATAAAAGAGGCTAAGGAACATAATCTTCTTGCTGCTTTCATCCCTCGCATTAGTACTGGAATCGAACTATATAATCCTGATATACTAGAGGAACAACTAGGAAATATTGAATTTTATCGTGGTGTTATGTTGGCTAACCACACATCAATACTTTTTTCTAGTGAACCTGATATATCACTATTGAACAATCAGGGTACAACAGTAGGGGTAATTGAGGTAAAAGGAGGCGCTGATCCGGCAGGAGCGCTGGAACGCTATGGTTCTGCTAAAAAATCTTTTGAGGAAGCTTGTCGTAGCAATTCAGAGGTTAGAACTATTCTTGTTGCCAGTTGTATCACCACTGAAGTACATACTCGTATTCAAAGTGATTCAATGATTTCCACTTATTTTAACTTGACAGAAATCCTGAGTGAGAATTCAAGACAATATGATCAGTTTGTCCAAACAGTCTTTTCACTTCTAGAATCATAAGTTAATTAATTATATAATTCAACGCTAGGACTTAGACTAATTAAATCATCAACATTGCGTTTCATAGTGTGGCAAATTGCATCTAATGGCAAGTCATTAGCATCGTAACCAAAAGGGTTTTCTATCTCCAACCCGATAGCTTCAATGCCAAATAAAGTAAAACTAATCAACGCCACAATTAATCCTGTCCACCAACCAAGACTTTCTACAACTTGAAAAGGTAATAGGCAACAATACAGTAATAATAACTGCTTGAGATGAATAGCATATGCTAGGGGGATCGGTGTTTTCAAAATTCGTTCACATGAGCCTAAGTTATCTACTAAATTATTTAATAGTTCTTGCATTGCTGTTAACTGGTAGCTGTTTAGGCAGTTGTGATTATACTGCTGCTGTAAATAATCTCCAATCCAGAAAGCCACTTCTAGGGGAGGATTATTCATATTCTTGAGTTTTCTATACTTAGAATTTGGTATTAGTTCTGCTAATTCATTCGTTACTAACTCTCCGCGTAAATGTAATTTAGTCGCTACAGCAAAAGCTATTAACAAATGCAATGTGGCAATTTTACCTTCTCTATCTTCTGCGGATATTTCATCAATAGACACCCAAATTTGTCTTGCCAAATTTCGTACAGTGTTTACTATAGAACCCCAGCATTTTCTGCCTTCCCAAAAGCGTTCATAAGCTATACTAGTGCGAAAAACTAGTAATAAACCTAAAACAATACTAGGAATAACACTTCCTAAAATCGGTTGAGATACAGACAAGTTAAAATCATAAAGTATAGAAACAAAAACACCAACTAATCCACAGCCAATAACGCGTTTATAAATCGCTGAAATTACTGATCCTTTTAGCTGCAAAGCTATTTGAAACCATCTTTTTTTCTCGACTGTCATGCAACTAACCTAAAATAATATTTAGTGAACAGATCTACGAAGCATCTAATAACTTAAAAATCATAACTCTGGAAGTAGTACAACTGTCATTGAAGAATTTACCATGACAAGGATATCAAAACCTCATTCACTCACAGAAAGTGGTAAATACCCTAATTGGCAATTGGTAATTCATCAACTGTTATGAGAAAATCTTCATCACCAAACTGATGTAGCTGGGCGAAATATTTACTAAATATTTGGAAATTATCGCTTTAACAGCAATTACAGCAAATTAAATCGCAGTGGTGAAGATGGGAATGACTATGACGGCGAATGCACTACTGGAAAGAAAAGACGATGTTTTTAGCACAAACTAGGTTACAGACACCGTTTTTTTGCTCGCCAAAGGGTTTGACGATGCACTGTGAATTGGGTCAGGACTTACGCATGGGTAACGGAAAAACAAACCGCAGAGGACGCGGAGAACACAGAGAAATAATAGTTTGAGATGTTTTTGCGTAAGTCCTATGGGTATTAAAATCGTTTTAACATTTCTGCTGTTGAAATTATGTTGCCAGAAATGCTATTCGAGTAGTTAATTGAGGTAGAGGAACGTTACAACACCCAAAATGAGGAGTTAATACTTCTCAATATTGAGGCTGTTCGCCCCTAATTATAAGCGGCATTTGATGATGGGATTTGTTTGTGTGCGATCGCCTTCATGCACAGTTACCGCTATACCGCACATAAAAAGCGGGTATTTACCCTAGCACAGAGTATTTCTACTCAAACTTCAGTATCTCATGAAGTTAGTCTTTTAGTGAAATTAGTTACCCTGTTTTTTGTCTCTCTGCTCTAATATGTTGATTGGCTTGTTGTCTTAAACTCATCACACCTGCTTGGCTTAACGTCATTGCAGTAATGTTGCCTGTATCATCCTTTTCAAAAGAAATATTCGTATTCACGGCTTTAGCAAAAAACTCTAGCTCTGACGTGGGAAAGAACTGTAACGGTGGTTGCTGCCCACATTGTAGGAACAAATTTCCATCCTGACTCACTACTTTAAACTGTAATCCTGCTTTGGTTGAATAAAACCCACAGTAGCTGTCAGCTTGTAACAAGGGAATGATTGTTTTTTGTTTGGTAAACACGTCAGGCCAATTATACTCAAGTGCGATCGCTCGCATTACTTCTGGTATCAGTTCGACTTGATTCGAGTTGAGCATGACTACTGCACCTTTACCAATATGCGTGTAAGCACGCATCAATGCTACAAATCCTTAGTAGGTAATGGGTCTGAATTTAGATAGCCACGAAAGCCATGTACAGTCAAGCCAGCAGTATGACTCAACAACTGGCGTAGCGTTATCCGGGGTTGCCAATCTGCGATCGCAGGCACATGCCATGAGGTGAGATAATTGTTAACATCCTCATCAAGATTAAGCCGTCCCTCCTGCACAAGGCGCATAACTGCTAAAGCAAAAACAGGTTTGCTGATTGAGGCTGCTTGAAATAATGTGTTTGGTGTAACTTGACGATTTATTCTGGCCTCACACACCCCAAATCCACGCGCCCATTCGATTTCAAAATTATTAATGACGGCAATACTAATGCTTGGTGTGTGGTAATGCGCCAATCGCTCGTACAAGTTTTTTGGTGAACCGAATTTTTCTTCTAGCGCTGTCGCTGGTAAAAGGTTATTGATGATACTCTCAATGCGTTGCTCAACAGATTGCTGCATCAATATTGTTCAACAGCCTTTAGTAAGTCTTGTGACGACATTTGTACTTCAATTTTCACTGTTGACATTGTTTACATCTCACCAGCTAATTTATTGATATTCTATCAGCATAGTGCTATGGCAGCCTTTTAACTTTCTACTATGTCATCTGCGATCGCACTCAGCATACTCTAATTTACAAAAAAAACTTAAGCTCATCCCACGAACTTTATACCAAAGTTAACTCGTGGAAAGAGCTTAATTTAGGATCTAGTCCAACATCTAATGAGTAGAATTAACCAAACCAGTGAGATGGTTCAGAATCAGGTTGAACTGTTTCACAAAGATGATGGCTTATCCAATCTGACTTCTCTTGGAAGAGAGTATAAATACCTTTGTGAATCAAATTTTGTAGGTGTATTTGTTGTTCTAAAGGACTACGAGGCACTCTGTAGTTGATTAAGCACTCCTCTTTTTCCAGATTTTGCAGGGATATCTGTTCTGATGATGCTGCGCTGTAAAAGCAGGGAATGCGGTTGAGGACAAAGGCAACTAACTCTTGACGCAAATCAGGAATCGCAAAAGCTTGTTGATAAGGATGATGTGGATAAGTGTCTAAAACGTTTTCAATCTCTCCTAAGACAGATTGTTGTGTCAAATTGACTACTGTTTTCATAAGTTTTTAATTCCTTTTTTATCCAGTCCATATGTGATTGGTGCAGAGAAAAACACTCTAGATAGCCGTCTTTTGATGACAACTAATTTAGAAGTGATTTCAGTATAGATACTCCGACTCTAAACGAACTTTTTATCTTGGTAGAATATGAGACATCTGGCTCTGCTGATTTGGATTGAAATTGATACAGTATGACTCCGGAAAACAGTACTCAATAGATTTAGTAAAGCACCGATGTTTTATATAGGAATCCTACTTGAATCTTGCTAAGTATACTGAGAACTAAACCTTTATAGGGCAAGTTGTTAGCAAGCTTAGTTGTTCAAAAATCAAATAGGAGTCCTATATTTATATTCTAATTATTTTATTTGTATAGGCAGAAAACTATACAAAATGCATCATAAACTTTTAGGGATCAATCCTAGTACTAAGTAAAACAAGATTAACAGGGGTAAAAGATAGGGTAATAATAAACTTGCTGAGTAATTTGTGTTACTTACTAATGTCACTGAAAATTATAGCCATAACCTTTTGGGTTTCTATCGATGTATCCTCTAAAACTGCATGATTTGTCTGTTCATTATGTTCGCCCACGTTCCATGCAAGCGGCGCGTGGCAACTCGTCCCCCTAAACCACGGGACTTTTCCACAACTATTACCGAATATCCAGCTTGGCTTAACTGCTGGGCGCAGTAAACAGTGAACAGTAAACAGTGAACAGTTATCAAGTGTCTTTTGACTGATAACTGATAACTGATAACTGTTAAAAAGCTAATAGTAGAATAAAGTACAGGAAAGCAGTACGGAAGAGAGGCAGGAACATTGGATGAGATGAGGGCGGCACTAGAGTTAGCAACCGAAGAAGAATTGCAGGATTTAACAGCAATTCTGTTTAGTCGTAAATTTAATCCCCTGGATTATGTTCATACACCAGAACCCATTGAAGTACAAAGCCAAGACCGCAGAGTTTGGTTAGACACCCTAGAAAATCGCTTTCGGTTTTTGGCAGCAGATGGGATGACGGTATTGCGGGGACGCACAACTCAAGTAACTTACCGACAAGCATTAATTCAAGTATGTAAATATCTGAAAATTCCTTATTCAGATCAGTTAACAACTGTTGATTTAGAAGCAGAGGTATTTTTACATTTACTAGGACAGGTGTGGAAAAAGTTACCAGAAAAGGAAAAACAAAAATTGACCGAGCAGGTACAACGCCAGCTTGTGAAATCAGAACTTAAACAACCGCTACCGCTACTATTACAGCGTGATCCCTTAGGATTACTTTTCAAAGGTGGTAGTGCCTTGGCTGTGACATCCGTCCTTCAGCCGCTGGTTTTACAACAAATTGCTCGTCAATTTGCCATCCATTTTGCGACTTATCAAGTAGCTAAACAGACGGCAATTACAGGCTCAGAAGTAGCGACAACGCAGTTTCAAAGCTATGTAGCTGTGCAAATGGCGCGCCGGGGTATGACTATGAGTGCAGCTCGTTATGGGGCAGTCCGTAGTGTGTTTGCCATCCTTGGCCCAGTGATGTGGACTTGGTTTTTTGCCGATTTAGGATGGAGAGCGATCGCCACTAACTACGGTCGCATCATCCCGACAATTTTTGCCTTAGCGCAAATTCGTTTGACTCGTGCTGAATGTTGGGAGCCAGCTTGAAGTTAGCTTTTTACCATCCTAACCCTGATTTACAAGCCCCTTGGAATTATGCCCAAATCGGACTGCTGATTTTTCCATTGAGTCCGTTGCTGGGGGCTGTCGGTATAGGTTTTGCAGCTTTAATAACTTGGCTGCGCCAAAACCACACAATTATCCACCGCCCCCTCAATTGGGGATTTGCTGCTCTGAGTATCTTACTGATAATTACTTGTGGGTTTGCTGATGATAAAACAACGGCTTTCCTTGGCTTATTTAACTTCTTGCCGTTTTTTCTACTTTTTGTTGGACTCAGTGCCTTAATTCAGACAACTGCTCAATTACGACAAATAGCTTGGATTTTGGTCATTGGTTCTGTGCCATTAACCATTATGGGCTTTGGGCAGTTGTTTTTTAGCTGGACTTTAAAATTCCAATTTTTGTGGATTGTGTTTGATTGGGCGATCGCACCTGGAGGAGATCCACCAGGGCGGATGGCTGGCCTGTTCATGCACGCTAATACTTTCGCTGCTTATTTAGCGATCGCATTCACTCTAGGGTTAGGTTTGTGGCTAGAAGAATGGCGTTTAGGGATTGGGTATCGCTTCAGGCGGATTAACAATCACTTAGTTGCTATTCCCCAACCTTCATGTCCCTTGCTGTTTTTAACTGTGACAGTAATTGCCAATTTTGTTGCCTTGATTTTAACTGACTCACGTAATGGATGGGCGATCGCGATCGTGGCCTGTTTAGCCTATGCATTTTACCAAGGTTGGCGCATTCTGGTGGGGGGTGTTCTCGGTGTCGCTGCTAGTATTCTTTTGGCAGCTTTTGCTCCCTTAGCAATTGCTAAAATTTTTCGTCAAGTCGTTCCGGCTTTCTTTTGGGCGCGGTTAAACGATGACATGTATCCAGATAGACCAGTTGCCTTAATGCGAAAAACCCAGTGGGAATTTGCTTGGTCTTTGACTCAGCAGCATCCTTGGACAGGCTGGGGTTTACGTAATTTTACAGCCCTCTACAAAGCACAAACGCAGATTGATTTGGGTCATCCCCACAACTTGTTTTTGATGTTATCTGCTGAAACGGGATTGCCGAGTACTGTATTATTTTTTGGTTTACTCGGTTGGATATTTTTTGCAGGTATCCAACTATTAGGAAAATCAAATTATATGGCGACAAAAGATAGGTTGATAGTTTTCAGTTATCTTTTGGTATTTGTGGAGTGGTTGCTATTCAATACAGTAGATGTAACTCTTTTCGATTTTAGGTTGAATACACTCTCATGGTTACTCTTATCTGCTATTTGTGGAGTGGCATTTTACTACAATCAACCTCAGAAGCTTGTAGCTGATAAGAATTAGCCTCAAGGTTGATTTTTAAGAGCGATCGCATTGATTACAGGCAAAAATTTTTCAGTGGTTACACTGGGGTTGTTTGTTAGTTATAGTTAATAAGATTACTATATTCACATTTGTGACTGTGAGTGTGGTTAATCTAAAAAATTAGCCACTGTTGCTGATAGTTGGGAAGGTGTAGGGACAACCCTTGTGGGTTTTCCTGCATGACGGGCATCTAGCTTTAGATGCCCTTTTATATTGTTTGAATTTTTATTAGTTAAGCACGCTACACATTTTTCTATATTGATGATAAAAATATAGTTTAAAGTCAGAAGACAGATTATTTAATATTGTTTTGGCTAATTCTAAATAAACAGTAAAAGCGATTGATTTTAATAATACGTAATCGTGCTACTCCAGAACAAATAGAACAGATGCTTGAGGAGCAGAAATTTTATATTAAATTGGCAGTTGACATCGAACGCCACATTTTAGCCGGGGGCGGTGAAATGCACTACTTTTGTGAGCAAGCTTTACTTGAGGATGGAAGCTCTCAAAAGAATATCTGGGGAGCAGGCTTTATGCCTATTGATCAGAAAATCAGCTATGATTCACTAATTAATATTCGTCCTAGTCAGAGTAATCGTTCAATGGAGATACTTGACGCTACCATTAGAGAAATTGTTGCCCAAATTATTGAAGAGTTGCTAGGTAACGTATGACTGACTGGACTAAAAAACAAGAACGCTTCCTGCAATATAATATCCCCACTCGCTTGGGTCATTTGGCTACAAATTTAGCTCGAATTAAATCCTTTTGTGATCATGCAACATCTCAAGATGTAGTAGCCAGTCTTTTAAAAGAAAGTCTGTACTTTATTGAGTGGACGGCTCCCCAGATGGATATTGATCAAGCCGCAGAGTTAGTGGACTTGGGACGGACTTTAACACGTTGGCTATTTAACTGGGAAAAAATTAGGTCTGATACCACAGCAATAACCCAAGTCACTCAAGAGGTTGGCTTGTGGTCACACCGTGTCTTGGATATATCGGGATTGTTGTCAGAGCCAATCTCTGAAGCTTGCTAAAAGTTGAAATAGCCCTGTTATGTTTCCATTAATTCGCCTCTACATGGTTAGTAGAGACTTAGAAGTCGGGGCAAGGTCTGTAGCCGATTCCTCATGTTTCCATTAATTCGCCTCTACATGGTTAGTAGAGACCTGTGCGATCGCCAAATCCATCATTTGCTCGTTTCCATTAATTCGCCTCTACATGGTTAGTAGAGACCAGCCTGAGATTTCAGAGGCAGTACAGGTCAATCTGTTTCCATTAATTCGCCTCTACATGGTTAGTAGAGACGTGAAGCCAATCGTCGAGTGGCTATCTCCATCGCTGGTTTCCATTAATTCGCCTCTACATGGTTAGTAGAGACCTAATGCAAGAAAGGCTAAGGGATATTCAACAGAGTTTCCATTAATTCGCCTCTACATGGTTAGTAGAGACAGTTAACACCAGAACTAAAGGAACAAATCGATGACCGTTTCCATTAATTCGCCTCTACATGGTTAGTAGAGACTGAACAAGCAAGAGCCGTCACGATATTTCAACCGTTTCCATTAATTCGCCTCTACATGGTTAGTAGAGACGCAATAGCCGAATGAGTTGGTGGTAGTGACGTAGTTTCCATTAATTCGCCTCTACATGGTTAGTAGAGACGGGATGGGTATCGTCCTTTGGAATTCATCTCGTTTTGTTTCCATTAATTCGCCTCTACATGGTTAGTAGAGACTTTCCCACTTGCAAGATCCTCTCTAATTTGTTTGTAGGTTTCCATTAATTCGCCTCTACATGGTTAGTAGAGACATTCCCCGCCCGGCGATGCTTTTGCCATATCCCCGTTTCCATTAATTCGCCTCTACATGGTTAGTAGAGACTCCAGACGATTTCCCACAGGAAATAGAAGATTGGGTTTCCATTAATTCGCCTCTACATGGTTAGTAGAGACTCAAAAACTAGGCTTACACTCTCAGGCTTGTAAGTTTCCATTAATTCGCCTCTACATGGTTAGTAGAGACTGCTATTTTGCATTCTCCCAAACTATTAGCGTTTGGTTTCCATTAATTCGCCTCTACATGGTTAGTAGAGACCTTTTTTGAGGTGAGGGCGATAGTACTGATGAGAATGTGTTTCCATTAATTCGCCTCTACATGGTTAGTAGAGACCGCTGGGGTTTAAAAGCCTTGAACTACAAGACTTACAGCCCCTATTTTCGTCAACCTGATCTAAAAATACCGTTTCAGCGATCGCCTGTCAAGTTTCCCTTTTGATAAAAACGCTTCAAACATAACCAGCATAGGCTGTTCAGCGTTTGCGTCAATCTCATTTTGGGGAAAAATAGCTCAAAAGCAGTTGCAGTAAAGGTTGCAGCCTTAAATTTTGGCTTCTCCAAAAAAACAGCTAGGGGTTGGCGAAAAAATGGCTTAAAACAAGTATAGATGCGATGGGATGCGGTGCGATCGCCTGTCCAGTTTCCCCTTTTATCAAGCTTAAAACAAGTATAGATGCGATGGGATGCGGTGCGATCGCCAGTTGATGTATGTTTACAACAAAACAAGTATAGATGTGATGCAGGGGAGTATCCCACTTTTTTGAACGTCATTGCGAACGTAACGAAGTGGAGTGAAGCAATCGCAAAATCTCTCACTACGAACAAGTCAATGCGATTGCTACCCTGCGGGAACACTTCGTGAACGTCGTTCCTACTCTCTGCGAGACGCTACGCGAACGCAATGACACTTATTCTCTCGTTGTCAAATAAAAACTGGGATGCACCCTGATGCAGTGCGATCGCTTGTCCAAAACTTTCTATTAATTCCACACAAACCGTAATCATAAATTAAACAAATAAATCTGCTATTTCTTGTAGTTTTTTATTTAATTTTTCTTTTTTATAAGGCAGTTTAAAATAATTAATTGCACTTAACAATGGTTGTTTAACATAATTTGTGTAAGCGTCTAATACACCATTTACAGTAATACTTTCTGGATATCCTAACAAATATTTAATAACTTCATTATCTTCTACACCACATAAATTATGCATGAACTGATTACGAATATCATCATCATGTTTCCTCTTGTCATTACAGTACCATTCTAATAAAGGCCAACAAGAAAAGTTAACATCTATATTTTTTAACCACTTTATCAATGTAGAGTTTTTATTAAGTTTACGGAAGTCACTCGCAACATTATTAAGTTTCATTTTTTGTAAAATATTTTGTTTAAATGTCTTACTTTCACTAGCAATAAAATTACTTAGTTGTAAGCCAGAAGGAAGCCATTCTAATAATTCAGATACTTTTTTAGAGGAACCATTTAACATGACAGTATCATTAATCATCGCTACTTGCGACATTACACCTACTTTTAAGAAGGTTTCTTGGGCAGCAGCAAGCAGGGTAATACCTTGTAAATAATTCTTTTGACTAAAGAAAAAGGTTATGAGGTCGAGTGTATCAACAATGCGCTGAGTGGCTTGTGGTATAGTAAGTTCTTGAGCGCTATTCGCCAAAGAGCTATGGAGATTAAAAAAATCAACCATCTTATTTAATTCTGCGATCGCAGATTGATCAATTCCATCTATCTGTTCTAATATTTTAAGTGCAGCCCCAGGAAAGCCTGTAATAATTAGTTGTTTTGCCTTCTGAATTTGCATTCCTCGCCAGTAATTAGAGCTTGCAATAACTTCTGATTGAGATTTCTGCTCATAATTTTCATCAACATATTCATTACTAACTAAAAACTGAACTTTTGAAAATTTGCCTAAACTCACAAATTGTACAGCAGAAGATATGGCTGGTGTTCCAGCTTGATGGCTAAGATAAACTGTTTTTGATGGATTATATTCTAACTGATGTATTTCTTCTTTCACCAAAGAAAGAGTTTCATCCCAATTATCTATACCTTTATTTTTTTGCTTTGGTGTTAGATATAAAAAGTCTGGTAAATAGCCTAATTTATTTTTAAAATACCACTCAAATAGAGGTTTAAATGTGCAAGTATCTTGCCAGTAAGGGCATTTTTCGTAAATAATTTGGTCTTGTTCAAAGATGTTACTTTGGTCTGTCAGCAAAAGAATAATTCTTTCCGGCTTGATTTTTTCTGCTATAAAATATTGATAGTAAGTATCAAGCAGCGGAAATTTTAAATCTGACTCGTAAGAATTAGGCTGGTTTTTATATACTAAACCTAAAAGTCTAGCAGGTACTATAAATCCTGCCTCTTTGTTATATAGGTCTTTTGGAGGAGGCAAAGCAAACTCCGTACATTCTAAATCATATCTAACTTCGTTATACAAGCTTCCCCAATTTTTATTCTCTTTGAGGATGACATCACTATTACCAGTAGTCAAAATCCAAAGACTCATAATTTATTCTCCCCAAAGTTTGGTAAATTGGCTCGTTGGTAAAAACTGTAGAAATTCCTGGGTTATTTCGTCCTTCTTATCGGGAAAAATTGTAAGTAATTCTATATATTTATTGCCTTTACGCTTCATTTCTCCTTCTTTATTTTTAATATAATGCGGATACATTCGATGCCAAATTCTACCTATTTGTCCCATTTTTCCCGTCAAACTTGAACCTTTAATTGATTTGCTTCCTTGATAATTCCCGTGAAACCATCTCACAGCTAAACTATCGTCTTCATCTTCTGCAATACGTCCCCAGACTTGCACTTTTTGAGGATGAAATGATTCGCGCCAATAACTGACTTGATTGCTTGGGTTTTTACCTTTGAAGTTTAACCAGTTATTTACAGCTTTTTGAATATTATTCAGAATATTTGTAATATGGTTGATGTTATTGTTGTTTACTGGAAAGTAGTATTTATTTGATTGCTGGGTAAATTGCCAATGACACCCTATCAAGTGTTTATCGTAAGCTTCAAAGAAGATGCGGTGGTCAATGCGTCGCCATGATTTACCAAAACCGCCAAGCAGCATAGAAAATCTTAAAATTTGTGTTGCTAGTGTCCTCAATTCTTTTTTGTATTCTGTTGAGATATCACCCATGCTGAGAATATTGAGAGTTCCTGCGTTTAATTCATAAGTAGGCATGAAATTTTTACCATACCGATATTCATCCATCTCTAGGTCAACAGCATTAAAAGCGATTCCTAACTGTCCTACGACAGCGCCATTTCTACCAGCGAAACCTCCCCAAAGTTCTCTGGTTAACTCTTCGGCTGTATTTTCATCGGTAACACCACTAAATAACCGCAAAGTGTGACCACGTAAAGCGGCTTTAAAAATATTGGGTCGAAATTCGCCTGTTTTATCGATTAGTTGTGAAGCTAAACCTTGTCCACGCAGGTTAAAAGTGACTAACTTAGTTTGGGGGTGATTTATAGGTTGGCCGTAACCAGCACTGACTCTCGAACCAATACCCTTTTCTATAGCTTTATCCCAGATATTCCAGATAATTTCCCATTCACTGGGTTCTAGTATTTTGGTGCTGGAAATGCCAAATATTAATGTGGGTTGATAAAGAGATATCTGAACAAAGGCTGGGTGGCTACTGTTATCTTTAACTTGCCAATCTTGTTGAGGATGAACTAAATCAATTAATGGTTGTTCAACCCAAGTTGTATCTTTGGGATAACCACCATGAAAACGGAGTATTCCCGGTTGGGTATCGTTATTAGTTAGTTCTGTACCGCAATAGCTTTCACCTTGTTCTGGGGTGCAAGCGCGTAAAAAAGCGCCTTTCATACTTGCGCCTGGGTAAAAGGGAAATCCTTTTGCGGCGATGACTGGACGAGTGATATCTTCGTCTTGTCCGCTATTAGAAACAAAGCGCCAAGTTATTTTATATTCTTTTGTTTTAACATTGGTGTGAAATGTGGGAGGGTCAATTGCAGAACCTTCTACCCATTCATCAACCCATCTCTCTGACTGTTCGGGGTTTTTGATATATTGAATTTGTCCGCGTCCTGAGATTTGCGCTTGAAACATTAACGGAACTTCATTACTATTAGTCATCAGCGACTCCTGATTTTTTATAACGCTGAGTCCACCAAACTAAGCTGTCACAGAATTGAGTCAGAACAGCTAGACAAATTCTTTGGTCTTCAAGGGGAAGTTGCCATAATTTGGTGGCAATTTCTTGAATTTTTGGGGTGTCGTTGTTGCTAACATTTTCTTGGGGAAGTTTAATTCCCGCATGTTGCATGATTTTGGCAAAGCTTTTCCAGGTATCGCGCCAATATTCTCCTTTGGGTGGTTCTTTGTCTAAGAGGCGTAATTGTTCTCCCCAAAATCTTTCTAAACCGAATGCTACGGTGATTCGCATTTTGTGAGATTGACCAATGACTCCTTTTTGGTCACGGTGTTTGAGAACTAAGCGTTGTGCTTCTTGGTCGAGGTCGTATGATTTCCAAGTCATAATTTAGAATTAAGAGATTTTTTCACGCAGAGGTGAGTTTAAGAGTTGTATTTACACGCCGTTTAAGGTTAAGTTGCAGTGACCAAAGCCGATGGATTCTAAGCCACCAAGGTAAATGTCTGTAGGTTCATTATTATTGAGGGGTTCCCATTGTTTTCCTGATTTATCGTCTCTAATGGCTATGGGAAAAACTAAGATGGTTCCTTCTGGTAAGGCTTCGGTGTTGAAGAAGCCACCGCCATCAACTACTTTTTCGGCTGGTTTTAAGCGCACGCGACTTTGACGATATAGCGCCATGTCATGAATTATAGATATATCGCTGTCGTCTACTATAACTGCTGGCTTTTCTTTTTTAGATGGAAACCAAGGAGATAAGTCTGTGGTTTTGTTGATGGTCAAAAAACCTAAGTTGAAAAATAGAGTCTTTTTACCTTGCGATTCTCTGGCTTTTAAGTTTTTTGAACCTGTATAAGGGTCGGGTATATCTATTTCTTTGAGGGGTTTACCGTTAAATTGGACAGTATCGCCGGCGATTCTTTGGTAGCGTTGCAGTAGGCGCGGACTAGTTACCCAGACTATTGGTTGACCGGGACAAAAGACTGGTAGCCAGAGAATGGAAGCGTATTCAAATTTGATGATAGACTCGTTATTAATTTCTGATTGTTCTGAACCTGCTCCATTGCCATACCAATAATTTGCGGTTTGTTCTCCATCGATGAGGCGCATTTCGGAACGCAGGCGACCGCGAATTGAACTACCAGGAAGAATACCAGTTTGGGTAAATTGGTCACGAAAAATTAAGTTTAAATTACCGCTTTCTTCTCCGGCGGTTGCACCAACATGGAGTGGTGCTAAAGTTTCAATAATTCCATAGGCTTTTTTATACATTTTAGGCTACTCCTTTAATTTCTATTGGTAAACATAAACCGCATCCTACTTGTTTGAGGCTGTAACCTTCTTTGGGAAACCATGCTTCATCCCATTCCCGCCAAGGTTTGTTTAAAGGTGCGGCTAAAACATACACACTACCAGCCGGAACTGCGTAACGTCCTCTTCCTAAATTCCCTTTGGCGCGGTAACGATAGGGTACTGGTTTATTGGTTAACATTTTTATGGTTTCGGGAAAGTTTTCGTGTTGGGGATAGCGGTGAGAGAAGCGGTTAGAACCCCAAATCGCTGGTGTAATTAAGGCAAAGGTGCGTTTTATTGGTTGATTTAATAGGTCTAAGAATTTCTTATTTTTAAGTTCTTCGCAGCCGATTTCAACAACGTGGTTTTCACCGCCGAAGCGATACCAACCGGGTTCTATGGGATAGTTTGAGAGATAAACTAAACAGGTATCATCTGACATTTGGATGGAGTTTTCGAGAAATAATCCGTCGGAGTCTTGTACGCATCTTTCTGAGTGTTTGATTTTGGGATGGAGAAAGGAAACATATTTCCACGGATTGTCTGATACTGATTGATTAGACTTGAGTACTTTTGGTGCAATTCCCCAAGAGTTGATAGTTTGCCAACGATAATCAGGTTCTAGTTTTTCGGTTTTATTTTCTAATTGCCATTGACCATCTTGCAATTGCCATTCATCTACTGCTTTTTTAGCAATTATTTTATTCCAGGGAATGGGAATATAAAAATTTTGCTTGTCTTTGATTTTTGCCCAAAAAGGGCCAGCGACAAATAGTTTAAAGCGTAATTCTTCTTGAGGAAGTTTTTTTGTTATTTTATTAATGCTAAACATTAATCCTGAGAGGGTTGCGGCTTCTGGGGGAAATTTGAAGCCAGAAAGACCGACTAGGTTATCAGGTGAAAGAAATGCGCCTGCACTGCCATATATTAATCCTAAGGGATTGATTGTAATTAGGTATTTGAACATAGATTGAGTGGCGTTAATAATTAAGATTTTAATCTTGAGGACTGAAGTCCTCACTACGAACAATTTATAGGATTTATTTTCACCTAATTGCTTAAATGCCAGCCTACTTTAATTAAGTCATTTATCCATTCAACTGTGGCTTTTGCTCGCTCATTACTATCATCTTCATCACTAAATCCGACAAGATATTTAGCACGTTCATAATTTAGTAAATCCTTACCTTCGCCTGGGAAGTAAATATCAAAAAAATCAATGGCGAATTTTTCGGTATAGGTTTTCTTGTCAATATTAAAAGCACGTCGGGATTCTAATTGAGCTAAATCTTGATAAATATGACTCCAGTTTGCTTGACCTTCTCTGTCTTGATATTTGGTTAATATATCTAGATAATTCCAAGGACAAGTCCACTGCACATATTGACCACTGTTAAAAACTATGCGAATGGTAACTCTATCTCTTCCTAAAGATTTAGCTAATTTCTGCGCTTCCCGACAATGTTGCAGTACATCTCGTTGGGGTACGCTACCTGCAACCCAGACAAAACCAACACTGACAGTAAGAGGCTGTTTATGTTCTTCCCATTTACCGTTTAATGTCGTTAACCATTCAAAAGCCTTTAATGGTGAAATAGGTTCCGCAGGATTTTTACTATAAATTATGCCTAAAAAGTCGTCACCACCTGCATAAACTATTCTGCCTATTTTTTCGTGTAAGTTAAATTTATCACTAAATTCTTTTCCCCAATTATGCATTGACTCACTAAAATTTTGAATTTCTTCATCACCATTTTCTTTAGCAGCTAAATTTTTTAGATGTTCGCCAACTTTATCACCATCTCCCATAAACCAACCTGTCCATTGTCCAGGTATATTTTCAGTTGGTTGTGGTTTACGTTGAATTTCTTTAAAACTTTTATCTAGTCGTTCTATACCGAGTTTTTCTCGAATTTCATCCCACATCACTAAACGTTTTACTAATTCTGGAATACTCAGTTTTTCGTTAGGTGCAATAAATTTACCTTCTGGGGTATCTTCTCCTGGTTCTTTCGTTATTGCTGCTAATGCTTTATAAAAGTCCTTGATTTCTTCGTTCTCAGAATGATAGCTGAGAAACTTAGGATTTCTTGCTTCTCCGCCTAAGCCGGGAAAGGCAATTCCATCTGTGCCGGTTAAGCTAGAACTTTCGCCTATCCAGTTAACCGCAGTCCACCCACGAGAAAGTTTGCAGGTTTCTAAGTTATTCATTGCCTTTTGAATACTATTGCCTTGCGCCCAAAAGATTTCCCAGGTGTGGTTTCCCCAGTTTGTCCACTCTCTCTCCCAGTGGTATTTATAGTCAGGTAATTTCTTCTCTATCCAGGTGCGACATTCGTGCAATATTTCTTTCCATGCAGATAGCAAAGTTTGTTCTACCTGTGATTGAGAAAATTCTCCTTTAATTAGGATGCGATTTGGCATTCCTTTTTGGAGGTTAGGGATGGCTGGGGAAATAACTGTTGTAGTTCTTTTAGCTTCTTTTACTAACTTTTGGCTGAGATAAGAAAGAATTAGGGATGCACCATACAAGTCTCGGAGTTTACGGGATTTCTCAATAAATCCTTGTACGGGAGCAAATGTGATTGCTGTATATTTGGACACGTTTACCATAGTCCCTGGATGCGGTCTTGTTTAAATTACAGTAGAATTTTGAACTTTTATTCAGTAGTTATACTTTGTAACAATTCTGAGTAAGCTAAAAAAGCCTTGGCGACTGGAAGTCGCAGCTATACAGACAAAATCCACGTGGGTTAAAAACACTTAGTTTTTCATTAGTCCGCGTAGGCGGTGAGGGAGTTGCAGTCTTGGCGGTTCCCGTCGATTGCGAACTCCCGAACCCGAAGGGACTTTGTTTGTGTAGTAGCGAATTATATTCGCCCAATACTTGGAGTTATGTAATACTGTGACTTTTATATCTTCTCGGAAAAATTGAGAATGTAAATGCCTTTTCATGCGAATGACGAAATTTTTTTGGATATCAATGAATGGAAACCCATCAAAAAACAAAAACAGATCCCCGACTTCTTAGAGAAGTCGGGGATCTTATTTTGGGGCAAAATTTTGATTTTCTACAAACTTTTGAACTTGTGCCATGATTGTAATTGTCTCCCAGAATGGGGGTTTAGGGAAAGGCGATCGCAGATTCTTGGCAGAGGGCGATCGCCTTTCTTATTCTCATAATACAGTATAATTTTATACTTGTAAACTATTTAATGAAAAAGAATTGAAAAGTCAAAAGCATTTACTAACGCGGAATTAGCAAAAACAGAAAACTGAAACCTTGATCGTAAATAGGTGAGCAGAATTAACTTTAAAACGTCATTGCGAGCGAAATGGAATGGAGCGAAGCAATCCCAGACGCAAGCGAATTGCTACCCTGGGGAAAGGCTTACGCCAACGCAATGACTTATGTCCAATTACTTAATTATTTTGTTGTTCGCTTGAAGTACACCTAGGGGTACAACAATACTTACAGTTGTTACTGATTACAAAGATGCTTGTCTTTATTACTAACATTTTTATTATTACGAAGATAGTCACTCACATCATGGCAAGCTTCTTTTAGTAAATGATTTAAATTTGAATTTTGAGTTTTAATTTTTTCCAAATCCCAAACTCGAATAGTCAAATCCTTGGTATTACCCACCGAGACAAGTTTTTTGCCATCAGGGCTAAAGTCTGCACTCCAGACCCAATCGTTATGTCCTTGAAGAGTATGCAGGATTGTACCAGATTTGTGCCATATTTTCACAGTTTTATCAAAGCTAGCAGAGGCAATTAATTTGCTATCTGGACTAAATTTGACACTGATAACTCTTTCTTGATGACCTGGATAAAGGGTAAGATATGTCGACTTAGTTTGACATAAATGACTATCTATTGGCAAAATTCCTATTTTGCCATCATCACTAGCAGTCGCAATCATTTTCCCATCTGGACTAAACGCAATTCCATTAACTTCACTTTTATGTCCCAACAGTTTTGTACATAAAGTACTGTTTAATAACCAGATTTTAGCAGTGCCATCATCGCTAGCAGTAGCAACCATCTTGCCATCTGGGCTGAATTTAACATCTACAACATAGTTACTGTGTCCTCTTAAAGGTCGCAAAATTTCTTTACCATTCAGATTCCAAAATTTCACAGTTTTATCAGCACTAGCTGTAGCAATAATTTTACCATCAGGACTGAAGGTAGCATAAAATACTGCTTTTTTATGCCCTTTAAGAATTTTATGCAAAGATCCATCGCTATTCCAAATTTTGGCAATTTTATCTGCACTTGCAGTTGCTAGCATCTTGCCATCAGGGCTAAAACTAACGCCATAAACTTCTCCTTGATGCCTGAGTGGAGGTGTCAACAAACTGCCATTGAGTTGCCAAATTTTGGCGGTTGCATCTTCACTGGCTGTTGCGAACATATTACGATCTTTGGGATTGAAAGCAACACTGCGAATTGCTTTATTGTGTCCTTGAATGGGTAGAGAATTAATCTCGATTTTCCAGAGCTTAATACTTTTGTCTGTACTCCCAGAAGCAATAAATTCACTTTTGGGGCTAAAACTAATACTAGTGAATCTATCATCATGTCCATTGAGAGTAGTACGCAAAGTACCGTCTAGATTCCAAAGTTTAATCGTCCCATCCCAACTAGCTGTAGCGATTATATTGCCGTTTCGGCTAAAACTCACATCGAAAACTCTATCAGTATGCCCATTGAGAGTAGTACGCAAACTACCATCTAAATGCCAAAGTTTAACTGTTTTGTCCCAACTGGCTGTAGCGATTGTATTGCCATCTGGACTAAAGTTAACGCTATTAACCTTGTCTGTATGACCTTGCAGAGTTTTAATTGTACTGCCATCTAATCTCAAAAGTTTGGCATCATTATCTGTAGCGATCGCAATTATTTGACCGTTGGGACTGAAACTGACACTATTGACTGCACCTTTTCGGATGACTTTTGGCTTCAGGTCACTGATATTCCAGAGTGTAACCCCGTCAGCACTGGCGCTCACGAGGGTTTGGCAATTTGGACTCCAACTGACTCCTGTAACTGCACTTTTATGATTCAACGGTTGAAGTTGAGGCTTCCCATCTAAACCCCAAATTTTGACGGTTTTATCGGCGCTAGCTGTCGCCAGCATTTGACCTTGGGGACAAAAACTCACATGATGCACCTTATCATTGTGTTGCATGGGCGCTGCAAGCAGGCTGCCGTCTAGATGCCAAAGTCTGACCGTTTTATCTAAACCTGCACTGGCAATAACTTGGCCATCAGGGCTAAAACTGACTCCATAAACCCAGTCTGTATGCCCTTCTAAACGGTTGTGTTCTTTGATTTCAGTAACTGCTTGTTGTAACCTATTGATAACTTGTTGATTGATTGCGGGATCTTGCCAAATTGCCTGCTGAAGTTTTTTACCGGCTCTTAAAGCATATATTAAAGCATCAAATTTTTGATTTGCGATCGCCAGCTTTTCTGAAGAGATAGCTAAGGCTATAGTCTCGCTTTTCTCTGCTTGTTGTCTTTGATTTTCTGTTTGCAACCATGCAACGGCAAACGTTGCGGCAAAAATACTAGTTACTGCCAAACTCCCAACTGCTAATAGTTTTTTTCGTTGTCTGATTAGATATTTTTGCTCTGTTGTTTCCTTCTCTTGCAGTGCTAAACTAGCTTGAATATATTCCTGTTCTCCTATTAATTCATCTGGGCGTTTTTGCAACCATTCTTCGGCATCAGCTAAACCTTTGGCTCGTAATAATTCACTATCATCGCGCCCACTACTATCCCATTGTCGTCTTCTAGTCCTTAATCCCTGCTGCCAAGTCCGAAATTCTCGGTCTTGTTCAATCCACTGTCCTAAACATCCCCATTCTCGAATTAAAGCTTCGTGTACAATCTCAACGGTTTCTGCGCCTGTACTTTCGTTACGTCCTGTAACTACCAAACGTTCAGAAGCAAGGTGTGTCACTAAACCCCAGTTTTCTTCCCCCACTTCCATCGATGTGGCTACACGGCGCGTATCTTCAGTTCCTTCGCCTAAACGTACCAGTTGCAGGAAAATTCGCTTTGTTTGTTCTTTTTGTAATTGATTCAATTTACTGTATACTTGTTGGGCATAAACAGCTAAAGCGGCTTCTATACCACCAATTTGGTCGTAAGCTGCATGGGTCAACTGCACGTCTCGCTGTTGTGACCAAAGTTGATGTAGGGCAAATTCTAATAATGGTAAGTCGCCTGGTTGAGAACTTACGGCCTCTAAAATGCGTTCTGTCAAACCTTCTTCAATTGTTACCCCCAACAGCGCGGCTGGTTTTTCGACGGCTGCTGTCAATTCTTCTCGGTTCATGGGGCCGAGTTTTAAGTCAGCATACTGCAACGCATCTGCAAATGGGCGATAGGAAAGTGCTTGTCCTACAAAGTCAGCCCGCAGAGTGATAACTAAAGTCAAATCGGGGAATTTTTTGGTTGCTTCTAATAATCTATCTAAGAAAACCTGACGTATTTGTGGTTCTCGAACTAAGGTGTAAAGTTCTTCAAATTGGTCTGCAATCAGTAACAGACGAGTACCTTTTTCCCTGACAATCTGGTCTACTATATTTTGCAAGGCATCATTTTCCTGTCGTAAATAGTCTACCATTGTTTGGATTTCTCGCAGGCGATCGCTTTGATTAATTGGGGGTGAAGTCTGCGAAATTAAAGCAGCCGCTAAAGCGTGCAGAGGTCTTTCACCTGGTCGAAAAGACACAATTTGCCAGTCGCCAGATTCGCGCAGACTAGAAACCAGACCAGCAAACACCACCGAAGATTTACCACTCCCGGATAATCCAATCACTGCCACCAATGGCTGTTTTTTTACAGCTTCCACCAGGATATCTGTAAAAGCTTCCCGTCCAAAAAAGAAGGGTGCATCTTTCTCACGAAAGGCGAACAAGCCACGATAAGGGCAAAGTTGAGTAGAACGTCGTCCTAACTCTTGCCAAGTCATCGGCACAGTAGCCGGATTTTGAAAAATTACTGGTAACCAACTAGCACAGGGAAATTCATTCTCTAAACCTTGTAACTTTTCTCGTGCTTCTCGTTCTGCTAAATACAAAGACCTACCATTAGCAAATGTCGGCAAAAAATAAGTTAAAAACTGCTGGGCGACAACATCTAGCACTGGTTCCCGCATCACAATAACTTGGGGAATTTCCAACTGTTGCAACTCAAACATTAATCCCATGCCATCGCAGGAATTGAATATTGCTAGTTGTAATCCATTGTTAACGGCATTTCTCAGGGCATACCTGAGTTCTTCAATAGTTAAGCTCTCCCTCTGATTGATGTAAATGTGACCTTTCTCTGCCTCGGTTTTGCTATGACCTGCAAAAAACAAAATGTCCCACGATTGCTTCCAGAGATAATCGTTAATGTCTTGGCGTTGCGGTTCTATCAAAAAAGTGGTTTCGGCATCTGGTAAATTTTCTAACACCTGTCGGTCAAATTGCACATTTAGATTAGTACTATTGCCTAGGATGGCTAAAATTTTGACTTTCGTTCGGAATGTGGGCGTTTTTGTTTTGGTTCTTGGTTCGGAATCTGGCGCACTTAAAGCCACTTCCACAAAAGAGTTTTCATCGACTAAATTCCACAGATGCCAGGGAAGTTTTAACAGCGGCTTACTAGAGGTGCGAATTAGCAGCTGCACTTCGTCAGACAAAATGAATTGTTGGAGACACTTATCGCGGATAGGACGAAAGGACTCTGAAAGTAGCCAGTTATTTAGATGCTGACGTAATTCACCCTCTGATTTTTGGCAAGAGTCACGCCATTGTTCAATTGAATGATCACGAATAATTTTACCCTGTTTAATGCGGGTAGAGTAACTCAAACTGCGATATTGCGATCGCCATTTTTCTATTGCTGTTACTAGTTCCACGTTGTGAGGGAGACTGCCAGTGATTTCTGTATTAGGGTGTTCCGCCTCTGACTTAATCGTCAAAGTCACTCGTACACCCTGTTGTAAATCACCATCCAACTTGAGAACAAGTAACTTCTTCATGATCACTATCCAAGAAGATGACTACTTTTCTGCTCGGAAAATCGCATTAATACAGCAAACCTCAAATTTGATTCTACAAAATCACGAAGATTTATTATTAGTCAGTACTAAACACTAACTTTATGCAAATCATTGTTAAATACGGCGTTGCATAATCTTATTCTTTGGGTTCGTTGATAGAAAGTCGGCGAGAAACTCCATTCCCTTGTGGGTGGTCGAGGTTGCTCCCCCGCCGACTTTGGGCATTGGGCATTGGTGACATTCCCTAATTTGTCCCACTTTTAATCCAAGCCGGATGTGATAGTAAAGAAGCAAAGACTCGAACCCCTCGCAATTGATTAGAGAGGGGTAAGTGACCTCTAGGCGCACTCAAATCCCAGGTAAACCCGTTAGGGTAGCGCGTCCAGTTATTACCATTTTTCCAGCCAATTTTCGGCCAGAAATTATCCCAGTTTTTTCCTAAACTCAACCAAATTTCTCGTTGCACCGAAAAGCCAAACTTGCCCTCGGAGTGAACTAACCATAGATGATTAATGGTTTGCAAGTCAACAGCAGGGGCATTTTCTACCTCGGTGAAATATAACCATTTTCTTTGGACAGCCGTTGGCCCTGCTAGTTCGCACATTTTTTCTATGGTCAGGCGATCGGCTGCTTGGAAGTCTTGAGCAGCAAGTAGCTGTTGCAAAGGATTGTAATTAATCCCGCACTCTGATTTTAGAGGTACAATTCCCTCAGGAAAACAGGAAAGCAAAAATTCTTTGAATTGAAGTGCATCAGAGTTATAGAGGACTTGGTAGGCTTTGCCATCAATCCAAGTCGCTGGGTTGTCACGACGTTTCAGTAAAAATTCCATCAGTACGCTTAATCCCTCATTACCCAAATCAGCTAACTGTGGGATTATTTGCTGTTGGACTTGAAGAGACCCAGCAATTAACGTTTGTCGGAGGGAGTCGGTGTCATTAGCAGGGCCTGATAAAATCATTGGGTCTGTCATGCCATTACTCATGTTAGCGGTCAGCAGTGAAAAAGCGATCGCCTATCGAGTGTTCTTGAAAGTCAAACACTGATAGCGAAAAGTAGTTTACTATTTTTGATCGTACAAAATTGCGACAGTTTCACTAAATTCCATACCTGAATCCCCAAATGCTGTACAAGAGAAATAGGGGGAAATCTGCACCTGATGAATTGGTAAACAAAGGACACAGTAAAATTTGCAAGCCGACAAAAGTAGAACTTTTTGACTTGCGGCATATTGATTAGGAGCGTGTGAAGTATGTATGACAAGATTACTCCCCCTACAACTGGAGCAAAAATTACCTTTAAAAATGGTGAGCCGATTGTGCCGGACAATCCAATTATCCCCTTTATTCGGGGTGATGGCACGGGTATAGATATTTGGCCTGCTACTCAAACAGTGCTAGATGCTGCGGTAGCTAAGGCATATAAAGGCCAGCGTCAAATTAATTGGTTTAGGGTTTACGCTGGAGATGAAGCCTGTGATTTATACGGTACTTATCAGTATTTACCTCAGGATACACTGACGGCAATTCAAGAATATGGTGTAGCTATTAAAGGGCCATTGACTACCCCAGTTGGTGGCGGTATTCGTTCTTTAAATGTGGCACTGCGGCAAATTTTTGACCTCTATGCTTGTGTGCGTCCTTGCCGCTACTATGCAGGTACGCCCTCACCCCATAAAAATCCTGAAAAACTTGATGTCATTGTTTATCGGGAAAATACAGAAGATATTTATTTGGGAATTGAGTGGCGACAAGGTAGTGAAATAGGCGATCGCTTAATCAAGTTACTTAACGAAGAACTGATCCCAGCTACCCCAGAACATGGGAAAAAGCAAATCCCCCTCGATTCGGGTATTGGTATCAAACCCATCAGCAAAGGCGGTTCCCAGCGTTTAGTTAGACGCGCCATGAAACACGCCCTGTTATTGCCCAAACATAAGCAACAAGTAACTTTGGTGCATAAGGGCAACATTATGAAGTACACCGAAGGCGCTTTTCGTGATTGGGGTTATGAACTGGTAACAAGTGAATTTCGGCAAGAGTGTGTTACAGAACGGGAATCTTGGATTTTGAGTAATAAGGAAAAAAATCCTAATATCTCCTCAGAAGATAATGCCCGACAAGTTGACCCTGGATATGATTCCCTAACTCCAGAGAAAAAAGAGCAAATTGTCAAGGAAGTTGAAACAGTTCTTAATTCAATTTGGTCAAGCCACGGTAATGGCCAGTGGAAAGACAAAATAATGGTCAATGACCGAATTGCTGATAGTATTTTTCAACAAATCCAAACCAGACCGGATGAGTATTCGATTCTGGCGACGATGAACTTAAACGGCGATTACTTGTCTGATGCGGCGGCGGCGATCGTCGGCGGGCTGGGAATGGGGCCAGGGGCAAATATTGGCGATGCTTGTGCCATCTTTGAAGCTACCCACGGTACAGCACCCAAACACGCAGGCTTAGACCGGATTAATCCTGGTTCCGTGATTTTGTCTGGGGTGATGATGCTGGAATATATGGGTTGGCAAGAAGCCGCAGACCTGATTAAGCAAGGTTTATCAGAGGCGATCGCTAACAGTCAAGTCACCTACGATTTAGCAAGGTTACTTGAACCACCCGTGGAACCTTTAAAATGTTCTGAATTTGCCGAAGCAATTATTCAACATTTTGGTTAATTGACACAGCAATTGTAGGCATAGTCCGTCTGAAATAGCCCTTCGGGCAGCGAAGAGGGAACAGGCAACAAACAACAGGCACAAGAGATATAGCAGGGGACAGGGGACAGGTTTGAAAAACCCTTTGGTGTACAATACCCTCGCCAAAAATAGAGGTAGTCTAGCTTTTGCCGAAACAGCCCAACACAAGAACGTACTTGACTCTTAAGCAAAACTTAAAAGCCCAGTTCAGACGGACACAACAGTATAAATTCCTTCCACAAAAACCATAGAGGATTTTATTGGCTCAGTTTTTTGCCTTATGGCAAAAACAAGCATGTACTATCTAGGTTTGCTCTATGTCAATACTCGTAAATTGGCGAAGGTATTGAATTTAGGAAAGCATTTTTAGTCTTAAGGAAGTTATCATTTTCCCTGATATATTTATCAGGCTCTACCAATGATTGAGATCTGTCTGAAAACAGTAATTTAAGTCGCAAGATAGTGTTAATCTTTCTAGATCATCCCTTAAGCTTGGGTTATAAGTTGGAGAAAGTATTGTATGAATAAGGAAACAGTTCCTAACCAAGCAGAAAAAACAAATCCAGAAAATGATGCATCACAATTAAGCCCAGAGATACTTGACAAAATCAAGCACCCTCCAAAGATGGATGATGTGATCCGGCAACAATCGCCAGCAGAGCGTAGAAGTAATCCAGCTTTAGTACCAGAAATGCTAGATAAACCAAGCGATGAAATGATTGATGTTACGAAAGAGTAGGGGCGCAAGTCCTAAAACCAAAAAATCCAATTCCCGTTCCCAGTTCCCCGACTTCTTTTAGAAGTCGGGGAACTATCTTAATCGCTGCGTTTGCCAGAAAAGGCGGCGATCGCTTATAAAGGAATATAGTTAACAATTTTTTTTGCAATTGATATTATTATCAATTGATTTAATAAATTACTTCTAAACTTTTCAAGGGGAGCATGGGATATGGATATGCAAGTCCTGAGAGAGCGTGCTGGGCTTAGCCGTGCAGAGGTTGCCTTCAGACTTGCAATCAGTGAAACCAGTGTTCGCAACTGGGAAGCTGGACGTACTGAACCCACGATGACACCAAAAAAATATTTATATACTTTGGATCTATTTAAATGTACACCTGAAGAATTGGCAGCCGCAAGCGAAAAATCAATTAACCAACGACATAAACGCAAACCCGGAAGACCCAAACGCTTTCCAGATGACCAAGTAACTCAGTTAAGCTCATCCCCAAGCTGAAGCACAGTATAGGGCATTGGTTGTTTTCCCTATAACGCTACTGTATGATTTACCGATACTTCGTTTACTTGGCTAGATCTATCTTAAAGTTGCTCTTAAATTAATAGTCATAAATGTTGTTGTGCAGTCATTTGCAATTTGGGAAAAGCTTTGACTCCAGGTAGCACAGAAGATAGAGAAACCATCCAAAAACAGGAAGAAGCTGATAACCTTTTAGTTATTAGCCATTCTGACTCTGTAACTAAAGTAGTAAATCTCTAACTAGTGCGATCGCTCACGGTATTTGCCACTGCGGCGCGATAAGATTCTAAAACAATAGTCGTACTAAAGGTCTAAATGGCAGAAACACTATTCTTTAACGCTCTGCGGGAAGCCATTGATGAAGAAATGGCGCGTGATTCGAGTGTATTCGTTCTTGGTGAAGACGTAGGACACTATGGCGGTTCCTACAAAGTTACCAAAGACCTATACCAAAAGTATGGCGAACTCCGAGTTCTAGACACCCCCATCGCAGAAAACAGCTTTACTGGCATGGCAGTGGGAGCAGCCATGACTGGTTTGCGACCGATAATTGAAGGCATGAACATGGGCTTTTTGCTTCTTGCCTTTAACCAAATATCCAATAACGCCGGCATGTTGCGCTATACTTCCGGTGGTAACTTTAAAATTCCTATGGTAATTCGTGGCCCTGGAGGCGTGGGAAGACAGCTAGGGGCAGAACATTCCCAAAGGTTAGAAGCATACTTTCAAGCCGTTCCTGGGTTAAAGATTGTAGCCTGTTCTACACCTTACAACGCCAAAGGACTGCTGAAAACCGCTATCCGCGACGATAACCCAGTGTTGTTCTTTGAACACGTTCTACTTTACAACTTAAAAGAAGACCTGCCAGAAGAGGAATACCTGCTGCCTTTAAACAAAGCAGAAGTTGTGCGTCAAGGAAAAGATGTCACAATTCTCACCTACTCACGGATGCGCCATCACGTATTACAAGCCGTCAAAACTTTAGAAAAACAAGGCTATGATCCAGAAGTAATTGATTTAATATCACTCAAGCCCTTAGATTTTGATACCATCGGCGCATCCATACGAAAAACCCATAAAGTGATTATTGTGGAAGAGTGTATGAGAACCGGTGGTATTGGTGCAGAATTAACCGCCTCAATTAACGATCGCTTGTTTGATGAACTGGATGCTCCAGTGCTGCGGCTTTCTTCCCAAGATATCCCTACCCCTTACAACGGCAACCTGGAAAGACTAACAATTGTCCAACCAGAGCAAATAGTGGAAGCTGTAGAAAAAATGGTAGCTTTGCGAGTCTAAAACTTAAAACTTAAGAGTTAGGAGGAGAAATCGTCACTCCTAATTCTTAATTCTCAATTTATAACTCTTAACTAATAACTCATAACTCCTTAAAAGAGCGCTATTATAGCCTTTGTCAGTTGCGAGTTATGGTATGCAAAGACAGCGATCGCTATTAGCCTTGATTTTAGTCCTGCTCATCGCCGCTATTGTGGTGATTGTGAAAATTCCTGTACCTCTGGGACTGGACTTGCGCGGAGGCTCACAGCTTACAATTCAGGTGAAACCAGCACCAGGAATGAAGGAAATCACTGAACGAGACTTAGAAGGCGTTCAAAAAGTTGTCGAAGGACGAATTAATGGACTCGGCGTTTCTGAACCAGTGATCCAAACTGTGGGTACAGACAAAATCCTAGTACAATTACCAGGGGTCAACGATCCAGAGCAAGCCGAACGGGTACTCGGTGGTACAGCACAGTTAGAATTTCGTCAACAAAAACCTGGTACAGAAACTCAACTATTTGCTTTTCAATCATCACGAGCCGAATTGAAAGCCAAGCAAGCAGAGTTGAAAAACAGCAACGATCAAGCAGCGATTACTAAAAATCAAGAAGAATTACAAAAAAATAATCAAGCGATCGCGGAATTATTTGAAAGTACCAACCCACCGCTGAATGGTCAATACTTGAAAGATGCCTATGGTGAACCCACTCAAGGCAACAATTGGAATGTTGCTATTCGCTTCGAGCAAAAGGGTGGTGAACTGTTTGCTCAATTGACAAAATATCTTGCAGGTACTGGGCGTAGTATTGGCATTTTTCTCGACAATGAATTGATTAGCGCTCCGGTAGTAGGCCCAGAATTTGCCGCTACTGGTATTACTGGAGGCGCTGCTGTGATTACAGGTCGATTTACCCCCCAAGAAGCTAACGACTTAGGCGTACAGTTACGTGGTGGCGCGTTACCCGTACCAGTAGAAATTGTCGAGATCCGCACTGTGGGGGCAACTTTAGGTAAAGACAGTATTACTAGCAGTATCTACGCCGGTGGCGGTGGTCTAGTTTTAGTCCTCATATTTATGGTGGTGTATTATAGACTACCAGGATTAATTGCGGACGTAGCACTTTTGGTCTATGCCATATTGACCTGGGCTAGCTTTGCTTTGTTGGGTGTCACTCTGACTCTGCCAGGAATTGCCGGTTTTATTCTCAGTATTGGCATGGCAGTGGATGCAAATGTGCTAATTTTTGAACGGACGCGAGAAGAATTGCGGGCAGGTAAATCCCTATATCGTTCTGTAGAATCTGGTTTTTACCGAGCATTTTCTAGTATTTTAGATGGCAATGTGACTACAGTCATTGCTTGCGCGGCTCTATTCGGGCTGGGGGCTGGTTTAGTGAAAGGCTTTGCCTTAACCTTGGCTTTGGGAGTAGCAGTAAGTATGTTTACTGCAATTACCTGTAGTCGCACGTTATTATTCTTAGCAATTTCCATTCCTTCATTGAAGAAGGTAGAACTTTTCTGTCCTAAACTGCCAGTGTCGAATAATCAGGCAGAGGTGGCTCGATGAAACTGAGTATTAACAAATCGCGATCGCTGTGGTGGGCTATTTCTAGTGTCATCATTCTTATTGGTTTGATCTCAATGGTGATTTCTTGGCAAAACCCAGCAATTCGTGCCCCTTTACGTCCCAGTTTGGATTTTGTCGGTGGTACACGAGTACAGTTGGAACGGGATTGTACTCAACCGGGTAACTGTGACCAGCCAATTGATATCAATGTCGTCAGGGAAGTAGCTAAAGAACAAGGACTGGGTGATAGCAGTATCCAAATTGTGGCTGACAAAGATACAGGTTTACAAAATGGTGTACTAATTAGGACAAAAAACTTGGAGGTCGAGCAGCGTACCAAGTTGCAAAACGCCCTCAGCGAAAAAATCGGTGCTTTTGATCAACAAAAAAACCAAATTGACAGTGTTGGCCCTACCTTGGGGCGAGAGTTATTTACCTCTGGTGTCATTGCCTTGATTGTTGCCTTCACAGGCATCATTATATACTTAAGCTTTCGCTTTCAACTGGACTATGCTGTATTTGCGATCGTTGCTCTATTTCACGATGCCTTGATCACCGCAGGTATTTTTTCTATTTTGGGTTTGGTACTTGGTATTGAAGTAGATAGCCTCTTTATAGTGGCTTTATTGACGATTACAGGTTTCTCAGTCAACGATACAGTGGTGATTTACGATCGCATTCGAGAAACCATCAAAACTAACCCCAACCACCCAATTGCTGAAATTGTGGATGATGCAGTCAACCAAACCTTGGGACGGTCTATCAATACGACCTTAACCACGATGTTGTCATTAGTTGCGATCTTTCTATTTGGCGGCGAAACCCTAAAAAACTTTGCTTTAGCTTTAATTATCGGCTTTACGGCAGGAGCTTACTCGAGTATTTTCATCGCTAGTACTCTTTTAACTTGGTGGCGAGAACGCAAAGGTCAATCTACACTGATAGCGAGTACCGAAGCAATTGATACATCTGCTAGCTCCCAGGATAGTTAAGCTGCTTTCGTATTTAAAAATCGGGTGAAGCATTGTATTAATTGCTCACCCATGCCCTGCAATTTTATTGCTTTATGGATCAACCGGAAAAACCATCAATTTTTAGCAACAATACCGAGAACACTGACCCATCTTTTGCTCAACAAGTACAAAGGCTGCACCAGCTGACTGTTTACGGTCGCTGGTTATTGGTAGGCTGTTTATGGCTGACTATTGCACCTCTTTGTTTGTGGGATCTACGTGGAGAAATTGCTCTTTGGCAGCAATACTTTACCTGGGTAGCAGTACGCTATGGACTCTTCTACCACCCACTGTCTACCCTAGGTTTAGCTTTTTGTATTGGTATGACTGGGGCTGTTTTAGTATGGCAAAGTCGAAATATTCTCCTAGGCCTACCACAGTCGGAAAAGCAACGCTTAGAAAAACAAGTTTGTCAGATACGCCAGCAGGGAGTAACTCATCCTTTGTGGAAATGGATTTGTCAGTAAGCTTTCAGAAATTTGTAGCACAATATAACTTAACAATAGAGATGACGCTGCCAAATTGGGGTGTAAGACATGAATTCTCTTCAGATTCAATTTCGTGAACAGGGTTGCTGTGACGGAGGCGATCGCCACTTTAAAATAGATCTTTATCAACTCCAAGAATTATTCAATATTTCAGCTTTTTGGGCAAAAGGTCGTAGTATAAAGGATTTGAGTATAGCTATTGCCAATAGCGACCCAGTGATTTCTGTTGGGGATGGGGAGCAACTTATTGGCTTTGCTAGAGCAACTTCTGACGGCATTTATCGCGCCACAATTTGGGATGTTGTCATCCACCCAAATTATCGTGGTACCGGGCTGGGCAGCAAGTTAATAGAAACCGTTTTGAATCATCCCCGCATCAGGTGCGTTGAGCGTGTGTATATCATGACCACTTGCCAACAGAGATTTTACGAAAAAATTGGTTTCCAGCCCAATAGCAGCAACACTATGGTATTATACAGACAATCTAATCTGGACTCGTTAGCTGCTGAGGAAATTCAGCTTCAGGAATCAATAGTGGGATAGAAACTTGCAGCCTAGTAAATTGCTCTGATTGTTCAGGAGATGGCATGAGTTGCAGCTTTCCTCCCATCACTTCTAGCAGAGTTTGATTGAGTAATAGCTGCATTCCTGCTGAAAGACCAAGATTATCCTGATCAGGATGAAGAGGCTCTTCTCCAGACTTGATTAAATCAATTGACTCACTCCTAAGTAAAGCGTGAGTAGGCACATCTAAACAAATGTGAACAGTTTGATTTTCAGGTGAAGGGCTACTAGAAATATGGATACTGCCTTCTTCCATTTGAGCAATAGCAGTATCTATTAAATTTACTAATATTTGGCGTAGCCAGAGATCGTCTACCAAAACATAAATTTCTGGATCAGGAAGTAACACGCGCAAAGGAAAATTGCGATTCGCCGCCAGCATATAAGTTAGGTGATTAACTTCCTGTAAAACGGTAGCTAGTGAATGTGGCTGAACATCTAATTTATTAGTACCGTGTTCTGTCCTAGCAACACTGAGAATTTCATCGATCAAGTGTAGCAACTTCAACGCCCGTTCGTGGGCTTGGGCAATAAATTCTCGCTCTTCTGCCGGATTTTCACACAGATCTGACAAAATTAACTGATGCAAACCAATCAAACCATTGAGGGGCGATCGCAATTCATGGGTAGTCCGTGCCAAAAAACCGGCTTTAAACTGACCCATTTCCTGTGCCATTTGGTACGCTAGCTGCGTTTGCTTGATTTGTTGCAGGAGTTGTGGCGTATGGTGTTGATCTTCTGACACTACTGAGGATAAGTCAGAGGCAGTGTTTGCAGACCGCCCAAATAACCAACCCAAACCTGTCCCCACTATTAGTCCCACTCCCAGATAGACCCAGTTGCAATTCATAGTTTGGCCATTATTAACTTGTTAGTTGACCACAAAGGCACAAAACAAAGTTCCGGATTTCTCGATTCATAAGTCTAAAAGTCTAATTTGACCGCACCCTGCCGCAAAATTTGCCAATTCATTCCCGTCCACTTAGCAACAGTGGAAGGTACACCGATTCCTGGAATTTCGCTCTGACATTCTGTAGCCGCCAGAGTCATAACTTCAGGGAATTGAGCCTCAATTTCTGTCAAACTTTGTAAAGGCGGCTGTCCTGAAAAATTGGCACTAGTCGTAGCCAGAGGCCCTGTTTGCGCCAAAATAGTTTGGGCGATCACACTAGCAGGAACTCGTATACCAATTGTAGTTGGGTCAGTGGGATTCATTTGTGGCGGCACGCGATCGCTTGCTGGCAATACCAATGTCAACGCTCCTGGCCAATCTTTACTGGCTACTTCCTGCCAGATTTGGTAATCGTTTTCGTAACCTTGGACATAAGACCACAAGTCTTCTGCACAAGCTGCCATTAAAATCAAAGGTTTATCCTGACTGCGCTTTTTAGCTGCAAAAATTAATTCTGCTTTTTCTGGTAAAACTGCCAATGCGGGAACAGTATCTGTGGGAAAGCTCACTAAAAAGCCAGCGCGGGCGCTAGCTATCAGATTTGTTAAAGAAACTTGTGTCATTTTTATGAAGAAGGGTAAGGGGGAAGGAAACCGAAGAGGGGGAAAGGCGAAGACAACAAAGGCTTAAAAGTGTTTACCCTTTAACCTTTTCCCCTCTTGTTTATAGAATCGGGCATGGAACATTTTCCTATGCCCTATGCCCCATTGCCCCATGCCTCATGCCCCATGCCCTATTTCCTAACTTTTATAAGCAAGGGCAAAGCGTTCAATTCCTGCCAAATCAGCATGAATTTGAATGTTGCAATAGCTACCTTGATTTTGCAACATTTCTTGCACTGCACCCGCTTGTCCGGCCATCATTTCAATCAGCCATACGCCACCAGTTCGCAAATAACTAGGTGAGATTTCTATAAGATAGCGGATGCAATCTAAGCCATCAGCACCACCATCCAGCGCTAAATGTGGTTCATGTTTCGCCACTTCCGGTTGCAGGGTAGCGATGGTGCTTGTAGGAATATAAGGCGGGTTAGAAACCATGCCACTAAACTGGCCTTTGAGAGGTGCTAGTGGCTCCCACCAGTAACCTTGATAAAATCTAACCCGATCAGCAAGTCCTGTATTATGGGCGTTTACCTGGGCAATTTTCAAAGCTTCTAGACTGCAATCAACGGCATGAATTGTAGACTCTAGCAAGGCATCTGCCAGTCCCAAGGCAATTACTCCACTCCCAGTCCCCAAGTCTGCCCAGTGCCCTGCCTGTGAAGGTGCAGCTGCCACTGCTAAGTCAATCAAGCACTCTGTTTCTGGTCTGGGGATCAAAACCGCACTCGATACCGCGATTTTAAAGTGTCGCCAAGGCGTAGCTTTGGCAATGTACTGCACTGGTAAGCGGTCATGTAAACGACGCTGCCACAGATGATCTAACTCTTCTAAAGATAACTTTAGTTGAATCTGAGGCCAGTTTTTGAAAGACTCCAAACGCAGTGCTAAACGGTCTAACCCCGCAACCTCCAGGAGGAGCCAATCGACCTCAGTTAGCAGAACATCAGTGGCAGCTGCCGTGTTGATTGCTTTTTTATACCACTGCCAAAGTTGTAAACCGGAAACTACCCTTGGCTGTGTATTGGTCATGTCTTAAACCCGAAGGAAACCTATTTTTTGGGTGTAGCCGGAGCAGGGGTCTTAGGCGCGTTATTTCCAGGCAGTGTCTTAATATACTCTCTAGACTCTTGGGACGGCACTAAAACTACTTGTTTGAGCCAATCGTCGTTTTTGTCTTGTAGTGTTTTAATAACTCCGTCTACGTCTATTACCTGAATATCAGCCTTAGGAAACTTTGGCTTCACCTGACTTAACAAACCTTGTGCGTCTTGCTTACTTAAAAACAGAGGAATTAGTTGCTCTTTGTCAGAGGTCAACTTAATTGGCACGTATCCCTGATCTGGTGCAAATCTGACAGCGAAAATAGGCACGCTCTTGAATTGCTCTACTTTTTGACCGCTTTGGCGCAGCAAATCCATTGCCCCTTTAATTTCCTGTTCTACAGGTTTAAAAGCAAATAAAAGACGGTTTGGCTGGTTTTTGCTTTGTTGCAGTTGCTGATAAATCACCCCTAGAGGTAATGCTGTCACCTGTAGGCTTTTCACCATTTCTTCCATCTTCGGATCTTTGCCTTTAGCATTCCGCAGCTCACTAATAAAAGCCTGAGCTTCCTGTCTACTTAGATAAACACCTGTCACGGAACCACCAGGTTTTTTACCGTTTTGAGCCTCTGGTAAGGGGCGACTCAATGGTAAACCTTTCTCATTGGTAATCACATATACAGGTACAGAGTCTAATTTCTCTTTTATTTGTTGTTCTGACAATGCCAGTACTGGGGCATTTCCTACAAAAACTGTTCCCAGTAAAGTACTTCCGACTAAACCCAATGTTGCTCCCCAGCGAACCAATGCTTTCATAACTAATCCTCGCATCATATAGTTCAATTAAGTCAGACAAGTTGTTGGACTTGCACAGATCCAACTAACTAGTTTTAGTTATATAGCAATCTGTCTGATATGTGAAAAAGTCGTGTTTGTCGTTAAATGCTAACTGTTGAGTTTCAAAACCTGGTATTTCTCAACCTGAGAGAATTGCTATGTTATTTTCGTTACTAATTGCAGCATTAAATTGTGCTTTTTTCTTTCAATTTCGCCTTGTTATTTACCGAATAATACTGTAGATGCCTATTAAATTTTGCTCTCAAGCAGTAAATTCTTTCCTCAACTGTTGAAGCGATCAATGCCATTTTATTGTCTTTCTCAAAGAGAGTGACGCAACTACATAATTAATCGTTCCATCGGTGACTGAATTTAATAACTGCCACACAGAAAATTTAGGTAGATAATTTCCTTCCTTTAGGGGGCGGATTTTGCTTATTCATCTCCAAAGCACAGCCCAGTGTCAAAACAGTAAAAGTGGCATTATGAGAGTAAATTTACAATTTAGATGTAAATTGTACCAAAAAAATTCCCATAAATACCGAGTTTACTCAAGAGCAAAATTTGATTTTTTAATTGTAGACATAAAAAAACCCACAAAAGAATGTGGGGTAATTAAGTTATTAATCGGGATGACAGGATTTGAACCTGCGGCATCCTGCTCCCAAAGCAGGCGCGCTACCAAGCTGCGCTACATCCCGGATAAACTAACTCAACTTTGCTACTTTTAGTCTTAAACTCACCATAAACAGCGATATGACTTTACTGTTAAGTGGCAAATAATAAAACTTTGTTGTGGTTTACCAAAACGGCTATTTTCCACACAGGCAGTTCTATCATATCAGGTTTTAGAGATATTTACCAATTTTCTAATGCACAATTAATTGTTTCACTAATGTAGATGAATTTGTTTACCTACTTATCACTATCTAAATTTGTGCTGCTGGCTGGGCTATACAAGACAACATGTTCACTATCACAGGATTTTCTCTCCATCTTCGCATCCGATGGATAACTGTTTCCAATTTTAGCTAAATTTTGTTGGCAGCGACCTGCTCTTAATTTTGTTTTGTAGGGCAAATTTAGTGGGGATACCAGAACATACCTTTGATGCCTTCGGGGTCTGACATGAAACCCATACTTCTGTAGAAATCTACAACATGGGGGTCAGCGAAAAGAGTAACGTTGCTAATCTCTTCACTTCTGAGTTTTTTGAGTACATATTTCATCAATGCCTTGCCCAATCCTTTGCTTTGAAAGTCTGGGTGAACTACCACATCCCAAATAGTGGCATTAAATGCGTGATCGGAAGTAGCACGGGCAAAACCAATGAGCCGTTTTTGGTTTCCTCGCACCTGCCACATGGAGGCGACCAAAAAACTATGTTCTATGGCTTTTTTCACTTTTCTTAAAGGACGACGCGACCAGCCGACTGCATCACAGAGTTCTTCTAGTTCATACAGATCAAGATCTCGCTCGGTACTAAAAACGATGCGAGCCTCCTTAGAAGAAGCTCCGCTAACGCTGTTGGGGCTATTGCCTACAGATGTTACTGTATGCTCTTCAAAAGAAGTTGTCTTACTTGTCGCTAAAGATTCAGGAGTACTAAACCAAGTTTTCCAAAAACCCATGCCAACGTGGTTCGGGTAGTATAACTGAATTGGTTACCACTCTCTTTGAGTGTTGATTCACGTTTTACAAAAGCTACTACCATCCAAATGATCCTTACACTTAAATTTCTTCAGGTGTTTCTGGGATTTTCGATGGCAACAGCTACTTACAGCGTGTTTTACACCAATCATTTTCAACTTTAGCATTTTGTTGTAAAGCTAGGAGAAATTCCCCAAAAGACCAGACAGAATATGAGAGTCAATTTATATAGGTCATGGGGCATGGGGCATTGGGCATTGGGAAGAATTTAGTCCCTAGTCCCTAGTCCCTAGCCCCTAATCCCTAGTCCTTTGGTGATGAAAGCAAGCGAGTCTTACCCCCTACGATGGCTTCTGGTTTAAAATCTTCGACACTGGAACTTCTAAAGCGCTTTAATCGAGCGTTTCCCCAGTTTTATGAGCAATTTGTGAGCAGTGAGATTCAACTACAAAATTTACGGCTAGCCTACCGTCTCTATAAAACCAGACGCGCCGTTATAGAGTTAAAGCCGGAAGGGAGCAAAAGTGCCTTACACTTTGCTTACCGCAATCAGTCGTTTCTCCTTAGTGATATTTTTGGTGTGCTGGCGGCTTACGGGCTGACTATCCACGGTCTGAGTCTATATGGTCAGATCCGACCGCCAATGTTAGTTTTTATCAAACTGTTAGTATCTCGTGGCAGTAAAGCCTTGACCGAGAAAACCGCAGAAAATGTCTGCCGCGCTATTCGTGAGGCTTTAGGAGGGCGGTTTGAGGTAGAAGAAATGCTGGCGGTAGAATTTAACCTCGATACTGGCTTAGAACAAGTACAGACCGAGTTCTATGTTGACCCAGTATTTCATCTCCCGGCTCTGGTGATTGAAGCGGATAATCAACCAGGGTTATTTTATAAAGTAATGTACGCTATCTGGCAGGAAGACCTGCTAGTGGTCAATGCCAATTTGCTGGTTTGGCGCGGGCGTACACGTCTTATTCTCTATTTATTGGGGCCGAATGAAAGCCTGATTCCTGAATATTTGGGACACAAAATTGCTGAAGGAGTGCGTCAGAGGCTTTTGGGTAAATGATCTAAAGATGAAGTATAAAGAAAATTTTTAGTCTTTATCCTTTCTAAACTCCGTATTTAGTCTTACCTCTTCTTAAAGGTACGATATTAAGTATGGCAACCATTGAAGTCTTAGGCGTTCCACACGCATACGAGCTTACGGCTCCCACATCCTGCCCTCACGCTTTAGTGTTTATCCACGGCTGGCTAAATAGCCGTGGATACTGGCAACCTGTGATTTCTCGCCTATCATCTGATTTGCAGTGCCTATCGTATGATTTGCGTGGTTTTGGTGAATCTCAGTCCCTGCCAGAAACTGATTTTAGTAGGTCACAAACTTCCTTTGACCTGAGTGTCAATTCTAGTAGTGCGCTTAACTCATCCTTTGATTCTCTTTATACTCCGGCTGCGTATGCTCAGGATTTAGTAACCCTTCTGCAACAGCTAAATATTCATAGTGCTTGGCTAATTGGGCACTCCTTAGGAGGCACGATCGCTCTGTGGACAGCAACTCAGATGCCAGAGTGTATAAAAGGGGTGATCTGTATTAACGCAGGTGGTGGTATTTATCTCAAAGAAGCCTTTGAGCAGTTTCGTGCAGTGGGGCAGCGATTTTTGCAACTCCGTCCACGCTGGTTGTCTCAGATGCCTCTGATTGATTTGTTATTTACCAAAGCCAGTGTAGCTCGTCCTTTGGAGCGCTATTGGGCACGTCAGCGAGTGATTGATTTCGTCGTGGCTGACCCGGAAGCTTCTCTGGGAACATTGCTAGACTCTACAACCGAGGAAGAAGTTAACCGTTTACCCCAACTTGTGTCTCAACTCAAACAGCCAGTTTATTTTTTGGCTGGTGCTAACGATAAAGTTATGGAACCCAAGTATGTCCGCCATTTAGCCAGTTTTCATTGGCTTTTTAAATACTCTGGAGACAATGTAATTGAAATTCCTGATTGTGGACACTTGGCAATGTTAGAGCAGCCAGATGCAGTTGCTAGTCATATACGGTCGATAGTCAATGTTCAAGAGTCAGTAGTTAGTGGCTTTGAACAAAAGACAAATAAATGACTATCAATCAGATTGATACAACTTCATCACTTGAGTGAGAGCTAATCGAGACTCAACGCCTAGGGTGATGGGGGATGTATGACCAAGGGATAGATGATCGGCGGCGGCACAGGCAATCATGGCGGCGTTATCAGTACAGTATTTTAGGGTAGGAAACAGGACACGTAAGTTATGCTTGGCGGCGGCTGCTTGTAAATTTTTTCTCAGACCGCTGTTAGCTGCTACTCCTCCACCCACGGCAATTGTGTTGAGATTATAGTCTAGGGCACAGGCGATCGCTCTTTTGGTCAGCGATCGCGCCACTGTTTCTTGGAAGCTAGCCGCTACATCTGCTACTGGAACTTGTCCACCATCTTTTTCTAACTGCTGCACTAAACGCAGTACCGCTGTCTTCAAACCACTAAAACTCCCATCGTAGGGATGATATCCTCCACTGGGTAGCGAAACTTTACCTTCTGGCAAGGCAAAGGCTTGGGGATTACCCTCTTGTGCTAAACGATCAATTACTGGCCCGCCAGGATAACCCAGCTTTAACAATCGGGCTACTTTATCAAAGGCTTCACCTGCCGCATCATCACGGGTTTGGCCTAGAGTTTTGTAATCACCACAGTTTTTGACGTAAATTAAGCTTGTATGTCCACCTGAAACCAGTAAGCTAAGAAAAGGGGGATCTAAAGTTGTCTCACTCAAGTAAGTCGCGTAAATGTGACCTTCTAGGTGGTGGACTCCCAAAAATGGTTTGTTGTGTAAAATTGCTAGTGTTTTTGCTGCCGTTAAACCTACTAAAAGCGCTCCCACGAGTCCAGGGGCACAGGTGGCAGCGATTCCATCAATTTGCCCCCAATCTAATTGGGCTTGCTCCATTGCCTGAGCGATCGCCCAATTGATCGTTTCCAAGTGCTGACGGGATGCCACTTCTGGCACTACCCCACCATATTGCTGATGAACTGGGATTTGCGAAGCAACAATACTACTGCAAACTTGACGATTGTTAACAATTGCGACGGCAGTTTCATCACAGCTGGTTTCTATTGCTAAAACGATTGCCATTCCAGGGTTATGCCAACTAAGGACTTGTTTGAGAAGCTTTAACTTTTATTTACTTAAACTTTACTCGATTCCCACGCAAGAGTATGATGACTTGCTAGTTATGTAAATAAAGATTGTACAAGCCGCTTCGTTTTGTACAATAAACTTTGTGTTTTGTAATAAAAGGAAACAACTCCATGCGACGATTGTTTGCTTTGATTTTAGGGATTTGTCTTTGGTTCAATTTTGCTCCCCCCGCACAAGCGCTAGGAGCTAACCTTGTACCCTGCAAAGACTCTCCCGCTTTTCAAGAGCTAGCAAAAAATGCCCGTAATACCACCGCTGATCCCCAATCAGGGAAAAAGCGGTTTGAGCGTTATTCTCAGGCGCTATGCGGCCCTGAAGGTTATCCTCACTTGATTGTTGATGGTCGTCTTGACCGCGCTGGCGATTTTCTGATCCCCAGTATTCTCTTTTTGTATATTGCCGGTTGGATTGGTTGGGTAGGTCGCGCCTACTTGCAAGCAATTAAAAAGCAATCAGATACAGAACAAAAAGAAATTCAAATCGATCTTGGTTTGGCACTATCGATCATCTCCACAGGCTTTGCTTGGCCTGCGGCTGCACTTAAAGAATTCTTGTCGGGTGAGTTAACGGCTAAGGATTCAGAAATCACTGTTTCTCCCCGCTAACTCATCTTAACTGATTCATTTTTTTGGAGACTAAATTCATGGCGGACAAAGATGACCAATCGTCCTATTTGGTTAAATTTATTTCCACAGCGCCAGTAGCAGCTACTATATGGCTGACAATTACAGCAGGTATTTTGATTGAATTCAACCGTTTTTTCCCAGACCTACTTTTCCACCCACTTCCATAGGTGGGAAATAGGATGTTAAGACAGTTGAATTAGTTGTCTTTTGCCTAAAATTGACTGGTTGTTTACTTAGCCTAATTAGGTGAAACTATCACTTAATTAGGTGGTAAAAATAATTTTTGAAACTCGTAATGCTTTAAGCAGCTAGCGAGTTTCATTTTTTTTAAAGCTGCTAAATTAATTTTTCTAAACTTATGAGCTAAAAGGTAACTTGATCCACAATTATTATTAATATAAAAATGCCACAATTCTCATTTAGAGGCAAACATAAAAATATGGCGCAAGCAGTAGATGCATCCAAAAATCTCCCCAGCGATCCCAGAAATCGGGAGGTTGTTGCTCCCGCAGGACGCGATCCGCAGCAAGGCAACCTCGAAACCCCGGTTAATTCTTCTCCCTTAGTCAAGTGGTTCATTAATAACTTACCCGCTTATCGCCCAGGTCTGAATCCTTCTAGACGTGGGTTAGAAGTTGGCATGGCTCATGGTTATTTGCTGTTCGGCCCCTTTGCTAAATTGGGCCCGCTGCGGAATACAATTAATGCCAACTTAGCTGGTGTATTATCAGCAGTCGGTTTGGTTATAGTTCTCACCGCTTGTCTATCCTTGTATGCTAATAGCAACCCTCCCAAAGCACTTGCTAGTGTTACAGTACCGAATCCTCCAGTAGATGCTTTTAATTCCAAGGAAAGCTGGAATCACTTTGCTAGTTCTTTCTTAATTGGTGGTATTGGTGGGGCAGTAGTCGCATATTTGTTGACTAGCAATTTGGGAATCATTCAAGGACTTATAGGCTAATTAGATTTCTGTTAATTGGGCATAGGGTATTGGTAATTAGTAATTTTGAGTTGTTTTTACTATTACTCATACCTCATGCCTAATTGCCTATAAACACTTGAATTATTGATAATTAAGCAATAATAAATCTTACCAAAAACAATCATAAAAGCATCGCTCTTTAGCTATCTTTTTGGGAAACTGATAATAAAAATGCTTGATTGTGGTTCTCAGGAATTTGAAGTTATTTAAATAAAGCTGCTTCAATCTCATTGAGAGCAGTTTCAAAATTATCATTGACAATTTTAATATCAAACTCATCTGCTGCTTTCACTTCTTCTTGGGCACGGCACAGACGACGGGCGATCGCTTCTTCAGAATCTTGGCCACGATCGCGTATCCGTTTTTCTAATTCATCAAAGTCAGGCGGCAAAATGAAAATGCTAAGAACGTCAGGGAAGAAATTACGAATTTGCCTTGCCCCTTCTAGTTCAATTTCCAGCACTACCAACTTGCCTGACTGAACTTGGTTAAGCACAGTTTCACGGAGAGTACCGTAATAGTTACCAGCAAATTCCGCCCACTCTAAAAACTCGCCTTTACCAATCAATTGTTCAAACTTGCTGCGACTAATAAAGTAATAATTTTTGCCGTCGATTTCTCCTGGACGGGGAGAACGGGTCGTTACGGATACGGAATAATACAATTGGGGATGACGCTGCAACAGCGATCGCATTAAAGTGCCTTTACCGACCCCACTAGGCCCAGTTAAAACAATTAACCTGCCTGGAGACTGGTCTTCTTTGGTAGTAGCACAATTCTGGATGGGTAAAGTTTGCATCATCCGTTTAACCTGTAAATTAATCAATAAATATTATTCATTAGCCTTTGTATTCGTTGCCAAAGTAAAATTTTACTAACGAATTTGTAGCATGAGTGACAGAAAACTAGTCTAATTCACATAGTACTGCGGATGTGGTGCAAATAAAACTAGGGTTATTGACTTTACCCCTAATCAATTATCTACAACATTATGTTCGCGGGAAATCACAAAGCGATTCGCTACCGTTTCGGGCTGAATCGCCGACAGAATAACGTGGCTGGAATCCGTAATAATTACAGCCCTAGTCCGACGACCATAAGTTGCGTCAACTAGCTGATTTTTATCCCGTGCCTCGGTAATAATCCGCTTAATCGGGGCAGACTCTGGACTAACGATGGCAACTACTCGGTTAGCGGATACGATGTTGCCGAAACCGATGTTAATTAACTGTATTTCCATAATAAAACTGACACCAAATATGGTGCGCGAAGCTGGTAAGAAAGTTATTTCCATGTTATCCCCAAAAAATTGGAGTTACAACGCTTCAGGTCTAGCCAGCCTACGTTTTTAAATAGCAGATGCTTTTTTTAGCTGTTTATTAGCCAAAACACCTTGAAATCTTCCCAAAGACACATGTAAAATCGTACAAATACAATCTAATTAACTGATGTAAATTTACTTGGAGTAAAAATCTAGATCAAAAACTGATGGAGAGCAAAATTGATTGGAACTGTGTAGCTTTAAACGCAAAAGACGAGCCATTTTTGTTTAACCTTTTTCGCGGAATTCCCCACCGTGTAGACGGATGGGGATGAATAGCGGACAATTGCGAGGTACACCCTTTATGGGTGTCCGAGAAATTGACAATTCCTTGATT
>JAYGHB010000111.1:0-60373 GCA_034931985.1 Halotia wernerae UHCC 0503
CCCCCACTGATTGCAATTTTTAATTTTACATTATTAATTTTTAATTGAGTTGACATGGATATCTGTGGTTTTTATAAGCCTCAAGTATGAGCTAGATCATAGAAGTTATTGAAGTGCTATTGCATGATTAAAGTAACAAATTAGGAGATGTATAATGAAATCAATAACACTTCAAAACTCAATTCCTCAAATTACTTTTGTGTTATCTGAAGTATTCTTCTCAACAGTACTGGTAGCAGAATTGATTGGAGTTTCACTAACTAGTACAGCGATCGCAGCAACATTTCCCATACAAAAACCTCCTATTTTGGTTGCAACAGCATATACCGATTTATCATTACCCACCTTGCATCGCGGGGATCGAGGTCAAAACGTCACAATGTTGCAGAAAATTCTCTTAGATAATGGTTTTTTAGGAGCCGCAGGAGTCAGATTAGGAAATCCGCGTGGTGCGATTGTTGATGGGGTGTTTGGTTCCATTACCGAATCTGCGATCAGAGATTTACAAAAACGGTACAAAGTTCCAGTTACAGGACAAGTGAATCCTCGCACATGGGAAGTGTTGGATATGCATGAAAATCCTTATCGCTCGCCACTTCCCTGGAAATTATAATTATTTACCAAACCTAGCGAGGTAAATGTCAATGATCAACTTTTCTTTACGTATCTGGTTAAAACAGCATCGGCTTGTTGTTGGGGAAATGCTGCTTGCGATCGCCATGACAGCCTGTACTGCTCCTACGTCACAACCACTTGCTGTAAATACTCCGTCGCCTGCAAGTCCCTCGAACGACCCATCCTTAGTCTCTCACACCCAAAATGCTGCCGCCGAGCCGCTTGAGCAACAAGCAGTTCAAGTCATTCGTGATTATTACAGTGCGATCGCTCGTGGAGACTATAAGCAAGCTTACTCGGCTTGGTATGGAGATGGCACTGCCAGCCAGCAGTCGTTTGAGCAATTCAAGCAGGGTTTTGCCAACACCAAATCCACTGCTGTAAAGGTTGGAGAACCCGGCAAAATAGACGGAGCGGCAGGCTCATCCTATATTAAAATTCCTGTCACTGTTACTGCCATCACTAAAAATGGAACTCAGCAGCGATTTCGCGGTAGCTATGTGTTGCGACGAGTCAATAATGTTCCTGGCTCAACTCCAAACCAGCGTCGATGGCACCTCTACTCGGCGAATATTGCTCCAGTCAACTAGCCTACGGCAAAATCTTTTAATCTGTGGCCTTATTTGTTCGCTCGTACTGCAAAGCTTATTATTAGAACCCCTGATTAATTCGAGAGAAAACCCGAACACAGGTGATCTTCATGGCACCCAACATCAAAACCCTTGCCAAACTTTACTTAGAAGGCAAACCAGTCGAGCTTTCCGATCAGAGTACCTCTCAACTCTGTGACTGGCTTATGGGCGAGTTCCAGCAACTGCCGATTAACCCCATGTTTTCTAACTATATGCGCTATCGTACTGCGGCAGAAATGTGCGCGGATATTGCCCAGGATCAGCTTTGGGTATCAGCTGATAGCTACGACAGCAAGATTTATCCAAACCCGTTTTATGGTTTTGCATTTTTAGCAGTTCATGACTATTACCACTGTGTATCAGGCTCTGACTTTAGCCTCGAAGGAGAAATCAAGGCTTACCGCACCCTGGCAAATCGAGTCCCCAGTTTAGAAATTCAAAAAATTATCTACTCCGAAATTGTGTTGAAATCGTCTGCTGACATCTACTTGAATCATTCACCTGAACCCAAACTTGTATTTCCCTAGAAAAAAAGGAGAACAACTATGACTCATACCAACTTATCTACAGCTACACAAGAAGCGGCGACTGATACTATTCTAAGCTCGACTTTATCCAAAATTAAGAACTTCGTTTTCTTTATCTGGCAAAAACTCTGGCTTTTTGGCAAATACTTTTTCCATGTCGCTGGTTCTCAGTGAAATCTAAAAAGTAAAGTACCTGTCCCACAAAGATTTCAGCTTAGGCAATTGCCTAAACTGAAAAATGGATAAAGTCGAGCTAAGACCACAGTTTTTGTAGCGACTGTTTTAAAAGTTAAGCAATTGGGTTAATATGAAATCCAGGAGTGTTCATCATGTTAACTTCTGCCGAAGAAATCTATACTCAAGTTATCTATAATCTGTCACCTACTGAACGGCTACGGTTGGCAACTCTCATACTCAACGATTTAGTTCAGCAAAACGTGTCTGTTGTTGACCAAAGTGATACCTGGAGTGAGCAAGATCAACTCGATATAACTGCATTTTCCTTACAGTACGCAGCTAAGATTTTCCCTGAAAGCAAGGATTTAGCTGAGTGAGATTCAATCCTGGTGATGTGGTTACAGTAGATTTTCCTGGTGTGACTGGTATTAAACGTCGCCCTGCTGTAGTTCTGTCATCAGCTATTTATCATGCAAACCGTCCTGATGTGATTATGGGACTAATCACGACTCAGACAACTGCTTTAGGAAGTACTGACTACGGACTCCAGGATTGGACAGCAGCAGGTTTACGAATTCCCTCAATTTTTCGCAGTTTTATTGTGACTCTACCACCATCTGCCAACTTGGTTATAATCGGACATCTCTCAGAACGTGATTGGAAAGGTGTTCGTGCTTGTATCAAATTAGCCCTAGCGAGTTTGGACGATACTTACTCATCGCCAGATTTATCACCTTTTCAATAGCAATAATCACTAAAAATAATTAAGATTTACTCTTTGCTGCTTCTTTTTGCGCGGCTTCACTATATTTCTTATATAGTTGAGTCCGAATCTTAGCTTCTTGATAGCGGTTGTAATTTGGAGGCACATTTGCCATTAAATCCGAAGCCTGTTGCCATTTAGCAGCTAGTTCCAACCATTGAGTTGAGGTTGTGGCTATTTTCCCAGATGCTGAGGCTTGGTTAGCAATTCGTACAGATGCTAAAAATGGGTCATCGGATGAGTCAGAAAGACTATCTTTAGAGGCTTTTGTTTTACTTTTGTTAGGATTAGTCGTAGTTAAAGATTTAGCAGTTTCTGGTTGCATTCGTTGCGCTAGTTTATCACCTAATTGGGCATAAACAACCCAACCAAGCAACAAAATTGAGCATAAGCCAGCAGTTGCTAGTATCGCTGTTTTAGGGTAATTCTTGTACTTTTTTTTGTTAGTAAATACTGAAGTCCGAGAAAAGTGAGTTTTTGGTAAACTGACTTTTACTAATTCAGGTTGGGCTTCAGTCAAATCTGTAATTAGCTGCTTTAAGGCATTTGGCTGAATTAATGTAATTTCTTGTGACCACAGTAATTGATTTTCGCGATCGCGACAAATTTCCTTCAACCACAGTAATTGCTGTTCCCGGACAATTCGGCTGTTGATATTGACTTTACGAATATTGCGCGGTGCGATCAATTCAAGAATTTGCTGGATTTTTTCTACTAGGGTAGATTGCTCAAGCTGCTCTATTTTGGCTGCCTCACACAGAAGTTGCAAGACACCATCAGAAAAAATGGCCCTAGTTCTGACACCAGAATTAGCTAGCTTTTCGTTCAATAATTGAATAATCGCCGCTACGCTACCTTGGTGAGCTTGCCAAGCAATATCGTTGATCCGATCTACCAGTGGAGACTTACTCATAGCTCCTGCACCCTGACTGATTAATTGATTCATTAATTTAGGGACTCTATTCTACTGAGCTTTGCTTTGTCTTCGATTTTACGAGTAAAAAGATCAGGTTGCCAAATAAAATTATAAAAATCAAACCTTCCTATGTCTGTATTCAGGAAATTTTATTTAAACGAAATTAAATAGTATCATTATGGGGGTAAAGTTCCTGTCCAACTGCGAATTAGCTTGTCTATATAACCAATCTTTGATATTTTAACGATGCCTAAAAGTTCGTTGATCGTTAAACATCGCACATTTAAGCTAAGTAAAATTAGTATAATTAACTCTTTTATAGTTAAAAATGAATAGTATAAACACTCATAAAATAAGTAGGTGGGTCGGAAAATTTATAAGTATGTCATTGCGAGTGGAGCGAAGTGAAACGCAGCAATCGCAAACATTTCAGTGAATTTACATTTCGTTATATAGTTAGGTTTATTCGTGCATACCTACTTTTCTGATGCATATAATTAGCCTGCGTAAGGCAGGCTTTGTTTTTTAGCCCCAGGCTTTGAGCCTGGGGGCGTTAGTTATGTGCTGGATTTTAGTGTTTGAAATTATAAAATCTACCACCACTTTGAGGAGATGGCGGCAGAATTTCTTGATTCACTTCAAACAAATTTGGATTGCTAGGATCAACCGTGACTCTCAACCAATGCACGTTGGGAGAACCAAATGTTTCTACTCGTGTGAAATTAGTAACTACCGTGCCAGATGGAGTGTTTAAAGGCTTATCAATGCGGAAGTAATGACTATCTCCATGAACGAGCATGACTGGTTTACTATACTCTTGTAATTCGGCTTGTAATGCATTAATAAAATCACGGAAACCATTCTGCTCTGCATTGGTTGGTGGTACATCAAAATTATCTGGGTTGGCATGTATAGTAATCACCAAACCAAGGTTTTTGTTGGCTTTAGCAAGGGTAAATGCTTTCTTTAACCAAACAAGGTTAGCAGCATTACGTTCAGCGTACTCAGCATCATTTTCTGCATTCCGTCCCAAGTTATTGTTACTACCAACAACATGGATACCAACAAATAGAACATTACCCGCAGTCCAATAAACATTTTCCCGAAACTTACTGTACTCAGCATTATCACTCTGACGTTCTAGCTCAATTGTCCTTTGTCCAAGACTTCTGTCTCCTTGTGTAAAGAGTTCGCGTAATTTTGCTAAACGCTCAATCGGATCATATTCACCAGCTGCTAGGCGATGACAATCTGTCCACTCGTTATCACCAAATACATAAACCAGAGGATGTCTGAATTGCTGGAAGAGTTGCGATCGCTGTAGAAAAAGCTCATTTGAACAAAGACTTGAGCCGCTTTTAAAGTCCCCATCGTGAATTATAAAGCGAACCCAAGATTGATTGATATCTTTAATTAACTTTTTGTACTCCTCTTCTTGTCGAGCATCATAAGGTAAATCGCCAATCAGAGCAAAATCGAAACTTCTTGAGTCACGATTATTATAAAAACTTCTTGGGCTACGATTTTGATGAAATGGTGGCTGGGCGTTTGTTGAGGAGACAAAGGTTGCAGAGATACCAAATAAACAAAATGGAACTAAGGCTCCCAGCAGTTTTTTCAATTTCATATTTTGCGAACTGTTTTAATGACAAATCCCTAAAAGCTTAATGTTAAGTGATTAAGAGCAAATTAAGAAAATGTTCCACAAAAGGTAAATTTGATAGGGGTGTATTTCACTTTTGCGCCAACACCCTAAGAGGTTATTTGAAAAGTGGTTGGCTATGATTTGAAGTACTCTTAGATCCCTCCTAGCCCCTTTAAAAATGCTACAGTGTACACACAAGTTGACCTAGAGCTAGTTTCCAGCCAAAAAAAGTGGATTCAAAATGCTCAAGCCCACAACTTAAAGTAGTAATACCGGGAGGTTTTTGAAACTTGTAACCAGACCAACCACCAATTCGAGCAATAATCCAAGTAGCCCAAGGTAGAGAATGAGGAGGATAGGGATTATGTTGAAGATGAGTTTTACCCTCTAAAGTAGGCGCAAGAGTAGATAATTCTACTGTACCTTCTAGCACCTGATGTCTATTATTTAGGACAAAAAATAATGTGATAATCCAGGCAATTCTTAGCGTATGAACTAGAAAGTATTTTCATTTTTAGAGTATATAGCTTAAATATATAAAGTTTGTGATATACTCATTTTACACCCAATTTAGTACCGCAGACTTTGCTACTAAGTTAAAAAGCTTTCCCAAGAAAAAACCAGCATCAGGACTAAGATATGACAAACTTGCAATGGCACTAAGAAGTAGACAATTAACTCTTAGCTGCATTGGTAAACGAATTAATTTAATTCTTGATGTTCCTGATTATTTCAAAGAAGTTTTTGAGACTTGGGAGTTTTGTGGAGCAACTGTTACCTACACCAAAAACACCAAACAATTTTGGGTGAGGTTAGTTTTTAAAGCAGAAGATCCACAAAAAATAGAAGGACAAATTCAAGGGATTGACCGAGGTTTGTACCATCAAGCTGTCACTTCAAATGGTCGGTTTTTTAGTTCTTCTACCCGATGGTAATCGTTTAATTTTGCATCAAAATAATTCGTAATTAATTATGGGTATAACTGAAAATTATAAATTAAATGTAATCCAATGGTATCCAGGTCATATTGCCAAAGCTGAAAAGAATCTCAAAGAACAGCTGACGCGAGTTGATGTGGTATTGGAAGTACGAGACGTGCGGATTCCCTTGGCGACACACCATCCCCAAATCGATGAGTGGGTGGGAAGTAAGGCGCGAGTTTTGGTGTTGAATCGCTTAGATATGGTTTCTCCCCAAGTGCGATCGCTGTGGGTAGATTGGTTTAAAAGTCAAGGAGAAGTTCCTTATTTTACCAACGCTAAACAAGGTCAAGGCGTGGTGGCAATTTCTAAAGTAGCACAAGCCGCGGGGGTGGAACTCAATCAAAGAAGACGCGATCGCGGGATGTTACCCAGGCCAGTCCGGGCTGTGGTAATTGGTTTTCCTAATGTCGGTAAATCAGCTTTGATTAACCGCCTATTGGGACGGCGAGTGGTTGAAAGTGCCGCCCGTCCAGGGGTGACTCGTTCTTTGCGTTGGGTGCGAATATCTGACGAGTTAGAATTGCTAGATGCTCCTGGTGTCATCCCCGTAAAGCTGGGAAATCAAGAAGCTGCTTTGAAATTAGCGATTTGTGATGATATTGGCCAAGCATCCTACGATAATCAATTAGTAGCATCCGCTTTGGTAGATTTACTTAATTATCTTCAAGCTACAGCCCCTAATTTATTACCAAAACTACCATTACAATCACGTTACGAACTTGATTCTACACTCCACACAGGAGAAGCATATTTACAAGCTTTAGCAAAGCATCGCTACAAAGGAGATGTAGAACGAGGTGCTAGAAAACTTTTAACAGATTTTCGTAAGGGATTATTAGGTAAAATTCCCTTGGAAATACCCCCTACTTAGTAAGTACACAGTTTTGTAAATTCGTGGACAATTGAGAGTTTAAGTTTAAACGCAGAGGGGCGCAGAGGAGCGCAAAGTTTGTTTGACTCCATTCGCTACGAACTTATAGGTTGCGATCGCTTTTTTACTTACGGTGCAGTAATTAATACTTCAAATTTTAATAATCCTACTGATGAGCCTTATAAAATAACAGACTTTTCAGCCGCATTTTTTGCTACAGGAAACGTCGCAATTCCTAAACATTGGTTAGAAAAAGCTGGACTGTTTGACAACAGCTTTCAACTTTATGGTCGGGAAGATTTAGAATTAGGTGTAAGGCTAAAAAATTTAGGGTTAAAGCTGATTAAATGTCCGGCTGCTGTCGGCTATCATTGGCATCCAGCATTTAAATTAGAACAAATTCCCAACTTGATAGAAAAAGAAATTCAACGCGGACGTATGGGAGTTTTATTTTATCAAAAGCATCCTACTTGGGAAGTGCGAATGATGATTCAAATGACTTGGTTACATCGCTTACTTTGGGGTATCCTCTCACTTAACTATGAAATTATTTTTCTGGGTATTAGTTCTTGCTGCTGCTGCATGGGGGGCGCACTGGGGAGCAGACAAACTAGCTGAACCACTCAAAAAACTACGACAACAATGGGGTTTATCAGAAGCCGCAGGCGCTGCTTTTATTGCTCTTGCCACTGCTAGTCCAGAAGTAGGTACTAACGTTGCCAGTGCTGCTCAAGGTTTGCAGGATATTGGACTGGGTAATTTACTCGGTTCAAATATTATTTCCGTTCCGGTAATTGTTACTGTTGCCTACATCGCCTCTCGCCAAACTAACAGAAATTCTTCATCTTCTAGTCGCCGCCGTCAACATTCAATGCGGGTTAAACCAGAGGCATTATATGTACAAGCTTTGCCTTATCTAGCAATTATCGCATTGGCAGCCGTATTAACCCTTCCCCGGTCTTGGCGTGGACTGCAACCTATTGACGGTTGGATTATGTTAGCAGCTTACATAATTTATGTAGCACAAGCAATAATGCGGAAACGCCAGGATGGTCAAGCCGTACAATGGAATAAAAAAGAAATTATTGTTGCTGTAGCTGGTATTATTTTGTTGGCTTTTGGTGCTTATTTAACAGTAACAGCAACAGAAAATATTGTTTCTTTATTAGGAATTTCCAAGCTGATAGGTGGACTGTTCATCACATCTACTATGAGCATTGCACCAGAAATATTTGCTACCTGGAGTGTAGCGCGTAGCGGTCAAGTTACAGCTGCTACCACAAACGTCATTGCTGACAATACAGTTACCATGACACTGGCTTTCTTTCCACTAGCACTGGTAAATTTGCCTGTAGAAAACTTACTAGTATTTTCCGTCAACTTAGCTTTTGTAGCATTGTTAGGAATAGTATATGCTGCCTTTATTTATTGGGGTTCTGACAAAAACAGTTTTGAGCTTTGGGAAGTAGTTACACTTAACGCAGTCTATTTTGTTTACCTAGCTGTAATGGTTTTTGGTGTTTTAAAAATTTTCTAAATTGGTTAGTGTCACTGAAGAGGAAAAGGGGCAGGGTGCGAGGTGCAGAGGGGATGAAGAAAAATTACCTCTTTCTCCTGTTATCCTGCTTGGTTCGGTCAATAACTTTACTCAGACTTGCCTTAAGGAACAGTGTACAGTACCCTACTGTCCTATCCTGGAGATAGATAATATTGTGGGTGAGACTGTGTTTTTCAGTGTTGTGATACCGACTTACAATCGTCAGCCGATTTTAGAAAAGTGCCTCCGCGCTTTGGAGGTGCAGGAGTTTAGTGCATCTAGTTCAGTCAGTGATTACGAAGTTGTCTTAGTAGATGACGGTTCTACTGATGGCACATTAGAGTGGTTAGCAGCACACAAACAAGAGTTTCCCCATGTACGCTGGTTTCAACAAAATCATGCTGGCCCAGCTGCGGCGAGGAATTTGGGGGTAGAGCAAGCACTGGGAGATATAATTATCTTTATTGATAGTGATTTAGTAGTACTGAAAGACTTTTTGCAAGCTCATACAAATGCAGTAGTAGAAGGAAAAGAGCAATTGGGCTGCGATCGCTTTTTTACTTACGGTGCAGTAATTAATACTTGTAATTTCGATAATCCTACTGGTGAACCCTATAAAATCACAGACTTTTCAGCCGCATTTTTTGCCACAGGAAACGTCGCAATTCCCAAACATTGGCTAGAGAAAGCTGGACTGTTTGACAACAGTTTTCAACTTTATGGTTGGGAAGATTTAGAATTAGGTGTAAGGCTAAAAAATTTAGGGTTAAAGCTGATTAAATGTCCGGCTGCTGTCGGCTATCATTGGCATCCAGCATTTAAATTAGAACAAATTCCCAACTTGATAGAAAAAGAAATTCAACGCGGACGTATGGGAGTTTTATTTTATCAAAAGCATCCTACTTGGGAAGTGCGAATGATGATTCAAATGACTTGGTTACATCGCTTACTTTGGGGTATCCTCTCACTTAATGGCGCACTCAATGAAAAGACGATGGCTCCTTTTTTGCGTTGGCTGATTAATTTAGGTAAACCTCAATTAGCTTTAGAAACTGCTAGAATTTTTCTAAATTGGTATAACGTCAAAGGCGTTTATGCAGCTTATCTAGAGTCTGAACAAAGGCAAAGCTAAACACCCACTCCAAATTAGATTTTTTTGATTCCTTGTGCCAATACTGATTGAGACGCTCTTACCCTGATTTTACACGTTCTGTTTGCAAGTCTCTAAGTTGATAGGAGAATTGTGACTATCATCGAAATAATTCAAGTTTCATATATACTTCGGTAGGGTGAGAAATTGCATACGAAATTTCCCATTCTCTGAATCCTAAACTTTGATATAGCTTTGCAGCCACTTCATTTTCTTTGCGGTAACTGGTTGCAACTACTTCAACATCAGGACACAGCTTGAGGCGGCGAATCACCTCTAGCATTGTTGCTCGTCCATACCCTTGACGTTGGTATTTACAGTCAATCATTAAACGCATTATGAATCCTACGCCTGCAACGAGTTCATACATCGTAAACCCAACCATTGGTACTGATGGTTGTTCATAACCACACGCCGCAACATCATAAACCGCTAAAGGAAAAAGATTGGGATCAACGTAGGCTTCTGCTAGAGATTGTACAGTAGTGGCAACTAAATTTTTCTGCTCTTCACTGACTTCAAGACTAAGGCATGAAAGAAGGTTTTCCCTTGTAACTTTACGCAGGTTAACTTTAACCACAAGTTTGTCTGCCTATTATTAAACTACTTCCTAACTGTCTAAATAATACTCTAGGACTTACGCACTGTACAAAATTATTATCTTGTGCATTAACGAAAATAGGTAGTTTCAGGCTTTTATGACTCATTCTTTGATCAATAGCGATCGCCTAAAAAGTGTCGAAAAATCATGCTTTAATGCCTGAAATTCATACCCCATATTTGGTTTTTCCTGTCAATGCGTAAGTTCTATACTCTTTAATAATTTGAATCTCAGGATGTGATGTTCTTGCAGTAAAATTAACAATATATCATCGATACCTTCAAGATATCTTGTTCAGGTTTATTTAAGCGTTTTTGTGATATTATTAAAGGGCTGTCTAATCTCGCACATCCAGGAATTCGGGTGTTTCCGGTTGAGGAAATACACCTGGATGGAGGTTTAACCCGAATAGGAGAAAAAAAGTATATGCCAGTAGTTTCCTTGGCTCAAATGATGGAGTCTGGAGTTCATTTTGGGCATCAAACCCGGCGGTGGAACCCGAAAATGTCTCCTTACATTTACACTTCCCGCAATGGTGTACACATCATTGACTTGGTGCAAACTGCCCAATTGATGGAAGATGCTTACGCTTACATGAGAACTCACTCAGAGCAAGGCAAAAAATTCCTCTTTGTTGGCACCAAGCGGCAAGCAGCAGGAATTATAGCCCAAGAAGCTGCTCGTTGTGGTTCTCACTACATCAACCAGCGTTGGTTGGGGGGAATGCTTACCAACTGGGCGACTATTAAAACCAGAGCAGACCGTCTTAAAGATTTAGAACGCCGTGAGGAAACTGGCGCATTGGAATTGTTGCCCAAGAAAGAAGCTTCCATGCTCCGTCGGGAGATGACAAAGCTTCAGAAATATCTAGGTGGTATTAAAACAATGCGGAAAGTTCCTGATGTAGTCGTGATTGTTGACCAACGACGGGAGTACAACGCAGTTCAAGAATGCCAAAAACTGGGGATTCCGATTGTATCTATGTTGGATACAAACTGTGACCCAGATGTAGTAGATATTCCTATTCCAGCGAATGACGATGCTATCAGGTCGATTAAGCTGATAGTTGGCAAATTGGCAGATGCCATTTATGAAGGTCGTCACGGTCAATTGGATGGGGAAGAAGATTACGAAGATTACGAAGGCGGTGAAGAGGATTACGACTACGACGAAACCGAGTACACCGACTCAGTAATTCCCAACGACGAAGAAAAAGAAGAATAACTTAAAGTATGAAGGATGAAATTTCATCCTTCATACTTTACACCGTCCTGAGTAAGATAGAAATACTCAACACCTGTGAGCGATTACAACTCTAGGTCAAGTTAGGAATTGAGGCAACATGGCGGAAATATCTGCAAAACTCGTCCAAGAGCTACGCCAAAAAACTGGTGCCGGCATGATGGACTGCAAAAAGGCACTGAAAGAAACTGATGGCGACATAGAAAAAGCCATAGAATGGTTGCGACAAAAGGGCATCGCTTCGGCGGGTAAAAAAAGCGATCGCATTGCGGCAGAAGGTCTAGTAGAAACCTACATTCAGCCTAATGGTCAAGTAGGCGTACTATTAGAAGTTAACTGCCAAACTGATTTTGTCGCCCGTAACGAAGCTTTTAAAGCTTTAGTTAAAAATCTAGCAAAGCTTGCAGCAACTGCTGATAGTGTTGAGTCTTTATTAGCTCAACCCTACATTGAAGATAAAAACGTAACCGTAGAACAGTTCATCAAGCAAACCATTGCCCAGCTTGGTGAAAATATTCAGGTGCGTCGCTTCGTCACTTTTTCATTAGCAGAAGGCACACAAGGTGTAGTAGATAGCTATATTCACACTGGCGGTCGTGTTGGTGTGTTGGTTGAGCTAAACTCCCAAACTGAGTCAGCTGCTGGTAATGAAGAATTCCAAGCCTTGGCACGGAATACCGCAATGCAAGTTGCGGCTTGCCCGAATGTTGAGTATGTGACCGTAGACCAAATCCCTGCTGCGATCGCCCAGAAAGAAAAGGATATTGAAATGGGGCGGGATGATTTGGCGAATAAGCCAGAGAACATCAAAGAAAAGATTGTTCAGGGACGGATTGAAAAACGCCTGAAAGAAATGACTTTGCTGGATCAGCCCTACATTCGCGATCAAAGTATTTCCGTGGAAGACTTGGTGAAGCAAGTTAAGGCTCAAGTTGGCGAAGATATCCAAGTAAATCGCTTTGTTCGTTATGTACTGGGTGAGGGTATTGAAAAGCAAGAAAGTAATTTTGCTGATGAAGTTGCTGCACAAATGGGCAGCAAGTAATTTTAGTTAGGAGTTAGCAGAAACTTTGCTTCATAACTCTTAACTCATAACTATTGCAATAACAGGTCAGTCAAATTGTGCTGACCTGTTTTATTCGTTCTCAGCAGACTGTAGATGATCCAAGCTGATGCATAGTTAATATAAAATTTAAAGTCCTTGAGATGATTATTTGAAAATAAATAGGTACATTTGTACCATGACAAGGTTTAGATGAACTATCAAAACAAGATATGGCAAGAGCAATTGAGCGAATTGAGCAGGATATTACAGCCCTGCAACAACAGATCAGGGCGATCGCAACAGAACTTCATAGCGCTTATGCCAGCTATCTAACTACTTTGGGGCAAGCCTTACAAAAACAGTTGATTCTGGCTAGCTACCATCTGTGTACTCAAGGATATCCCGAAAAATTCTTAGGTTTGTCATTAAATCAGCGGCAAAAATTACAACAAGCCATCCGCAAATTAGGTCAACAGGCAGCTGAGCAATTGCTCAATTGTATGAAAAGTGGGGAAGATATAGAACTGCTAACTAATGGAGAAAGTGATGAAAAATTAGTAGATGAGGAGAATTTAGATGCAAATTCACCTCCTCACCCCACCCTTTGGGAAGAGATTAGCTCCACGGTAAGCAACCCAGAAGAACTCTACATCCCATCACCCCGTTACCTGACATCCCCTGATCCTTCTAACCCCGTAGAATTAGCAAAATGGCAACAGGGACTAGAACATCAGACACAACAAACGCTGAAAAAGGTCTCCCATGAGGCTAATCTTGTATTACAAAAAGCTGATATTTTACCCAAAAAATTACCAGAACCCATTTTAGAAGCAGCAGCTGCTGCTGCATCAGAAGCATCTGCCGAGGTGATGCCAGGGCCACCTAACCTTTTAAATTTGGTAATTGAAATTGAAAATGAGCAAGATGCAGAAGACTCCAGCCTGACACAGCTGATGGCGATTAATCTTAGGCTAGGGGAAATAGAATTTGCCGATGCGGCACTTTCATCTGACCGCAAGCAAATTCGCAATATTTTAGTTCGGTTAAACAAACTAGGACGAGAGTATCAAAAAAAGCAACGGGAGCGATCAATTGCCGAAGCTGAGGCTGCATGGCGTGCTAGTTGGTTTGAGGATTAGTCCAGAATAACAGTAATAACCAATGACTAATGACACGCCAGATTGGATACGATTACACAAAGCCTTGGCAATAGAGGCTGAGCATGGCTTTACAGACTTGATGGGAAAGCAATACCGCTTCAGTGAATTTATCAGCCTGACTTTTGGCAAATTTCCCATAGTCTTACCTGCTATTGAGCGCCGCCGTTGGCAAGAATTAGCTGTGCAGTTTGCTAATTATCCCAATCTGGTACTAGAAGAAAGACGACACTTAGTAGCAGAAACTCGTAGATATCTTTATCAACTACAACAAGAGCAAGGGGAGCAGAAGGAACAGGGGAGAAATTACCAATCCAAAATCAACCAACATCCGAAGTCTCCTATGGTCGCGGAGGTGAGTAAGAGACTTGCCCCAAACATTGATCAAAAACTGAGTGATTTACCAGAAATAGGGATTAGAAAAGCTGACAAATTGGCAGTTTTGAATTTATATACCGTGCGTGATCTCCTATTCTACTATCCCCGCGACCACATTGACTATGCGCGTCAGGTAAATATCCGTGAGTTGCAGGCGGGTGAGACGGTAACAATAGTAGCCACCGTGAAGCGTTGCAATTGCTTTACTAGCCCAAAGAATCAGAAATTATCGATTTTAGAACTGATCTTAAAAGATAATACAGGTCAAATTAAAATTAGCCGCTTTTCTGCTGGTGCGCGTTTTACTAGTCGTGCTTGGCAGGAAAGTTTAAAACGGCGCTATCCAGTAGGTAGCATTATGGCGGCGTGTGGGTTGGTAAAAGGTGGTAAATATGGCTTGACGCTGGATAATCCAGAATTGGAAGTTTTGGCAAATCCAGGAGACGCGATTGAGTCGCTAACTATTGGGCGGATAGTGCCAATTTATACTTTAGCCGAGGGAGTGATGGCGAGCATGGTCAGACAGGCAGTCACTACTGTTTTACCAGCCACAGTTCATCTCAAAGATCCCCTACCCAAAGGTTTGCGAGAAAAATATGGTTTGATGGAATTGAAAGATGCGATCGCCAACATCCATTTTCCCGATGATAGCGCTACCTTACAAATTGCCCGTCGTCGCCTAGTATTTGACGAATTTTTCTACCTACAACTCGGTTTACTGCAACGTCAGCAGCAAGCAAGACAAATCCAAACCAGTGCCATTCTTGCTCCGAAAGGTCAGTTAATTGAAAAATTCTCCGAAATTCTGCCCTTTAAACTAACTGGCGCACAGCAACGAGTTCTCAACGATATCCTCAACGACTTACAAAAATCTGCACCCATGAATCGTCTGGTACAGGGTGATGTGGGTTCTGGTAAAACTGTTGTGGCTGTAATTGCTATCTTGGCAGCAATTCAATCTGGCTACCAAGCAGCACTCATGGCTCCCACAGAAGTGTTAGCAGAACAACATTACCGCAAGTTAGTTAGTTGGTTTAACCTCTTACATTTACCAGTAGAATTACTGACAGGTTCTACCAAAACTGCTAAACGGCGAGAAATCCACTCACAGCTAGAAACTGGCGAATTACCTCTGTTGGTGGGAACCCACGCTTTAATTCAAGATACCGTCAACTTTCAGCAATTGGGGTTAGTGGTAATTGATGAACAGCATCGCTTTGGGGTCAAACAGCGGGCGCTATTACAGCAAAAAGGCGAACAACCCCATGTATTAACTATGACTGCTACTCCCATTCCTCGGACACTGGCATTGACGATACATGGAGATATGAATGTCAGCCAAATTGATGAGTTACCACCAGGACGGCAAAAGATTCAGACTACTGTGTTAACAGGTCAGCAACGCACCCAAGCTTACGACCTAATCCGCCGCGAAATTGCCCAAGGAAGGCAAGTATACGTGGTATTGCCATTAGTGGAAGAATCAGAAAAATTGGATTTGCGATCGGCAGTAGAGGAGCATCAAAAGCTACAAGAAAGTATTTTTCCCGACTTTCAAGTGGGGCTGTTGCATGGTCGCATGAGTTCAGCCGACAAAGACGAAGCAATTACCAAATTCCGCGATAATGAGACGCAAATTTTAGTTTCTACTACTGTTGTTGAGGTTGGTGTAGATGTACCGAATGCAACAGTAATACTCATTGAAAATGCAGAACGATTTGGTTTATCTCAGCTGCACCAATTGCGGGGGCGTGTTGGTCGTGGCGCAGCTCAGTCATACTGTTTGTTGATGAGCAGTTCTAGAAGTCCTGACGCTCAACAACGGTTAAAAGTATTGGAACAGTCCCAAGACGGCTTTTTTATCTCGGAAATGGATATGCGGTTTCGTGGCCCTGGAGAAGTGTTAGGAACTCGACAATCTGGAGTGCCAGATTTTACCTTAGCAAGTTTAGTGGAAGATGAGGAAGTGTTACTCTTAGCGCGGCAAGCAGCAGAGAAAGTAATAGAGATAGATGTAACTTTGGAGCGTTGGTATTTGATGAAAGCAGAGTTGAAATATCGATATGAGCGATTGATGGGTGGAGCAATTTTGACGTAGAAGGCAGTGGTTCTGCCTTCTTCAATCGTTACTGTGTAGATCTATTTGCTCTCTGGATTCCCAGGAATTGGGTTAGCCTCAAAAGTTGGACTAAATTCCGTGGAACGTCGAGTTGGAAGTAATATGGATGAAGGCGGCAAACCACCAATGCGATCGCTACCATCTATACAAGTATTCAGTGCTTGAGTCGGTGTCAAGTCAATTTCACTACGCAAGCCCACTACACACTGAGCAAAGCGCACGGGTAATAAACTACGACCACAGTAATTTAAAACATCAGGATTAACTGCTCCTTGGGTATTCTTGCTAATACCAGTTACACAAGAAGCTAAATCCTTAGGACGACGGGCTTGGTTACAAGCAGAAAGGGTATCTGCCGCTGTAATTTCTGTATTCCTCTTGATGTAAACCACGCAAGAAGCCAGATCTCTCGGACGCAGTGCCCTTGCACAAGCTTGTGATGCTGCTTGGGCAGTTACGCCCTCACCTATAACTCGACCTGCACAGGCACGGTAATCATTGTTGTAGGAAGCAGCCATACCAGGGGCGATCGCTAACAACCATCCAGCTAGAGCTAAAACTGGTGCTGTCAACCGAATTGCTTTATTCTTGAATGTCGCAGAAGCTGAACTGCTTTGTTCATTGCTCAGCCTGCTAACCTCTGTTTTGCACATTGCCGTTCTCCAAACACCCAAATATGCTAACTCAAATGTGCAACAACTCTCCTGGAAAACAGCAAAATTGGTAGATCCTGGCATAAATTTTTGATGATTAAATTTATGATTTTTAGCAATAATCATTTCCAGCTATTTATAATAGTATGTCTGAGTAAAATTTAAACAGGATTAGATTAAGGAAACTCATGTCCCGATATAGAGGGCCACGCCTCAGAATTGTCCGTCGCTTGGGCGAATTACCAGGATTAACTCGCAAAAGTCCAAGACGCGCTTATCCGCCAGGCCAGCACGGTCAGAACCGCAAGAAACGCTCGGAGTATGCTATTCGTCTAGAAGAAAAGCAAAAGATGCGTATGAACTACGGTCTGACTGAAAAACAAATGTTGCGCTATGTGCGTAGAGCCAGACGTGTTACTGGTTCTACCGGACAAGTGCTGTTGCAACTTTTAGAAATGCGCTTGGATAATACCGTTTTTCGCATGGGGATGGCTCCCACCATTCCAGCTGCTCGCCAGTTGGTGAATCATGGTCACATCACAGTCAATGGTCGTGTAGTCAATATTGCTAGTTACCATTGCCGTCCCGGAGAGGAAGTTGCTGTCAGAAACCGAGAAGCATCGCGCAAGTTAGTGGAAGCCAACTTGCAATATCCAGGTTTAGCCAATCTCCCCAGTCATCTAGAGTTTGACAAAAACAAGTTGACTGGAAAAGTTAATAGTGTTATTGAACGGGAATGGATAGCGCTACAAGTTAATGAACTGCTGGTAGTGGAATACTACTCACGGCAAGCTTAAAGAAAGGATGAAGGATGAAGGATGAAGGATGAAGGATGAATTGATATTTCACACTTCATGCTTCACACTTCACTTTTTGTTATCCGCCAATTTGTGACATAGTACGACTGTATGCAGCCGTAGTGCCAGGATCGCGCTGTTTGAAGTTAATTTCTGGCTTGAGTGCCAATAACTGCCTAACCTGTTCTTGTAATTGCGTGGTGCTGATATCAGAACGTAAAGCAGTTTTTAAGTCAATTTGACCAGTCTCATTTAACAAGCAAGGACGCAGCCAGCCATCAGCACTCAGGCGCATTCGGTTACAGCGATCGCAAAAACACTCTGACATCTGGCTAATGAATCCCAGTGTCCCCTGCGCCCCCGGAATTTGAAAGACATCAGCAGGGCCAGCACCGCGAACTTGAGCTTCTGATAATCCCCAACGATCGCGGATTTGTTGCCGTAATTCGGCTGAAGATACCCAACCGCGATCGCCAAATAATTGCCAGTTACCAATGGGCATAAACTCAATAAACCGGACATGCCACTGTCTGTCAATTGTCAAAGCAGCTAATTCTAAAACTTCGTGGTCATTGACACCGGGAATAATTACTACATTTAACTTTAGTGGGTCAAATCCTACATGATAGGCGGACTGAATCCCATCCCAGACTTGTTGCCAACGAGAACGACCGCTGTTACCAATAATTTGGTTAAAGATGTCTGGATCGAGAGAATCTAAGCTAATATTAATCCGCCGTAAACCAGCATTGTAGAGATTTTGTGCCATTGGGGCAAGTAAAAACCCATTGGTCGTCATTGAGAGGTCTTGTGTTTGATGAAATGAGGCGATCGCTTTTACCAAATCCACTACACAAGGACGCAGTAGAGGTTCTCCACCAGTCAAACGAAACCGGGTAAAGCCTACGGGGATAAATACTTTTTGAATTAAGGTGAGCAATTCTTCGTCAGTTAATAATTGTTGCTTGAGGATATAGTTTAGTTCTGCCCCCTCTGGCATACAGTACTGACAACGGAAATTGCAGCGATCAATGAGGCTAATTCGCAGATAATCTACCTGGTTCATTTTTATTATGGGTTTTATAGCCTGTACGCAAAAGATCAGATTTTTATTAATTGCTTGCTATATGAATTTTTCTGAGGTTCTTCTAAATTAACGCGCCTTGAATATATTTGCGAATATGAAAACAGCGATCGCACACCTAACAAAACCCACAAAATCAATTCCTCAGCTAGCCTAAAAGGTCAACTGAGGAATTGATTAATTATTGACTCTACAATCTGCTTAAACGTACTTTTACAAGAAAAATTAGAATTTTATTCCCAGTTGTCCGTTGAATCCTCGAACAGAATTGTAACCAGCACCTACAAAAACGTTATCCGTAGCACTTACTTGAACACCGCCTGAAACTGCAACACCTTTATCTTCTGAATAATATCCAAGTCCTACATAAGGTGAAATTACTGGCAGACTGAGAAATTTTAGAACATCTACTCCAGTAGCACCATCAGCCCCAGTTCCTACCTCAACACCTAAATTTAAAGCTCTAGCTCCCACAGCATAAGTTACATCACCATCTTTTGCGCCCACTGAAACCCAAGGTTGTGGTATGAGTTGAGCCGAGGCTTGATTTGGAGTAAATATAGCTACCGAACCGAGTGATGTCATCAATATTTTGGCAATAATTGCTTTTTTCATACTTTTCTCCTAATATCCTTGTTGCAGCAACTTTGATGATGTCATCAAAGTCACAAATAATAATCCGCTTATATACTAATTCTGCCAACTCAGCTTGATTCAGACATTTTTCAGACTACCAGTGCAGGCTGGCGAAAATAACTATCCAGTTGATAATACCTTCGCCAAAAATGAGGTAGTCTAGCTTTTGCTAAAGCAGCCGAACACAAGAGTTTGCTTGCCCTCGGTGGGTACGGATTAGCGTTCAAAATTGAGCTACCTTAAAGTCATTAGTGAGGCGATCGCCGTTAAGGTTGTATTGAAAAAGTGAGTCATCAATGGAATTATTTGTTTTAGAGACAGAGCGTTTAAGGCTGCGTCCTTTAACCCTTGATGACGTAGAACAGTTACATCAGCTTTTCGATATTGATCCAGACGTTTGGAAGTTTGATCCTGGCTATGAGCGTTCATTTGATGAGCGTATCAAGCTAATTGAACGTCGCATTCAGCAATATCAAACCTATGGCTTTGGTTGTTTTGGTATCGAGCGTAAGCCTGACTTCAAGCTGATTGGTCAGGGTGGGCTAAGTCCTCACCAGTTCGAGAATAACGATAATAGCATCACGGATGAGTTTGAGGTGATGTATACATTGGGTAAAGTTTATTGGGGGTATGGGTATGCAACAGAGGCATCGCAGGCGTGGTTGAAGCATGCATTTGAGGTTGTAAAACTAGAGCGTTTGGTTGTTTGCCCACACAAAGCTAATGTTGCATCAGTAAGAGTGTTGGAAAAGTTGGGGTTTAGATTTGAGGATGACCCATTGGAACTGGAGTGTGTTTTAGCATTCTTGGAAAATCCCAAAGCGGCGGTATAAAAAACCTGAGCCAACTTTATTAGCCAAGATTTTCCACAAGCTCACAAGTTTGGGTTGTATTCACTCTCTTAAACCCTATTCGTAAGCCTCGTAAATTGGCGAAGTATAGATTGAAAAAGACATTTTTCTGGACACAGGTTTTGTCAATATCGCTAAAATTCAGGAATCATTTATATAAAAAAATCACAACTTCCCCAGCTATGACAAACTTTGATGAAAATGATGCAATTTATGTGCGGGAATTAGGTATTGATGACATTGCTCCCGTTTATCACTTGGGAGAAGAGTTATTTACCAGCGAGCTATATCCTTATTTGTACCGTACCTGGGACGAATGGGAGGTGATTGGACTCTACAATACAGATCCAGAATATTGCCTGGTTGCTGAAACGAGTGGAGATCTAGCAGGATTCATTTTGGGAACTATCATCACCAAAGCATCTTGGACTTATGGATACATTTTATGGTTAGGAGTTAATCTGAAGTTTCAACGGCGGGGAGTAGCAGACAAGCTGGTTGATAAAGTTATCGCCCGAATGATTGCAGACGGGGCACGGTTTATGCTAGCAGACACCGATCCTACCAACACTCCAGCCTTAAAGTTTTTTAATCGCAAAGGTTTTGGTAATATCCGCCAGCATATTTTCTTGTCGATGAACTTAAGCAAGCATGAATATTATGGCAGATTGATTGATTACGAACACCAAAAAGCTGAAAGAGCAGGTTACAGGCGATCGCGTCCAGCAATTCGCGCCCGCAAGCCTGAGGGAGTTGCAAATGAAGTAGTCCTCAATCCTCTAGTTAGTAAATCTCAAATGACTGAGGAGTAACTTTTTATAACCCTTGCACAAATGCACTGCCAGTTCCCTGAAACATTAACCATGAAAGAAAGAAATTGCTAATAAATATAATTAACAAGGCAGTAACTACAGCGGTGGTGGTTGATTGTCCCACACCTTTGGCTCCTCCCGTGGTCGTCAACCCCCAACTACAACCTATTACGGCAATTAACAAGCCAAAGCAACAGGCCTTAATCATGGCACTAAAAATATCCCATGTACCTAGCAGGTTACGAGCTGAGTCTAGAAATACTGTGTCGGAGATGCCATATATATTTGTTGCAATGATCAATCCCCCAGAAAGCCCTGTTACTAAAGACAGAAGGGTAAGAATGGGCAACATTAAACAGCAAGCAAGTAGGCGGGGAATAACTAGATAATCAATCGGATCGGTTTTTAAGATCAACATAGCATCGATTTGTTCTGTTACCCGCATAGTACCGATTTCCGCTGCAAAGGCAGAACCAACTCGTCCTGCCAAAACTACTGCGGTTAGTACTGGCGCTAGTTCTCTAGTCAATGCTACTGCTAACACTCCACCAACTAGATTTCCCGCGCCAAAATTGATAAACTCCCGCGCTACCTGAATGGTAAATACTGCGCCCACAAAAATAGCTGTCAATAGGGCAATAAAGAGGGAATCTGGGCCAACAGCGGCCATTTGCTCTGAGGTATTGCGCCAGTGGATTTTGCCCTTTATGAGGTGAACGATCACTTGTCCACCCAAGAAAATCGCTGCCAGCAATCGCTGACCCCATAGTCCTAAACTGGATTTGGATGTAGTCTCGCTCAATGTTCTGTAGCTAACTCGGTAACTGCTTTAAGAATAGCGAAAGTCATGAGTCAATAGTTAATAGTCGTTGGTTATTCTCCCCATTTCTTGATTTCACGCCTTGGGTTTGCCTCAAACATTAACTTACTTTAAACATATTCTCAGAAAAATCGAGTCACGCTTAAACAAGCTTAAACATAACAAAATAAAATATTGTTGACTAAAAGCTTGCTTTTCCAAGGGTTTTATAGATTTTGGGACTGATTCAAACTCAAAGCATCTGGTGTAACAGGTAATAATTTCTTTTAACGAAAACTTAAGATTTTTGACATCTTGGTTGCGGCGAAGCGATCGCACGTATTGTAGAAGATGAAATATGGCTGCTGAGCTATTGTTCACCTAATTCACGGAGCCTGTTCTAAATGACCCTTCTAACCAACTTTCTCCGTTCTTTGGTACTCACGATTATTTTCAGTTTTGCTGCTCCTATGTTCTTAGTTGGCAGCGTACTGCTTCTTTTACCCCTAATGGGGCATGTTCCTATATTACAAGGTGTGACTGAAGCAAGTGCTAATAGGATATTGCATTTTCTCTCTGTCTTTGGCAGTGGAACTGCTTTGCGCGGACTATTGGTAATTAGTTTAACTTGCAGTTTTGTCGGGGGACTGTTTGATACTTACGCCTATTACCGTTGTCAAATCTTACGCATAGACTCTTAATTGGTGAAAATATGTTCAGTCTTTTTCAGCGTTGCTGAGTCTTTACCAATCAAACTGCACGAATAAATATTAAATAATTATTTTAGTTATTAAAACTACAGACTGTGCTAAAAAAGCATGGACTAATTGATCTGCAAACTTTAAGGTAGGACACCACAAGTAGTATAGTATTGAGTTGTGTATTAACTTTATATAGTTTTATATTTTATTTGCTTTGAAACGTTTGAATAATTTACCAACGTTTAAAAATAATAACAAATATACATCTACGCAAATCTAAAAACTTTGTTAAATTTCCCCAGTGACAAATTTTGCTTATTTTTTCAATTGCCCGCCGCTTTCGGACTGGAGCAGGGGAAGAGAATAATAACCTATTCCCAATGCCCCATGCCCCATGCCCTAATTCAGCAAATTTAGGACTTTGACCGCTGGGCATTTTATATTGAGTGTATTATAGAGGTTTTTTAACTGCTCATGGTTTGGCCTTTTAAGTCCAAGTTTCGTAAACAAATTGCCCGGATTGAAATTACTGGTGCGATCGCCAGTGCTACTCGTAGACGTGTTTTAGAAGCCCTAAAAACCGTAGAAGAAAAAAAGTTTCCGGCTTTATTGCTACGCATTGATAGTCCTGGGGGTACAGTCGGGGATTCCCAAGAAATCTATAGCGCCCTGAAGCGATTGCGCGAAAAAATCAAAATCGTTGCTAGCTTTGGCAATATTTCGGCTTCTGGCGGTGTCTATATCGGCATGGGAGCCGGGCATATCGTGGCCAACCCTGGTACAATCACAGGCAGCATTGGTGTAATTCTGCGTGGGAATAACTTGGAACGCTTGTTAGCGAAAATCGGTGTTTCTTTCAAAGTTATTAAGTCAGGACCTTACAAAGATATTTTGGCATTCGACCGAGAACTAACCGAACCAGAACAAAACATCTTGCAAGAGTTGATTGACATCAGTTATCAGCAGTTTGTACAAACCATAGCCGATGCCCGTTCTTTAGGGATAGAAACTGTTAAAAGTTTCGCTGATGGGAGGATTTTTACAGGACAGCAAGCCCTAGAATTGGGTGTTGTAGATCGCCTGGGAACCGAAGAAGATGCCCGCCGCTGGACAGCAGAATTGATTGGTCTTGATCCTGAAAAAACACCATGTTATACCCTAGAAGAACGAAAACCCTTGTTGAGTAGAGTTCTACCAGGGAATCGTCAGATAGCATCAGGGCTAGGATCTGGAATTGATTGGCTGGAATTTGAAGTGTCTACTAGTGGTTTACCACTATGGTTATATCGACCATAAATTGTCAGGTGTCAGTAGTCAAAACTTAAAAGTGGCTACTGACACTTGACAACTAACTAAGCTTAAGGAGGATTTTGGCGTGGACTGGCAAATGCAGGCTATACGTGGAGCAATTACTGTTTCAGAAAACACTGTCGAAGCAATCAAAGATGCGGTGACAGAATTACTAGATGAACTCGAAGGACGAAATCAAATCCAGCCCAAGGATATGATTAGTGTGACTTTCTCGGTAACACGCGATCTAGATACTATCTTTCCGGCTGCGATCGCTAGAGCGCGTCCTGGTTGGGATAATGTAGCTATGTTGGATGTGCAGCAAATGCACGTCGAGGGAAGCTTACAACGTTGCATCCGGTTTCTCATCCACGCCAACTTACCCACTTCCACTGTAATTAATCACATATATTTGCGCCACGCCGCTAACTTGCGTCCAGACTGGAGTTTACCCCAGTCGTTACAAGCATCACAGCAAGTAGTGAAATCAAAAGTGTAAAATAGCTATGTAAATAGTACGTAAAAATAAGCACAAAATGAGCTATTACGGTGGTGATGCTGCTGCTCAACCTACTGCTATTGGCGGGAGAATCTTCACTGAGCGCGGAACTGGTGTGTGTGTGAAGTTAGAAGATTTTTTGGCAATTCTCTCCAAATGTGAACAGCCCCTTGTAATTGTCACGAGTGAAGGCTTTTTTACAAAAATCTACAAGTATGTGACAGCATACAAAGGTTTTGTGTTTTTTACAGAATCTTTAGATAAACTGCAATTTAGTAGCAATGTTGAAATTATTTACGCTCAGAGCCTAAGCGCTGACATTTGAAGTTAAAAAGAGGCATAGGGCATAGGTATATTTATTCTCTTCATCTTCCCCTGCGCCTCTGCTCCTCTGCTCCTGGAATCTCCCAGAGATATGGCATTCCCTACCCTGAAGGTTGATGAAAGATAGACTCTGATTTTGGGAACACTAGATTTATTACCAAAATAAACAGGGATTGGTCGATGTCAAAAGGTGAATCAAACCACCAGAAAAAAAATACATTTCCTATGCAAGGGTCTACAGCCCACCTTAAACAAATCAGGCGCAATACGATTACCCATGAATTTGATCAAAATTTGCCAGCAGAGATGTTACTTGCACAGGAAAGTGATGACCAGTTATCAGGAGCATCCCAGCTATTACGCCAAGGAATCCAACACCAGCAAGCTGGTGAGCTTTTGGCTGCATTAAAGTCGTTAAAACAATCCCTAGAGATGTTTCAGGTAGTTGCAGATGTACAACAACAAGAGCAGGCACTTTCTTATTTAGCATTGGTAACTTACGCTTCAGGTGATTACAAGAGTGTTATTTATTACTGCCAACAGTGTCTAGCTTTAAAAAAAGATACCCCAGACCTACTAGTACATATGCAGGCATTGTCCCACTTGGGTAATGCTTATCGTCACCTGAACGACTATGAAAAAGCAGTTGAGTATCTGGAAAAGTGTTTAAAAATTGCTCAAAAACTGCAAGACAAACGGAGTCAGGTTGCAGTATTAAATAATTTGGGATTAGTGTATAAAGCTTCAGGTAATTTTGTGCGCGCAATTGAATATCAGGAGCAAAGCCTAAAAATTGTTCGAGAACTCCAAGACAAATGGGGTATAGAGCAGGTATTAAAAAATTTAGGTAATGCTTGGTATGCTTTAGACGATTACCCAAAAGCGATCGCCTACTATGAAAAGTGTGTAAAAATATCACGCTCTTTGAATAATCTTCGCAGTGCTACCCAAGTACTCAAGAATTTAGGTAATGCTTGTTACGCCATCAGCAATTATGCTAAAGCCATTATTTATTATGAAGAGCGTTTGCAACTAGCCAAAGAACTTAAAGACAAACGTAGTGAAGAACAGTCCCTCGGTAGTTTAGGAGTAGCTTGTGAAGCTCTGGGTGACTATGCTAAAGCCATTATTTATTATGAAGAGCGTTTGCAACTAGCTAGAACCATAAAAGATCGTCGTATTGAAGAACAAGCCCTTGCTAGCTTAAAAGTCGCTTGCTATGCCTTGGGTGATTACGCCAAAGCAATAAAATACCAACAGGGAACGTCTACAAATAAGTAACTAGACGAAAATAAATACATTCATGGGCATGGGGCATAGGGCATGGGAAAACAAAGTTGAATTTAATTATGCTCAATCACTTAATGTAGAATGCATTTGATCTCGAATTCACTGATAAAATGAAACTTGTAAACTCAAAGCTATAGCTTATTTCACTGAGATTAAACAGCTGTTGCTGACCGCCATATCCCGATTTTCATGAACAGCGAAATCCAACTCAGCCTCTTTAATGATGACTCTAACCCTAACCAACAAGGGCTGATTCCCACAGACTCGAAAATTCCTATTCCTCCCGGAACCTATGCCAATATGACCGAATTGGCACAGCATTGCAATCAGTGCCACCGCTGTGAGTTGGGAAACACTCGTACTCATGCTGTTGTCGGACGGGGAAACTTACAAGCACCAATCATGGTTATAGGGGAAGCACCAGGTCAAAACGAGGATGAAACAGGTTTACCCTTTGTAGGAAGATCGGGGCAACTGCTAGAGAAAATCTTAGCATCTGTGGATTTGAGTACTGGGAATGATGTATACATTGCTAACATCAATAAATGCCGACCACCAAATAATCGAGTTCCCACTCCTGATGAGATGGCAGCTTGTAAACCTTATTTATTAGAACAAATTCGCTTAGTTGACCCCAAAATCATTTTGTTAACAGGTGCAACGGCGGTCAAAGGTATAACTGGTGATAAACGGGGAATTACTAAAATTCGGGGTCAGTGGATAGAGTGGGAAAAACGTTTATGTATGCCCATTTTTCACCCTTCCTATTTACTACGTAATCCTTCTAAAGAAAAAGGTGGGCCTAAATGGTTGATGTGGCAAGATATCCAAGCAGTGCGTGCCAAGCTTGATGAAATTTGAAAAAATAGTGAAAGTGCAACTTAAATTTACTCGTCAGTTGCGAATACAACACCTTCATAGAGCAGTTCAATAGGACACTCAAATTCAATGCTTGATAGATTGACACTCTCAGGTCTAAAGACACTGAGATTCTTGGATCTAAGACATAACTTGCTCAGTCAGGGTTACCCCAGATAGAGTAGCGGTTTCATCTCCCCAAGCGTTGCTTGCGTCCAGCGCAAAGGTTCCGGTATGCCCTACCGTACCCAATCCTCGACTAAGGATGTTTCTAGCTGCGTTTTCATCTCTATCCATGACACAACCACATAAACATATGTGTGTTCTAGTGGATAGTGTTTTCTTAACAACTTCACCGCAGCTAGAGCATTCCTGGCTACTGTATTGCGGGTTAACCGCAACCGTGACACGCTTAAATACTTTCCCAAAGTACTCAATCGAGACACGAAACTGATACCAAGATGCGTCATTAATAGACTTGGCTAAACAATGATTTTTCACCATATTTTTAATCCTCAAATCTTCGTAGGCGATCAAGTCGTTAGACTGAACTACGCACCGTGCTAATTTCACAGCATGGTCTTTACGTTGCCTACTTATTTTAAGGTGGCGTAACCCTAAAATCTGCCTAGCCTTGCCTCTATTTTTTGAACCTTTTACCTTTGTGGAAACGCGACGTTGTGAACGCTTGAGAACCTTTTCGCCTCTACGTAGAAACTTAGGATTTTCAATCATCACACCATCGGAGTCGGTATAGTACTCTTTGAGTCCGACATCTAGACCTACTGTGTTGCCAGTTGGTCTCATATTTTCCGAACGGTTTACCATACATACCATCGGCACGTTTTACCAACCTAACCCGTTTAATTTGGTTGATTTGATAAAAGTGTAGGTCACGAGTACCTTTGAGTTTTAATCTTCCAATACCTTTTTGATCAGTGAAAGTGATAAATTTGCGGCTGTCGTCTAAACGCCATCCTGATGTTTTGTATTCAACAGAGCGGCATTCTTTAAACAATACTTAGAAAAGTAGAGATAAAAAATTGACATACCTGTTGAGGTGAAAAGTCCCTAAAAAGAAAAAGCGGTCAGCTATGTTGAACTGATCGCGAATTGGTCAATGCTGATAAAAGGAAAAATCTTAACAGCTTGACCATGACATTAGAACAGCTTAAACAATTTCGCACAGGTGCGTATACTATCCTCAGTAAAGCTAAGGATGCCCTATTTGATTTGATGGATGCAGTGTTAGTAACACGTAGCGTTTATTCATTTGCAGAACTATCACTATCTCCTGTGTTTCGACGGCAGTGGTCAAGTGTATACGAAGCAATACAAGACGGAAATCCACCCCGAACGGAACTGATGAAGTTGTATATTAAACAACAGTCCTTCAAAGAACAAATTATCTTGGCAGGAGACCATACAGCTTGGGCAAGACTTGACGCTTGCACACTCAAAGAGCGAACTTTTGAGCATCAAGCCCATCCGATGTCAGGGGCAAAACCCGTGACAATAGGACAAGGTTACAGCACCATAGCAATAATTCCAGAATCTGTGGTCTAATCTCCATTTTCAACAGTCTTCTCAACACTCGATGAATTTGATTCAAATCCAGCGAACTGATGAATTAGGCGAGCCAAAAACAAAACCTTTATGGTTAGTCTGGGTCGGAATATCCATGCCTACTCTCTCCCAATTATGGCGACTTTACTTTCGTCGATTTGCGATTGACCACTGGTATAGATTCGCTAAGCAACGACTACATTGGACGCTCCCAAATCTCAGTACTCCCGAACAGTGTGAGCGATGGAGTGATCTTTTACCGCTGATGACCTGGCAATTATGGTTAGCACGCGATTTTGTCACCGATAACCCTCTACCCTGGCAAAAACCAAAACCCAAGCTGAGTCCCGGACGAGTAGCTCAAGCTCTGGGAGAAGTTTTCGCAGCAATCGGGACACCGGCTGTTCCTCCCAAACCCCGCGGAAAGTCGCCTGGATGGCCAGAAGGTCATCCTCGCACTCGTAGAATTCGTTATCCAATAGTTAAAAAAAGCACTACTAAACAAAAAAAACAAACGCCACAATCTGCTTAATCTTTTGATTTTTCAATTTTGGGGTGTAAAACTTGTGACTCAGTTACCCTGAGTTACTTTGTCATGCGTTTAGTCTAAACTCCAGTAAAATAACCAAGTAGCCCATACTTGTAACTTGACACCATTAATAGAACCAGTCCACAAATAAGGTTTTCAAAACAGAAGCGAACTCCAGTCAAGTGTTGAAATCTCGGTAAATAACCGTACTGAAACCGAAGCTTGTTCTCTATATGAGTTCCTTAGACTAGAATGAAAATAGAGGCAAAAATATAAGCCGCTGAGTGTTATTACTCAGTTGAGTATAAGTAATATGGGATTCTTTGACTCTGATATAGTTCAGCAAGAAGCAAAACAGTTGTTTGAAGATTATCAAGCGCTAATTCAGCTTGGAAACAACTACGGCAAGTTTGACCGTGAGGGCAAAAAGCTGTTTATTGACCAGATGGAAGCCATGATGGATCGCTATCGCGTTTTTATGAAGCGCTTCGAGCTATCAGAAGATTTCATGGCACAAATGACGATGGAGCAGCTCAAAACTCAGTTAGGTCAGTTTGGTGTTACTCCGCAACAGATGTTTGATCAAATGAATAGCACCTTAGAACGAATGAAGGCTGAGCTAGAAAAACAGCCCTAATCAATTCTAGATTTGAAATTTTAGATTTTGGATTAATTGCCAATCTAAAATCTAAATTTTATCTTGAAGATTTTTCTAGGGAGGGAAATCCTCCCCCAGCGCTGGCAACTTTTTACGAGACGTGAAGTGTAAAGCCCCCGTGTTTCTAACCGGGGGATATAAGCGAATGGCTGAACGCCACTTACAAAATCCAAAACTATTATGATTTGGGGCGGGAAAATTGAGAAGGTGATTTGAATTTTTCTGCTGGCACACCCTTAAGCGCCTTCTGCATAAAATCGCGCCAGATGGGAGCCACCATACCCCCGCCTGTTGCTCTACTAGCTAATTGTCTGTTATCGTCTCTGCCCACCCAGACAGCTGTTGTTAACTGTGGCACAGTACCAACAAACCAAATATCCTTTTCTGAAGAGGTTGTTCCCGTCTTACCAGCGACTGGACGGTCTAAAGCTGCACCTTTACCAGTCCCTTCATTAACTACTGTTTGCATCACATCTATAATCGCCGCAGATGCCCAAGGATCGAGAACTAGTTGGGGTTTAGGGGTATTATCTAGCAATATGTTGCCATTACTATCGGTGACACGGGTGATGATAGTTGGTGGTGACTGCCAACCATAATTAGCAAAAGTTGCATAAGCACTAGCCATTTCTAGAGGTGTAACACCAATAGCACCAAGTGGTAAAGAAGTTACAGGTTCCATTGGACTCATAATTCCTAAGGTACGGCAGGTTTCTACTACCCTATTCATACCTATAGCCTTGCCAATCTTAATCACAGGAATGTTACGAGACTGCGCAAGGGCAGTGCGAATTGGCATTGCGCCTCTAAAACCACCATCATAGTTTCTGGGGTAGTACCAACCACTACCGTCTCGATAACTGACTGGCGAATCTACCACTGTCGAATTTGGTGCATACTTACCAGTAGCAAAGGCAGTATAGTAAACAAACGGTTTAAAAGCAGAACCTGGCTGACGCTGAGCTTGAGTTGCACGGTTGAATTCGCTGGTTTTGGGATCTACACCACCGACCAAAGCTTTAACAAAATGTGTACGTGGATCAATTGCTACCAGAGCAATTTGATTTTTATATAATCCTTGACCTAGCAGTGTTTTGTGCCACTTGGCAACAGTTTGTTCTGCCATTGCTTGGAAGTCGGCTTCAACGGTGGTTTGTACCCGCATTCCACCTTTTAGCAGTGCTTCACGCCCAAACTTTTTAGCCAACTCCTGCGCCACAGTATTAGTGACATAAGGTAGGGCACTACCTTGAAAAGACCTGATTCTACCAAGCTTGATTTCTTGCTTCAAGGCATTATCATAGTCTTGCTGGTTAATCCAGTTCAATTCCAGCATTCGCCCCAGCACTTCTTTTTGTTTCTGCTTTGCCAGTTTCATACTTACAAACGGGCTAAATTCTTCTGGCGCTTGGATCAAACCCGCCATCATCGCTGACTCGCCCAGAGTTAAAGTTTCTGCTGACTTGTCAAAGTAACTGCGTGCTGCGGTTTGTACACCATAGTTGTTATGACCCCAATAAACTTGATTGAGGTACATTTCTAATATTTGGTCTTTGCTAAGAATCTGTTCTAAGCGAATTGCCAGCACCCCTTCAGCTAACTTCCGGGTAAAGGCACGCTTTTGAGACAAAAACAGGTTTTTCACCAATTGCATGGTGATGGTAGAACCACCTTCCCGCACACCACCTGCTGCCCAGTTGACTATCACAGCTCGTCCAACACCAGTGGGGTTAATACCGTGGTGATCGTAGAAATGACTATCTTCGCTGGCTAATACTGCCCGTTTCAAATCTGGGGAAATTCTATCTAGGGATACGACTTCCCGGTTTGCTTCTCCGTGAATACGTGTTAATAGTTTGCCCTTGATGTCATAGATGTAAGTCGTTTCTGAGGGCAAAAAATTCCGTAGTTGTCTTACATCTGGCAAATTGCGGAAACTAATGGCTAAGCCAACTAATCCTCCGGCTACAATAGAGCTTGCCAGCATCGTTATTGATAACAGAGTACCGCCAGTTACCTGACCTACTCCCTTTAAAAATTCAAAACCAGATGAAGGCCGACGTTGTGGCTGCTTGTTTTCAAAAGTCCTAGACGACACGGCGATTCCACTTCCTCACTTGTAAATGTAACTGTAATTTATTCAATTAAGCAAGACGGTTAATTTTTTGCAATTATATTAGTTTGGCAAATCAGAGAACGGACAAATTGCCAGTGAATGTAACCAACCTAACTTCTAAAGTAAAAAGCGTAGTTAAGAGTGAGTCTCCTAGTATGACGCAAAATTTTTCTTGGCTGCTTCGCGGGATAGTAGAAATCTTCCCACAACCAACTAATGCTGACAGTGAAAGTTTGGAGAAGCACTTAGAAACTACAAATCGACCTTTAAGGATCAAATTGGGAATTGACCCTACAGGTGCCGATATTCATCTTGGTCATAGCATACCAGTACGAAAACTGCGAGCTTTTCAAGATGCTGGTCATACAGCAGTCCTAATTATTGGTGATTTTACGGCTCGGATTGGCGATCCAACAGGGAAATCTGAGGTGCGTCGCCAACTGACAGAAGCAGAGGTGGCACAAAATGCTCAGACTTATCTTGATCAAGTGCGTCCTATCTTGGATTTTGACACACCAGGAAGGTTAGAGGTGTGTTATAACTCCGAATGGCTATCCCAGCTTAATTTAGGGGAAGTTTTGGAGTTACTTTCCACGATGACAGTCGGGCAGATGTTAGCAAAAGAGGGATTCGCAGAACGTTATAAAAAAGAGAATCCAATTTTTATTCATGAGTTCCTGTATCCGTTAATGCAAGGTTATGATTCCGTCGCTGTCAAGGCAGATGTGGAATTAGGAGGAACTGACCAAAAGTTTAACCTTGCTGTTGGGCGAGATTTACAACGTCATTTTGGGCAAAAGCCTCAATTTGGTTTACTATTACCTATTCTAATAGGTACAGACGGTGTGCAAAAAATGTCTAAGTCTTTAGGCAACTATGTGGGCTTGTCAGAACATCCTGCACAAAAATACCAGAAGTTACAAGGAGTGCCAGATAATCTGCTGTCACAGTATTTTGAACTGCTGACTGATCTACCTTTGGATAAATTACCAGAAAATCCTCGCGATCGCCAGATGCTTTTAGCTTGGGAAGTTGTCAGACAGTATCACGGCGAACAAGCAGCGAATGAAGCCAAAGAAGCAGCGAAAAGTGGTGGTAAAGAAGGTTCAATCCCAGAATTTTCTCTAGCTGAGGTATTGCAGTTTCCAGCTAAATTAGCTTATCTTCTCAATGCCACTGGCTTGTGTAAAAGTACCGGGGAAGGTAAGCGGAAAATTCAAGAAGGTGGGGTACGCTTAGATGGCGATCGCATTCATGATGTCGATACCACTTTCGATCTACCCAGCGAATTACACGGGCGAGTGCTACAAGTTGGTAAAAACAAGTTTGTTCGACTTGTACCTTAAATTGGGCATGGGGCATGGAGATTTTTTAATGAATGCAGAAAAACAAGTTATTGTGGCTTTGGATGTGCCGGATTTAGAAAGTGCGATCGCTCTTATTGATAAACTAGAGTCAGTCAGTTTCTGGAAAGTCGGTTTAGAATTGTTTACCAGTTCTGGCCCTAGAATTTTAGAAATACTAAAATCTCGACAAAAGCGGATCTTTCTAGATTTAAAGTTTCATGATATCCCCAATACTGTTGCTGGTGCTTGTCGTGCCGCAGCTAATTACGGTGTAGATTTGCTGACAATACATGCTACTGCTGGCAGGGATGCCCTGAAAGCTGCAACGGAGGCGGTGCAGGAAGGGGCTACACAAGCGGGTATCAAACCGCCTAAGTTAATCGCTATTAGCTTGCTGACGAGCATTTCTTCTAGACAATTGGCATTTGATTTAAAAATTCCTCTAGAATTGCCAGAATATGCTCTAGAGATGGCACTCATGGCTCAAGAGATGGGGTTAGATGGGGCAGTTTGTTCGCCTCAAGAAGTAGCACAGTTAAGGCAAACTTGCAAAGATGACTTTTTGCTGGTTTGTCCAGGGGTACGACCAACTTGGGCAGAAAAAGGCGATCAAAAGCGATCGCTGACTCCAGCGCAAGCAATTCAAGCTGGTGCAAATTACCTAGTAATTGGTCGTCCCATCACTGCGGCTGCCGAGCCTGAGTTAGCCTGGAAAAGGATTTCTGAGGAGTTAACTACAATTGCATGAAGTCAGGATTCCGGCAGCATAATTATAGCTTGTGGGTTGTCACTTGTAGCTTGGGGTTGGTAGTAGCAAGTAGCTTTAATAATTCGGCATTCTCGAAAAATCTCTCCTCTAACCCCTTAACCCAGGAAGAGGTAGTAAAAGATCAGCTGAAGCTTTCTTGTTCTGAACAAAATCTAGATACATTAACTACTCAGTTATTGCGAGATTTACCGAGCTATGCCAATCGTGCCACTCAACGCGCCCGCCGCCGCGTTAGTAATGAGGTTTACAGTTATGTTTTAGTAGCAGGAAGACCAGTATTTCAGCCGCTACCCCTCAGCCCTGAAGGATATACCGCAGATAGGCAAAAAAAAGCAGCAGCAAAAGTTGAGCAAGTTTTCTTTACTACTTTAGAACGGCACTACATCAATGGGAAAGCAGTGGAGTTGCAGCAATTTCATTGGCTATTGTTGACTAAAACTGAAAATGGTTGGCGTTTGGTGATGATGTTTACCCAAACTGGTGGTTATCCCAAACAACAACCACCATCGCCTCCACGTAATAGTAGTAATGGTGCGATCGCTCAAGGAATTAAAGCTTGGTTACGAGATTGTCAAGCTGGAAGTATGCGTTAGGACTTACGCATTGACAAAGTGGTAAAATAGTTTACTGATAGAAAAAGTCATCTACTTGCCAGGTATCGGACAATCAGAGAAAAAACTGTGACTATGCGGCACTCAAAAAACGTGAAACAGTTCTGCATTGCTGCATACTCAAGTATCTGAGTATCTGTGTACTCATAATGGAGGTGATCGCCCTCGTTCACCTAAACATCTATTTCTTTGGCGGGGGTGGCTGAAGAACATCACCCAATACTGGCAATAAATCCTCACTGATTTTCGGCGGTTCAATTGGCTCAAGCAGATTTTGTGAAGGTTGGGGCTGTTGTATCTTCAATCAGTTCTAACTGTTGCTCTGGTGTCCAGCGCTCGCTGCTGGGGCTGCACAATCAATTCGCCGTTATAGTAACTTGCCCCCTCCGGTTGCCATAGTTCATCTGCTTGGGCGTTGGGGTCTTCTCGAAAATCTAGGCAGCAGTTCGCTACACCTACTGGCATATTTCCTCTAAGAATTGGGTAGGGCGATCGCTTTGGCTGTTATCGCTGCTCTCAAAAATTGGTAAAGTTAGTAAAGCTACCTAACGACTTTGTTTGTAACGACGTTTCGGCAGTTGGTAAGGGGGATTCTGGTGGTCTAGGGCGATGACCTCCCATTGATTCCACCAAATTCTTGATCACGACATAAGTAGGTATGCACGAATAAACCTAACTATATAACGAAATGTAAATTCACTGAAATGTTTGTGATTGCTGCGTTTCACTTCGTTTACTCATAAGCTGGGTTGATCAAACAGGTAAAAATTGCCGTTACTAATTTCTGTTCTACATGATTGTTTTTGGTATGGCGATCAGGATGTAACAGCTTTACCAAAGTGCGATAGCGTTTGAGAAGCTGCTCCTCATTAGCAACCACAGAAACTCCCAGCACAGCGTAGGGATCGGAAAGTTGTTTTAGCCATTTTGCTGGGAAGACGGTCTGGGACATGGGAAGGTTAGAGGTTAGAGGTTATAGGTTACAGGTTATAGGGTCTGTCTATCACCTATTCCCTGTCCCCTGTTCCCTCATTAAGGGGTGATAGCTTTTGTCTAAATTAATAAAATGGATTTATATGTTTGCTTTTCACGAGGACTTCCGCAATGCTGAATTTATCCACGTGCTTTGCTACTATGGCTATCTTATTGTACGAACTGTGGTAGTGGTAGATTGATTGGGAATATGTTGACTAAGCGCAAAAGTCGCAGCGTTGCCGCTATTTTAGCTTTTTCTGGCACGCTGACAATTTCAGGATTACATAAGTTTTATTTGGGACAGCCGCTGTGGGGTCTGTTGTATGTTTTGCTTTCTTGGACACCTATACCCAAGGTAGCTAGTGCTATTGAGGGAGTATGGTATTTAGCCCAAGATGAAGAAGCTTTTGATCGTAATTTTAATTTGGGTAAGTCAGCAGTTAAAATCTCTCCACAGGCGAGCAATAATGTAAGCGCGATCGCTGATGCTTTGCGTGAATTAGATGCTCTGCGCCAAGATGGACTGATTTCTGAGTACGAATTTGAACAAAAGCGCCGCCAGCTGCTCGACCAAATTTCTTGAAGCAAGCAAAAATGATGAACAACTGGCTACCTGTAAATCTCAAGTTACAAAAACTCCGTGCCAAGCTCCTTAATGACCCCTACTATCGACTACAGTCTGGGGAGGAAATTCAAGTAGCAGCCAAACTTGGTATCCGCATTGATGCTAATCAAGCGACTGTAGATGATTGGTTACGTCTACCTGGTTTGTCGATTCACCAAGCGCGATCGCTGGTAGAACTTTCATGTTCAGGTGTTAAATTTTATTGTATTGAAGATATTGCAGCAGCTTTGAGTATGCCAGTCCAGCGATTGGAGCCGTTAAACCCGCTGCTGATTTTTAGTTACTATGATCACGAGTCTTTAGATAAACCTGCGTTTTTAGTTAATCCAAATACAGCAACTGTTGAGAAACTAGCAAAAATTCCCTTTATAGATTTGTCTTTAGCCCAAGCAGTAGTCCAAAATCGTCTATTAGCTGGGTCTTACCGTAACCTAGCTGATTTTCAGCGACGATTGGATTTGTCTGGTGAGGCGATCGCCCAGATGATGTATTATTTGAGGTTTTAAGACTTCCAACGCTTAGAGCAGATTTTTGAAGAATTTAGATAAATTTTCTCAAAACTCAGTATTTTAGCGCAATTTAATTCGCTATTCTCTCTTTAAGCATTGATACTGTAGCTATTGTGTTTTTTAATAGCTAAATTGAAATCAAGGTACTGATGCAGGACAAAGCTGAGAAATAAGGGGGGAACCCCCGCACAGAAGTGGCTTTGGAGGGAAACCCTCTCGCAGCGCTGGTCTCACCGCCTACGCGGACTATCTTAAACTAAAATTTATAGACAAAATGTGGAAATTAAAGCCCTGTAACCGTTTGGGCGATTGGATTCTCCCACTCTGACAGAAGAGGGCTATTCCCCTACCAATGCTAATGCAAGATTTATCACGCGGTCAGTTTGGTAGTGATGATTGCATTTTAAATTCCTTTAATTCATAGATTCAAAGTCAACAAGAAGCCAATTTATTCCATCCATTATTATTGGAAATTTTTCTGAAGGTATGTTTAATTCCTGAAAACATTTATCTCTATATCTTTCTTTTTCAGTAAAATTAGTGATGGCTTTAACTAATGGCTTTTTTACTTCGTAGCTTTCTTCAGCTTTAGCGATTGCACGTGCGGGTATTTCGTTATTTACACGCAATATTGCTAAGTCAATCAAATCTCTAGATTGTGTACTTGAATCGTTCCATCGGTCAGCATTAGCCATTAGTTTTGATGTAAATCTATCGCTTATACTCAGACAAGGTATTTTTGTCCATTCCGGATAAACAGGAGGGTCTAAAGTAAAAATCCCATTGGCTACAATTTCTACTTTAATAGTTATTTCATTGACTACAACAGGGAAACGAATACCATATTGATTTATTGTAGTGTCACCTAATTCGATATCTGTTGTACTTTGAAATAGTGCTACAATTCCTTCCTCGTAAATTAAATTTCTTAAATACCTGTAATTTTCAGTTTCATAAGGGAAGAGAAAATCAATATCTTTACTAAGCCTGTATTCATCATACTCTAACGCCAAGAGTGTACCACCGCCAAAGTATGCAGAAGCTTTTTTGAAAACTTCTGGATTGAAAGTATTAAGGATTTTAAGTATATTCTTGTGATGAGCGAGATGAAACATTTCAAAATCCGGTAATATCCAAGAGTTATATTTTTTGGCTAAATAATGAACAAAATCCTTTTCTTCTTGTTTTAAATTCTTGAAGGTAGTTTGATGATGCCAATTGCGTTGATACAATTGAACAATTTCTTTCTCACTCATTTGATATACATTTTTTAGCTGCCAACCAATAGACTCTAGAAATGGTAGCTTTTGTGGATTGAGCATCAAATTAATTTTGAAATTTTATCTTGTAGTTAATTCAGGGACAGCGCACCTTAACAATCATTGAGAAAAAAAAGGTGGATTTATGAGTTGTTTGCGCCGTAAGCATTTGCCGCTAAATCAACCAGAGTTTACCTCTTAGATTGTTAAGATGCGACAGGATAATTGTGAAGTTAACTTCACAATTATCCTGTCTTGCAATAGCCTGAAAGAACGGAAATACGTGCATACACAAAACACTGGTTATGTCAATAGCATTTGAGATGCGCTTGCCCTGTATCAGTCTTAAAACGTTAGGTTCAAAAAACCTAGAAAATACCAAATGAAACTATTCTATGATTACTCAACCCAGCAAATTAAGCTTGCCGTGCTACTACGTTTTTTAAGATCCAGCTTTAGGAGTAGTATTTTCAGACCCAGCGGTGACAATCACTAAGTTATCTGGCTGAATTAACTCCTTGATTGCTTGTTGCACTTGAGCCATAGTAACTGCTTGAATGCGCTGGGGAAACTCACGGATTTCTGTTCGTGAAAGCCCGAAAATAGCATTATTCAAGATGATGCTAGATACATCACTGGGATTAGCTAAATCTACAGGGTAACTATTAGTAATTGAGCGTTTGGCTGTGTTCAACTCCGCCTCAGTCACTCCTTGTTCCCGCAACTGTTTAAGTAAAGCAATGGTACTAATGATCGCTTTTTGGGCATCTCCAGGAGCTGTCTGCATCTGAATCAAGAAGGGGCCGGGATTGATTCCGGCTGCAAACCCGCTATAGATCCCGTAGGTTAGACCCAGGCGATCGCGGATCTCCGTACCTAAGCGACTTGACAAGGTATCACCACCTAAAATCTGATTCAATACCAACGCCGCATAAAAACGCGGATCTGTCCGGGAAATGCCGTTGTAACCAATATAGGTAACAGCCTCTGCTTTACCAGGAATTTCTTTATTGAGGCGGGTTGAGGTTTCTGGTAATGACACCGTTGGTAAGTTCAGCACAGGCGGCTTACCTGTAGCTTGCCAATTACTAAAGGACTTACTGAGCAAGATTTTCACCAGAATTGGATTAAAATCACCAACTAAGGCGATCGTTGTAGTGTCTGGTCGGTAATGTTCTTTGTAGAAGCTCAGCAAATCGTCACGAGTAATGCTCTTTAAGCTTTCAACCGTGGGAAAGCTATGGAAGGGATGATTTTCTGGATAAATTGCTTGCTGGAATACTTTCCTTCCTAACCCACTTGGATCATCTAATTGAATTTGTAGACTTGTCAAGGCTCGCTGACGGCTCAAATCTAACTGTTCTTTGGGGAAAGTTGCATTTTGCAGCATATCTGCCAAAGTTTGAACTAATGTGGGTAAGTTGGCTGATAGACCGTTACCACTAATGTTAACTCCCTCACGGCTGGCGCTAAAGTCTAGACTAGATCCCTGATCTTCTAAGGTTTTCGCTAAAGTTAAAGCGTCTTTAGTCTGGGTTCCATTAATTAAGTTAGTCGCAGTCAGACTTGCTAATCCCGCTTTTTGATTACCGTCAAATTCACTTCCCGCGTCAACTTGTCCGCTGAGGTTAATAGTGGGAACACTGTGATCAGGTAGCAGGAGAACTCGCAAGCCATCTGCTAGAGTGAACTGTTCTGGTAATGGTTGCTTGGTGGAATCTATCGCTGATGTAGTTGGGGGGAGATATTTAGCAAGTTCTGCTGGGTCTACAGGTTTACCGGGGCTGAAATTCTCCACAGTCCGCCCAGAACCAGCGCTGGAAGTTCCTGGTTGACCATCTGGCTGGGTTGGTTCAAAAAAGCCAATGGTTTGTTTAGCAGGATCGAGGTAAGTTTTTGCGACTCGTTGCACTTCTTGTGGAGTTACTTTGGCGATCGCTGCTAAATATCGTTCAATAAAACGATAATCTCCTGTTACAGTTTGGTTATATCCCAACTGGCTAGCCTGACTGGTAATATCTTGATTACCCAGTACAAAGGAAGCTTGTAGTTGAGTCTTCGCTCTGTTCAATTCTTCTGGACTAACTGGCTGTTGTTGCAGTTTTGTCAATGATTGCTGGAGTACCTGGGAAATTTTGGCTAATTCTTGACCCGGAGCCGCTGTGGCACTAATTTCATACCAACCCGGTTCAATCAATTCGGCTGCACCGCCATCAATTGAACTAGCGAGTCCAGATTCCACTAAAGCCTGATATAGTCTAGAACTGCGTCCCCCTGTCAAGATCACATCCATCACATCAATTGCTGGGACATCAGGATGCTTAATGTCTGGTAGGGGATACACAGCTTGCAGCAATGCTGCACTTCCAGGCTGCTTGAGGACGATGGGAGTTTTTTTCGCTGCAACTGTAGCTGCTGCTACGGTTGCAGTACTTCTAGTATTAGCCGTTTTCGGGCGTTTTGGCAGTTTCCCGTAAATTTCTTTGACAACTTTTAGTAAAGGTTCCGTGGCAAAATCTCCTGTAATCACCAAGGTGGCATTTTCTGGACTGTAGTAGGTTTGGTAATAATTCCGCACCTGTTCTACAGTAAACTGTTCGACATCTGCTTTCGTTCCTCCCACAGGTAAACCATAGGCTCGGTTGGGGAAAGCAGCTCGCATCACCGCCCGATTTAGACGATAGCTTGGTGAATTTTCATACCCTTGCAACTCGGAAATTACCACCCGCTTTTCACTCTTCAGTTGTTCAGGGCCGATTAAAGCATTTTCCATGCGATCGGCTTCCAAAGTCAGTAATGCTACCAGTTTGTCTTGCTGTACTGTGCCAAAGTAAGCTGTTTCATCATAGCTGGTAAAGGCATTGAACTGACTACCCAAAGCACTAAAAAGCCGCCCAAACTGCACTGGACGGTCAGTTGTACCCTTGAACATCAAATGTTCAAGCTGGTGGGAAATACCATTCTCTCCCTTAGTTTCGTTGCGTGAGCCAACTTTATACCAAACCTGCACACTTACCACTGGTGCAGTATGGACTTCTTTAGTTAGTACGGTTAAACCGTTGTCCAATACCGTTTTTTGTACTCCTTTGGTGAGTGAAAGACCAGACACAGGTGCAACTGCTGTTGGTGTGGCTGCATTGATAAAATCGCCCGAAAACGGCACAACACTGAGCAGGAGGCTGAGAAAAAGTCCTATAAGCATATATGAGCGTAACTTCATAAGCAATTTAAAACTCAAAGTTGTCAAACTTCATTCCAAAGGGTGATGCAAAATTTAAATTTCCTCCGATCAGGAAATATGAGCGCAGAAAGCGATCGCACCACAAAATATCTTGCCCATTTATTCAGTTTAATCAGCGATCGCCTTTATAAACTGGTAACTATTGAATACTAACTATATATAACCTTTAATTACCGTTAAATTTGCTTAGGAGAGTTAGGCACTAACAAATTACTCATTATAAAATTTCATTTTACCTTGTTCATTACATAACCATACTTTCAACGCTTGAGCTTCTAAATATAAGTTCTGAAATAAAGTAAAAATATTTGTTTGATCACAATCAAACTTTTTCTTATATTTTTTGTAAAAAAAATAGCATTTTGCTATTCAATTTCATAGTAATTATTGGCAAGGGAGGCAAATTCACCCTTTAGAACCTAGACAAAAAGGTTTTAATAGTTAATAACGCCAAAAAATAATTACTCTGTTTGAGGATAAAATAATTATGCCCATTAATGATACTAGTAAAAAATTACTTTCTCATAACGGGCTAAATTCTATTTCTACTTCCTCAGGAGATACTTTTCGTATCCAAGATGACCATAACTTAAGCCTTAATGCTCACAGTAGCTTTTACCCAAAGAATGATGCTAATGCTACCGCTACAGGCGCTGGAAACTATAATTCCATCACAGGCTATGGTTTGGTAAATGCAGGGGCGGCGGTAGCTAAATCTGCTGGTCAGAATACCTTTGCGGATGTTCCTAACCTGGGTGGTAGTAATTGGGGAGCAGACTTAGTTAATGCCCCAGAAGCCTGGGCAAATGGATATACAGGTCAAGGCGTTGTTGTTGCGGTTATAGATACTGGGGTTGACTACAACCACGAAGATTTAAAAAATAATATCTGGACTAATACTAAAGAAATTGCTGGCAACGGCATCGATGATGATGGTAATGGCTATGTTGATGATGTCTATGGTTGGAATTTTGACAGCAACAACAATAACATTTCAGATGACAACGGCCATGGCACTCATGTTTCTGGTACGATCGCTGGGGAAAATAATGACTACGGTGTAACTGGTATTGCTTATAATGCCAAGGTTATGCCGATTAAAGCTTTAAATGAATCTGGTTCAGGTTCTTATAGTGCGATCGCTAATAGCATTTATTATGCTGTAGACAATGGCGCTAATGTGATAAATCTCAGTCTGGGTGGCAGTTATTCCAGCCGTACTCTCAAGTCAGCAGTAGAATATGCTAGCAGCAAAGGAGTAACTGTGGTGATGGCAGCAGGCAATGACGGTGACTCATCACCAGACTATCCTGCTAGCTATGCCAACAAGTCGGGAATTGCTGTTGGTGCAGTAGATAAAAATAACAAAATTGCTGACTTCTCTAACCGATCTGGCGATAATCAACTCGCCTACGTTACAGCTCCAGGCGTTAAGGTTTATTCTTCATTACCAGGTAATCAGTATGGTGCGTATAGCGGTACATCAATGGCAACTCCCCATGTTGCTGGTGTAGTTGCCTTGATGCTGAGTGCTAACCGCAGTTTAACTGATGCCCAAGTGCGTCAGATCATCACAGAAACAGCAGGAAATAGTACCCAAGAGGCGCCCTCTACCTTGAACGCTAGTTCGGTAGTAACTCAGGCGATCGCAGAAATGGCAGGCAATAATCCATCAGCTACCACTTTTAGTTTCAACACTAGTTCTTTAAGCGATCGCAGTACTGAAAATTCTAGTTTTAATGCCATCTCTACACTAGAAAGCAAAGGTGCATGGGCGAATTTAGAAATTCAATCGCAATTTCGATATTACGATGGCACTTTCAGCATTAAAAACAATAGTACTATAAGTGAAGACGACAATAACGATGATAAAAATAAAAATAATACTGATTTTGGAAAAATGCTGAATCAACTCCAAAGGCGGCTAGATGAGTATCGGAAGTTTTTTGATAGTTTATGATTGGAATTTGATTGTAATCAAAGACTGATAAGCTAAAACAGTAGGAAAAATCTCATCTACGGCTGTAGTATTTACAACAGAATCTGACAATGTCTCTTGCCCCTTGGCGAAGCGCGATCGCCCGTGCCCTCCATCACAACCGTAGTCTAACTTATGCTCGTTACTTGCAATTAGCAACAGTACGGACAAATGGTCGCCCTGCTAATCGTACTATAGTCTTTCGCGGCTTTCTAGAAAATACTAATCAGCTAAAATTTGTGACCGATGCCCGTAGCGAAAAAGCCGACCAGATAAAGCAACAACCTTGGGCAGAGATTTGCTGGTATTTTCCCAATACACGAGAGCAGTTTCGCATCGCTGGTTGTTTGACTTTGGTAAGAAATAATAGCTATTACCCTACCCTACAGCAAGCCATGATCAATAGTTGGCAAGAACTGAGTGATGCAGGTCGTTTACAGTTTGCTTGGCCTCATCCTGGCCAATCGAGAGTTGATGAACAAACAGCCTTTGAACTACCACCAGATCCTACCCAACCACTACCAAATTTTTGTCTACTACTACTCGATCCTGTGCAGATAGATCACTTAGAGTTACGTGGTAAACCTCAAAACCGTCGATCTTACTACCGTGACGAGAACCAAGAGTGGTCTAGTCAAGAAATTAATCCCTAATTTAGTTAATATTTAAACAATAAAAATGTTGCTGTGGCAAAAGCTACTATTAAATTATTGGTTTTCATCATTGATAACTAATTTAATGTTTTGAATTTCATAATGCTTCAAGATTAATTAATTTGAACGAAATAAAACTGAATATTTAATTTAGCATCATAGATATACATCTACGAAAAAATGTATCGGCTCAATAAGTAGGGGGAGCAAAGAAAAATGGCTCTCCTAGACTAGTTATAGAAAATTAATATTTGATATTTGATTTCTGAAAAAAACTACGAGATAATACTGAGGGTTGTATCTGTCTAACAACGAACAATGATAAACCAGCTTCTACAAGTCGCGATCGCAGAACTACAAGAATTTATAGATGATCGCCCAGATGCGCGTGAGGTGAGGAAAGCTTTGGCAGTTAAACTGGTTTATAAAGGTTACAAGTATGAAGAAATTAAAACAATTTTAGATGTGTCACTTGGTTCGATAACAAGCTGGAAACAAGCCTACGAGGAATATGGAATTTCGGGACTGCGCCTGAACCACAAGGGAAGGAAAGGCTACTTAACTGCTCAACAACGAGAAGAAATCTTAAGTTGGTTGCAAACAAAGGAATGTTGGTCACTTGGCGAACTCGAATATAAATTGGCTTTTGAATATGATCTAACCTCCCATCGTTCACATCTGGTTCAAAACTTTTGAGGCGAGATAAACCTTGGTTTGTCTCAAGAGCAGTGGAAAATTCATTGCGTTCGCTTTGCTCCTAATTGCCCATCACAAAATCCAATTGAGGATATTTGGTTACAAGCTAAAACCTGGGTGCGGCGTTTCTGTGCTTTGATTCCTTCGTTCTCTCATCTCAAATGGATGTTTGAGTGGTTTCTCCGACACACAAACGAGTGATTTTGCCACTCTTCAAATGTACGGAGCTTTTTTAGAAATCAAATACTAGTCCTATATATCAAGAAATTAAAATCTAAAATTATATGACAGATCAAAAAGAATCTACAACCAAACTTGTAGGTGTTACTGAAACTCTGATGATTACTTTTCACGGACGGTATATGGAGCAAGCACGTTATGACTGCATTCTTAAAGATGAAAAAGCTGTGGAAATGCAAGACAAAATTGATTATGACTTTTCAAAATATATTCATGGATGGGCATCTCAGCTTGGTACAGTTCTTCGGGCAAAGGCTATAGATGATGCGGTGAAAAAATTTATTGCAAATCATCCCAATACTACTATTATCAATCTTGGAGCAGGACTTTGTACACGTTTTTTCCGGATTAATAATGGTGAACTTCATTGGTATGAAGTTGACTTTCCCGAAGTTATAGAGCTAAAGCAAAAACTTATTCATGAAAATCATCGTTATAAGCTTATATCTTGCTCCATTTTAGAATCTACTTGGATATCTCAAATAGAAACGAAGGCAAATCAACCTTTATTCATTATTATGGAAGGAGTATCTATGTATCTGACAGAAGCTGAGAATAAACTTCTATTTCAGCAAATACAGAAGCATCTTGCTCCTGTAGAGATGATATTTGATGTCGCTAGTTGCGAGTTTGCAAAAAACACAAATCGTCACGACACTGTATCTAAAACTAGTGCATCTTTCAAATGGGGAACTGATAATTCTTCAGAATTAGAAAGCTGGGGATTGGGAATCAAACTTAAGGATGAAGTTTATTACCGTAGTTGCTTTGCTAATTATCCTCAGCGTCTTAAGCCCTGGTGGATTAGGTATTTTCGTTTTATGTTAGTTCCTTTGTTGAAAAATTCTGTTCGCATCCTCCAAATACAAATTGCGTTGTCATAAAAATTTACGAATAAATTTATTCCTATCTTAAATGGAGCAAGAGAACTCCCGGTACAACATTGTCTAATAAATTAGACAGTTAGCTTTCATCCCCCGGCTTTTAGCCGGAGGTTCTCAGCATAGATACGATAGACCACTAGATACCAGCACCATCTAGAAACTGCTGAATTGCCTTATCTCTGAGATTACACAAAGGAGAATCTTGTATTACTTGATCCTTTTGGACAGGTAAGTTACCTGATAGTACAGGAGTTTTTGCAGGATCATGAAGTCCTTGGAGATTTTGTATTTGTTGTTCCAGTAACTCAATGCGGTCAACTAAAGCGCGAATGACTTCAGCTTCTGAATCTGGTAAGTTGCTGTGTTCTAAAGGAGCAATCCGTACTCCAGAACGATAGACAATACGACCGGGTACACCGACCACAGTACAATCACCAGGTACGTCTCTGAGGACAACTGACCCAGCACCAATACGGACATTATTGCCAATTTGGATATTGCCCAGTACCTTTGCTCCAGCTCCGACTACAACATTCTCACCCACAGTAGGATGGCGCTTACCGCTTTGTTTGCCAGTTCCCCCAAGGGTGACACCTTGATAAATTAGAGCATAGTCGCCCACGATCGCAGTTTCACCAATGACCACACCCATGCCGTGATCGATAAATACACCTTGTCCAATTGTTGCACCTGGGTGGATTTCAATTCCGGTCAAAAACCGAGCGATATGAGAAATCAGGCGGGGGATAAAGGGAATATTAATATAATGCAACCAGTGAGCCAGCCGATGAAATAGCAGGGCTTGCAAACCGGGGTAACAAAACAAGACCTCCAACCAGTTACGGGCAGCTGGGTCACGCTCAAATATGATACGAAAGTCAGCACGTAGTATAGATAGCACGAGATAGTACCCTCGGAAAGCAAAACAAGCTTACTCTCCCATATTATCGTCCCAGGTGTGATCTATAAAAATAGGTATTGGGCATCCCTTTGGGAATTAAAAATGAAAAATGAAAAATGAAAAATGAAATCGAATCAATTCAATTTTCAATTGAGCCAAGTAAGTATGGGGCATTGGGCATAGGGAAGAGGAATTGGGGCAGAGTGCGAGGGGCAAGGGGGATGAAGAAAAATTACCTCTTTCTCCTTGTCCCCTTGTCTCCTTTTTCTTTCCTACCTAGTCCCTAGCCCCTCTGCTCACTGCTTGACGGTGATAGTATAGTTACGCTTGACACCAGCATTAAAAGTACCCACCCAAATCCGATAGGTTCCTTTTTTCCAGTCGAGGTCATCAATGCTTGCATCTTTGCTCTTACCAGTGTCATCACCACAGCGAATGGTGTTTTCGTTTGGCCCTTGAATGAGTAAAGTGGTGTCGTAGCCACGGCTGTTGACTAATATTTTTAGGTGAGAAAAGTCTTTTTCTAAAACCATAATGTGATCTGGTTTGGGATCGGCAAAGCCAATACAGGCTTTGCGATCGCGATCGCGGTTACTTAAAGCAGACAAGGAAAAAGAACCACCTGTATATCCTGTAACTTTTCCCTTGGTTTGCTCAAAACCTGGCGCAAGACTGAAAGTACTAAAGTTTGGTGTTTCTGCTATTACAGGTGTAGTAGTTATAGTGGCGAGTACAGCTAACAGCCAACCGCATCGAAAATTAAGTCGGGGGCGACAATATTTCATATTAGGCCTCCAACAGGCTTTTATAGTAGTAATGATATATACATATTCTAGTCAAAATTCTAGGGATATCCCCGCTTGATGTGGCACATTCTAATGTGCCACAACTAATACCATTTCACGAAATTATTGATACAAATTACTTTTCTTACTCCCCCTCTGCCTCCCCTGCTACCCCTGCTCCCCCTGCTTGCCCAAATGTATCAACTTTAAAGTGAAACGGTATAACTAGCTCCTCAAGGCTCAATGACTAACTAAGTACACGTCACCAGGACTTACGCAAAAATGGACAAAAAGCTTAATTTATCGAACCGCCAAGATGCCAAGAACGCCAAGAATTGGTAGAGCGTGCGTAAGTCCTAGTCACAATGAACAAATTTGATGCTGATTACAAAAATTGGGTCAGAAGTATTTATCCACTTCTAAACCCATGTTTGATTCCTATAAGAACTCAATAGTACTTTTTAAGCCTGTTGCATATCCTTTTTGTTTTTCTTGTTCAATTTAAAAAAGACTCCGCGGATGTCGCCGATATTTTTGTACGTTGAGTCATTAAAAAGTAAAAAGTGAAAAGTGAAAAGTAAAAAGTGAAAAGTAAAAAGATAATCCCCATAAATAAATTGAGCGAAAAGTTTGCGCGTCCGGGTAACAGGAGCGTAAAACTTTTCAAGACAGGGGATTTAATAAACGTGAGTTCGACGGATAGGAAAGCCCAAAAAGATTGCTAGATATGAATTTGCTCAACTGGATAGGGTCAAGCGATCGCTACGATTGATTGAGAATCAGCAAAAAAGTCACAAAAAAATGCCGAGACTAATAATACGTGAGTTCGACCTCACGTTAATTTATTTAACCACAGAGACGCTGAGGACACAGAGAGAAGAGTTTAAAGAGGAATGTTTTGACTAAAAATTTTACCCACCTTGAAAGGGCTGGATATAGGACTTATGCATTGACAGAATGGTAAAATGGTGCAATGTTTCATGCTCCCTGTTCCCTGTTTCATGCTCCCTGTTCCCTGCTATATGAATACACCACAAGACGCACGACAATATGCACCAGCAACGCAGCGCAATCGTGAACCCATTATAGAGGTGCTTTTACAAGTACTGCCTACGAGTGGCACTATTTTAGAAATAGCAAGTGGGACTGGCGAACACGCAGTGTTTTTTGCCCCACGTCTGGGTCCTCGTAAATGGCTACCTTCTGACCAAAATCCCCAATTACGAGCCAGTATTGCTGCTTGGGCTGAACAATCTCCATCTGATAATTTGTATCCACCGCTAGAGCTTGATGCTAGTATGCCAGTCTGGCCAGTAGAAAAAAGTGAAAACTTACCAGAGTCGCCAATTGTTGCCATAGTCAACATCAATATGATTCACATTTCACCTTGGTCAGCTTGTTTGGGACTAATGGCGGGTGCTGGTCGGATTCTGCCGTCTGGTGGCATTCTTTATTTATATGGGCCGTTTAAAAAAAACCAAGAACACACTGCATCGAGTAATGCAGCTTTTGACCAGTCTTTACAGACACAAAATCCAAAGTGGGGTGTACGTAACTTAGAAGACGTTATGGCCGTAGCTAAGACACAAAACTTGATTTTGCAAGCAACTTATCAAATGCCCGCAAATAATCTCTCAGTAGTGTTTCAACGTTCTATTAGTGGAGATTAGCGGACTCGAACCGCTGACATCCTGCTTGCAAAGCAGGCGCTCTACCAACTGAGCTAAACCCCCATAAAATAAAAAAGGGATGAAATTTTAACTGCCTTCGTTATTGTAACCGAATATTGTGCGATCGCCCAAAGAATAATGTCAGAAAATACCCAAGTTGTCGCAGCACTTTATAAATTTGTGAAGCTGCCAGATTTTGCCGAAAAACGAGATTATCTGCTATCTTACTGCCTAAAACAAAGTGTCAGGGGGACAATTTTGCTAGCAGCAGAAGGTATTAACGGTACAATTGCAGGTTCTCGGCAGGCAATTGACTCTGTTCTTACCTTTGTGCGTTCTGATCCTCGTTTGGCAGACCTAGAACATAAGGAGTCATTCACTAACACGCCACCATTTGAACGGATGAAGGTGCGTTTAAAATCAGAAATTGTCACTTTAGGTTTGCCTGAAGTTGACCCCAATCAGCAGGTTGGTACTTATGTCAATCCCCAAGAATGGAATGATTTAATTTCTGATCCAGAAGTAACTGTAATTGACACCCGCAATGATTATGAGGTGAATATTGGTACTTTTAAAAGGGCGCAAAATCCGCAAACTGAATCATTTCGAGAGTTCCCAGAATATGTCAGCAACCACCTCGATCCAAATCAACACAAAAAAGTTGCTTTGTTTTGTACTGGCGGCATTCGCTGTGAAAAAGCCTCATCTTTGATGCTTGCTCAAGGTTTTGCAGAAGTTTATCATCTTAAAGGTGGCATTCTCAAGTATTTAGAATCAATACCAGCCGCAGAAAGTTTATGGCAAGGTGAATGTTTTGTTTTTGATGAGCGAGTAGCTGTCGGTCATGGATTGGCACAAGGAAGTTATGAGTTGTGCTTTTGTTGTGGCCGTCCGATTTCTGAGGAAGATAAAATATCTCCTAAGTATGAGGAAGGTATTTCTTGTGCCTACTGTTTTGATAGTCTCACAGCAGAGAAAAGAGGGCGTCAGCAGGAAAAATGGCGACAAATGCAGTTTAGCAGGGGACAGGTTTGAAAGTCTTTTGGTGTCTGGATTTTATGATCAGTTTATGTCCTAAACTACCTAGCGATAGCTATAGCTAATCAGCGGACTTAGGACGTTTCCAAGCCAGAGTCAAACCATCTGCAATCGGTATCAAACTCAGACTAATTCGCTGATCTTGATGCAATTTTTCATTTAAAGCGCGAATCTTTGTGGTGCGATTGTCTTGTACCTGAGGATCTGCAACTCTACCTGACCACAGGACATTATCGATCGCAATTAATCCTCCTGGACGCACTAGTAACAGCGATCGCTCATAATAACCATCGTAGTTGCTTTTGTCGGCATCGATGAAGGCAAAATCAAAACTGTTCGCTTCTCCTGCTGCCAGTAAATTATCTAATGTTTCCATTGCTGGGGCAATGTGCAGGTCAATTTTATTTGCTACTCCTGCTTGCTGCCAATAATGACGGGCGATCGCTGTAAACTCTTCACTAATATCACAGGCTACCATCTTGCCGTCAGTTGGTAATGCCAATGCTACCACTAAGGAACTGTAACCTGTAAATACACCTACTTCTAAGGTTTTCTTTGCCCCCATTAATTGCACTAATAATGCCATAAATTGTCCCTGTTCGGGAGCAATCTGCATCCTACTCATTGAATGGTTGGATGTTTCTTGCCTCAATTGCCTTAAAATATCTGGTTCCCGCGAATAAATAGAGAGTAAGTAATTATACATTTTTTTTCAAGCCTTGATGTGTAAGTTGTCATTGAATATGTAACTTTGGTATATATGCTCAAAAATACAGATGTAAATGAAGATTTTACCTTTTAAATCCTAGGATTCAATACTAATTGAACTACCGCAATAAGTCGGAAAAATTAATAATTTATTTTATGCCTTCAGACTGAGATAATTCGTCATTTGTTTCCATCCCCAGAGTGATTAACACCAGTAAGATAAATAGTTAACTTAAAAGCAGATGAACAGGATAATTCCTTCATCAAAAAAGAGAGTTGTGTACTTGTTTTTCGTGGTCAGATTAAGAGCGTGTGTCAAGTGTGGGGAGAAACAAAGTCGGTCATAAGCAGTTGCGAATAACTGCACATTTGGCTGATATCCGGGGTAAAAAATGCCTAAACTTGCTATTGGCAAGTAGGAGCTAAAGTAATAAACCAACCTTGGGTTGAATCATCGATCCAAGGTTTATTTTTGGAAAAAGCAAAAATCAATAATTTCTGCTTTTTTCAGCTTAATTTTCAATTTCGTAGCCATTTCCAGGAAAAATTTTATGCCAGCATCAGACAAAGAAACATTACAGCCACCACAGCAGCAAGAACCACCAGGTGTGGAATCAGAAATGCAGCCAAAACCGAAAGCAGATGATTCCCAGTATCGTGGTAGTGGCAAGTTGCAAAATAAAGTAGCATTAATTACGGGTGGAGATAGTGGTATCGGTCGTGCTGTAGCGATCGCATTTGCCAAAGAGGGTGCTAACGTAGCGATCGTCTACCTTAAAGAACACGACGATGCTAAAGAAACCAAAAATTTAGTAGAAAAACAAGGTCGTCGGGCGTTAGCCATAGCAGGTGATATTACTGAAGAAGCTTTTTGTCAACAAGCTGTACAACAAACTGTAGATGAGTTTGGTAAACTGGATATTCTCATCAATAACGCTGCCGAACAGCATCCCCAAAAAAGTATTGAAGATATTAGTAAAGAACAGTTAGAACGCACGTTCAGTACTAATATTTTCTCCATGTTTTTTATGACCAAAGCGGCGTTGAAACACTTGCAAGAAGGCAGCACCATAGTAAATACCACATCAGTTACAGCTTATAAAGGCAATCAGCAGCTACTCGATTATTCTTCCACAAAAGGGGCGATCGTGGCCTTTACTCGCTCCTTATCACAAAATTTGGTAAGCAAGGGGATTCGGGTAAATGCTGTAGCACCGGGCCCAATTTGGACACCTTTAATTCCCTCAACTTTTCCTGAAGAAAAAGTGGAAACTTTCGGTAAACAAGTACCCATGAAACGAGCCGGACAACCAGAAGAAGTTGCACCTAGCTATGTATTTTTAGCTTCTGATGATGCTTCTTATATGTCTGGTCAAGTCTTACATCCTAATGGTGGAGAAATAGTCAATGGCTGAGAAAAAAGTTAATAGTTAAGAATTAGGAGTTGGGAGTTAAAAGTTAGGAATTTTTACTTTTAATTTCTAACTCTGTCTTTTTATTCATCCATGAGAGGGATGCGTCAATGCTGAACAATTGCTAGTCTAGCTAGCGATGAACACCTAAAAAATAATTACGAATTATGGCATCTGCAAAACCATTGCATGGCACAGAACTAGTAGATTGTGCTAGAGCAAATGCCAAGCAGGGAATTGAAACTGCTGCTTATCAATGTGGCTACGGTGATGATCTCAATAAGTTTGCACAAGAATTGCGGCAAGCTTGTGAAGAGATGAATTTACAAGTTAAAGAACTCAGCGAACTGATTACTTACCAGGATATGATACTGGAATTGGGGACTGGTGAAGTCGTTGCCCCAGATACTGCCTCAGAATTGTAAAAATTAGAAGTGAGGAGTGAGGAGTTTTAAATTAAAAAATATTTAACTCACAACTCACCACTCACAACTTATAACTCATAACTCATAACTTTAAAATTACCCGCGCCAAGTTAAAGTAAATCAAAACGCCAAGTACGTCAACTGCTGTAGTAATAAATGGCGCTGACATTAAAGCTGGATCTAAACGCAGGAAGCGGAACAAAAACGGTAGTGCTGAACCAGAGATAGAAGCTAAAACAGAAATAGCCACCAGACTAACACCTACAGCGATCGCTACTTCTATTCTCCCTTGCAAAAAGTAAGCCCAGACAGTGGCGATGGAGCCTAACATTACTCCTAACAAAGCCCCAGCGATCGCTTCGCGCCCCACCACTTGCAAAGCCCCAAGCGATCGGATTTCATCGGTATTCATCCCGCGAATTACTACTGTAGAAGACTGAGCGCCCACATTACCGCCCGTACCTGTCAGCAAAGGAATAAATGCCGTCAGTGTTACCACTTTTGTCAAAATATCTTCTTGTGACTTAATAATCGTGCCAGTAATTGTATTAGTAATCAGTAAAACAAATAACCAGACAACGCGCTTGCGGGCAACTTCTAGTAAATTCATCTGAAAATAATTGTCGCCATCGGACTGCACACCACCACCTAAAGCGTAAATATCCTCAGTAGTTTCCTGTTGCAGAATATCAATTACATCATCGACGGTGACAATACCTACTAAACGGTGTTCTCGATCTACAACAGGTACAGCCAAAAAGTCATATCTTTGGATTAATCTAGCAACTTCTTCTTGGTCTGTATCTGTATGAACAAATACTACATCGCGGGTCATAATTTCGCTAATCGGTTCATCTGGCTGAGATGTCACCAAATCGCGTAGTGACAACATCCCCGCCAAGTGCCTAGCACCATCGGTAACGTAAAGGTAATAAATCATCTCACTAGCATTAGCTAGGGTGCGAATCCGTTCTAAGGCAACACTAACGGTAAAATTTTCCTTTAAAGAGATGACCTCTGGTGTCATGATTCGCCCAGCAGTATCAGCTTCATAGCCCAAAAGTTGGGCTGTAGCTTGGCGTTCTTCTGGACTGAGTTCCTCTAACAAACGATTGACAACTTTTGCTGGTAATTCGTCAAATAACCTAGCTCGGTCATCCGGAGACATTTTATCTACAATGTCTCGAACATCCTGACTTTTAAGTTCTTTAATTAAATGTTCTTGAACACTGTAATCAAGATATTCATAAACCTCAATGGCCTCAGCTTTAGAAAGTAAGCGAAACGCCAAAGCATGCATTGTTTCTGGTAACCCTTCAATGGCCTCGGCAATATCCGCAGGCTGCACAGGGACAAGAATAGCTTTTGCTCCCTGCAAGTCACCCCCCTCTAGCAGCATTTGCAGCTGAGTCCGTACTAAATCTCGCAATTCCCTGCGGGTGACATTATGAAGAATAGAGTTTAAATTGTTCGTCTCACTCAATGTTTGCTTTCCTCAGCCAGTTTGAACAAGTTTGCTGCCATTAGTCTAGGGGAAAGTGGGAATAACAAACGTCAAACTTGTAATTTTCCTGACTTTATTTTGTAAAATAATTTTTAACAATAAAGCTATTAAGAGAAAAAATTAAGTCTTTTTGCCTGAAAGCTAATGAATTAACTTATTTTTAAGCTAACTAATAACTGATAAGGGACTTGCGTGAAAATAAAATACCAGTAAACCGAGTTTCGACTACTTCGGCTACGCTCAGTACAAGTACGTTCAACTAACTCTCGACGGTTGAGGGTTGAGCGCAGTCGAAACCCGGTTGGTTGGGACACTATTAACCCGCAGATCCCTAACTGTTCACTGTTCACTGGTTTAACGAAGGTATTGATGTTGTTAGCCTTCACGTCGCCAAAACTTGACTTTCAAACCATCACGAGGACGAGAGAATGGTAGCACTGATCGTTCTAAATTTTGTTTAGGAAGTATTTCCCATTCATAATCACGAATCAATAACGTAGCAAACAGTTTCATTTCTAGCCTAGCAAACTCTTTACCTAAGCATTCTCGCATTCCACCACCAAAAGGAATATAGCTAAAAATCTTTTGTTTATCTTGAGCGCGTTCAGATGCAAAACGCTGTGGATCAAATCTTTCAGATTGAGCGTAAACATTCTGGTCTTGATGAGTTTCCTGAATTTGGTAAAACACGTCCCAGCCTTGGGGGATGCAATATCCACCAAACTCGCTTTCCTTAAGTACTTTGCGCGACCCACTACGAACGACTGGAGGCAGCATCCGTAAAACTTCCTTTAGCACTTGCTCCAAATAAGTCATTTGCTTGAGACATTCCGAGGTTAGCAGTTGTGTTTGTCCAATTTTCGCTTGTTCTAAACGTGCTGTTTCCAACACCTCTGGATGTTGAGCTAGCAGTAGACACAAGGAAGTGAGTGCTGAGGTTAAAGTTTCGTGTCCGGCAACAAGCATAGCTAACACATTATCTTTGACATCCTCAATGCTCAAACAATTACCCTCTTCATCTTGTGCCTGTAGTAGAATTCCTAAAACATCTCGATGTACAACAGACTGTTTTTGGCGTTGAACAATTAACTCATCAATTCGGGCAAGAAGCTTTTCTCGCGCACTAACCGCACGTTCAAACTTGCTAAAAGGAAATCGAATCGGAATAGATAATAGTCCATCGCTCCAAGCTTCATAAACTTTTTCCAGGTTTTCATCTGAAGCAGTATCAAGACCTACAAACAACTTACAGGCAATATCAAGTGTATATTTTTTCAGTTCGGGATACCAAGTCAACGTTTTCATCTGTTCCCACTGATGCAAATAACGACGGGTAAGGTCTTCCATTGTTATGGCGTATTCAGCTAACGCTCTTGGCTCAAAGGCCTGAAACAACTGTTTACGAAGTATTTGGTGAGCAGTACCTGTCTTCACTCCAATCGAGTTTGCTCCCAGTAACACCTCGAAACTTGTAGTATTGGTCATCTCAAATCGCTGACTTTCATTGGTGAATAAAAAACGGGCTGCATCTGCCCCAATTAAGACAATCGTTGGACGACCAAACAGATGAGTTTTGAAAATTGTTCCATAATGCTTTTGCCGCTGCTTAATGAAATAGGCTGGGTCTCGCAAATAACTGATGGATTCGCCAATGATGGGCAAACCCAAATGACCAGGAGGTAATGGAAGTGTTTGCTTCGTCGAAAAGCTATTCATATTTTCTCGCGCCTTTGATTAAATAAAAAACTTTTGTTTACGATACCGTATCGTAAAATATTCAATAATGTCAACTCAGCAATTCTTTGTAAATTGTCTAGCTATTGGTGCTTTAAAATGGTATCTGCATGATTAAACCTGTTAAAAATTCACCCGGACGACCTCGCAACGTTCAATCTCATCAAGCCATTCTGCAAGCAACTTTGGAATTACTTGCAGAATTTGGATATGAGCGTACCAGCATTGACGCAATTGCAGTCCGTGCAGGAGTTAGCAAGCCTACTATCTATCGACGCTACAAAGGTAAAGAAGAACTTATTGCATCGGCAATAGAGAGTTTTAGAGAAGAAGTTACTATCCCTGATACTGGTCATCTTTGGGGTGATATTGATGCTCTGGTTGAGAGTGCTGCCCAAATTACACTTAGTCCTTTAGGGCGGCAGACTGTTGCCATGATTATTAGTAGTGCATCAACTAATCCTCAGTTTGCTCAAATTTATTGGACAAAATACTTGCAACCTCGACGACAAGCTTTTGCTGTTGTAATTGAACGGGCAAAAGCGAGAAATGAAGTTCACGCAGATTTAGACCCTAGTTTAGTTTTTGACACTATGAGTGGAATCATGCTTTATGCACAAATCTTTCAACCTCAGACTGAGCCTTGGCAGGTATATGTTCGTCGTGCCTTGCATCTTCTAATCAAGTAGAACACAGTAGATCCCTTTTTGTGGTGAATTTTGACAAATCCTGACTCTTCACCATCTGCGATCGCTCGATCTACACTATTAAAAGGAATTTTAATCGTAATCACATCGATGCCCATTTTGGGCGTTTGGTGTTCGTACATTCCCACATGGGCAATTTCTGGGTCAGTAGATGTAACCCAAGGCATCACTAAACTACTCAACTTGGAGCGTCCCCAACCCAAAGGAGAAAACGATGCAAGATGAGTGCGATCGCCTACGGCACTGGCAAAGCCAATCACGCTCATTTTCATCTTAAGATTATGCACCGTTTGTTATCGAAAAAAAAACTACTGTCCGCCTTTTGACTTTTTTATTTACGTTGCAGTGCGAAAAAAAGCACTATAATTTCACTGACAGTACCCGCAAGCATTCCATAGGCTGCTGAAGTCGCTCCGCTATGTCTAGTAAAAATCAGACTTCCACATACTACCAAGGTGAAAGCTGCGGCAACTAATGTTGCAATATTGATGAACCAGTTCTTGGCGCGGTGAATAAGCAAACCTTGAAACGTATTTTGCAGTGCCAGGAGCAAAGGGAAAAATGAGAGGATTTGTACAACCGGACGAGCTGCTTCTACAAGAGAAGGATTATTTCCCAAAAACTGGCTAAGTAATAACAATCCTTTGTCCGTAAACCCAAGAAAAAATGGTATCAAAGTAAAACCCAACCCGACAATGATTACAAAAGCAGTAAGTGTCTGCCTGGAAGTTTCTTCATAAGCAGAAATTACCACTTGTTGAATCATGCGTGTACCGTTAGCAATTGAAAGAACTAGCCCCCAGGCAGCCGGCCATACAGCAAGTGCCAGGCTGCCATCGAATGAGCGAGCGATCAGACTTAAAAGTATTGCCCTTGCACCCCAAACAATAAGCATTGTTGAAGCTAAAGGAAGGTAGTAAAATGTGACTCCAGGAAAAGTTTGAGGCAATTTCAGTTTCTTAGTCTCAGAATCTACCTGCTGGTTAAGAATAGAAATAGCGCCAAGACGCAAACAAAACCATGTAACCAGTGCTGCTTCAATAAGTATGGCTCCCATCATGGTAATACCTGCAAGAAATGCGCCGTCACTTCTAAGGCTGACTCCGACTACCAGCGCCACAATTACCCAAGTTAATCGCGCCATACCTGCCCATCCTACAGCTACGCTCTTACGAGCGCGGATCAGCAGTCCTTGAAAAAATCGTCGCCAAGCAATCACGAAAGGCCACAAGAACATCAATAAAAAAGCAGTTCTCCCTTGCGCTGCAATAAATGGGGTAACGCCAAATACCTTTAAAAGCAGCCAGTTATACAAAGGCTCCCAAGTGAGTAAAAGAAAAATACCACTCAAAGAAAGCCCCGCAATTACCGTCAATTGCCAAAGTGCGCGCCGAGATTTGGCCTGCCCACCCAGAGCAGTTGAGGCATGAAGAATCATGATAATGGGGCTTTCCAGAAATACGGCAACTCCCTTGACTACCCCAACTCCGGCTAGTGTTGCTTGCGGAAAGGACAGGCGACTGAGTGCAGCAGTCTGAAGTGGATCGCCGAGAGTCATTGCTACATCAGTCAAGGAAAGAGGTATGAACTGGGCCAGTAACATCAATAGCGATCGCTCTGAAGTTGTTTTATTGCCTTCTTGTTCCTGCTGGGGTGGAGTATTCATAATTTTTTCAGCACTATATATATGGTGAGCCACTAAAAATACACAGGAGTTAATGAAGCGATCGCATGATCAAGATGCTCCCCCTCAATTAGTGCAAACCCATGATGATCGAGCCAATTAGTATCGTACACAGTTTCAAGATAGCGATCGCCTCGGTCTGGGTTAACCATCAGAATCCGCGCACCAGCACCAAGAGAGCGCGCTAGATGCAAGCCACCAGCCACAATTGCCCCAGTTGATGCACCCAGCAGCAATCCTTCACGACGTGCAAGTGTGTGACACACCGAGTAAGCAAGTGCCTCTGGTATCACGTAAGCACGATTAAGCAGCGACAGATCCAGATTAGGTGGAAAAAACGATAATCCCACACCCGTCATCTTGTATGGTTTTGCTGGCGTTCCCATAATGACTGAACCTTCAACATCAACGCCAACAATACGTATTTTGGGAAATCGCGATCGCAGATAACGAGCTATACCCATTATTTGTCCTGCCGTGCTAACACCGACTACCACAGCGTCCAGTTCACCAGCAAAGTGAGCTTCAATTTCTCGCGCCGTGTAGTACGAATGTGCCTCCGTATTCAAAGGATTCAAGTGCTGACATGGATACCAAGCATGAGGAATAGTTGCAGCAAGCTCACGCGCTCGTTTCATTCTTGCTTTCTGCATCGAGCCTGATTCGTCTGCCTCATCTAGCGGTACATCCACAAGTTCTGCACCGTATGCTTTCAGCATTCGTCTAAACGGTGGAGCAGTTTTTGCATCGACGACAATAATCACTCGATACCCTCGGACTGCTCCTACCATCGCCAGACCAACGCCGAAATTTCCTGAGCTTGACTCGATAATCGTACCACCAGGCACAAGTAGTCCCTCTTCCTCGGCACGAGTGACGAGGTAGACTGCATTTTTCTCTTTAATAGATCCTCCGGGATTGCAACTCTCTAATTTCAAAAAGCATTCCGAGTTAACACATATAGAGGAAATATTCTTAAGTTTTACAATCGGTACATTTCCTATTGCCTGGGTAACATCAGCGGCAATAAATTTTTTAAATTTACTATGATTGTTCCATTGATAGTTAGAAACGTGATCGAATAATGAAAGGTTTGCCAGCTGATTCATATTTAATCTCCAAAAAATAGTAGTAATTATTATGGCGACATGAACTTGCTCATTTAATCGGGTTTTTATTTGCAATACCACTACTACATTGTTTAATTGACGATACGAATTGTAGTGACTATTGCTTGTATAGTTCATCACTGGCTACATCTATTTCAATTAGAACTGATTGATAACTACCTGAGTAAGTCTTTAAATCATGTCCACAAAAATATTGATATTCATTATGGAACCTACATATTTTTTATGTTGAAGGAGAAATATGAAATCAAGATGAAAAAACTATTTGATCTTTAATTTTTTACGAAAATCAGTAGTAATATTTTTTTATTGTCATCTAATTAACTGTAATCGTTCACGGGGGTAATTAGTGGCTGAAATCCCGCAAAATCTAATGTGTGAAGAAGTTACAGCAATTAAATACACAAGCGGAACTATCTGAGGTAACAGTAAATAACCTCGTAAGACACATGATGTATAGGCAGCATTTATTACTTAATCAGCAGCAGGAACTTGGGGAACTAGGGATGGAGTTGGTTGACGCTTACGCGTAGCACTCACAGATGCGGTCATAAACTCCAAAACATTCCGACGCTGAGATTTAAGTGTAGTAATAACAGTCAACATTCTTTGTACAAAAGTACTACCAGCTTGGGATTGAGAACCAAAACTAGTCCTTCGCCAAATCACCGCCGGACGGATAGCACGTTCAGCAGCATTATTTGTTGGTTCCACGCCCTCAACCTGGACAAATAGCCAAAGCGCTGGTTCAATCTTTAACAGTTGGCGGCAAGTACGAACAGTTTTTGCCAGTGGGGTTTTCTCCTGAGAGCCAATCTCATAATCCCCAGCCTCTTGTAAAGTAGACTTGAGGCAGTGACGAATCGGTTCAACTGCCAGTTGAAAATCACATCGAGTTAAAGTTCCATCTCTGACTTGATACCAAAGCTCAAATAAATTTTCTTGTTGTTCGAGAAGTGCTGTACCAATTTCTTTTGATGCCCCTGAACGCTCTTGAATTTTAATAAACTCACGTATGAAAAGGGTGTAGGGGATAGGGTGTAGGGTGTAGGGAACCCCATACTTAAA